>JAFVWM010000010.1 GCA_017501665.1 Alphaproteobacteria bacterium | reverse complement strand
CGTTTAATAATTTATAATCTTTCATCAGTTTCTCCTCCTCTACCTTGAATTTTTATCTAAAGCGACATTTCTGAAATATACCACAATGTTCAAAAGGACGATAGCAAGGTTGATAAGATAAACCACAAACACATAATTCATCTGCCCCGACACAACCTTTGAACTTATTCCTGCTATGTATCCTGTAAAGATTAAGAGGATAAACGGCAGGCTTGTTGCCTTTGCCGTCCGTGCTTTATATGCCTTAATAACATTTATTGGCCACGACAGGCCAAAGCATACTAACATAATTGTTTCAAAAATAGAACTCATAACACAAAACTCCTTTGTTTTTTATTTCGTATTAAAGCCTATCACAACAAAGAAATGTTGACAATTTTATGTAAAATATAAACATGATTTGTTATTTCAGAAAATTTATTTTACTTTCAAAAATGATAAAATAAGTTAATAAATTGAAATATTGGGCGTTATATGCTATAATTTAAGAAAGAAAAATCAAAAGGAAGACCTTTGCTATGAAGATAAAAAAGAGTTTAAAAAATCAGTATAAGACGATTTCTATAAAAAACATACACAGAAGAATATTTATCACACAACTTGTACTTATTGTAACTCTTGCTTTGTTTTTGGGTGTTTCGGGAACTTTAATAAACATCCATTTTGAGGTGGAAAAAAGAGACCAAAACTTACAGAATATTGCCGAAGCAGTTGCTAGTTCTCCACTCATTGACGATAAAATTGCAAATCCTGATGATAAAAAAACAACTGAGCTTTTGAATGAATATCTTGACTCTCTTAAAATATCACTTGACAATATAGATGTTATTTCTTTCGTAAGTCGCGAGAATATCCGTTTGTATCATTCTAATCACGAATTAATCGGCACTGAATATGACGGAGCTATTCCTGAATTTGAAAAGGTTTCAAAGGAATATTACACATCAAATGAAACCGGACCGTCAGGTTCACAACGCCGTGCATATGCAGCAGTTTATGACAAAAACGGTAATTATACCGGATTCGTTATGACTATTTTGCTCTTAGAAAATATTAAAGCGGAAACCTTGCAGATACTTTTTATCTTCGCGCTCATTACTATTGCCGCAATTTTAATAGAACTGATTATTTCTGCAGAACTTTCAAGCTCTATTAAAAAGAGTTTGCACGGATATGAACCAAATGTTTTCTCGGCAATGTTTCAAGTTCGTGATAATATTTTGGAATCATTAAATGAGGGGGTACTTGCCGTAGATAAAAACGGAGTTGTTCAGTTTGCAAATCGCTCTGCAGCAAAAATGCTTGGCAAGAAAAAAGCAAAAGAGCTTATAAACACACCATTTACCGATTGCTGTAATGACGGTTTCATAAAAAATGTCATCAGCACAGGCGAAAAAGAGTTTAATATTCAGGAGCAAAGCATTGATAACAGCAATGTTTTGATTGACTGCATACCTATCAAGGAAAAAGATGATATTATCGGGGCAGTTGCAATTCTTCATAACCGTGAAGAATACACAAAGCTGATGGAAGATCTTGCAGGAACAAGGTATCTTGTGGATTCAATGAGAGCAAATAATCACGATTTCACAAACAAGCTTCATGTTATAATGGGACTGATACAAATGGAAATGTATGACGATGCAGTATCTTATATTGAAAATATTTCTATTGTGCAGAGAGAAACCATCAGTAAAATAATGTCAGTCGTTGACGAGCCAAGTATAGCAGCACTTTTAATAGGCAAAAGTGCAAGAGCTTCAGAACTGAATATAAAGTTTATTTTAAACGATGAAAGCCATTATTCTAAAACAGATTTACTTCTTCCATCTGAACTTATGGTAACTGTTATAGGGAATCTTATAGACAACGCATTTGAAGCTATTAATATAAAGGATATTCAAAGGCAGAAAGAGCTTCGCTTCGGTATATATTCCCGTGAAAATGCACTTCTGATAACTGTTGAGGATACAGGAATCGGAATAAGTAAAGATAATCTTGAACATATCTACGATAACGGCTTTTCCACAAAAGGTGAAGGCCGAGGAACTGGATTGTATCAGGTAAAGGAAATGGTCGAAGCTATAGGCGGTAAAATAACGGTTGAATCACAGGAAAATGTGGGTACATCATTTACCGTCATTTTTCAAAATAAATCTTAGGAGGTGCATTATGTATAAAGTTTTAATAGTTGAAGATGATCCAATGGTTGCAATGATAAACGAACAGTTTGTAAGCCGTCATAAAGATTTTACTGTTTCAAATAAATGTAGCGATGGAAAAAGTGCTTTGGAATACCTTGAGGATAATGATGTCGATTTGATTATTCTCGATGTATATATGCCATACATGGATGGTTTTGAAACACTTAGACAGATAAGAAAAAAACAAATTCCTGTTGATGTTATAATGGTAACGGCAGCTAATGAAAGAGAGCAATTAAAAGAGGGATTGCATCTTGGTGTAGTTGATTATTTGATAAAGCCATTTACTTTTGAACGCTTTAAGATGGCGCTTGATAAATTTATTACACAGGCAGAGGCTTTGAAAGATTTAGAACGGGTGAATCAAAAAAACATTGATTTTTTGATAGATAAATCAAGAAAAACAACAAACGAGCTTTATCCGAAAGGCATACAGGAAAAGACTTTGCAAACTATTATTGAACATTTAAAAGAAAACAAAAGCAAATGGCTCACAGGTGATGAAATTGCAGAAAAAGTAGGACTTACGGGCGTTACTGTAAGAAGATATATGGCACATCTTGTGGAAGCGGGAATGGTTATTGCGGATATGAACTATGAAACCGGAGGCAGACCGCGTATGCTCTACAAGTTGTTAAATTAAAACTAAAAGATAAATAAAGACGGAAAATTTTTTTGGATTTTCCGTCTTTATGATTGGAGATTATCCTCTGAGGCTTTGTTTTCATTATAATATCAAAAAAACTCACTCGCTTCATGCAACAAGAAAGCGACTGAGTTCTTCTTTTAATTTATCATCATTTGTATATGCATTAATCTTTATGGGTTTACTTAAATCCAGGCTGAAAAGGCCCATAATTGATTTTGCATCTACCTTGTATCTTCCTGATACCGCCTCTACTGCATACGAATGACGGCTCATAATATTAACAAATTCTTTAATATCATTTATTAACGGAAGTTTAATTTCAAATTGTTTCATATCGATTCACTCCTTCAATATATATTAAAAGCGAGGTCGAGATATTTCACCCGGCCCCGCTTGAATTTTATTCAATTTCGAGATGTTTAACCTCGGGCAATGTCTGTTGTTTTTTCGGCAGAGTCAACTTCAACACTCCGTTATCATATTTAGCTTTGATTTCAT
>JAFVWM010000067.1 GCA_017501665.1 Alphaproteobacteria bacterium | reverse complement strand
TTTTTTAATCATCAAATTCCAATTTATCGTTCAGAAATAGGGGTATGAAAAATGCCTCTAGGGTATGCAATTGTATTAAAATTGTGTAACGTTGCCATTATAGTAAATCAGGTTTGATACAATGTATTAAGCCTTTTTTTGTTGTTTTTTGAGGGGTCAAGCCCCCCCGTATAGCCTAGTGATATGCTTTTTATATTTTTTAGAGTATATTTTGTAAGTGCATTTTAACGTAGAATTGCATAATTGGCTTAACCTTTTAACGATTATATGATTTAGGGTATGCAGATTATGGCAGTTAATCAGGTGAGGCTCTTACTCAACGAAAGTGGAGTCTTTTTTGTTGTCTCGCATTAATGGACATTTTAATTATTTTTTGATATAATTTATACGTAAAAATTGACTGATAAATTAGAATTTGTCGGAGGTTAATATGAGCGATAAATATATAGTAAGAAGATTCCATAATAGTGATGCAAATGAGGTGTCAGAATTAATTATTAAGACTTTAAAGACAACAAATATAAAAGATTATTCAAAAGAGTATATTGAAAATGATGTGAAAATTTTTACACCAGAGGGTGTAGTTGAAAGAGCGTCTTGGACTCATTTTTATGTAATTGAAGATAATGATATTATTGTAGGATGTGGAGCAATAGGCTCATATTGGGGAAAAGAAGATGAAAGTAGTTTGTTCAATATTTTTGTTTTGCCAGAATATCAAGGTAAGGGTGTAGGACGAAAGATAATTGAAGCATTAGAAAAAGATGAATACTTTTTAAGAGCAAAGCGTGTAGAAATTCCAGCTTCAATTACCGCTTGTGAATTCTATAAAAAAATGGGATATAAATATAAAAATGGTATTGATGTTGTTGATGAGGAACAATTATTCCGCCTAGAGAAATTTAGATAAATCCCAATTTATCGTTTATAAATAGGGGTATGCAAAACGAAACAATTTAACGATTACAAGGCTTAGTGTATGCAATTGTATTAAAATTGTGTGACGTTGCCATAAGAAAAGCAAATGCTTGATACAATCGTGTCAGACCTTTTTTTCTTTGCATATAGGGAATTATTTCCTTTTTGTAAGTAAACATCAGAGCCTTGTAGGAGTGTTTAACCGCCTTTTGCATGGCTCTTTTTTTATAAGTTATAACTACTGGACGAAAACCTTATCAATGGAACGATAGCCTTATCGACTGAACGATAGTTTTTTCCGTTATACGGTAGGTGAATATATTGAAAAAATGCGAAATTTGTGCTATAATAAACTAAACGATAAATAAGAATTTAACGGGCACTTTTAAGATGATTAACAAATTAGGAGGGGTTCTTTATGACTAAAAAGAGGAAGATTATTCTTGCAACCGTAGCGTTCTCTATTTTATTGGCTATAGGGGTAAGTCTTACATATATTTTTACTGTGGCATTGCCGCAAAAGCGAGAGAAGGAGCAATTATTAAAAGCGGTGCAGGAGTATTATGACGCAAAGCTTGCTATGTATACAGCGGAAAACGAGAAATATGATGACTATGAGGTGGACGTTGCATTCCTTGGCGACAGCCTTACCGACGGATACGATCTTGAAAAATACTTTCCGCAATATCTTGTTCTTAATCGCGGAATTGGTGGTGAAACGACCTTTGGTCTTGAAAAACGTCTTAAGGTATCGGTTTATGATTTAAAGCCTAAAGTGGCAGTAATGCTCATAGGGGCAAACAACTTTGATACAATGTTTGATAACTATGAAAATATTTTGAAGGGATTTAA
>JAFVWM010000066.1 GCA_017501665.1 Alphaproteobacteria bacterium | reverse complement strand
TTTTTTTGTTTTATGGGTTTTAAAGATAATTATATAAAAATCTTTGTTTCGAATATTGTACTAAAAATTATATATGTGCTGAAACTCCTTGATATATAAGGCTTTGAGCCTTGTTTCGCACATCGTTTTTTACTGTTTCGTGATTCTGTATGATTTTCGATTTTTTCTACATTAAATAATCAGAGGAGGGAAAACACAAGGTTATCCGCCTTTTGGCAAGAGACTTAAAGGGATAACACAGTAGTTTCCCGAATCACTAAACTATCAATAAAGGAGAATGTAAAAATGGCACGTGCTGAATATGAATACGAAAATCAGGAGGAACTGAAATACATCTGGTATCTGCAGATTTCCGGCAGAGGGGATGAATATGCACCCGTCAGGAGGATTATCTGCAAGGGTTGTGAACGGGTATATTTCACACAGGTTCACTGTGTGAAGTTTTGCTATGAGTGCAGATTTGATAATATCGGTACAAAGCATGTAAGACGAAAGAGCAGATTTGCAAAGCGGGAAAACACCGTATGTAAAAGCTGTGGTAATACTTTTACACCCAAAAGGACCGGGGCGGTGTACTGCAGTAACGCCTGCAGACAAAAAGCTTACCGTGAGCGTGTTACGGAAGTAGTAAGTGACCCAAAAGATCACTTACTATAACTGTAACGCAAAAAATTATGATTATGGTGTTACGGATACAGTAATGGGTCAAAATGGTCCGTTACTACAACTGTAACGATATTTTATTTTGAGAACACTATGTTACAGTTGAATCAACGGATATAAATTAGCCGTTGATTTTCCAATCGGTCAGATTTTGAAGTTTCAATCGGTCAGATTTTTCTTTTTCGGCTCGTAATAAAAATTTAGAGAACAAACTGACTGTAAATAAGTTCAATTTGTTCCCTAAAAATGTTTGATTTTGATTTAAGCAATTCTGATTATTTGTTCGTAAAGCATAATGAAGTCACACATTATTTGTTTGTTGTCATGATAATGTCCGAAAAACCATTTTTTGAATTTAACCTTTTCATTAACGATATCAAAATACTCAGTTAACTCATCGGATTTATAACAACCACCTGAAAACATTGCGACAACTTGTTGGGGAGCGCAATGAGTGATTATAAAGTCAACTTCATAATTGTGTTCGGCAAGTGTATTTAATCCAAACCTCATTTCTTCTTCAGTTGGCATTTCTTCTTTCCACCAAGAAATGTTGTTTACGCGAAACATCTTATTGGCTTTTGACCAGCGCTTGTATTCTTCATTAAATTCTCTTTCTGTTTTAAAGTCGGCTGGGTCAAGAATTCCGTCATTAATATCGTGACTTTTTGCACCGCCAAAAGCAAATATCTTTTTATCGCAAATATCAAAAACATAGCCGCGCATCAGATGATAAATATTATCACGAATTTTGTGGGCTTTACCGCCGTGAAAATCAACAGTTTCAAACTCACTGTTCAGACGTGTATAGTTTTCGTGGTTGCCATCAACAAAAAGTGTTGTGAACGGTTTGTCATTCAACCATTTCAACCAATAATTTTCTTCATTGTTATCATTCCACAAACCGAAATCACCACAAACAATTACAAAATCATCACGCGACATTTCTTTTTGTTCAGGAAATATTTTTGTAGAGAATTTAGTCCAATCGCCATGTGTATCGCCCGTGCAGTAAATCATAAATATATCTCCCTTCATTTTTCAATTATATCACATGTTTATAACGCTTTTCAATTGTGTGGAAATATTTAATAACTGCCCCCACGAATGCAGATTCCGGTATATGAATACTGCGTCAGATTTTTGGTGAAGGGTCGTTGTGACCCTTTTACCACTTTTATGCTCGTAAATTTCAAGAGACCAATGTGGTCACTTGAAACGTGGTTTTTTCGATTTATAAAAATTTAGGG
>JAFVWM010000009.1 GCA_017501665.1 Alphaproteobacteria bacterium | reverse complement strand
TCTCCTTCTCCTTCTTCTCCTTCTTCCACATCTTTATCTTCTTCCGTTTGTCCGACATATTTAAGGCTTTCTTCTTTATATGCCTCAAATTTTGCCTTATAATCTTCGCCTCTGGCAACATATTCATCCATTTTTTCTTTATACTCGTTAGCTGCATCTTTTTGTTTGTTTATAAAATCGGAAACAGAAGATCTGGCGCTTCCTATCTTAGACATGGTTTCTTGCATAGTAAGCACTTGCTTAGAATTTTCAATTTTGCTGGCTGTTGTTTGAACTGTTTCTATGAAGGCCTGAGGAGTTCCAAGAATGTCAACCGTCGGAACACCGGCAAATGACATTGTCGACATACTCAAAATACTCAACAATATAACGATAAAACGTATTTTCATGAGCTCTCTCCTACAAGTCACCATCATAATATTTTATAATAGCACAAAAACCTTTTATATTAAATAACTTTGAGCCTTGTTTTTAAATATTTAAATATTTTGTAACAAAGTTCTCTTCACCATATTCTTTAACCAAGTCTTCTACCAACAACACATTCTTTCTTCCAGAGTTATAGATCTTCAAATACGGGCCTAATCCGCTTAAATCAACATCTATAATTACCGACTCGCCTGTTGCCGGTCTCGACAACAAAATGGCATATGGAAAATCACGATATGAGCGACCAAAAATAAAATCCATTTCGGCTTCTGTCAGGTTCCAGTTGAGATAATCCTCTTGCATTGCTTGCGGATTTCTGAAGAATAGAACGGTTTGGCATTGACCACGAATAACTTCACCCACACCTAAAGTATCGATTACATTCGGTTGTTGAAAAGCACAAAGATAAGCTTGGCGTTTTTTACGACCTTCTTGCAAACCGATCATAAAATAATCTCTAAACATCGGGTGCTTTAACATAGGAGCCGTTTCATCGATCATAATTAAAGCCGGCATACCGCTATCACCTGTTTCGGTTTGGATACGGTGCATGATATAACTAATAACTGCAGGTGCTAAGGTGTCATCTTCAAAAATATGTGTAAAGTCAAAAGCCATAAATCTTTTGCTTTTTAAGTCCAGACTGTCTTCTTGAGCATTAAAAATATTACCATATTGATCCGGATTAACCCATTTAAAAAGTTCTCGGCGCATATTTCCGGTCGGCGAAAAACAACTTTTGTATAGGTTGGATAACATACGTTCTTCCGGTCGCAAATAATCAAAGGCCGTTGTAACCGCACGAGCAATTTCTTTTTCGGAAACAGCATCATCAACCAGAGTAATAGCCCTGAGCCAACGCCTTAAAAATGCCCTGTTGCCTGGGGTGTTTGCGCAGTCGAACGGATTAATAGAAACGTTCTTTTCGTCGCCGTCAAAGCCGATATATGAACCTTGAACCGCATGAGTAAAAATACGGGCACCCAAGTGTCTGTCAAAGAAAAATACTTTTAGGTCCGGATGGCGCATTGCTTGTCCGGCCAAAAATGTAAGCAACGTTGTTTTACCTTGACCGGTAGGACCGATAATACAGCAGTGGGCAACGGCAGAATCCTCTGATGACACATGGAATTGAAATCTATATGCCGAACCAGATGTTGTTCTGAATACCGAAATTGCTCCCATACCCCAGTCAGACTTTGAGAAACCTTCGGCCGGTTTGTCAAATGAAATGGCCGTAGCAACAACTCGAGACAAATACCTATATGTTCTCGGGAGGGTTTCGTAAGTAGGAAACTGATTGAAGAACGTTGCTTGAGCGACCCACCCCTCTCGTACCGGAGTTACCGAAAACAGACGACAAATACGCTGAACCTCACTTTCGCCATAATCCAACTCTTCTTTTGTTTCACCCCTTAATATAATTGCCATAGCGTATTCTGCCAAAGATTGGTGATCAGTATCGCTATCTTCGATTGCCGACAAAACTTCACTATATTGATTGATAACATCGCCGGAAAAACTTGTCATTGCTGCCATGCGCTGTTGTTGCATCAATAACGCTCTGGCATGAGGCTTATACATCGGCTTTATGTTATGAAGCATAACCAACTCACAATCCAACGACATGAGTGAAGCTATCATAGATTCATCCATATAGTCACCGGAGGAGCGAATCCCCATAACTATTTCAAAAAGTTCTTTTTCTCCGGAAAAAAACCTTATAATACCTTCTTCTCCGGTAAAATGAATATGGTCAGCAGTTAATAATTGATTTAGATGAGCTCCGGTTGCGCCTCTGACACGAGGTTGCGGGCGTGATACCGGAGAGCATAATTTTGTATAAACAATGAACGGACTGTCTTCCGGCGCACTACCTTCTTCTTCGATAAGGGGTTTTACACCATATTCGTTAAGAGTTGCGATCAATGATTGGGAAGCATAATTCAAATCTTTTAGTGCCTCATTTCTATCTGCAACAGAAATTACAACATAGTGAGTATTAAAAAACACTCTATCGATATTTTCCTGCCAAACATCGGAAATTGTCGACAATAATTCGTTGTTAAAGTTTCCTTTTTGCTCGTTTAAGGGCACACGCTCTCTTACGGTAATAACTCTACAAGTAACCTGCAAATCTGCCATTCCGTCAATCCAAGCTTTTCTGGCCTCGTACATTGAATAAACTTTTTCACCACTGACAAACGACAAATCAACACCGGTAACCCTGAAAACTCTGGCCAGCGATCCGTTTTGACAACGAATCGTCATACCGTCGGACAAAAGCTTGTCAAACGGCATAAAATCAGAAACTCGGGACTCATTAGGATGAGGTAAAACCATGTGACCGAATTTGGTAGCCCAAAATCCGGCAAATGCCGCAGCTGAAATGAAGCCGATTATAGCAATAATGACTTCAATATTAGTCAGACCTTCAACAAAGATCGAAAAAAAATCATAATCAGGGCGCAAATTTATTCCCCTTTACAGGATAGAGGTTGTTTGTTTTTTGGGAAGTCGGACCATATGCTTGTATCATTGATGAGATATGAGGCTCTTTTCCACCGGATATAACCGCCGCAACGTGACCAACCAACAAAGAAACCATAAACCACAAAGGGTTAACGCCGAAAACCCCCATAAACATAAACATTAGCGGAAATTGAATTCCTAAGTTTACCAATACAGGAAGAAACGGCCCCCATAATATCTTTGGAGGGTTAGCTACTGCTTTTAGAATAACCTCACGCATATAGACCTCATCTGTATTAATTCTTGTTTATCATAAAACATCATTATTTTTTTTACAATATCGGCATGTGCTTTTACCACAGCTATTTAAGCTAAAATAAGGCACACTATAACAATTATAGTGTACCTTATTTTTATGAACAATAAGTTAATATCTCGAACTTATTTACTCTTTAAGCTTATCCAATTCGGTAATAATACCGCTAAGTTTTTGCGATAATTAGTCCATTTAACTAATTTTCTTTTTTACTAACGTCTTCTTTCTTTTGTCGCTCATCGTTTGCTGCTTGTTGATACCCTCCCTGAGGTGTCATAGTTCCTGCACTGGAAGAATCGTCTACACTTCCCGAACTACCACCACCGGAGCTACCGCCATAAGAAGAGTTATTGCCCCCCTCCGGAAGAACCACCACCGCCATTGAAATAATTGTTCCAAGAATCTGTTGCACCTCCCGCAGAACCTACTCCAATTTGCAAAATATTCAGCAGATTATCACTTTGAACATTGCTGGAATCACCTATATTTGACATATTATCCCAAACATTATTAAATCCTTTGTCAAATGCACTTCCTGCACTATTAGCAGCTGTATCTATCTTACCAATGTTATTTAAGATTCCACCCAAACCACCAAATACATCGCCATTTGTCATTTGATCAAATGCATTTTGGAGACCTTCTTTGGCATTATTAATGTCCTCTACTCTGTTTTGAATATGTTGTACTGTAGCTATCGTTGTTTGTATAGAATCGGTCACGTGTTTAACTGCGCCGACAACATCTTTTATGCATTCCTTAAAACCACCATTACCTAGGCCTAGACCTGATTGACAGAATTTGTCCTTATCTGTCACACCTTCTGTTGCTTTTTTCACAACATCACTCAGGTCTGCCGATTCGTCGTTATCTTTTGTTGTCGTATCATCTTCTTTTTTCGGTTGTTTATTTTTTTCTTCCTCTTGTCTCTTCTCCCACTCTTCTTGTAAATTAATCTCTTGGTAAGAGTATGTATAATACGTATCACCTAAGGCTGCCGAAAGTTCGTTTTTCTTCTCTTTATTCACACTATCTTTCCACTGACCGATATAATAGTTATCTCCATCGCCGTTGGTTACCATATATTCGATTAATCGACCGGCATTGGCAACCAAAAACAGTCCGATGGAAATATTGGCAAAATGCCTCCATGAAATTTTATTAAATATGGCACCCCAGGCAAAAGCGATTAAACCAAATCCAGCAAAAATGTAGACTATCGGCTTGATACTGATAATGATATATGCGGCGCGACGCGTTACCATTTCAAACACGTCGGCATCATCGCTTTTTGTATAATTAAAGCCTAGTTCTGCTACCTCTTCGCCTTGGTTTATAACCCTTATATATCCTCGATGATCAGGATTCTCTATTCTTTCATTTGCAGTTTTACATTGAACAGATTCATCACCGTATTGTGCACATATCTCTTCAGCTTTTTTCTTTCTGTCGGCTTTGGCTTCTTCCTCGGCTCGCTTGGCTTCTTCGGCAGCTGCCTCGTCAGCTTTTTTATTCCACTCATTTAATGATTTTTCTGAATCCTCAACAATTTTTTCAAATGCCGCAACATCCTCTTTGGCAATGGCCAAATCTTCTTCTGCCTTATTCTTTCGAGCAAGAGCTTCTTCCAATGCTTCTGTGGCTCTTTTACAAGCTTTACTTTTCGGTTTTTTACAAGCTTCTGTTTGCTCTGCTAATGCCTTATTATACGCAGCATTTGCCGCGGTCAGCTCTGCTTGGGCTTTCGCTTCTCTTTCCTTGGCATCTTCCAGTTTGTTTTTTGCATCATCAAGTTCTTTCTGATAACGGTCTTGTTGCGCTTTTATGCATTCTGCACTACTAGAACTGTTGCAGTTTTCATCCATATATTTATCAACGGCGTCTTTAGTTTCCTTAGCGTTAGTATATTCTGATTGAGCTTTATTATACTCGGCTTGGGCTCTTTCTTCAGCTAATTTTGCTTGTTCGTACGCAGCATTTGCCTCTCGACATTCTTTACTTTTTGGTTTGGCGCAAGCTATATTTTTTTCTTGTTCCAACCTACTTCTTTCTTGCGCAGCAGCACTTAGTTCCGCGTCTTTCTCCAATAGTTCAGTTTCTAAATTACGTAAATCAGCCGCTGTTACGTTATTATTTAAGGCATCATCAACATTGTTAATCACAACTTCTGGCTTTTCATCATTTTCAGAAGAATTGCCATTTTTCGGTTTATCGGGATGATTATCTTTGTAGATGGGGTTGTTCTCAGCTTTGTCCTTGGCATCTTTTGCTTCTTCACATTTCTTTTCGTTGTATCTGCGACTTCCAGGTGTACAGAATTTTTCAATATCTTCATTAGCCTCTTTTACAGCTTTCTCAGCCTTTCTTTTTTCCTTGTTATAATCTTTTTCTGCATCATCATATTCGTCTTGTGCTTTTTTTTCCTTATCTTGTGCTTCTTTATATTTGTATTGAGCATCCATACATGCTTCGGTGTTCATTCCTCCTGCACAGGCTTTTTGCATATCTTTTTCAGCTTTTTCTGTATTTTCTTTAGCTGTATCAAGATCAGTTTTCGTCTTATCGTAATTATCTTTTTCTTCACTTTTTTGGTTGTAATAGCTGTCATATTCTTCTTGGGCGGCTTCATATTCTTGTACAGCACTATCATAAAATGCTTCAGCATTTCTACATTCCGGCGTATTGCTACCTTTACCTGCACAAGCTTCCATCATTCTAGCATATGCTTGATCTTTATTTGCTTCTGCATTGTTCATTGTTTGTTCAGCTTCTTTTCCGCCACCTTCATAATTATTGGCATCTGATTTGCCGGCGCAGGCCGTAGATGCTTCTGCACGTAGCTTTTGGATTGTTTTGCCATCTTGTGGATTTTCTACCTTGTTTAATTCGTCTTCGGCGGTAGTAACTTTTCCTTTTGCCGTCTTATACTCATCACAATTCTCAAGCGCTGTGCCTTTGTTTATACACTTTTTTGTTGCATTATTCATATCTTTTCTGGCTGATTCCAGCTTTTTGGTGGCGTTATTTAATTCTTTTTCCTTATCTTCAAGTGCTTTGCGCGCTGTTTTACAATCATCTGCCGCATAGGCATAATTTGAGTTAAAGGCAACACAGGAAAAAGCCAATACCAATCCTGATACTAAAAGCATTTTGCTTATTTTAGATATGTTTAACATGGCTTCCTCCTTTTTGTTTTTTTGCTATTTTTTTCAACCAACTTAAAACAAAACTTTTATGGTTCGACAGCTTCTGTCGCTGGTGCCGGTGCCTCCAATGTATTGGTAATAAGATCTGTTCCGTACTGCTCACATCCGGTCAAAAGGATAACCAACTCTCCGGCAGAGGCTATGACAACAAGTGAAATCACTATTGCACCAAGCCATTTCCAATTCATATTACCGAAGAAACCGCCAACAGCAACGCCAATAATACCGAATCCGGCTACCACATATATTAAATCACGAAGACGATTAAATATCTTTTGCCCGGTCATAACCAATTCTTCAAATACCCCACCATCGCTAGCTCCACAAAAAGTGGGATCTTGGTCTGTATTTGATACCGGCGGAGTTTGGGCATATACACTATCAACAGAACAAACGCAGATAAATAAAGCTATCAACACCGCTTTTATAATAGTTTTTATATTTATCATAACGCCCTCCTCTTGAGCATATCTTGAACTTATTTTTATACCTTAGTTTTTTAAGACACAAGAATAAACTCAATTTGTTTTTCAAGAAAAGACCTCCGCCTCAAGGACCTTTATTTCCTTATTGCCTCGGCCTGTTGTGTTTGGTTTTGGTCCGAGGCTCTTAAGTTTGAGAGCCTCGGACCTTTTATACTTGGTATCAATATTACATATTACCAAATGTATCAGAACCAGCCATACCAGCTTCGGTAGAACCTGTTGCGTATTCTACGATAGAACCGGCGGCAGCCAAGATAGCCAAACCTACGGCCAAAGCAGCAAACCACTTCCAGTTAATTTTACCAAAAATAGCTCCCCATGCAATACCGACAAGACCGAAACCGCCAACAATGAAGATGATTGTCTTAACTGATGCAAATACATTTCTAGCTTTATCCGTTGCAGTGCCAACAACTGAGCCACCGGCAGCTGCATCACCGGCAAAACCGAATACGCAGAACAATGCTACTAAACATATTGTCCAAATATTATTTTTAATAAAATTCATAACTATTCTCCTTTAAAATTTTGCAAAACTTAATATACTCTTTAATCATATCTGATTTTGGAAGATTTTGCCAGCAAAAACTCTTGTGCAAAAAAACGATTAACCTATTGTTTATACTATAAAAAAAACCCTGTAACAAAAAATTCACAAGTCTTAAATATTTGTAAACGCTTTGTTCTTGACAGTTTTGTTACAAAATAAGCGTTTTGAGCTTGTTTTTACAAAAGACTCTATAAGATTAGGTCGAATTGTTTTTTAAAAAAGGAAGATCTTCTTTGTTTTAATCAATATTGTCATGCCCTAAACGGAGCGTTAGCGGAGTGCGGTAAGGCGTCTTCCGCTTTTTTTAAAACTAATTTGAAGATCGCTAACCTCGTTCGCTAAAGCTCACTCAAGCGATGACATCTTCTGTTTAAATTTATATTGTCATCCCTCCGAACGTAGTGAGGTCTAGGGATCTTCTTTGTTTTTATTATATTAGCGCTGACGCAAAGATGAGATTCCTAGACGCACGGACGCTGAAGCGCCGAGCGAGGAATGACTTTGCTGGGCGATGACATTTCAGGTCATCAACCCTGTTAAAAAAAATAATCTTATAAGTTTTTATCAAAATACAGCATGGCGACACCTATCATGCCGGCATTATTTTCAAATTTTGCTTCCTTTAAAACAAAAGGTTGGGTCAAAATCTGTTCATTGGCTTGTTTATTCAGCCTTTCATATTCAATAAATTTTGATAAAGAACCGGACAAAACTATCATTTCGGGATCAAAAATATTGCCTAACATTATCAAACCTTGCAACAGCTTTCCTTGCCATTCATCAAAAGCCTTTCTTGCTTTCGGATTGGTTGACTTCTGTTCAATAATATCATAACCGGTAGCATTTTCGCTCATATATTCCTTAGCATATAAATTTAATGCCGTTCCGGAAGCATATATTTCGAAACAATCATCTATTCCGCAAGTGCATTTACGTTTTTTGCAACTATCAATGGGAAAATGCATTTCACCGGCCGCGCCTGATTTGCCTTTCAATAATTTACCTTCGACAATTATTCCCGAACCGACACCGGTACCGATAGTTAAAGTGATAACGTTTTGACACCCTTTTGCCGAACCTATGGCAAATTCTGCCCAACCGGCAGAATTGGCATCATTTTCCAACAAAACAGGCTTGTTTGACAAACTCATAAAATCTAACTTGTTATAGCCTTCGGGAAGATTGCCGACGTGAGATGTTATTTTTTTGCCTTCTTTATTAATTGCGCCGGCAGTGGCAATGGCTGTACCGATAATATCTTTTTCATATTCGGAAATAGTCTTTTTTAGCAAATCATATATCTTTTCTGAACTATCCGGTGTTGCCTGTTTTGTCACTTCGGTTACAAAATTGCCGTTTTTATCAATAAGCGCATAAGCAATTTTTGTGCCACCTATATCAAAAGCCAAGAGCTTTTCCATTTTTTATCTCCTTTGAATGTTCATTTACTCGTATTGTAGCCGTCATATATTAAAAAACAGTATTTATTATTGTATAAATTTTTATTATTGTTATAATTTTATAAAAATAAAAATTTGAAAGGCTACCGTTTATGAAAACCGGCATAATTGTTGCGATGCAAAGCGAGTTTGATTTGGTTAAAAGTATTTTGAAAAATCAAACACAAAGACAACACAACCATATTACCTTTATAGAAGGGGTTATCGAACAAAACGAAATTGTTTTGATGAAAAGCGGAATCGGGAAGGTTAATGCTGCTTGCGCTTGCGTTGAAATGATTAATAACTTTAAACCCGACATTATTATAAACACCGGATTGGCCGGCGGAATTGATAAAAATTTGAGTGTTATGGATATTGTTTTGGCCTCAAAAACAACCTATCATGACGTTTGGTGCGGTGAAGAATGTCAGATAGGTCAGATACCTGATCTTCCGGCTGAATTTGAAGGAGATAAAAAACTTATTGAGATTGCTCAGAGCATCCAAACAGACCTCAAAATTCATACCGGTCTGATTGTCGGGGGCGATGTATTTGTTACTGATATAAACACCTTAAAAGATATAAAGACAAAATTTCCGTCAGCATTGGCTGTTGATATGGAATCAACCGCAATATCTCAAGTATGCCACCTGTATAATGTACCTTTTTTGGCAATCAGAATCATAAGCGACACTCCCGGCATCGAGAACCATTATGAGCAATATTTTGATTTTTGGAACAAGGCACCGGAAAAATCGGTAGAAACCGTCAAAAAAATTCTGCAAAGCTATGTTTAGGCGTTTGCCAAAAAACTTTCTAAGGATTTTATCACTCTGTTAACAGTGTCGCCCACTTGCTCGTTTTTGGTTTCGACAATTATATCTGCTTGCGAATAATAAGGATATTCCTCATTGATATAATTTTCTATTTTATCTTTTAAGGCAATATCATCCCCTTGTAAAAAAGGGCGGTGCTGTCTGCCGTTGGTACGATTATACAAAACATCAACATCGGCTTTCAACCATATTGTAATAGCTCTTTCTTTGGCTTGTTTTCTGGTTTGTTCACAAACGAAAGAACCTCCGCCGGATGCCAATACACATGGCTCTCCGCCAAGTAATCGTTTCATTACTCTGGCCTCGCCGGCACGATACTCATCTTCTCCAAAGCATTTTAAAACATCAACAAGGCTGAGGCCTGCCGCTTTTTCTATTTCTCGATCGCCATCAATGAACGGAAGGTTTAGCTTTTGTGCCAATCTTTTACCGACTGAGGTCTTACCGCTTCCCATCAGCCCGACAAGTAGTATTATTTTATTTGTTTGTATGTTCATTTTTAATTTATCTTTCAAAAATTATGTGCTAAATATATAAACATCATATTTTTTTAGCAACATATTTTTTAAGGAAATTAAAATGCGTCAAAAAAAATCTAATCTTTTATATTATATTATAGTCGCTATTGTCATCGGTTTTGCCTGTTTTGTTTCGTTTACCGAAATTCCGGCAGAAGTTGAACACGTTGAACAAAACGTTGAATAATGCCCGACAATATTTTTATAAAAGATTTTTTGGATACTTTGGTCGCCGAAGAAGGTGCTTCGGTGAATACTGTTGTTTCGTATGAAAATGATTTGAAACAAATGATAGATTTTTTGGGTGATAACTTTGTTAATATCTCTCAAAGCGATATTCAAAATTTTATACATCATCTTTATAAAGGAAATTATGAAAGATCTTCAATATGTCGTAAAATATCAGCAATTAAGATGTTTTTTAAATTCTTGCTAAATGAAAAAGAAATTATAAAAAACCCGACGGATGATATTGATATACCCAAAAAAAATAAAACGTTACCTAATTTTTTATCAAGAGAAGACGTTAAACTTTTAATCGAAACAGCCGAAAATAATAATAAATTTTGTTTTCAGCGTACCGCCGTTATGTTAAAACTTATGTATGCTTGCGGATTAAGGGTTTCGGAATTGGTATCTCTACCGCTAAATTGTATAAATGAAAGCAAACAGCATTTGTTGGTTAAAGGCAAAGGATCTAAGGAGCGGATTATACCTATTGCCAAAGAAGCATTAGATTGTATTTTAGAATGGATGGAATTACGATCTTTCTTATATAAAGGAAAGGTTAATCCTTTTTTGTTTCCGTCAGAAACAGCTATTTCCGGTCATGTTACTCGAGATACTTTTTTTAAGAATATTAAAAAATTAGCTATTGAAGTCGGTTTTGACAGCGAAAAAATATCACCGCATACGTTACGACACTCTTTTGCCACTCATCTGTTGGATAAAGATGTCGATTTGCGCTCTGTTCAATCTATGCTCGGACACGAAAGTATTTCAACAACGGAAATATATACTCATGTGGTTAATACTAAAATGATTAATGAGGTTTTTGCCAAGCACCCTTTGGCTTAAGAATCTTGTCGCAATGCTCCTGATTTTCTTGAACATCTTTAATGTTATTTCTTATCTTTTGAACTGTTGACACTTTGTCGCCACATTTTTATTTTTTCGGTGGCGTCTTGAGCGTTATTAGCCTTTTGTCTTAATTTTTCAGCCTTGTCGGTATCACCTCTTGCGGCTGCTCTATCGCTACGCCTGTTTCTAGAATTAGCTAAAGCTTGAGTTGCTATTCCGGCGATGCCTCCTTTTTCTCTCCATTTGTCACCAACAGCATTCATGGCCGGTTTTGTAACCTTGCTTGCCATGCCTTTTGCCATAGACATACCCTTTGTACCTATATCACCGACAATTCCTCCGCTCATAGCTCCGCCTTCTGATAGTTTTGATGCTAATGGAGCTACTTGCGATATAAACTTAAATCCAAACAATGATGCAAAGATTAACAACAAGAATCCCGAACCGCCAATATTGGTAGCGTCTCTTAAAGTTTCGATATTTTGTTCGTTCATGGATTTAGCAATAGCACCCAGTCCGTCAGCCTGATCTGCAACTACAGTCACACCGACACCGGTTTCATTACTGGTTGATATAGTTTGTTTTTCAACTTGGTTAGAAAATGAAATGGATTGATCTGCAAGTATAATATTGACACTTATGACAAAACCGGTAAAGAAGAACACAAAGAATGTATTTAACAAAGTGCTTAAACCTTTTGATGCATAGCTTGCCGTAGCCTTAAACGGCCAACCGGCAATCATTAACGGCAACATCATTCCAAGCATACCAAGTTGTAAAATAGCATCCATAAAATAAAAAGCAAAAACCAGACTCATCAAAAATCCGCAAACTGTCAAAATCCCGCCTAAAAACATCATTCTTATACCGGAAGACAGTACTTCCATGTCTCCCGTGAAGACTGCTATGAATCCTCGCACAAGTTGTCTGGTTCCGACACAAAATAATGAGGTTCCGATCGCTTGCATATATGCCATTTGAGACTGTATCGCAGACAGATAACTTTCGATTTGAGCGTATAATGTTTCACCGCTGGTCATTTTTGCGTTATAATATCCTCCACTGATTACAACTTCGGCGGTATCAACGTCTTTGGATGGTTGCAACAAATCACCATCCTGTATCATCTCGCCCATTCTAAGACCTGTTGACAGTATGGGATTTATAAAAATCTTAAATAAAAACTCTCCGTTATATAATAAAAAATAAGCCAACATAAACTTAAACGTCTGTTTTATTATGATTTCTATGTAGTCCGAGGTGTCTTTTTTAGTCATTGCAAAAACTTGTTGCAAAGTAACAAAGGCAAGCCAAATAACATAAATCATTACCATTAATGACAGAAATGAAGACCCAAAGCTTGTAAAAGCTGTTTCCGTTACCTCATTTATGGCCTTAAAAATTATTCTGGATATCGGACAGAAAAAGCAACTTTGCATATTGTATATTTTTACCGGAAGAATTTCACATCCTCTAAAACCTTTTTCGCCATAGTTTACGGTAGCTTCACGCGCATCCATAAATAATCTATATTTTTTTCCGTTAGTATCTGTAAACTCTTCTTTGTTTTTGTATAAATTGATTCCTATTACCTTTACAGAAGTTTTAGAAATAAAACCATTAGGCTCTTGAGTAAGTTTCATTGACCACTCGACACCCGTTCCTAGGACTTTGGCACTACCACCAACAGAAAAACACCCCTTCCATGATGCACGCGGATTATTAGGATCGAATTCGGATTTTTTTACACATTTACCTATGTCTTTAACATCACCAACTACGGTAATTCCAAGAAAAGTCTCATTTTCTCTTTGAGTGCATCTTAAACATACATCCGTTTCTCTGTCACACATTCTGTCAGTAGAGCCACACAATATTTGTTTACCGTCTGAAGCAAAAATACTTTTTATATTTTGATCCGTAGAATTTTTATTGACGAAATCTTTTGCACTCATCGCTGTTACTTTTTGAGCATAACAGTTACTTGTCGCAAACAGCATAAAACTGTATGCAACAGCCGTAAAAACCATTATTTTACAAAAATTTTTCAGCATATGTGACTCCGTATATAAAGAATCATCCACTTTATGATATTCGTTATTGTAACACATAAATTACTTAAAAAGTGTTACACTTTTTTAAATTTTTGTATTTTACGCACTTAATTATCTGTGTATATTTTTTTTATCTCTTGCGCAGAGTCGCATTTTGATTTATCTAGTGTTTAGAGGGATTTAATTTATGCTGAAAACCGGTTTAAAAGCGTTTGTATATAGTTTTTCTGCGTCTTTGTTTACAATAATTGGTGTGAACAGAGCTTTTTTTCATGAAAAATTTCAAACTCCCTCCTCTTTTGATATCAGCAACAAGTCTATTGCTCTTTATTTGACCGATATTAAACCCTCTTTTATGCCGGTAAAGAAAATTGCATTAAATACCTTACCTAAGTTGCAAGAACAAACACATTCGGATACGGCACCCTCTACTCCCGACCCCGAAATAATTATTGCCAGTGCTTTGGAACCGTCGGATATTCCTTTGGAGTTTGTCGACACCCAAATAACCGGCGAAAAAGCAAAGAAAAGCGAACCAATCTTCAAAAAAACAGAAATTGAACTTGCTGATGTCTTATACGCTCCGGATAAACCTTTGCCAATGCCTGAAATTAAGGCTGAGCCGATTTATCTTCCCAAATCGAATATTGAAGTAAAAATAGCCTCTGCTCCTTTATACGATCCAAAAAAAATTGACACAATCAGCATCCCCTCATCACCCTCGCAAGTGAACACAAAGGATGAAACAAAACTAACCGGATCTGATGAAGCTGAGCAACTTCTTATCGCCAGAAGTGCTCCTGTTGAGAAGATACCTTTAATTCAAGCGCGAACAAACAACGGGATAAATAAAGTTACTGTCGGCAAAGTCGAAGATCTGCAACACGTTGCTTTTGCAGACGGCAATGTTCCGATTGCCAGCATGACAAAAGACGAAACAAAATCAACACCTAAGACCTCGGATTACTTAAAAAATTCACCATGGGATATTGCCAAGAGTACCGGAAGTAAGAATCTTTTTGCAAATAAAAATTATGCTTCTAAAAACGATAAAGAAGTGGCCGGCCTTATTCCTTTGGAAAAAGGACAAAAAAGTGTCTTACTGGCTTCTGAAACGGCTAAAAATTTAATAATCCCAATTCCTGAAGATATACTTAACAATGATGACATAACACCTCAGCTTGCATACCCTCTATCTTCAGAAGACAAGAAAAAAGAAATAGATATAAATGCAAAAATTAAAGAATTAGAAGCCAAAGAAAAAACAACTACTGATGATAAAAAACCAAAGGACTTGCCTGTTTTGGCTCCTATTGAAGATGATGTCGAGCAAGATGTTGCTTCTTTAGCCGTTGAACCAGCAAAAGTTGAAGAACAGCAAGACGTGGTTCCAGCCACCGAAAAAAATGGTATTATAAATACGCTAAGCTCAATTTTCAGTAAAACAGCAAAAACAGTATCTGATGCAACAGATAAAATTATAGAAACAGCAAAATCACAAAATAGAACCATTAAAAAAAGAAAAAGTAAAAACAAAGAAAATATTATCTTACCGACAGAAATAAGATTATCTTTTCAGCCAAACAGAGCTGAAATATCCGGGCAGACATTGCGTTGGATACAAGCTTTCGGAACAAAAGCTGCTCAGACACCGGGGATGACATTGGAATTAAGAATTGATGGTACAACATCTACAAAATTACAACAAAAACGGCTCAATTTAGTATATAATATTTTGACCAACAAAGGTGTTGACTACTCAATGATAAACACAGTATTTACCTCCAGAGACCCAAACAGCTTTATTCTGAGAGCTTTAAATACAAAAACAAAAAGACAAGAAATAAACAATCAAAAAGCAAACCGATACATACAATGGTAATAACTGTTTGACAACGCTTGATTATTTATTTTTCGAACACTATGATAGGAAAACAAGATGAAAAATTCTATTCTGAGGATTGTTAAGATGAATAAAAAATTATTACAAACACTGTCTTTATCATGTGTAGTGTTGCTTTCGAGCTGCACAGGTAATTTTGTAGGTTGGAGTACTCTTGGTGATGAAGATGTTGTTGTAACAAAAGAAGAGTGTGTTAGCGAAACGCCAAACACAAATGCTGTTATTCCATATGATGAAAAAGAAAGCAGGTTTGTAAATTATAGGAAAACCGCTTCGGATTATCGAGAGTACGGCGAAAGAACCCCTCAAGACCAATACGTTTTGACTGCTGGTACAGGTAGTAATATGTCTTCAGCAATACCTCCAACAATAGAAGAAGAAGTCACAGATTATGAAATTGCTGTAAATGGGGCTTTAGAAGAATCTTTGAGTGAGAAAATTGATATTGATGAAGATACAACATCAGGTGATGATGCTGTGGAAGATTGGTTGGCAGAAGAAGGAAACACCCTAAAAGGTTTATTGTCAGATTGGTGTGAAAGATCGGGCTGGCGCTTGATATGGAACACAAATAGAAATTATACATTGGGTGCCGGTGCGATGTTTAGAGGTCGTTTTGCTGATGTTTCTTCAGCTTTAATCAGAACTTTTGCAAGAGCTCAGCCTGCGCCTATGGCTACATTTTATAAGGGCAACAGAGTTTTAGTTGTAGAAACAAGGGAGGACGAAAATGCGTATAACTGATATCAAAAATTTGGCTTTTGGACTTTGTTCAATTGCTTTGCTGATGTCTTGTTCTATTTCAACAACTTTAGACACATCTATTCAGTCGGAAGTGGAAGCTGCCGTTAAACTGAAAGAAGAGGCGAAAATACCGACTAAAATAGCCAATCAGGATTTGATTAAAGTAAATGATGATATTTGGCTTGGCAATACAAGCTTGATTGAATATGAAGGCGAGCCCTTGCCTTCTTATTTAGAAACAAAGGACGGCGTAACTCTTGTTTCAAATCGTCCAATCAGTTTATATGAAATCGGTGATATGTTAAATAAAACAACATCCTTGGGTATTCGTTATGCTGCCGATTTAGAAGATGAAGTCCGTTCAAAAGGTGAAGCAAATCGTTCTTCCGGCAGTAAAATGCAAGATGATGGCTGGGTTTCTCCCGACACAATGATTGTTTCATACCAAGGTCCTTTGAGCGGATTTTTGGATGAGCTTTCATCTCGTTTCGGTGTTTGGTGGAAATATGAAAATAATGACATATATTTTTATAAATATATAACCAAGACGTTTGTGGTTTATTCTTTGCCGTCCAACCCAAGTATGAATGTTTCCGTAGGCGGTTCTGCATCAGGTGCCGGTGGTTCTTCATCAATATCCATGTCATCGTCTATTACTGTTGAAACGTGGTCCCAATTCGAGAGCACCATTACATCTATGGTATCATCCGATTCGAAAATCGTGGTATCCCCTTCAGACGGAACAATTACGTTAACAGCAACTCCTACGGATATTAAGCGTGTTGCTAAGTACATAAATGAACAAAACGCCAGACTTTCTCGACAAGTAGCTATTTCTGTAAGAATCTTACAGGTATCGTTGTCAGATAAAGATAGGTATGGACTTGATTTAAAAGCAACATTTAAAGATACCATAACGTCAATCGGGGCAACAGCAAGTCAAGGTTTACAATCTGCCGATGCGGCAAGTACTCTGACTTGGGGTATTGTTAAGGGTAACTGGACAGCTGATGCAATAGTTCAAGCCTTGTCAGAAAAAAACAGAACGTCTTTAGTAACTTCGGGCACGGTTACAACTTTAAACAACAAGCCGGCTCCGATTCAAGTTACGCAAAAACAAAACTATATTTCCGAAATGACAAAAACCAACAACGGAACAGATGGTGACAGTTATGATATTTCGGTTACTACGGCAGAAATAGAAACCGGTTTTACATTGGATGTTTTGCCAAGAATCTTGGAGCATGGCAGAATGCTTATTATGTTTAATATGACATTATCAGATTTGCTGTCATTGGAACAAGTTTCTTTTGGATCAACTGAAGAAAACCAATACATTCAAAACCCGAAAGTTGAATCCAGAGCATTTACTCAAGAAGTAGCTATGACTTCCGGAGAATCGCTTATTTTGACAGGTTATGAAAAAGTAACTTCTGCAGCAAATAAGACTGGTACCGGATCTGCCGAAAATTCATTATTAGGTGGCGAAGCAAACGGCTCAAAAGATCGTAGTGTGATGGTTATTATTTTAACACCGGTTGTTTTGGAATCACCTTTGACACCGGAAACCAGAATGACAATGAACTAACGAATTCTTTTAGGAGATTTTGAAGTGCTGGAAGATGCAAATTTATTGAGTAATGATGGTGAAGGAGGAAACAAAAAAACTATAGGATCATCTATTATAGTGGATGGTACTCCTTTTGCTACATCTCTCTTTTGGCAACCGATTCAAAACCCTAATGACTTTATGCCAGAGGTAGAAGATGCCTCAACAGATATTGTTGAAGGTGCCGATTTATTTACGGTAAAAGGAGGAAAAGCACCTCAATTTGGTATATGTATATCTCACGACGGCTATAAAAAAGGAATGAATTCGGCCGCAATTGCTTTAATGACATCGTTATCTAATTTTTCATCGATTGTCGGTGTTTTTAAGGTAGAAGGCGGTTGGTGGTACGTATGCTCCCGTAACGATGTTATTTTGTCTGATGGTGATATGCTTTATACCGATGAGGAAGAAGCAAAAAGCCAGCTTATGTCTATGTTAACGGTTCCTGATTGGGATAAAAGATTTGCACCCGCAGAATGGGGACTTCCGGAAACAGAAGAAGGCGATATTGAAGAGATATTTAGCAAAGGTAAGCGTGTAAAGCTACAAAAAATAAGAGCACTGCGAGGAACTAAGTTGATAGTAGTGGTCGTTGGCGGAATTATTGTCGGTGGTTGGCTTCTGTCAACATTGTTTGACTTTATTATGGCTCCACCCCAAAGAAAAGTTGTACAACCAATAAAGCCAAAAACTGTTCAAAAAGCAGCTGTTGTTATTCCTAAACCTTGGGAAAAGATAAAATCTCCTACCGAATTTATGAACAATTGTTATAAAGGTATTATTGATATGGCAACATTGATGCCTCCAGGTTGGAAGTCGTCGGGTAAAATTGTATGCACTGGAGAAACCGTCGCAACCTCGTGGAATAAAGGTGTCGGTTTTTTAGATTGGGCCGAAAAAACCATGAAAAATTCTAATTTTGATAAATTACTCTATACCTTTAATGAAAACGGTACATCTTTATCTGCGACCCTGCCATTGCCTAAACTAAATAAGGAAAATAATCCGCCTAAGGAAAAAATGTATAATTTGAGATTTGAAATAAATAAGCTTTTTCAGGAGATTGGTGTAAAAATATCTTTAAGAACACAAAAAATAAAGATTAACCAAAGCGCTCCAAAGCCTACCGGTCCGTTTGCCTTAAAAAAAAGTGTGGCCTCAATTGAGGTAGATGCTCTTGGTTTTAGTATAAATTCTCAGTACAATCCTTTAATATGGTTACAATTATTAACTAAATTTTCAAGTTTTGAAATTAATAATATTGAGTATAACATAAATAATAGTTCTTGGGCTTACGAAGGAGTTTTCTATGTTTTATAAAATAAGAAATGTTTTACTTGTATTGTTGTCGCTTGTTATGACTCATATTGAAGCAGAAGCGCAAGGTTTAGTTTCTTTATCTGAAGAAGCTATGTTTGAAGATGAGCTTGACACCGAATTAAACAAACCGGAAAACAATAAAAATAAAACCGCAGAAGTTCCCGTAGTAAAGACTGATGAGATTGGTCTAAAAGAGAACAAATCACAAAAAAACGAAGAAATTGCACAAAAAGTTGAAGAACCAAAAGTAAAAGACTCTGCTTCTCTAGAATCTGTTGAAACTTCTGATAAAAAAGAAACTACGAATGAATCGTTTTTGCAGGAAGATGTTGATTCGGACTTATACAACACTCTTGATAATCAGACCAATCTTAAAAGTGCAGATGTTTTTGAACATATGTCGGATATTGAAAAAAGAACAGCTATTTTGAATCTGGAATTACGCAGAGAAAAACTTCAAGACGAAATTGAGGCTGTTAAATATAAAAGACGTGAGGCTTTGGCTAGAGAAAAACAAAAAGAAGAGGATCAAAGATTAAAAAATTTAGAAGCCGAAAAAGAGATTGAGAGAAAACTTATCGAAGAACAAGCTAGATTGCGTGAGTTAGATTTAACTTTTGAAAAACTTCGCCAAGAAAAGGTTTTGGGGGCATATAAAAACAAGATGCTGGAAGAAACTCAAAAATGGATTGAGCATGATGCTGATTTTTATAACAAAATAAACAATTTAAGAGCATCTCAGTTGGCTATGTCAGAAAATTTTAAGGATAAAATGGCTAAAATAAAAGATAAAGCTCTTCAAGCAAGGCAAGATTTTGTAAACAAGGTTATTTATTTTGAAAAGAGAATTGAGGACAAAGACTCTCAAATTGCAATTTTGCGCTCTCGTATATCGAACTTAGAAAAAGAACGAGATGAAATGAAAAGAAATCCTTTTGCCGGATTAAATAAAGCACAAATAGCAGCTGCGGCCGGAATTGATATTTCTGTATTAGATGCAGTTACTAAGGCACAGGCTGCGGCAGATCCAACTTTGTCGGCTTCAGGCAGTGAACCGGTTGAGACCGACTTAACAAAATTGTACGGCGTTACCGAAATAAGGGGTAAAGGCGATGAATTGGTTGCACGATTGATAAATAAAAGCGGAACAGCCTTTTATGTAAAAAAAGGAACTACGTTGCAGTCCGGTCATGTTATATCTAAAATTACAACAACATTTGTAATGGCTGAGAAAAATGGCGATAAACAGTATTTATACTTCTCGGCCGGAGGAATTTTACCGACAGAAATATCCGGACTTGATATGTCGGATTAATTCTAAAAAATACATCCGGTTGTCAATAAAATGGTAGCTACATTGTGAAAATAGGATAGCTTATGGCGGAAGAAGAGGACGAGAAAGAGGATAACGAAAAACCACAAGACCAGGCGGTATCAAAAGATGCCGCCGTTGGCAATTCTTCGCAAAATAAGTCTAGTGCTGAAAGTGGTTCTGTATTAGAAAAGTACTTTTCCAACGGAAATAAGTTATTGACCCTATCAGGATCTGATATGGCGGTTAATGATGATACACGTCGTTTATTGGCTTTGTTTACTGACGGACGTTTTTTGGTTGTTGAAACACACCGGTTTGATGGTCGTGTGCTAAGTTTTGAAGTCTTAGCTCGCAAAAAGAAATTACCTATTCAAAAACCAACTTATGTCTCTCAAAATGAACTAAACTCAATTTATGCTGTCGGTGAACGTGCTCAGGCAGCTGATGATGCGGCCAATGATGAAGATCTTGATAAAGTTCAAATGTTAAAGGACTTTGTCAATGTGGTAATACGTGCTGCTTCGGTAAAAACATCTGACGTTCACGTTGTTGTTGCAGATTCAACTACTATTTTATTCCGCTCGAACGGCATGATGAAGGTTGAAATGGAATATTCTAAAGAATGGGGTGAATCATTTGTACGTGCAGCTTTTGCTTCAGCAGATATTTCAGATTCAAACTACTCACAAAACGAATTCCAAGGAGCGCAAAAACTTGGTGCTACTCCGCTTCGCGGTTCTAAAGGTAAATTGATGTTGCCACACAATGTGTTGGCAATTCGTATGCAGTTTAATCCTATTGCTTTCGGTTCTCAATATTTGGTTATGCGTCTGCTATATGCTGAAGAAAACCCCGAAAGTTCAGGTGATTTGGCGCCGCTCGGGTTTACTGAAATGGAGCAGGATTTGTTTTATCGTTTGCGCGCGGTACCTGTTGGTTTGAGTATTGTTGCAGGTCCTACCGGATCGGGTAAGTCAACAACCTTGCAAAGAAATATGATTAAGCTTTTGCAAGAAAAGAATTATGAATTGAACTTGCTGACGGTGGAAGATCCGCCAGAATACCCCATTCCCGGGGCAAGACAAATGCCTGTTACCAACGCAAATACCGAAGAAGAAAAAGCAGAGCAATTTACAAAAGCTTTGTCTGCCGCGTTGCGATCTGACCCTGATGTTATTATGGTGGGCGAAATTCGTGCACTTGCTTCGGCTCAGCTTACTTTCCAAGGAGCTTTATCCGGACACGGAATGTGGTCTACCCTTCATGCAAACTCAGCTCCTGCCATTTTGAATCGATTCAGAGACATGGGTGTAGAAACATTTAAACTTCTTGATCCCGAACTTATAAAAGGTTTGATATCACAACGCTTGTTTCGAAAACTTTGTCCTCACTGTCGCGTTTCGGTAAAGGAAAGACCTAATGATCCGTCATTTAACAGACTAAGAATCGCATTGGGAGATTTTGGTGTTGAGAATACTTTTATCAGAGGCCCGGGATGTAAGGCTTGTAATGGAACAGGAGTTAAGGGACGTATGTGTGTTCCCGAAATTGTATTGCCCGACGCCGTGTTTCTGGAAATGATGATAAAAGGTGAGACAAAACGTGCAATTGATTACTGGACCGCAGATTTGGGAGGAAGAACACTAAAAGAAGCTGCGATGGAGCGTATGCTTAAAGGTTTTATCGACTTAGATGAGGTTGAACGTTGGTGTGGTCTTTTAGATCAAAGGCCTGCGTATTAAGAAAAGGGATTCATTATGGCTGGTGAAAAGAAGAAAAAAAGTTCCATTCAAAAAGCTATGAAAAATTTGGGCAAAGTTGAAGAAGCATATGCCAAAATCATCATAAATTGCTCAAACAAAGTAAGATTGAAACTTTATAGAAAGATTGCATCTTTGATGAGGAACCGTTTCTCGTTAATGGATGCATTGGATATGTTACATGATTCGGCTTCAAAGGGCGGTAAGAATCCAGGAGAACCGTTGGCTATTGCTATTGCATCGTGGGGACGTTCGCTAAATAATGGTAAAACTTTTTCCGATGCTTTGAAAGGGTGGGCTCCTGACCGTGAAAGATTAATGCTTTCGGTTGGTGATGCCTCTGACCTTGAAAATGCTTTGTTGAACTTGATTAAAGTTACTGAAGGCACAACAAAAATGATACGACCGATTATAGGTGCTATTACGTATCCGACTTTCTTGTTGATGATGGCCGTTTTGATTATTTATGCTATTGGTGTGTACATGGTTCCGCCGATGATTGATGCCGCACCAAATGTGAAATGGAGAGGTTTGGCAAAAGATTTGGTTGATTTATCAGATTGGATTAAACATAATTGGATTTTTGCATTTTCCTCTGTACCGTCGGTTATGTTGGTTATATATTTAACTATTGGTGTTTGGACCGGACCGACCAGAGCAATTGTTGACAACATGCCACCATGGTCTTTATATAAGGTGTTTGTCGGTATTTCTTGGCTGTTGGCTTTAGCGGCACTAATCAAAGCCGGTGTGCCTGTATCTACGGCTATGTCTTCGCTGAAGAAAGATGCCACTAAATATTTGATCGAAAGAATTGATAAAGCTTTGGTTTTTATTAACAACGGTGATAACTTAGGAACAGCATTAGATAAAACAAAACTTAACTTTCCCGATGCCGAAGTTGTGGCAGATTTAAAAATTTATTCTGAATTAGATAATTTTGAAGAAGCCTTGAACAACTTAGCTAATGAATGGTTGGAAGAATCCGTAATTATGATCGAACAAAAAGCCAGTGTCTTAAATATGGTTGCCTTATTGGCTGTCGGTGGCGTAATTGCGTGGGCGGTTATGGGAACATTTGAAATGCAAGACCAAATTACCAATAATATGGGTTAGGATGAAGATGTTTAACACTAAAGATATTTTGCATAATATAATAAATTTTGTAAAAAAGTATAAAATTATCTTAATTTCTATGATTTTGAGCACTGTAATTATAATCAGCGGAATTAAGTTATTTATTGATAAAAAAGAAGCAAAAATTTATGAAATATGCGCCAAACAATTGATTGAAATATCTCAAAATATTGTGAAGCATTATCAAACAAGTCCAAATTATTGGGGGCTTTCGACCGAAGTTGTAATAAATAAGAAACTTTATACCAACAATATGAAAGCCACCAATGATACATTATTAAACATTTTAGGTAAACCGATAAAAATAGGTGCCGATGAGTACGGAAATGTAGTTATGCCGACAGCAAAAAATTTTGTTATTGCTTATACAGACTTAAATAAAAAACAGTGTATCGAAATAGGTTCACAAAAATTTAACAAAAGTTTTTGGTTAAATGTTATTAAAATAACAATCAAAAATGATAAACATACTCAAGATTTTTTGTGGGGCAGTAAAAATTATGATCTGCCTATCAAACGCATAAAGCTTAAGGATTTGTGCCAAGAAAACAACAATAATATAATTATACACCTATGATAAAAAACTCTTGAATGTATTATTATTAAAATATAGTCTTTTGAAATATAATATATGCTTATTTTTTAACGATAAATTAAATAATTGTATATTATGATAGTAATAACTTATGACTTAGGTTATAACGAGAATATACCGTCTTATGCCGAAAAGCAGGATTGCTTGGGTAAGAAAAACTTGTTATAGTGAAGACATGGTTAAAAGTGTTTTGTAAAGGAGATAGAAAATGACAATATTATCTAAAATAGACCAAAAAGGTCGTTCGATGGTGGAGATGCTGGGTGTGTTAGCCATCATCGGTGTTTTATCGGTAGGCGGTATTTCAGGATATTCTAAAGCAATGGCCAAATTTAAGTTGACCAAAGCTCAAGACCAAATGTCTATGCTGTTGATGAATATTCGTACGGCTTTTGCTACAAGCCCGAGTTATGAAGGCTTGAATAATACTACAGCAGTATATTTTGCGATCGCTCCCGGTGATATGTATTCTGGTACCATTTCGTCAAATATGACTTCGGTTGATCACTTGAATAATGCTTTTGGTGGTGCAGCTCATGTATTTGAATGTACTAAAGATACCTATAAAGATGACAATGGTAAAGAGATTAAATGCTATGGTCTACCGACTACTGCATCGACAGATCAATTTTTTGCAATTGCAATGTCGAACCTTGGTCGTGAGGCTTGTGTCAGCATGGCATCATCTGACTGGGGTACTGATGGTTTGATATCTATTCAAGTTATTCCGAAGGATAAAAGTCTAACACAAAAGGCAGCTGCTGATTTGCCGATCACAATGATGGAAGCAGGTAGTATTTGCGGAAACTATGGTGAAACAGCTTCAATCGTTTGGACTTATTACTAATAGTTAAAAGATTTACTATAACAATATAATCTCCTGGATTTTGGAAAGGGTCTTGGTAGAAAACCAAGGCTCTTCTTTTTTGGTTTAATTTGAAGATCGCTAACCTCGTTCGTTCCTCGCTCAAGCGATGACATCTTCTGTTTAAATTTATATTGTCATCCCTCCGAACGCAGTGAGGTCAGGGATATTCTTTGTTTTTATTATATTAGCGCTGACGCAAAGATGAGATTCCCAGACGCACGGACGCTGAAGCGCCGAGCGAGGAATGACTTTGCTGGGCGATGACATCTTCTGTTTAAATTTAAACCGTCATCCCTCCGAACGTAATGAGGTCTAGGGATCTTCTTTGTTTTAATCAATATTGTCATGCCCTAAACGGAGCGTTAGCGGAGTGCGGTAAGGCATCTTCCGCTTTTTTTAAAACTAATTTGAAGATCGCTAACCTCGTTCGCAGGCTCACTCAAGCGATGACATTTTAAATTTAAACCGTCATCCCTCCGAACGTAATAAGGTCAGGGATATTCTTTGTTTTTATTATATTAGCGCTGACGCAAAGATGAGATTCCCAGACGCACGGACGCTGAAGCGCCGAGCGAGGAATGACTTTGCT
>JAFVWM010000065.1 GCA_017501665.1 Alphaproteobacteria bacterium | reverse complement strand
GGAGAGAGATGTTAATGAACCCGATTTAAATATGTTGAAAAAAATTTGCTTTCTTTTTGGAGTCAACATGGACGATTTTGCGAAGGAGGTAATAACAAAGATGGAAACATATGAAAAAAAGGAGAAACGACAATTTAATAAAGTAATGGCAATAAGAGTGCTAATTGCTGATGATCACGCTCTATTGAGCCAATACGACCCGTTGAATTTGGCGGGTCGTTCAACAGATAGTAGGAGGTTATTATGAAGAAATTTTGTTTTTTGTTTTTGATAATCTGTGGCTTGATGGTTTTCTGCCTTCAGGATTGTCAAGCGCGGCAGAAATTAAATCTTGCTGATCTGGAAAATAAATATAACGCCGTGATTGGTGTTTACGCCGTTGACATGGAGAATGGAAAAAAAATTTGCTACAAACCTGATACGCGTTTTTCCTACTGCTCGACACACAAAGTTTTTACGGCTGCAGAATTGCTAAGACAAAAAAATACCTCCGATTTGAATGAAATTCGTAAGTTTTCGGCGGAAGATATTTTGTCCTACGCGCCAATCACCAAAGACCATGTTGCTGATGGCATGACGCTGGCGGAAATTTGTTCGGCATCGCTCAGGTGGAGTGACAACACGGCGGCAAATTTAATTTTGCAGGAGATCGGCGGCGTGGAAAATTTCAAGGTGGCACTTAAAAATATTGGCGACAAAACTACCAAACCTGCGCGAAATGAACCTGAACTTAATCTTTTCAATCCAAAAGATAATCGTGATACTAGCACGCCGAGACAGATGGTAAAAAATTTGCAAGTCTATATATTCGGCGATATTTTGAGCGACGACAAGAAAAAACTGCTGATTGATTGGATGAGCGACAATTCCATAACCGACACGCTTATCAAGGCAGAAACTCCGCAAGGTTGGAAAGTTATCGACAAGAGCGGTTCAGGCGATTATGGGGCGCGGAATGATATTGCCGTGATTTATCCGCCCAATCGCAAACCCATTGTCATGGCGATAATGTCGCGCCGCACGGAAAAAAATGCAAAATCTGACGACGCTATGATTGCGGAGGCGGCAAAACGAATTTTTGATAATTTAGTATTTTAAAGGGGCTTGATAGCATCGGTATTGCCGATGGGCAGAGAGGGCCATCACGCAAAAATATTTCGCCAAACATTTATATCTCACTCAAACTTCGCACACCTGAAACCCTTATATTAGAATTAAAAAGAAATCGAGCCTTTACGAAAGCAGTTTCTAATATGGCAATTATGGATATTACGGACATTGAACAAAAATACATTGCGCTTATTAGACATATTAAAGAAAGTGATAAAAAAATAAGAATAGTAGTGGTGTCTGTAAAAGATGATGAAACAAATAGACATTTGAAGAATATAGCAGATTCAATGCGTGTTGAGTATCAAGACATTGGACAAGCTGCTGTGTGGAATCCGCAAGCAATAAAGGGTGTTCATTCATTCTTGCAAAGTATTGGACTCTATGGATATAAAAGGAGTGTTAGAACTGTATCTGCTTATGATTTGACTAAAATATTCTTTTGCTGTGCTTAGTTAATAACAATATAAAAATAAAGACGGGTGGTGCTAAATTTGCAACTCCCGTCTTTTATTTATTAGAACTATTCTCCCGAATGTAATGCTTTGTATTCAGAGGGCGACATTCCTATATGTTTTGTAAACAATCTACTAAAATACAAAGGATTATTAAATCCGACGGTATAAGCTGTTTCCGTAACATTGTAGTCGTTTGTTTCTAGTAACATTTTTGCGTTAGATAAACGAAGAGATAATATATATTGTAAAGGCGTAACTTTTGTTACTTGTTTGAATCTTCTATTAAACCAACAAGTGCTTACGTGTAACGATTTTGCATATTCATCAATGTTTATATCTTTAGTGTAGTTTTCGTTGAAATAACGAATAGAACGCTCAATATCGTTTAGTGCATCAATACCTGATTTTCCGTTTTCTTTTAGATAACGATTGATGAGTAAAAATATATGGCGTAATAACATTGTTAGTAGTTCTTTATAGTTTGCACGACAAAGTTGCAACTCTCTAATCATTTGCTCAAAAAGCCATTGATAATCGGGAGATGTTCC
>JAFVWM010000008.1 GCA_017501665.1 Alphaproteobacteria bacterium | reverse complement strand
GAATGCTGAGGATATTTTGAAAATCTATATTTCAGATTACTTTCTTTGCAAAGAAGCTGAATTGAAACTCTTCGATTTGCCAAATGCTGAGGATATTTTGAAAATCTATATTTCAAATTACCCTCTTTGTAAAGAGGCTGAATTGAAACTCTTCGAGTTGCAGAATGCTGAAGATATTTTGAAAATGTATGTTCCGGATCACCATCTTTACAAAGAAGCTGAATTGAAACTTTTCAAGTTGCCGAATGCTGAGGATATTTTGAAAATCTATATTTCAAATTACGGTCTTTGCAATGAAGCACAGTTGAAACTCTTCGAGTTGCCGAATGCTGAGGATATTTTGAAAATCTATATTTCAGATTACTCTCTTTGCGATGAAGCTGAGTTGAAACTCCTCGAGTTGCCCGATGCTAAAGGTATTTTGAAACTGTATATTTCAGATTACTCTCTTTGCGATGAAGCACAGTTGAAACTCTTCGAGTTGCCGAATGCTAAAGATATTTTGAAAATCTATATTTCAAATTACGGTCTTTGCATTGAAGCACAGTTGAAACTCCTCGAGTTGCTGAATGCTAAAGATATACGGATAGTATAGAAAGCGTTACAAATCAAAAAAGTCTTCGAATTGCTTCGAAGGCTTTTTTTAACTCTCACAATATTCTTTTAATTGGCTTAGAAAATTGATATCCAAAAGCTTATCTTTATCTTTTACTTCGATAGTTTTTATATAGTCGTTATGTTCAATTAAAACCGGTCGCATATGAGCATTTTCCGGTATAATTTGAGCTTTTGAATATAATGATTTTGACCAAAGTATCGGATTACTTTTTATTCCTTTGTAACTGAAAACACAAATCGATTTTTCATCATTATTATCAAACTTTGCTATCAATTTATTTAAATCTTGTGCCGTAATATTCGGCATATCCGCAGGCAATATTATGGCTCCGTCACATGATGTCGGCATTGATTTTATTCCTGCACTTATTGATGACTGTACTCCGCTTTCATATGTTCTGTTATATACAATATTTATGTCATAATCTTTTATATATTCTTCGATTTCATCATGATTATGACCGGTAATAACAAATATAGGTTTAGCATCAGATGCTATGGCCGCTTTTAGTGTTTTCATAAACAGAGGTTCGCCGTTTTTATCTTCGGCTAACAGCTTGTTTGTTTTGCACCTGCGTCCCTGACCGGCGGCTAAAATAATTGCTCCGACCGATGATGAATTTTTTGTTTGATGTTTTTTATCAGGTGATATTACTTTATTGTTTTCATCATAAAAATAACTTTCCGTCTTTGAAATTACACTTGGTTTTATGTTTTCAAAAACATTTCCGTCAATATAATCGCCAAATAGTACATATTTTATAAGCTTGTCTATATTTTCTGTTTCGGCAATATCATAGGCATGCGGAATTACAAATACTTTGGTGTTACCTTTTTGAGCTACAATAAAATCGGACAATTCAACATTGGGATATTTATGACTTATTATCCTGTCGGCATATTTCTCTATGCCCTGAGGTATAACATCTTTTTCTGATGATGTTTTTAGCGGGCTTAATATAAATATTGCCTCAGCATCTTTACAAGAATATAGAGCATTTGATATGCTATCCTCATCATATTTTGTATTTATTTCTCTGGAAAAATTAAGTCCTATATTATTAAAATTGGTTAAAAGTTTCATCACAACAGATGTAAAATACATATTTTCATTATCATCATTTAGCAAGTGAGGATATATAAAAACCGATTTTTTTTCGCTTATCTTTGCAACTGACAATAAGCAGAAATTACCGGATAGTCTGAAAATTATATCGTCGATTTCTTCCTCTTTGATAAAAGGAGGAATAACTTCTAACACAGCAACAACATCATCTTTTTTTACAATTGAGTATGGATTTATAATGTTAAGCACAACATTATCATTGAAGCGATTAAATTTGTTTATGCGATCTATGTCCGCCATAAATAAACCATCATCAATTGCAATTATTTTGCATATTCCATCATTTTGCGTTACAAAACCCAGTCCCTTACCGCTTATTTGTGCCGATATTTGATTTTGAGCCGTCTTAAAATCAATATCATTATTTTCCGGAACTACGGCACAAATACCGGTTATATCCTTAGATTTCAGCAACTGCTTATCTTCTTGGGTTATAGCATGCCCTTTGCGATATATTTTACCATCAATTACCATATCATTAGCTAATATGGCACCTATTGCCTGATTGATTACAAAATTTTCATACCGCATATTATTTCCTTATTTTAAATAATTTAACAAAGAATTATTCAAAACATTACTGATTACATTATATGAAGCTTCCAATGAACTTTGAGCTTGTAATAACTTAATGGTTGCCTCCGTTTGATCAACGTTTTTAATTTCGTATATGCTCTCTTCCAGATTATTCTGAACTGATTCGAGTGTATTTTGAACATTGTCTAAAGTTACATAGTTGGATGAAATCTTTGCAATTACCAATGATAATGTTTCATTTTTACCTAAAGTTGATTTACCGTTATTGTCAAAGGCCGCCTGCAAAATATCCATTGCTTCATTAACAGTGTCCTTCACTTCTTGAGCATTTATAACATTTCCGTCAGCATCTGTTTCTATGAGGTTTCCTTGAGCAATCATGCCCATGGCTCGAAATAGTCTGTCAAAAACACTATCATTGGCACTTATATCCATAGTAATTTTTTGATTATCGGAAATACGAAATGTTTCGTTTGCAGATCCACCTTGATAATAACTCTCTGATGTAATACTCCATTTTGTTGATGTATCAAAAGTTGTTATAGGCATTTGGGCATCATTGGCGCTGACAATCAATTTTCCGTCATTTGTCATTCTGATTACTTGCATGGGCGGAACTTCATCATTTTTAATATCGTTAAAATTGAGTACTGTTCCTTGGGCAAATGAGGTGTTTATTGTAACAGGATTGCCATCATATGCACCTTGATCAAAATTAATATCTGCATTTATAGGATTTTGCGGATCATTTACAAAAGTGATTGTTCTGCCGTCTGATGAAACAGATTCGACAGTAAATGATTTGGTGACATCACCATATTGTAAAAGCATTGTATCACCGGCAGAAATAGCATTAAAAGCACCATAATTTTCGGCTCTTAAAGAATTATCATTTTTTGATAATGTCATATTACCGGTAGTTTCACTTCCTCCGACGACAGCTGTGTTTAAGAATCCTCCGGTTGAGGACAAAATAAACTCGTTAGGTTTTGGTGTATTAGGATCATCATACTTTGCAATAGTTAATTCACCTGAAGATTCCCAATTTATACTTCTACTTGAAAGATTAGCATTTGTCGTACTCGGATATCTTATGTTTATACCATCATAATATTCTTGAAATTCGGCCAAACTATTAAATCTAAATTGTGTCGGAGCATTTGATGAGCCTGCTCCAAAGATGTATTTTCCGCCAACTGATGTGTTTAAGGCATCTGAAATAAAGGACATTCCTGCATAAGCCGACATTTGAAGCTCGTTTAAAGAGGAAATAACTGTTTCATTTGCAGGTTGACCGTTTTCTAAACCAGCAAATCCTGATAAAGAGTTATTAAGTTGGCTTTTGAACGAATATGCCTGATTCTCAATATTATCCATAACTTTTGACATGGCTGTAATAGTTGTTGTCAACAAATTGTTATTTTCATAAAAATTTTGTGTAACTGATAGAGATGCTTCCATATTAACAATATTTGATGCACTCATTCCATAACCGCCATAGTTGGCATATTTAATACCGGTTGTAGCCTGATAACTTAGAATATCGGTCTTATTTTTTATGTTCATTGTTTGCATTAGCAGACGGTTACAATTTGCATATGTTGGAACACGTACCATTTTACTTCTCCTATACTAATCCGAGCAATATATCTAAAATTTCTCTTGATGCCGTAAATACTTGGGCACAAGCAGCGTATGATTGCTGGAATATAATCATTTGAGATAATTCTTCATCTAAGTCGATCCCCGAAACTTGAGCTTCTTTATAAGAAATTGCTTCGGTTAATGCATTTTGATATTCAAAACTTGATTGAGATGTAGCGGTTAAGCTTGCTACATTGCCAACAAATGTTGACGAATAATTTGCTAAGGTTGTAGTGGTTGTTGCCATATCTCCGGCCTGATTAAAGACCTGTGAATTGGTAAATACTTGAGCCAATTTGTTTGCAATATTATTGGTGGCCGCATTGATGGTAAACACTCCTTTAGTAACATCAAAATCAGGGCTACCACAAGCAATAAGGTTTGCATTTTGAGTAATGTTTTCTCTAACCTTGATGGCTGATGCATCTCCGCAGTTTGACGGATATAATTCTAATTTCTTTATTATACCTGAATCGGTATTCTCGGATAATTCTAATTGTGCTCCTTCTAAACTTTCTATTCTCAGCATATAACCATCACCATTAGCAATTAAAGAAGCTTTAATATGTGTGTTTAAATTTTCGTTTTGGTTTATAAGATTAGCTATATCTCTTATGGTCATATATTTGCTTATATCAACCGAACCATAGTCAAAACCATTTACATTATCAGAAAAACTTAAGGTCGTTGTTACATTAACAGCTGATTTATCACTTACAACTTTGGAATCATAAATAAAGTCATTTTTATCGGTTACAAAAAAGTCATTAAGCCCGAAGAATGATGAAAACCCTTGAGCTGTTTGATCATAAAAACCATCACCGTTAACATCAAAACTTAAAACCACATCTTGTTGGCCGGAACCGGCATTTGAAGTTGCCTCATCAATTATTGATATTGTATAACGGCTATCTTCGGTTGAAATTTCTAATTTACCGTCATCATTTATTTGAGCTATGGCTCCTGTTAAACCGACTTCATCTCTCATCCATGTTTGAATCTTTGAAGTCATATCATCTAACGAACCCTCGGAAAATCCCATTGTTGCTTTGAGGGATCCGCTTTCTACCTGATTGCCGTTTTCATCAAAAATTATAAATCTGACATCACCACTATCTATCCTAATATTTTGATTATATGCTCCTGTCCCTTTATCTGCTATAAAGGTTGAGGTACCTGTTATTTGATAAGGCATATTAGGATAGGCTGTACCTTGGTTATGAACGGCATTTATTTGATCTATTAAAACTTTAGACATTTCATCTAATTGGCTTTGTAATGATGTTAACTTACTATCTCGAATATCAATAGCTCCACCCATTGAGCCACCATTAATCTTTTTTGTAATATCTTCACCATCAACAAAAATTCCTAAAACATTGCCATTATCATAAGTATTTGCGGCTGAAAGCTTTGATTGTGCCGAATGAGACATTTCGTGAACTTCGTTATCTAGTAAAATTACACCAGAAGTTGTCTGAACAACCACCGCACCTGTATCTCTGGTGTAATATGTAATATCCATTATTGAACTTAACTCACGGAGTGCATTGTCTCGTTGGTCTTGAAGATTGGCAACACCGTCTCTTTTCATTACGGTATATTTTACAATCTCGGTGTTTAACTCATTTATACTTTCTAACAAAGAGTTTACTTTTGCCACATCATCTTTTATTTGCATATCGGCATCACCGCGCAGAGTTTGAACATTATCTGAGAGATAATTTAACTTTGATGTCAAAGCTTGAGCGTTGGTCAAAAGTTGATAACGTGATGCCGGTGATGAAACTGATGTTGAAAATGTTTCAAAGGCACTTTGAAGATTTCCGACGTTGGCAGATAAAGAGTTACCTTGTTCGGTTGTTCCCATAACATTATCCAAACGACTCATATAATTATATTGCGCAGACAAAGATGATGTAGTTGCATTTGATGTTAAAAAGTTTTTAAGTAACGACTCATCCACAATTCGTCCGGTATTACCTATGGTAACTCCCATGGTTTGACCAGCTGAAACCAAAGCCGATTGGGCGGCTGTTTTTCTGGTATAACCAGCGGTATCAACATTGGCAATATTGTTGCTTATAATCTCAAGTTGAGATTGAGCAACTTTCATACCTGTTAATGAGCTTGATAAACTTGATATTAATGCCATAACACTTCTCCTTATAATGTCCTGTTAAACGCTAAAGCGTTATGATTATTGTCAAGCGGAGTGTACTTGCCTTGTGAACCATAAGAAGTGGCAAAAGTATTATTGGCAACTTTGGCTATATTGATAAAGCTGTCCATAACTTTTTTGCCGGCATCCATTCGGGTTTTAAGTAATAACTCATTATTTTTCAAACAAGCATCCAATTCTTTGGATAGTTCTTTGAGCTCATCTTTTGAAGTATTATTAAAAGATGATATTGCCTCAGAGTTTTTGATAAAGTAAGCACTCATTGAACGATAAGCCGCAATGGTTTTTAATTTTTGTTCATAAAGAGCCTTTACGGTAGTTATATCATTTATCTTTAGAGCAGAGTTTTCTTTTGTAATAACATCAATAAAACCGGTTACGATTTGTTTCATGATATCTATTTTAGCAAGAATTTCATTTATTTGGTTTTCTTCCATAATACACCTCCTATATATTAAGTGTTTTTTCCAGTGATGCTGATTCTTGCATCTGTAAAATAGCCTGCATTACATAGTCTTTTACTCCGACTGTTCCTAATTTGGCCATCTCTTTACCATATTCATCCAAAAGGAGCGAACGATATATTTTTTCGGCATGACCACCGCCAAACATACCATCAGTTGAAACCCCTTCAAACATACTTTCCATCATTCTGCTTAAGAAAAATGCTTCAAAGTTTTCGGCACTTTCCTTGGCTTTATTCATATCCAAAGCCGGTTGTTTAGAATTTATTAAAGGAGTGATATTATTTGAAACAAGATTTTCCATTGTCTTTCTCCTTTTAGATAATTTCTATTTCGGCTTGAAGAGCACCACTTGCTTTGATAGCTTGCAATATACTTATCAGGTCGCGCGGAGTTACTCCTAAGGTATTAAGCCCATCAACCAACTCTTGTAAATTGATACCGGTATCCAATACTTTCATTTTGGCGTCAGTTTCTTCTTCTATATCTATAAGATTAGTATCAATTAGGATTTGTTCGCCCAAGGTAAACGGCTCGGGCTGAGAAACAAGGGGAATATCGGTTATTTTAATAGTGAGATTACCTTGAGCAATGGCTAAACGATTTATTTTTACATCTTGGCCGATAACAACTATTCCGGTAGCTTCATCAATCACAATTTTTGCTACGGCATCGGGTTGAATTTTGAGTTGTTCAACCTTGGTCATCAAATCAACAATATTGTCTTGATATTGACTGGGGATAGTCATTGTAACCGTACCCGGATCGATGGATTTTGCTATCGGAGTACCTATCATGGCATTGATAGCATCGGCAATACGGCGAGATGTTGTAAAATCGGGATTGCGGAGAGCTATATTCATCGTTTCCAGAGAATCAAGCTTAAACGGAATTTCTCTTTCGATAATGGCACCGCTGGCAATTCTTCCGGATGTGGGAACACCTTTTAATATCGAAGAACCTTCTGCTTGGTTGCCGACAGCAACGGCTCCGGTTGCGACAGTACCTTGGGCAACGGCATAGACTTCACCATCAGCACCTTTTAAGGGCGTTGCAATTAATGTACCACCGAGCAAGTTTTTGGCATCACCTAAGGCTGAGACTGTAACATCTATACGAGAACCTTGGCGGGAAAATGCCGGAAGATTAGCGGTTACCATAACAGCAGCTACGTTTTTGGCTTTGATTTGTCCGTCACGAGCATTTACACCGACGGCATCGAGCATAGAAATTAAGCTTTCTTTGGCAAAATCTACCGATTTGATATTATCGCCGGTGCCGTTTAAGCCGACTATTAAGCCATAACCGATAAGTTGGTTGTCTCTGACACCTTCAAAATCGGCAATATCTTTTATTCTTGATACGGCAAAACATGAATTTGTATTAAAAACAAAAGCACCAACAATTACCACAAAAGCTAACTTTTTCAATATGTTATTAAATTTCATATCACATTTTCCCAACAAATTATGAGGTTCTTCTCTTATGTGATATGCAATTATTGTGCCAATTTTATGTAAATATTTTTTTAATTGTATGCTTTCAGACAATTTTTTTATTGTAATTTAATTAAATTTACGATAGGTTTACCTCACTATAAAATTATTTTAATGGAAACAATTGGAAAATTATTAGTTTATGCCATAACATTTTTTTGTTTGGCACTGTTTTCGACCATTATCGGAATGTTAATCGGTTGGATTGTAGGATGGTTATTTGGAGAAACTATCTTGGCTTTTTTAGCCTGTTTTGGAATTAGTGGTTTCAAAATGTGGCAGATAGGTGCTTGTTTAGGTTTTATCGGCAGTTTTTTCGGTCGAAATATATCAGTCAAGCTTCGTAATTAAATTAAATTAAATT
>JAFVWM010000007.1 GCA_017501665.1 Alphaproteobacteria bacterium | reverse complement strand
GCTTCATCATTATCGGCATACTTATCCTGAGGATCGTCATCATCATCATCACAATTTTCATCAGCTGTTTGTTGTTTTTCACAATCATTGTTTTTTGATAGATCTGAAACTTCTTGTGAAACAGTTTCTTCTTCTAATCCGAAATCTTCAGCTAATACTTTAGTTTCTTCGGCTTGTTCTTTGTTTTCTTCCGGTGAAAATTTTTTGCGGAATTTCTTTTTCAATACTCTGCGTTTTGTTCTTCTTTTTCCTTGTTCTTCTTCTTTAGCTTCTTCTTCGGCGATAAATTCTTCTTCACTGATAGTCGGAACTTCAATAATATCTTCAGTTTTATCTTCACAAAGGTTATCCGCAAATTCATCTGATATTGTTTCGTTATGTTCGGTTTTTACGATATTTTCATCAGAAACATTATTGATCGTATCATTATTTTCATTTTTTTGAGGTTCGTTATTGACTTCCGAAATTTCTTGCTCGGCTACTGCTTTTTCCATAGCTTCTTGTTCAGCTTTTAATCGTAAAGCCTCTTCACGTGCCTTTGCCTTTTCAATGGCGCGACGCTCACGTTCAAGCTCGCGTTCCTTAATAATACGTTTTTTATTTTCAATTATTTCATCAACTTCTTTTTCAATTTCGGCTACGACTTCATCTGTTACGTTATAATAATCGGGATGAATTTCACCGAATGCCATAAAGCCGTGTTTGTTTCCGCCATAGTCAACGAAACATGCTTGCAAGGAAGGCTCCACGCGCATAATCCTTCCGAGATAAATGTTTCCTTTTATTTGTTTTCTGTTAGAACTTTCAAATTCAACATCTTCAAGTTTATTACCGTTAACGACCACAACTCTTGTTTCTTCAGGCTGAGTGTCGTCAATAAGCATACGTTTTGTCATAAAAATCTCCATTAAAGCATTGTGTACTGTATTGACACATTGTTTCATTATTCGGGAGGTTTAAAAGATAGATACACTCAAATAAAACAACAGCGAATTTTCGCTTTATTTGATTTTATTATCGACTGAAAACGACTTACATTTAACACAAATTTGCGTTTTGTCGATGCTATAAACAAACCTATAGGTTATTATTGTTGATTGGCGGTTTGTTATAATAAAAACTCTTTAAAAAACCTCTCGGTAAAAGTACATTTTTTGTTTGTAAAGTGCTTCATCAGATCATAATGAAAAGACGGCGGTACCAAAAACAGACTCAAAAATCCTCAGTTATAAAAAATAAATCTGCTCCAATACTAAAAATCTTTACAAACTAAAATAAGCATATACACATTTATTTAAAACTCAACAATATTTTTTAACATAATGCCAATTTTTTTTAACATATTATAAACCAACTGTTTGTTAAACTGAAAGTAAAAGAGAAATCTGGAGTAAAAATGATAAGGTTGCGACAATATTTAAGAAAAATAATGTACATAATATCGGTTATGGCATTATTTTGTATTGTTGTAACAGATGCACAGGCAGGTAAAATAAATAATCTACGTATAGGTCAAGGGATCGGCACTGTCAGGGTTGTTTTTGAGTCTGATTCCGATTTTGATTATAAAGTATTTACCCTAAATGAACCAAATCGGTTGGTGGTTGATGTAAAAGGTGTGGAAGTTTCGCAAAATATCAGTAAGAATAAAGATGAAAATATTTTTTTAGAAAATATAAGGGTCGGATCATCAGGTGTTAACGGTATACGTATAGCTTTTGATCTAAAACAGCCGGTATTAGTAAAAAAAACTTTTATTCTTCCTCCGCAAAGTGGCTTTAATTGGCGCTTTGCAATAGATTTAGAAGCAACAAACGAAAGAGATTTTTTTGCGAAGTTGGGAAGTGCTAATTCTCAAAGCAGCGATTCTTTTAACAGAGACGATATTTTGCCTAAAAATAATGCAGTTCCTCAAAAAAAGACACCGACTCAACAAAGCAAGCGTAAAATAATAGTTATTGATGCGGGACATGGTGGTGTGGACCCCGGTGCAATAGGTTATAAAGGAACCTATGAAAAGAAAATAACCTTTTTTATGGCTAAGGAATTAAAAGAAGAGCTTGATAAAAATTCAAAGTATAAAGTATATTTAACCAGAAATCGTGACTTATTTATTCCTTTGCGTGACAGGGTAAAAATAGCTCGCAAATATGATGCCGATTTGTTTATATCGATTCATGCCGATTCTGCCAAAAATCGTAAAGCTAAAGGTTTGTCGGTATATACTTTGTCGGAAACCGCATCGGATAAAGAAGCCGAAGCTCTGGCCGAAAAAGAAAACAAAGCTGATATTGTTGCCGGTTTGAATTTTGCCGACCACACCAAAGAAGTAAGTGATATTTTATTAAGTTTGGCACAAAGAGAAACAAACAATTCATCTTCCGAATTTGCAAATATTTTAAGTTCGGAAATGTCAAAAATAGTAAAAACAGTCAGCAATACACACCGCTTTGCCGGATTCGCCGTATTGAAAGCTCCTGATGTTCCCTCAGTTTTGTTGGAATTAGGGTATTTATCAAATCCGGATGAGGAAAAACTCTTACGTCAGGAAAAATATCGTAAAAAACTGGCTAAAGCGACAGTTAAAGCCGTAAACAAATTTTTCCAAGATCCTAAGCATTAGTATTTGACAGTACAATATTTTTTGATTAAAACATAAAGCTAAAAGTAATATTGTTTTATGTGGTTTTTATAATATGTTAAAATCTATTTCGTCTTTTTTGAGCGCATGTTTCTTTTTTGCAGTTATAGCTCTTATCTTGGCCATAACATCAGTTTGGCAAATTTCACAAGAATTACCGGAGTACAAACAACTTGAAAAATACGAACCTAAAGTAACTACCAGATTATACGCTGGCGACGGACAGCTTATGGCGGAATATGCTGCTGAAAAGCGTTTGTTCGTACCTGAAGAAAAAATCCCGGAACGTGTAAAACAAGCCTTTATATCGGCAGAAGATAAAAGTTTTTATTCGCATTTTGGTATAGATTTTACCGGTATTGCTCGTGCGATCATGGTAAATATCAAAAACTTGGGAAGCGGAAGACGTCCGACAGGAGCATCAACCATCACACAACAAGTAGCCAAAAACTTTTTACTGTCATCGGAACTTTCATACAAGCGTAAAATTAAAGAAGCTTTATTAGCCGTAAGAATTGAACAGGCTTTTACTAAAAAACATATTATGGAACTTTACTTGAACGAAATTTATTTAGGTAATCGTGCGTATGGTGTTGCCGCTGCAGCCATGAATTATTTTAACAAATCATTAGATGAACTTACATTAGAAGAAATTGCTTATTTGGCAGCTCTTCCTAAGGGGCCGAATAATTATAATCCTAAAACAAAATACGATGCAGCCGTTGCTCGCAGAAATTGGGTTATTGATCGAATGATGGAGGACGGTTATGTCGGCGAGGAAGAAGCCGAAGAAGCCAAAGCTAAACCACTGGTAGTAGCAGAAGATAGAGATGAATTGGTAAAATATTCGCAATATTTCAGTGAAGATGTGCGTCGCCAAGTAAAAAAAGAATTTGGTGAAGATGCATTATATGAAGGGGGGTTGTTGATTAGAACAACCTTAAATCCTAAGTTACAGGAATATGCAACTAAATCATTTGCCAAAGAAATAGAAAATTATGACAAGCGCCATGGTTGGCGAGGTGCTTTACAAAACATTACTTTAGATGATAATTTACAAACTGAGCTTGAGACAATTAAGTTACCCGAAGGAAGTAAAGATAATTGGCAAATAGCCGTTGTGACGGATGTTACAAATGATAAAGCTGAGATATTGTTGAAAAATAAGGAAAAAGGCGAGATCCCTTTAACTGTTTTGGCTTGGGCTAAAAAGAATTTAAAAAATCAATCTGTTGGTGCACAACCCCAAAAAGTTTCCGAAGTATTGAACAAAGGAGATGTTATCATTGTTGAGCAAATTGCTAAAAAAGATACGTCTGTTAGAAATATGCCTGAAAACAGCTTTTATTTGCGCCAAGTTCCTAATGTTGAAGGTGCATTAATAGCGATGAATCCCCATACCGGAAAAATAGAGGCTATGGTAGGCGGGTATTCTTTTCAAAAATCACAATATAATCGTGCAACTCAAGCCAAAAGACAAACCGGTTCATCATTTAAGCCCATAGTTTATTTGACAGCTTTGGAAAACGGTTATGAGCCGACGGATTTAATATTGGATGCGCCATTTGTTTTAGATCAAGGATTTGGTCAACCTCTCTGGAAGCCGGTAAATTATTCAAAGAAATTTTACGGCTTAATGACACTTCGTCAAGGTATTGAAAAATCACGTAATCTTATGACAGTGCGTTTGGCACAAGATATCGGGATGGATAAAGTTTCCGCAATGGCTGAAAAGATGGGCGTTAATTCTGATTTACCACAATTGTTATCAATGTCTTTAGGAGCCGGCGAAACAAAGTTAATAAATATGGTTTCGGCATATTCAATGATAGTAAACGGCGGTAAAAAAGTAGAGCCTTATTTAATCGAACGTATTCAAAACCGAAAAGGTGTGACGATCTATAAGCATGACACCCGAGAATGTCCTGAGTGTGCCGTTGAAAAATGGGATAATCAAAAGGTTCCGGAACTATCGGATAATCGCGAACAGATAATAGATCCTTTGAGTGCTTATCAAATGGTATCGATTTTGGAAGGTGTTGTACAACATGGAACAGGGGCTCGCTTGCGTACATTAGGTAAACATTTAGCAGGCAAAACAGGTACTACCAACAAAAACCAAGATGCATGGTTTGTCGGGTTTTCACCTGATTTGGTTGTAGCGGTTTATGTCGGTTTTGATAATCCGCGAACACTTGGAAAATTCGAAACAGGTGCTGCCGCAGCATTACCTATTTTTTATGATTTTATGCAACAGGCTATGGCCGAATATGCCGATGTTCCGTTTAGAATCCCGAGTGGTATAAAATTAGTCCGAGTAAATCACAAAACCGGAAAACCGGCCACCCCTAATGACGATGTTGTTATTTGGGAGGCCTTAAAACCGGAAATGGCATTGCGAATGGCCAAACAAAAAGTTATCGGTCAGGAAAGTAATGTTAATATTGACGGGGGGCAATCTCGAGAAATGTCTCCCATAACATATGAATATACAAGTGATGATGAAATTCAATTAGGTGGTGAGTATTAAGGAGAAAATATATGCGTGCAGACATATATGAAAAATTACAACAGATCGAGCAATCGTTAGAATTGCTAAGGAGGTCTCTTTGACTACGATAATGCTTGTTTGCGTTTATCAGAACTGGAAAGTTTAATTTCAGATGTTGATTTGTGGTCAAATCCGGAAAAGGCGCAAAAACTTACTCGTGAAAAAAATACATTAGAAGATGCGATAAATAAATATAATCAGGCAATGCAGAGCAAGACAGATTTTGGTGAATTAGCTGAATTGGCCGAAGCCGATAATGACGAGGCAACACTTGATGAAATATTTAAACAATTGAGCAATTTACAAACCGAGGTAAAACACGCCGAATTAGAAGCCTTATTATCGGGTGAAGTTGACGCTAATGATACATTTTTGGAAGTTCATTCCGGATCGGGTGGAACCGAAGCGCAAGATTGGGCAGAAATGTTGCTTAGGATGTACACTCGCTGGGCAGAGGCTCACAAATACAAAGTTGAGTATGTTGAAGAAACTGAAGGAGATGTTGCCGGTATAAAGTCAGCAACTATCAAAATTTGCGGACACAATGCATATGGTTGGCTAAAATCCGAAAGCGGTGTTCATCGCTTGGTCAGAATATCGCCTTTTGACAGTAATGCCAGACGCCATACAAGTTTTGCATCTGTGGGCATATATCCGGTAATTGATGACAATATCGAAATAACCATAAATGAAGCAGATTGTCGAGTTGATACTTATCGTGCATCCGGTGCAGGAGGTCAACATATTAACAAAACCGATTCTGCAGTTCGCATTACTCACCAGCCGACAGGTATTGTAGTTCAATGTCAAAACCAACGTTCACAATTTCAAAATCGTGAGGCCGCATGGAATATGCTAAAAGCCCGTTTATATGAATTAGAATTGAAAAAACGCGAGGCCAAAGCCGAAGAGCAAAGAGATAGCCAAGGAGATAACGGTTGGGGCTATCAAATTCGTTCCTATGTATTACAGCCGTACAAAATGGTAAAAGATTTGCGTACCGAAGTTGAAACTTCTGACACCAAATCAGTATTGGATGGTGATATTGATTTATTTTTATCTGCCGCTTTGGCAGATAAATTAGGGAGTAATAATGCTTAAAAAAAATATAAAAATATTTTTTATTACAATAATTACCTCATGGGTTGTTTTTTGTGCCAGCGTATATTTTATGCCGGAGCTTTATTTTTATAATCCGTCATTAAATAAAGCAGATATAACAAATGCCATATCTAACGATTTTCCGGCTGAGGAAGTAAAATATAATTCTTATGATGGTACGGAATTATATGGCTGGTTTATAAAGCCGAAAAATAATAAAATAATAGTATTTTTTCATGGAAATTCTTATAATATAGAAAGTTTTTATCATAAGCTGATTCCGTTTGTCGAAGGAGGATATGGTGCTTTTATCGGCGAATACAGAGGTTTTGGCGGAATTAAAGGTAAGATAAATGAAAAAAATTTGGGGGAAGATGCAATTTCTGCCGTAAAATATTTATATTCCCAAGGTTTTACCAATAAAGACCTTATTTTATACGGAATGTCATTAGGAAGTTATACCTCAACTCATACGGCTTATAGTTTAGGAAAAGATGAGGCTTTTGCGGGACTTATATTGGAAGTTCCTTTTGACAGTATACTAAATGTTGTAAAACAACGAATTCCTAATATATTTCCTTTTTCATATATAATCAAAGACAAATATGATAACACATCTAAAATATCTCAGTTAAATTTACCTGTTTTGATTATGGGCGCATCAGATGATAAAGTTGTTCCCATAGAACGAGCCGAAGATTTATATAAACAGGCCAATAATCCAAAAAAGATGATTACATATAAGGGAGCATCTCACTCCGATTTATATAACTATCGAAATTGGCGAGATATAAGGGACTGGTTGAAAGCTAATGAAAAAAATAAGTAACCGAGATTATGCAATAAAAAAAATAGCAGACTTTATCGGCGTAATATTGCTGGTAGGGATATTGCTGTTTATATGGCAATTATATCGAGATTCGATAGCTATACCATTTTTAAAGCCTTATATCATAAAAGCTTTGAATCATGATGATACTGATTATGAAGTAACACTGGATGGTGTATATTTAGAGCTTGTTCGTTCTGTTCAACCCTTAAGAATTATTGCCGGTAATGTTGTATACAAAAAAGAAAACGCAATTACTATAACAGCACCGAAAGTAGCTTTATCATTTAATATAAAAGCATTGTTAAGAGGTGTAATAGCGCCAAGCAGTATTGATATAGATCAACCGAAAATCTATGTATACAACAAATATAATCTTGAAGATAAAAAATCGAATACGGAAATAAATCAGAAAAAGCTTGAATATTATTTTGATGTAGCTTCACAATTTTGGGAAAGATTCAATTCAGAAGATAATATATATCCGGAAAGCTACATTAATGATATAAATATAACTAACGCAGATGTTGAGGTTTTAGAGGTTGATTTTGGTAAAAAGTGGCAATTCAGTGATGTAAATTATCACTTTAATCGCGGTATGCTTAATTTAAAAACAGAAATAAATGCACTTATGCCTTTTGCAACATCAACTTCATCAATAGGTATGACGGTTGAATACAACTATAAAAAAGCTCAGGCTAAATTAGGTTTCTATTTTTCAGATTTAATACCATCTGAGTTATTGAATATTATTACATCAAATGAGGCATCTAAAGAGTTTAACAACATAAATATTCCGTTACATGGAAATATTAGCACGGTATTTAATTTTCAAAATTTATCAAAATACAAAAGTAATATCATAGGTAACAGCTCTAAAATTATTGATAAGATTATTTTTGAGTTAAACGGAGAAAAAGGAACCATAAAATTTGCCGATGATGAAAATTATGCTTATGATATATCAGGACTTATCTTGAAAGGCGAACTGAACGGTGACTTAGAACATATAAATATTACGGATGCAAGTCTTAATTTAGACAACCAAACCGCAACATTAGGACTTAACATAGAAGGATTAAAAGATTGGCTTATAAGTTCAAATAAAGAAAACTTAAAAATTAAACTTAGAGCAAAAGTTCCCGAGCTTGAAACAGATAAGTTAAGTCGTTTTTGGCCAAAATATTTTGGTGAAAAAGCATGGATGTGGTGTAAAGAAAGCCTGTTTGGCGGAAAGATAAAAAATGGTAATTTTACTTTCAATTTTGCCTATGATAAAAAATTAAAATCAGTATCTTTTAGCAGTTTGTCGGGTGATGCCGATATTGAAGACGGAAACATAATTTATTTAAACACGATGCCTAAGGTCAGTAACATATATGGAAAAGCTTTGTTTAGTGAAAAAAATATAAAAATAGACTTGAATAAAGCAAAATCCGATGATGTTGTCTTAAATTACGGTTATGTCGATTTGTATGACTTAAATAAAGAAGATAATTTCTTAAAGTTAGAAATTAATGCAACAGGAACAATATCTGATATACTAAAATTGATAGATCATGAACCATTGAAATATACCAGTGAACTTGGTGTAAATCCCGATATTATAAAAGGAATGGCAACAGCGGACCTAATGCTTGCTTTTGAATTAAGACAAGACCTTGATCCTAACAATATAGAAGTAAATGTAAATGCTAAGCTTAATGATGTATCAATACAGAATGCCATTCAAGACAAATCATTTGAAGCCAAAGTAATAAATTTTGTATTAGATAACAAAGGAATGAACATATCAGGCGTGGCTAATATAGATGATTTACCTCTGAATTTAATATGGAATGAGAACTTTGATACCAAAGATTATCAACGTCGTTACCAAATAAGTTTTAGTTTTGATGATAATTTTAAACAAAAACTAGGATTGAATACTGCAATTTTAACATCACCTTACATAAAAGGAACAATTCCGACCAAAGCAATAGTAACGGTATACTCCGATAATAAAACAGTTGTAGACGTTCATGGTGATTTGCGGGACACACACATTGATTATGGTTTTTTAGGGTTTAAGAAAAAAGCAAAAACCGGTGGCGAAATAATAGCGCAAATAAATGTAGATAATTCACAAATATCATCAATACCGCAATTCTCTCTTTCAAAACCAGATTTTAAGTTAAACGGAGAAGTAAGTTTTGACGACAGTGGTAATATTAAAGTTATAGATATAAAAAACATCAAAGGGACAAAAACCAACGCCAAAGCCAAAATTGATTTCGGCAATCAAAAAAACGATGCTATTAAAATAATTGTTTCAGGATCGACTTATGATTTGTCGGATCTTTTTGCCAGAGATGAAGACGATATAGAAGAAAATCGTAAACTTCGAGCATCTTTGAAAGATACACCGAAAAAAGAGAATGAAGAAGAAAATATATGGGAAAATATACCATCAACCAATATAAATATTGCTGTTGATAAGCTTTGGACAAATGATAAAGTTTCAATAAGAAATTTTGCAGGTTCTGCTAAGATACTAAATAAAACAGGCATTGAAGAGATGCATATAGTCGGAAATTTTAAACCAAATAAAAACACCCCTAATAATAAATTATATTTAAAATTAGACTATACACCAAGACCAAACAATGAATATTTGCTTGATGTTGAAAGTAACGATGCCGGAAAAACACTTAGATTTTTGAGATTGTATGATTATATGCGCGGAGGAAGTTTAAGTATTAAAGGAAAGCAAACGGCAGATAAAAACTTTATAGGTCATGCCAAAGCAAGAAATTTCAATATTGTAAAAACAAATGTTTTTGCAAAATTGTTAACCTTAGCCTCCTTTACCGGAATTGTTGACATGCTTTCCGGTGACGGAATAGCCTTTACTCATTTTGATGCACCGTTTGAATATAAATCATCAACGTTTATATTAAAAGATGCTAAGGCATTCGGTAATGTGATAGGAATATCGTTAAATGGCGCTTATAATTCAAAATATCAAGAATTTGATATCAGAGGTTTGATTGCTCCGGCGTATGGACTGAATACATTCTTAGGCAAAATACCTCTGGTCGGTACATTATTAAGCGGAAAAGATGGCACTATATTTGCGGTAAATTACCAAATAGCCGGAAACATAGATGAACAGTCAATAGATATTAACCCCTTATCAGCGTTAAGTCCTAATTCAGTTAAAGATTTGTGGAAAGAGTATTTTGAAAATGATAATGAAGAGTAGTCATAAGCTAAAAATAGGCTTGGACTATCATGGTGTAATTGATATTAATACAAAATATTTTGCCGATTTTTGCAAAGAAGCAAATAAACGTGATCATTTGATATATATAATAACCGGTGGCCCTAAAACTTTAGTTGATTATAAATTAAAAGATAATAATATTTTTTATAACTTGTGCTTTGCGATATCAGACTACTACATAGCAAAAAATAAAATAGTACAAAAAGAAACCGGTGAATTTATAATACCTGATAATTTATGGAATATCGCCAAAGCCGATTTTTGTCGTCGCAGTCAGGTAAATATTCATATTGATGACAGCCTTAAATATATAAATTGGTTTTCAACTCCGTATTGTTATTACAACAAAAAAGACAACAAAGGATATATATCACCCGGAATAGAAATCGATTTTAACGATACGGTTGATAAGGTATTGGATAAAATAGAAGAAACAACAGCCAAACTTACCTGTTTTTTATAAACCGGATGGTTTAACAAAACTTGGTAACGAATCCTTACCAAGAGATCTTACGGATAAATTTTTGGAGGAAGTATTGGAAATTGAATTCTCCACGGCTACATAGATTCCTTTATTATCAATTTTTTGATAATATTTCTCTATTGACGAAAGATTTTCTCCTTTGCCCAAATACAAATAACCTCCTTGCGGTTGTGTTTCACGGATACGTTTAAGCAAAAGATCTTGCAATTCGGGTGCAAAATAACGGAGAACATTGCGACAGAATACAACTTCAAACTTAGATTTAACAATGGCTTCATTAAGCAAGTTGTATTTTCTGAAATCAATCATTTTTTTGATTTTGTCAGAAATATTCCAATTATCACCATTTTGTGAAAAATATTGCAAAATCATATGAGCATTAAGTCCTGTTTGAACTTCAAAATTGGAATAAACACCATGCTGAGCCTTGCTGATAGCATCGGCAGACAAATCTGAGGCATGTATATTTACGTTCCAATCGGCAAACATATTATGATTTTTATCAATAATCATAGCAATAGAATAAGCTTCTTGTCCGGTAGAACAACCGAGACTCCAAATATTAAGTTTTTTAGAAGCTCTGCACTTTTCTTTTAATTTTGGTAAAACGACGTTTTCAAATTGATAAAAGACATCGTAATCTCTAAAGAAAGAAGTATCAGAAAAAGCCAAGGTTTCGACGACTTGGGAAATAAGTTGTTTATTGCCTTTTTTTAAATTATCAATCAAAGAGTCAATAGAAGTATAATTTTTTTCTCTGATAAAGTTGTTCAATTTTTTATCAATAATAAAGTACTGACTTTCATCAAATTTCCAACCGGAGTTTTCTTTTAATAAATTCAATAAAAGCGAAAAATCTCCTTTACGCATTTTCAGCTCTCCTCAATACTTTTATTATTTTAAGTTTTGATGCAATGATGTCCTCATCAAAAGGTCTCATGATAAAGTCATCGGCACCGGATTTAAGTGCCTGAGAAATAACGTCCACATCTTTCACATATGAACAGAATATAAAAACAGGTTGTTTTATTTTTCGATCAGCTCGTATTTTTAGCAAAATATCTACACCATCGATTAAAGGAAGGTGCCAATCACAAATAATCAAGTCTGGTATATTTTTGATACACAAAGACATCAAATCTTCACCATCTTCAGCTTCAATAACATCATATCCGAAATTTTCCATAATCTTAGATAGGAGCATTCGCATAATTTTAGAGTCATCAGCAACAATACAACAAGCCATGGTAATTATAACTCCATATTCAAAGTAATATAAGAATCATTTTGCAATAAACTGATTTGTTTATTTGGATTATAAGAACATAAGGCAGCCAGAGGAGCCAATCCTGCTTCCGAAAAAGGTTCTTTGTTTAATAAAATTGATGATATTTTATTAAATTTATCCGGTGATAATTTAGCATTTACATCAATTTTTGCCGTAAGTATATTGTCATCATCTTTAACATTAATAACTCCGCCACGAATTAGCAAATCGCTCATAATCATTATCATAAGCAAAGAGTTTTTAACATTTTTGACAGATTTTACATCATAAATTAAAGTTATGGGAAAATCTTTATTGCCGATAGTGTGTAAATAATCTTGAGCGGTTTTTATAACTGTTTCATTATTTTCCAAATTAGCATTACTAAGTCCGAAAGCCATTCTGAAAAACTTCATTCGGGATGCTAAATTTTTAGAACTTACACTGAGTATTGATTTTATGTCATCGATAAAATCCATATCACCATCTTCTAAAAGCTCCACAGCATTAGCAACAGCACCGATATTTCCGACAATATCGTGGCTTAAACGAGTACAAATTAATTCACAAACCAAGCTGTTATTTGTCATATTATTTTTCCCAAATTAAAAATTGTAATAATCACTATGAATAAATCGCTGATCTTCACGAGACATTCTGGTATAATCCATTTCTACAAACATCGGGTCTTCAAGCAATAAATACCCCGTAGCTGCTTTTAAGAAAGGTTTGTTTCCGCCAAGTCCCCAAGTTACATTATTTTTATCGTCTGGATTACCATATTTTTGATTTATTTTTTTCCAAAAATCGTAAACCTTTATATTACGCAGGTAAACCGCTTTAGGCGAATTACCCGATGTAGCGGGAACTCCGGATTTATATATAATCTTATGAACTTTATTTCCTGTAAAATTACTTGTTAAAAACACTTCAATTTCTTCTTTTGAATCAAATTTTGAATATTTTACATAATATACATATTCATATCCGCCTTTTTTAGCCAAGGTTGTGATACATGATTGCAGGCGTTCAAAACCGATAACTCCATGTGATGTGCAAGCTTCCTCATTACGCCATTTTATAAAGTTGGGTATAGTGAATTTTGCATTTACTCTCTGAAAGCCACGATTTTTCATAGTTTTTTCTACTTGATTCAAGCCCATTCTGAGCATAATGCCGGAAATGTCAAAAACCGAAGCATTAGAACGACCATCTTTATTTTTTCCTCTGGATTTTTTTACTAATTCGACCAAGTCGTCTTTTGAGTTATCATTTTCGGAAGTCGACAACGGGTTTGCCGAAACCAATTTTTCAATCCAAGTTCCCTCAATAATATTCTGTTTGTTTTCTTTTTTGAGCGTTTCTGTAAGGCTTTTGTCGGTTGTTTTTGTACCATTAGGTAGTTTTGCGTCGTTGGATGAATTTGTATTTTTCGGTGGCAAAAATATCGGGGTTACATTTTCCGATTCCTCAACAGACGGTTCGGGAATAGTTCCTATTTGAATATCGGAAACCGTAGGATTTGAAATTTCGTGATTTTCATTTTTTATACTATCAGGAACAATGTCAACGACATCTTCTACATTTTGATTATCCGTTTGAGCAGTTTGAGCCGTATTATTTATAGGTTGTTCATTATTTGTAGGCAGTTCAGGCAAATCAGATATAATCATATTGTCAGGAAAAGGAGATGCGGTGTCTTCGCTGGCATAAGCGAACGGGCAAAAACACAAAGTGCTTGCCGAAAATAACAAAAAATAATAAAACTTAGCCATCAGTTTTACTTTTCCTCTCACAAATATCAGCGGTATTATAGTCGCATTTATTTTGCTTGGCAAACACTATACGCAACTTATTAAACGGAAGTTTTTATTTACATTTAACTCAAATAGCATTATAAAGCAATATTATGACAGAAATTGATAAAATACACATAATCGGCGCAGGGTTGGCCGGATCAGAAGCTGCTTGGTACTTAGCTAATCGCGGTATCAAAGTAATTATGCATGAAATGCGCCCTACAAAATTGACACCTGCACATAAAACAGGCAAATCGGCTGAGTTGGTTTGTTCCAATTCTTTACGTAGTGATGATTATACCAATAGCGCAATAGGTTTGTTGCATCAAGAATTGCGTATGCTTGGTTCTTTGATAATGGAAGCCGCCGATGCTACCAAAGTTCCGGCCGGAGGAGCGTTAGCTGTGGACAGAGAAGGCTTTTCGGAATATATCGATAAAAAACTTCACTCTCATCACAACATAACTTTTATCAACGAAGAAGTTTGCGAAATTCCCAACGATTTTAAGCATACCATAATTGCGTCAGGTCCGTTAACATCACCGAATTTAATAAGTTCGATTATGACGGAAATAAAAGGTGAGGGGTTGAACTTTTTTGATGCCATAGCTCCGGTTGTTTATAAAGATAGCATAGATTTTTCAAAGGCTTGGTTTCAATCAAGATACGATAAAGGTGACAAATTTGATTATATAAATTGTCCTTTAAGCAAGGATCAATATTACAACTTTGTCGAGGAGTTGATAAAAGCCGACAAAATAGAATTTCATGATTTTGAAAAAGCTTCATATTTTGATGGTTGTTTGCCTATTGAAGTTATGGCCGAAAGAGGTAAAGATACGCTTTTATTCGGACCGATGAAACCGGTAGGATTAACGAATCCAAATACGCCGGATGAACAACCTTACGCAGTTGTACAATTGCGCCAAGATAACAAAGAAGACACTTTGCGAAATATGGTTGGATTTCAGACTAAAATGCGTTACGGAGAACAGGAACGTATATTCAGAAAAATCCCGGGGCTTGAAAATGCAGTATTTGCAAGACTTGGCGGGATACATAAAAATACTTTTATCAAATCGCCGATACTTCTTGATGATAATTTGCGCCTAAAATCAAAACCAAACATCAGTTTTGCCGGTCAAATTACCGGTTGTGAAGGCTATGTTGAAAGTGCATCAACAGGTTTATTGGTCGGATATTTTAAGGCTTGCGAAATATTATCACAAGAGATTGCATATCCGCCCGAAACAACGGCTATCGGCTCTGTTTATAAGCATTTGCGAGATGATACCAATATTGATGATTATCAACCGATGAATGTCAATTTTGGTTTATTCCCCTTAATATCCGGTGAAATAACCTCCAATGGAAAATTTAGAAAGATAAAAGGAATGGATAGAAAGATTTTATATTGCAAAAGAGCTATTGATGATATAAAACCATGGGCAGAAAAAATAAGGATGTAAAATAATGAGTGATGAAATTACATATCATAACGAAAACTTCCCTGTCGGCATGATGATATCTTCTAAGTTGAAACCTCTGGTTGAAATTTACTATCACGCAGCCAGATTTGCCGATAATATTGCCGATTCTAATTTATTGGCAAGAGACCAAAAATTATCTAAACTTGATGATATAACTAAGGCTTTTTTGGCGCCGGAAAGCGGTAATAATCTTCCTTTGATAAGAAATTTGGGAAAAGTATTTGTTAAAGAAAACTTAGATGCATCTCTTTACACCGATTTGCTGAAGGCTTTTGAAAAAGATGCATCGGAAGAAAAAATTCAAGTATGGGAAGAACTGATAAATTATTGCCGTTATTCGGCAGCTCCCGTAGGACGTTTTATGTTAGCAATATCAAATGAAAATGTTTCGACATATTTACCGGCAGAAAATTTATGTGTTTTATTACAAATAATTGATCATTTAAGCGATATAAAAGAAGATTTGAGTATACTCGGACGTGTTTATATACCGTCAGAGATTATGAAAGAATATAATGTCAGAAAAAGCGATCTTGGACTATCCTATACCAAACCCGAAGTAAAAGCAATGTTAAATGATATTATAAAAAGACTGGAAAAGATGCAAGATGATGCCAAAATATTACCACGACTGATAAAAGGTTTCGGTTTAAGAGTCGAGGTAGGTATTATTATTTCTTTAACTAATTCTATGATAAAAAAATACAAAAAGGCTGATATTTTGCAAAAATCACCAAAACCTTCTTTTACAGATTGGATAAAGGCAATTTTTTCCGGCTTCTTTAGAGCAATATTTTGCAAAAAGGTTCATCAAGGACGTGTTTTATGAATAAAACAATAAAAAAAATCGTAAAAAAATCAGGTTCTTCATTTTTTTGGGGTATGCATATGTTGTCGGGCAAGGAACGAAAAGCAATATACACGTTATATGCTTTTTGTCGTCATATAGACGATATTATCGATGGAGATGAGGCGTTATCCCATAAAATCGAGTTGATAAATGCATGGCGCAAAGAAATTGATAATATATATGATAAAAAAGTTCCGGCTTCATGTATCGGTCGCAATATATATAAAAATTGCATGCGTTTTAATATTCCTAAATCCGATCTGACTTCATTGATAAACAGTATTTCAATGGATATACCGAACCCGATACAAGCACCTGAATTAAGCGAATTTTATAAATATTGCCAAGGTGTTGCTTGTGCCCCGGGTAGCATGATTTTGCGAATATTAGGATGTAAAGATGAAAGTTTTATAAAAGACTTATCCTCATCACTGGGTGTAGCTATGCAAACCACCAATATTTTACGTGATGTCAGAGAAGATGCTCAGGCTGACAGACTCTACATTCCGAAAGAGTTTTTACAAAAAGCCGATATTAAAACCAATGATCCGAAAGAAGTGGTTGTCGATAAAAAATTATCTGTTGCCAGAGAAGAATTGGCAAAATTGGCCATACAAAATTTTGACAAGTCTTTTGAATTGATAAATAAATTAGATAAAAAAATATCTCGCAGTATAAAAGCTATGGCTTACATTTATAAACGCTATTTCGATATCATGCAAAACAGAGGATGGGAGATAATCTCTCCAAAACCAACAATAAGCAGTTTTGCAAAAATGTGTTTGATGTTGAAGGCTTATACGGGGAGATAGCTGTTGAGCAAAAACATAACGACATATCATATTATAGGCGGAGGAATATCCGGTCTTTCATGTGCTTGGTTTTTGAAAGATAAAAAGGCCAAAGTTGTCGTATATGAGGAAAAAAAAATACTTGGTGGCCGAGCTTATTCATATAACGATGAAAAGAGTAATCGTCGCTTGGATAATGCCGTTCATAGTATAATCGGGGCTAATAAATTTATGTCTTCATTCATAAATAAAGATGAATGGGAGTATACCAAGTATTTTGTAGACAGTTTAAATTATTCGGTAAGTACGTCTTTATGGAAAAATAGAGATATTTTATATAAAGCATTTTGTAATATGCCTTATAACGATATTTCCGGAAAGATAAAAGCTACCATATTAAGATTGCTTTTTCCATACATCAAATCAAAACGTAAAGTATGGTTTTCCAAGCAAAATTTAAGTCAGAAAATTATAAATGTTCTTGCTTCAAAAGCTGATGAGATAAAATTAAATTCATGCTTAAAAAATATAAAATATGACAAAGACAAAGCTACAATTCTTGATTTCGGTAATTATAAAGTAGACCTAAAAGAAAACGATAAAGTAATATTGGCATTAAATAATTATGAATGTGCCAAATTTATTCCCGTAAACAGTATTGAATATTCATCGATTGTAAATATAACATATTTTACATCACAAACGATATTTTTACCCAAAGGGGCATCTTTTGTTGCCCAAAAAACAGGTTTGGCAGATTTTGTATTTGTAAATGACGGTACTGTTACCGCGGTTATTTCGGCATATGATTCTGCCATAAAAATGAATGAGTTACCTATAAAAATATGGAAAGAGATAGATGCATTGAGGGGAGTTGATTCGGCTTTTTTACCTGATTATAAAATTTCGTATTTTCCCAATGCAACAATAAAGCAAGATACCACAAGTAACATGCTTCGTCCTTCAAATGCCAAAACACAATATTCCAATGTGTTTATAGCGGGTGATTGGACAATGAAAGATCATCCTTGTTGTATGGAAACAGCTGTAAAATCAGCCAAAAGAGCAATGATGACGGCATTTAAATCAAAATAATGACAACATATAGGAAATAAAATGAACTCACAAATTACAACTTTATCAAACGGATTACGCATCATAACTCAAGAACGTCCACAATTAGAGACGGTGTCTTTAGGAATTTGGGTTAAAACAGGTTCGGCCTACGAAAATAAATCCGATAATGGTATCTCTCATTTTTTGGAACATATGTCTTTTAAGGGAACAACAAACAGAACATCACTTCAAATTTCTGAAGAAATAGAAGATGTCGGCGGACACTCAAATGCCTATACATCACGTGAATTTACGGCTTACTATGCCAAAATGATGAAAGAAGATGCCGAATTAGCCATAGATGTATTAACCGATTCTGTCAAAAACTCAATTTTTCCTGAAGAGGAGTTGGTTAAAGAAAGAGATGTGGTTATTCAAGAAATTAAACAAACAATAGACACTCCTGATGATATTGTGTTTGATTATTTTCAAGAAACAGCTTTTCCTAATCAAGCTTTGGGACGCTCTATTTTAGGTCCGCAAGAGATAGTAAAATCTTTTAATCGAGAAAGTTTGGAAAAATACATTTCGACTAATTATGCAGCCGAAAATATGGTTATTTGTGCAGTCGGAAATTTAAAACACGAAAAGATTGTCGATATGGTAAAGGCAAGAATGTCTGACTTTAGAGCTAAAACGAATTTTTGTATAGAGGATCAAAAATATATCGGTGGTTTTTTCAAAGAAGTACGACCGATAGAACAAAGTCACGTTATTTTAGGGTTTGGTTCTTTTCCTCATAAAAGTAAAGAATATTACGATATTGCTATGTTATCTACCATATTGGGAGGCGGTATGTCTTCACGTTTATTCCAAGAAATCAGAGAGAAAAGAGGTCTTGTATATTCGGTATACAGCTATACCGCAGCACATTCGCAAACCGGATTGTTTGGAATATATGCCGGCACAGAAGCAAAAGAGTTGCCGGTATTAATGCCCGTTTTGATTGATGAAATCAAAAAAATATCAAATGATTTAGTTACTGATAAAGAATTTGAACGCTCAAAAGTTCAATTAAAATCAAGCATAAAAATGGGGCTAGAAAGCTCATCTTCAACGGCCGAAGTTTTGGCGCGTCAAAACCTTATTTATGGCAAAAGTTTAAGCATCAATGAAATAATAGAAAAAATAGATGCCGTTACTAAAGAAAGTATCAGAGATGTTGCCGATAAAATCTTTAAAACAAACCCTACATATACATTGCTTGGAGCAATTGACAAACATATGGAATACGATGAGCTTCAAAAAGCATTGGCATAAATAAAATATTAAAGATTATTGAGATAAAATAACGACATTATCATAATGCCGTTATTTTTTTCGGAGAATTAAGATGTCACGAGCCGAAGACATATTTCAAAAATTGGTATATTTTGGCGAAGATGCAATAGATGAATTTATTATCAATCGTCAAAGTGAAGAGCTTTTTATAGATTTTAAACAAGCCGCATCAGAAGGTAAAAACTTTACCACTTTACACAAAGATGACAGAAAAAACTTATCAAAAGCCATTTCCGGATTTGGTAATTCCGAGGGTGGGGTAATAATATGGGGTATTGAATGCTCTCGTGATATAGATGTCGGAGATGTCGCCAAAGCAAAGGTAAAGGTAAAAAATGTACACCGTTTTTTGAGTTGGCTTGAAAATGCCATATCAGGTTGTACCATTCCAAGTCACAATAAAGTAAGAAATCACATAATAAGTGCCGATGAAAACGGTGACGGGTTTATTGCTACCTATATTCCCAAAAGCGATGTGGCTCCCTTAATGACATCAGGAAATTCCACTATATATGTGCGTTCGGGCTCAAATAATGTTCCGGCACCGTATGCCGTAATAGCCGGAATGTTCGGACGATATCCTCAGCCTAATCTTGAACTTAAAATAGCTAATAAAAATATAGAAGCATTGTTAAATCAAGACGAAGATATGTTATACCCCAACAGTATAGACAACCCTCCGGAGCAATATGTAAAAGTTTCTTTTGAAATACAAGGAGTAAACCAATCAAATGTAATCGCCAGAGAAATGTTTATGTCTGCTGAGGTTATATCTGATGGCAGTGAATATAATAAAGTTCGTTTTTCTAATTACAATCAAATGGAAGTGATTACCGGTATCGAAGGACAATTAAATATAATAACCAGACCGGAACTTCGCTTACCTCCGCGAGGCGCGATAAAGTTTTGCAATGTTGAAATCGTTTTATCGCCTTTTGTCGATGATGATTTCAGACTAGAGGGAGTGGTGGGTGCCAATAATGCCATGCCTAAAGATTTCAGAATCTTTATTCCTAAAAATAAATTACGCTCTTTTGTAGCCAAAGTAATCAGAGGTGAAGAAGATTATAATATGATAATGAATGAGTTCTTTAATGATTATTTCAGAGGTGAATTTTGATGCCTGATGTTGAGATATATACCGATGGAGCTTGTTCGGGAAATCCCGGAGCAGGAGGTTGGGGCGCCTTATTAAGATATGGTAATATTGAAAAAGAGTTATCCGGTGGAGAAGTAAATACAACAAACAATCGTATGGAACTAACTGCTGTAATTGAGGCTCTTAAAGCATTAAAAAAGCCTTGTAATATTGTGTTATATACCGATTCACGTTATGTTATGGACGGGGTAAATGAATGGTTGCCCAATTGGAAATTAAACGGATGGCGTACTGCAAATAAAAAAACACCGGTAAAAAATATCGATTTATGGCAGTCTCTCGAGTCGCTCATTGAAAATCATAAGATTAAGTGGATTTGGGTAAAAGGACATAACGGTCATCCCGAAAATGAACGTGTTGATAAATTAGCCCGAGATCAAGCAAAATCAATGCTTTGCGAAAATTAACAAAAAACACCTTGATTTAGACAAAATTATATGTTAATGTTAACTCATCGTTAACAACTAAACGGTGCTTAGATGCCAACAAATAAACAAACTTCATGCGTTTTTGAAGTTGACAATACAAAAACAGACAAATTTAGTTCTTTTGTTTTTGACACAAAAGAAGAGTTCATTACCCACCTCATCAAAACCAAAGAAATTAAAAAAGACCCGTCACGTTACAATGACGGTCTTATTCATTTAATAGGGACATTAAAAATTGATAATCGCGTAAAAAAAGGTCTTAATTGGAACGATGTGGTGTCAACGGCAGCAATTGTAGACAAAGGTATGATAAGTCGATATCAATATCTTCCTCGAACTGTTAAAGGTGTAAAAACGTTTTTAGATATACCGTCATTGGCACTTTATATGTTTCACAACAATTTTGACGCTGTTTATAAAAATGAACATTATTCGGTTGACTTGTTTAGAATACCTGCACATGCAAGTCATCTGGATTTTTCAAGCGTCAGCAGTAAACTGACGCTTTTTTATGGTCATCGTATTGCCTTATCAAGATTGCCTAAAGCTAAAAGTATATTAGGTTTAAGCCCGAAACATCTCGAAGTAGATTGTCCCGATGCATATCATGTTGCAAAAGAAAAAGGTTGCGGAACAGATATATTGGATGTTTTACGTCCGCAAAATCCGATATTTGCCTACATAAACAGAGTTATAAAAAAATTCTAAAATGTAGCTTGTTATAATTAACTGCGTTTTTTTTATTGCAACAATATGAAAATATTTGTAACATCCGGATAAATATTTTAGGGGACCTGAAGATGAAAATAAAAAACATATTTTGGGATGTTGATGGAGTTTTAGCTAACTTAAACTATGCGTATTACAATTTTTTGACCAAACATCCGAAATACTCTTCCCGATATAAAGATATGAAATGGGAGGATTTAGATAAGATTTTACCCATTGTACCTGAATATGGAGCTTTAGAGTTAAAAACACACCCTACGCAAGGCAAAGACATGGACTATGATTTTTGTCATTCACCGGAGTTTTTTACCGATCGACCGCTATATCCTAATGTGATAGAAACCCTAAAAGAGCTTAATGCAAAGGGGTATCGTCAATTTACCCTATCAGCAACATTTGATGTCGAAACCAAGAAAAAATTTTTGAACAAATTACTTGCCGATGTTACTGATTTTTTAACTATTGAGTGTGTGCAACATGGCAAATTTATGCATGATTCAGCTAAAGAAGATATGCTCAAAAGTTGTTTTGAAAAATATGATATCAAAGCAGAAGAAACAGTTTTGGTCGATGATAGAATATATAATCAATATGCAACTATTAATGCCAAAGCTCATCCTGTGCGTATGAGGTGCGAATTTACCTCTGATCTGCCTGATGATTTGGCTTGGATACCTGAGGTCAAAGATGTGGTCGAATTTAAAGAATGGCTATATAAAAACACAAGTTTTGAATAAAAAAATGCACCTCGAAAGGTGCATTTTTTCAAAACGATCTAGTTTTCAGAGTTTTGCATACTTTGCCATTTTTCTTGCATTTTTTTAGAAAGAAACCATTCTTTGTCATACAACTCGACAAGTTCTTTGGCATTTTGATGCTCAAACAATCTTAATAAAGCTTCATCACAAAGATAACTGCATTCGATATATTTCTTTATAATCTCAGCGGAATCTCGCAAATCAAACAGCTTTAATTGCGCCGCATCACAAAGATAATATTCTTCAATATACATCTCTATAATTTCCTCGGCATTAGGTAACTCAAACAGTTTTAATTCCGCTTTGCCGTAAAGATCATACTTTTGAATATACATCTCT
>JAFVWM010000064.1 GCA_017501665.1 Alphaproteobacteria bacterium | reverse complement strand
GAAAAATTAACTTGACAAACGACTTTTTCGGTAGTAAATTTGCAATGTTAAATTTTTAAAACCAAAAGATATGAAAGCATTAAATTTAAACGTAATGACGTCGATACAATGGCGTCAGGAAAATGAAGAATTTCAAAATCAAATTATGAAAGAAGAGAAAGAATACATTGAGAAGCAGGAGATCCTCGATGCCATCAGGGACGGACTTTTGGAGATAAAGCGCCGCCGCCAGAATGGAGAAGAAGGTATAACGCTTCAACAGCTCATCGATGAATTATAGGATTATTCCAAGTACATCTTTTTTAAAGGAAGCCAAACGATTAGCAAAGAAATATCCTTCTTTTAAAAACGATTTAGAGGCTTTACAGGAAGAACTAATCATAAACCCTAATTCAGGCGTTGAGATTGGTGTTGGCTTACGTAAAGTCAGGATGGCAATTGGCTCTAAAGGGAAAGGGAAAAGTCACGGCGCGAGAGTCATAACCTACACCGTAATATTATCCGTCGATGAAGGCGAGATTAACCTTCTGACGATATACGACAAATCGGAACGAGAAAGCATCAGTCGCAAGGAGATTGAAGAGATTATGAAAGGAGTTTGAACTTTGGCTGTTGGCTATTGGCAATTGGCTATTGGCAATTGGCTGTTAAACTCTAACTTTTAACTTAATTTCCGTTAATTTTTTTATGAAAAATTAACTTGACAAAGGACTTTCACGATTGTATATTTGCAATGTTAAACTTTAAAACCCAAAGATATGAAAGCTTTAAAATTAAACGTAGCGACGTCGATGCAATGGCGTCAGGAAAATGAAGAATTACAAAATCAAATTATGAAAGAAGAAAAGGAATACATTGAGAAGAAGAAAAACATCTTTGAATTGAGGGAAGCAATTTTCGACGGTATTGAAAGTGGAATTGCCGAGAACTTTAATCCGAAATCACATCTTGAAGCCTTAAAAAGAGAACATAAAAATGTACAGCGTTAATTTCTCCAATAAAGCTGTCGAGGATTTAAGTAACATTTGGAATTATAGTGCAAAAAGATGGTCTATTAGACAGGCTAACGTAAAGTCAAGGAACACATTGTTTTTTACCAAATCAAAGAGGACAGTGTTTTTATAATCAGAATCCTGCATAAAAGAATGGATATCAAAAAAGCTATTGTTTAAGGAATAGTCAATAGGCAAAGGAAACTAAACAACTCGACTAACTACCAAATAAAAGGTATCAGCTTGTATCTCACTTTTTGTTTGTATTCTTTGTAGCCTTTCAAACCTTTTTCGAGGACTCGCTCTTCGTTATTGATCCGTATTGCAATGATTGGGATATATGCTAACATTATGAAGAACGAAATTAGCGAACCTAAAATCAAGGGTATGGAAAGGAATAATATAATAGTAGCGGAATACATCGGGTGTCGTACTATTCCATATAATCCTGTATCTATAACTTTCTGGTTTTCCTGTACTTCTATCGTCCTTGAAAGAAAGGCGTTCTCTCTGATAACTTCGGCGTACATAAGATACGACAAAAGAAACATCGCGACAGCAATCCAAATGACGCAATCTGGTAATGAATGCCATGAAAAACGGAAATTCAAAGCTGCCACTACAAAAGCTGCCATAAACATGATTCCCGATAATGCGACAACCCATTTCTGCTCGTCTTCTTTCTCTTTAGCATCGAGTCTTTTCTTCAGTAGATCAGGAGATTTAAACAACATCACGATTCCTAAGATAATCATAGGGACAAACAAAACCGCCATAAAAAGCCAGGCATTCCAATAATGGAAAGTACCGGCAGGCAAGAACAACAAAACACAAATAAAAACAAAACCTATTAT
>JAFVWM010000063.1 GCA_017501665.1 Alphaproteobacteria bacterium | reverse complement strand
TTTGGGATTGAAATCACTGCCTCCCTTACCGCCGCCAATCGGAAGCCCGGTAAGTGAATTTTTGAAAATCTGCTCAAATCCTAAGAACTTAATGATTCCGATATTAACTGACGGATGAAGTCTCAAGCCGCCTTTGTATGGACCGATTGCACTGTTAAACTGTACACGGTATCCGGTATTAACCTGAACATCACCCTTATCATCAATCCACGGTACCCTGAATTTGATTTGTCTTTCAGGATTAACGAGTCTTTCAAGCAGTGCATCTCTTCTATACGCTGCCTCGTTTGCGTCAACAACAGGTCTGATTGAGTCAAGAACCTCACGAACCGCCTGATGGAATTCCGGTTCATTAGGATTTTCTCTTTCAACCCTTTCGATTACTTCATCTACATACGACATTTTTTGTTCCTCCTTTAGCAGCGAAAAGAAAAAAAGCGCCTTCAAGAGTATAGAAATACCCCTAAAGACGCCTTTGCCTTATCTCCACAAACTCATATTTTATTGTTAAAACAAAAGAAGCGTCCTCGAGATCTGAATCTCGAAGACGCCTTTGCCTTCAACTGCACATATTATACACCCATTTTTTTCATTTGTCAACCCCTTTTTTAAAAAAATTATCCACAGCCAATAATTCATGCCACTAATTTTGTACAATCTGAACGAAGTGCAGGCTTTGCAGTTAGCTAAATCGCCGTTTTTTAGACCACCTTATTGACAAATACGAATGATTGATGTAAAATATAATTAAATTAATATACTACAATTTTATTGGAGTGTTACCATATGGGCATAACCAACTTTTTGCACAGCTGTGTTTTTTCGGCATGAGTGTTTAAGGTTGGTTTTTTTGTTTTTAGAATTGGGAGACGAATATGAAAGTTATAAAAGCCATCAACAATAATAATCTTTGTGTTTTGGACGAGCACGGAAAAGAACAGATCGTTTCTGGGAAAGGCATCGGTTTTGGAAAAAAATATGGCGACGTTGTGGATGAATCCTTGATTCAAAAGACCTATCTTATCACCGACCACTCTATCCAAAAGAAAATGATCGCCCTTCTCAGAGAAATACCCGAAGAGTATTTAACATTCACTGTTGATATCGTTGAATATATAAACTCCGCTTACGGCGAAAAGCTTAAGGAATCTTTGCTTGTCACATTAAGCGACCATATCGCCTTTGCGATCGAAAGAAAGCAAAACGGAATGGAATTTACCAACCCACTGCTCGACTCCATAGCCCAATGCTTTCCGAAAGAACTGCAGTTGGGTGAATATTGCATAGAGCAAATGGATAAAAAATTAGGCATTAAAATGTCAAAAGATGAAGCAGGCTTTATTGCAATGCATATAATAAATGCCCGCTTGGATACAAACATAGGCAATGTATATGATATCACAAAAATGATAAACGGATGCATTGAAATATCCGAATATTATTATAAGAAAATCTTTGATAGGACCGATCCATGCTATGAGAGATTTGTTACACATTTAAAATATCTGGCAGGACGTCTTTTTGAAAACAAGCCCTTGCCCGATGCGTTAAGCGAAGATGTTGCTTTCACTTCGATGATAAAAAAGACCTGTAACAAACATTATAAATGTGCATTATGCATTATGGAGTATATTTTAAAAACCTATCAGAAAACTATTTCTGAGGACGAGCTTTTGACCCTCACCATCCACCTTAAAAAAATCAGTTCAGCTAACTGATTTTTTTATCAATTGCAGTGTCAGCATGATCAGGCGCCGATCATAACGGTACCGCAAAAAACAAAAAAACAAAATGGAGGAAACGATTGTGAAAGACAAAATTTTCGGAGTTTTACAACGAGTTGGACGATCTTTCATGCTCCCGATCGCTTTGCTCCCCATTGCGGGATTGCTACTTGGGATCGGAAGTTCTTTTACAAACCCGACCACTCTCGAAGCATACCATCTTACCAACGTCATCAAAGAAGGCGGAGTTTTATTTACCCTTCTTGATATTATGTGCAAAACCGGCAGCATTGTGTTTGATAATCTTGCGTTTTTGTTTGCTATGTGCGTTGCCATCGGTATGGCAAAAAAGGAAAAAGAAGTAGCAGCGCTTTCGGGTGCTATTTCTTATCTT
>JAFVWM010000062.1 GCA_017501665.1 Alphaproteobacteria bacterium | reverse complement strand
TCGCAAACTATCGTTTGCCTTCGACGATTTGTGCTTACAGCAATCTCGCGATTCCAAGACCGCTGCATTAAACCGCTCTGCCACCTCTCCAACAGATGACTCAATTAACAATAATTTTGGAGAAAACCGTCGCAAACTATCGTTTGCCTTCGACGATTTGTGCTTTCAGCAATCTCGCGATTCCAAGACCGCTACATTAAACCTATTCAAGCACCTCTCCAACAGATGACTGCATTAACTGCAATTTCCAAAAGACTTTTATATGAAAGTTTTGCAAAGGTCAAGAGTTTTTTTATTCATTTTCAATAAAAATCATAAATTTTGAAAATTCCTCTTGTTCCGACTCGAAACATATGATAATATTAATGTATTAAAAAAAATTATTATGGCTTATTTTTCTGTTTTGCGTATTTCGCTTTTGCGGAATAATAATGCCATATTTTTATTAATTAGAAAATAAGAGGCTCCGACGTGTAAAGGCACACCTCTCTAAAAACCGGAAAAAATCATGGCAGGATTAAGACACGACATTGAAGCTCAAGATTACCAAATGGTAATTGATATGGGCTTTTCCTCAGAGATCACCTCTTTAGAGAATATGATCTCTGAGATAGAGAAGTCGGTTTTTGAGGACGATGAAAACATAGTTCTCGAGATCGACTTCTCGAAAATAAAAAAAAACCAAGTAAAAGCTCTTGTAGAAGAGCTTAACGAGATTCTGCAGAATAAATCTGCAGAATTGCAGGTATTTTAATTTTTTTTTACACCCTCTTACCCTTTGCAAAAACAAAGATCAGAGGGTGTTTTTTTATCCGTATTATGCGTTACAATAATCTCCGTTAAAGTTATAATCAACGATCATTGAATCTTGTATCACAAAGCTGATTTTGCAATAATAATCATCAACTTGTTGTTCTGCCGGTGGTCCGAACATATCATCCCAAATACTTTCATCATCACCCATACCTTGATAATAAAGCTCATTTTCATAATGATTCTGGCTCCCTTCGGCAAACATCTGAACATAAGTTACTACTTTTTTATCCGGTGCCACATAAAACTCATTTTCCGGTTGTCCCCAAGAATTATAAAGCTGATATTCACTTCTACCGACCCATTTTTGTAAGTCATTCGAAGACGATGAACCATCAGATAATGTATTGCAGGCCGCTACCGAACAAAGTGATAATATCGAAATAAATTTTCGCATTGTAATATCTCCAAAACCAATTTTAATATGATTTTAATGAGATAATCATTTTATATTGTCTTTACAATAATCGCTTAGGTAAAAGAGTGTGTTTTTTGTTGCAATACACAAATTAAAATCATATAAAATCAATATGTCGCAATATCATTTTAAGGAGCTTAAAATGCCACAAATTTCTATTATAATTCCTTGTTATAATGTTGAAAAATATATCAATCAAACACTAGACGGCATTTTAGCTCAAACTTTCAGAGATTTTGAAGTGATTTGTATAAATGACGGTTCAACCGACAAAACGCCGGATTTGTTACGGCAATACGCTGACAACAACAAACAAATAAAAGTGATAAATCAGCAAAACTCCGGAGTGTCAAAAACCAGAAACAACGCATTTGCTCATACAACCGGAAAATATATATATTATATGGACTCTGATGATTTGATTCATCCGCAACTTTTGGAAATATGTTATGATTTAGCCGAAAAAAACGAAGCAGATGTGTTATCTTTCGGTTATGAGGAGTTTTTTGACGGGCAACAGCCTGATTTTAAAAAAATAAATACAAATGAGATAATTTTAAACAACGTTGACGACTTTGTAAGTAAAATTACGGCCAAAGGCGATATCAGAATAAATTATAACATCTGGAGCAAATTTTACAAAAAAGATATTTTAAACGACATAAAATTTGATGAAGACATAAGCTTGGCCGAAGATGTACTTCATACATTTGCGGTTGCAAAGAAAAATCCGAAAACATTTGTTTTTAATCTTAAATTATATGGTTACCGCAATTGTCAAAAATCACTTTCTCATGGCGGATATGGCGTAAAACAGATAACGCATTATACCAAATGCGTTAAAAGTGTCTTAGATTTGTTTAAGAATGATGATTTTCATCTTAATATAATAAAAAAAGATTTTATTCCCAATATCTTAAAGCACCAAATCGGACGCTGTCGTCGAGCTTTAAAAGCAAACCGACCGTCAATGCGTCATGAATTTGCCAAGCAAATAGCATTCCTTAACGAAATGAATTTACTGGATAAAAAATATCACAGAAAAAAGATGTGGAAATTTATCTCTCTGATATCCGAAGGACTAATTTTTAAATTTTCGCTTTTAGGGATAACACTGTTTAGTGTAGATTTAGACGGCAAGCCGAAACTGGGAAAATAAAAAAAATCGCTACTTAAAATAATCTTCAGGAATAATTTCTAAAACCCGCCTGACAATTTGGCGGTCTTTTTCTTTATCGGCTTCAGGTAATTCGTCGTACGTTTGCGAAGCTTGACGTTCCCAACGCTTAATATTTTTCGGTGTAGAGTTATCTCGTTGATGAATATACCACTCAGTCCATATTTCATGAACTTTATCGGCAATTTTTTCCATTAGCTCGCTATTATCGATATTTAGCATATTTTTTCTCCGTATGGCATATTATAAATATCTCAACTTAAAATTTGCTTAAAACATTATACAAACAAAAGTCCGAAGTTTTTATCTTTATTATGTCTTAAAGATAAAATTAAACATTCCAAATTATCAAAGTCTGATGTCGATTAAGATAAATTTGCTTGCAATAATACCTGTTGTCCCTATTATAACAGGTGTTTTATTAAAAAATTTGATCTATTGTTTTTACAACAGGGTGTGAAAATGTCAAAATCTAAAAAAATTTTTATAACGTTGTTCAGTTGCATTATTATTTTTTGTGTGGGTTGGTTAGCGTTGTTTGGAGAAGGTGTTCTTATCTCTCGTAAACTTGATAAGCCTTACCCTTTTTATAATGATGAATTAGCTAAACAACATCTTATTGCTCATGCCGGCGGAGCAATTGACGGAAAGATTTATACAAATTCTCGCGAAGCTATCGAAGGCTCCATCAAAGCCGGACGCAAATATATTGAAATAGATTTGATTGAAACATCTGACGGTGAATATATCGCCGGCCATGATTGGGAACGTATCAATGAAATGACCGGCAGACAAGGTGATAAACCATTATCAAAGCAAGAATTTTTATCTTCAAAGCTTTATGGTAAATATACGCCGATGTCAATTCAAGACATCGCTGAGCTGTTTGAAAAATATCCTGACTGGGTAATGGTTGTTGATAAGATTCGCGATCTTGACTATTTGCATAAATATTTGCCTTATCATGACCGTATGATTGTTCAAGTGTTCGCTCTTCATAATTATTTTAAGGCTCTGCAATTAGGGTATAAATATCCGACTTTGCGTCTAAAAGGCGGAAGACGCGGAGTTAAAGAAATATACAAAGTGCTAATGGATATAGGTAACATTAAGTCGGTTATTTTGGGCGAAAAATCATTTAATAAAAATAAGGAATATATCGGTCAACTTCACGACAAGGGCATAACCGTTATTTTGTACGGCAACCCAAGCTATCAGATTGTTGATAATCCTCAAGCTATTAAAGAAAATTTGTATAAATATGTTGATCTGGTAGACAGTGATCATTTATCGACTTTAGATTAAACAAAGAAATAAAAAAACAGCGCTGATAACAAAATCAGGGCTGTTTTTTTATTGTCAAAGTGACTCTACTTTCAATGCCAAAACAGGGCGGACATAGTGAGCATACTTTTTATCATAACAAACTTGGATACTTCCGAACGTAAAATCGACGGCATAAGCATCTTTTGAGTCGCAAAAATCTGATGCCCAATGCAAACCTTTTCGATATTCCTTACCTATACGTTTAAAGGTTTGGCTGATTAGGTCATAGTTCTTTTTGACATTTTTTAATTGGGTATAACCATACATTGTAACAATTTCATTTTCTGTGCAAGGATATGATATTGCTCTAATGTATTTTTTTGCATCCAACCATTTTAAATGTCTTTCGTTAACACAAATTTCTGACGCAGTTAAATCGCCGTAAATCGTGCCGTTTTCAACAAGTTCGACAATAGCCTTTCGCTTTTTATCGGCTATTACATCAAATGAAAAGGTATTGTCATAATACCAAATCATACCCGGCTTTATACTCGATATATCTATGGAGCAAGCCTTAGGATTCAAGTTTTTTTGATTTTTCATAATATAATAATTTTTTTTATTTAATAATTCTAATGTGATTTGGTTACTATCATATTTTTTTAATTTTGGCAAATAAAATATTTAATTAAATCAACAAAAAACAGCCCTAAGCATAAACTCAGAGCTGTTTAAAAGCAGTAAAACTATTCAACATTCAAACACAAAACCGGTCGTATAAAACAAATATCTGTTTTATTGGCATATAAATCAAGGTTATTACCGTCACTTACAAATGTTATGCCAAAGACTTTGTCTTCCGGATTATATCCATAATGAACATAATTTCCGCAACGAGCTTTTTTGCCGATTTGCTCAAAAGCCTTTTTTACTTTATCACATTCTCTAAAACGTCCAATCTTTTGTATTTGATAACAATCATAGCTGACTATTTTTTCATCTTTGTTACATGGGTATGAAAATCTTTTGATATGGTCTCTTCCTTCAAACCAATTAACAGCCTTTTCTTCAATGTCGTAGAGCTCGGAGGCTGTAAGATCACCATATATTTTTCTGTTTTCTACCAACTCGACTATGGCTTTGATTTTTTTATCATGTAACCTGTTAAACGAAAATGTATTATCAGAATACCAATACATTCCTACTTCGACCTGAGATATGTCAATTTTATGTGTGGAAAGAGCCAAAACAGGGCGGATCGGATAAACGTCTTCCGTCATTGTATGCTCGGTTATCTCACTGCCGAGATCTGTGCTGATTTCGTATTTTCCATTCGATGACAAGTATTTTCCTAAACGAGGTTTTTTATCCATTAATTTAAAGGATCTGTCTATACGAGCATAAAAATCAAATACTTTTTGCAATTGATAATGGTCATATAAGACAATTCCTTCATCATCCTTAAACGGATAAGAAAAATTCTCAATGTAATCTTCTGCGTCATAGTATTTTAAGTATTTTTCATCAATATTAAAAATTTCTGAAGCAGTAAGATCTCCATAGATAATGCCGTTTGAATCTACCAGCTCAACAATAGCCTTAACTTTCATGCCGGCAATTTTTTCTCGTGAAAATGTATCATCTTCAAACCAGTACATCCCGGGTTTTATTCTTGAAATATCACTTTTGGGAATGCGACATATTTTGGCGCTTAAATGATTGATAACTTCTTTGCTTGATAGACCTAAGTCTGCAATTGTTTGTTCAAGTTTGATTAATTTACTTTCTTTTGTTTTCATAATTATAATAATTTAAATTATACATACTAATTAATTTTCATTCATTCATTTATCACATTTACTGATTTTTGCAATAAAAAAACCTCCTAAGTGAACTGTCAAATTTTTTAAAGACGGTTCAAAGACGGAGGTTTTATAGTGCTAAATCGGCATAGTATTAATACCAATAATTAGGATGCTGGCAGTCATAACCGGACAAATCATAATGATCTTTGATGCAAACTACAACAAATAAAATAAAAATATTCAATCCGAATAATGCGCCATATACAACAAGAAAATCGTTTATAAAGCTTACTTGTAATATGTTGAAATGGTGCATAACGGCGAATACAGCCAGAAGAAAGCCCATCAGACAAAATAACACCACACAAATTTTTAACATTATCGTGTGTATCTTATCATAAAACAAAAACTTATTTTTAATTGTTTCATTAGCAATTTTGTTTTCTGTTTTTTGATCTTCTGTTTCTGAGATCGTAAGTTTTTTCTCTTTCATAACTAATTAATTTAATTGTTAAACATAATTAAACATAATAATCTATTTGTAGCTTCATAATACTCTATTTTTTTATTTTTAGCAACAAAAAAATCATTGCATTTTTAAGGACAAAAAACTGAGTGTTCAGACGTTGATGAATTAGAACTAAATCTATTGAAAGATGAAACAAATACAATAAATGAAAAATAGTGTGATTCTTAACAATATCTAAAAACAGGATAGACAAAAAAATCCCTTGGTAAGTTTATCAAAGGTTGTTTAACAAAAAGTATAAGTATTCAGTATAAAAAAGCTCCCGAAAGGGAGCTATTGAAATGGTGCTCGGGGACGGGATCGAACCGCCGACACGAGGATTTTCAGTCCTCTGCTC
>JAFVWM010000006.1 GCA_017501665.1 Alphaproteobacteria bacterium | reverse complement strand
TAGGCATCTAAGCTCGTTTCGCTTGATTGTCATCTGCACTCCCTCGCTAAGATGTTCCAAAGAGCTTGCAGACAAAATTGATATACTATATCAATTTTACTTAGCGCTACCACTGAGCTATAGCGGCAAAATAATATTTTTCTTTGCAAAATAAATATCATTTGCGAAACTCAACATACAAAACCATTTTATAAAAATCAAGGGATTTTTTAAGGATTTTAATTTTTTTTTTGTAAATATGATGTATAACTTAACCATACTCATAATACTAAAAGGAATACATAATGCCAAAAGCTTCTGAAAATAAGCAAAAACCCCGCTATGAAGAACGATTCGAGCGTGAGGCAAAAGCTTTGCAAAAAAACTTGGAAAAACGAAAAAACCAACAAAAAAAGCGCGAGGCATTAAAACAGGAGAAAAACAATGGATAAGATAAAAATTCACGGTGGTAAGGCTTTGGAAGGTAAAATTTTTATCAGCGGTGCCAAAAATGCCGCTCTTCCGCTTATTTGCGCATCATTACTCACTGACGAAACCATAACCTTAACCAATGTGCCGATGCTTTCAGACATCAAAGCAATGAACGATTTGTTAACACAACATGGCACCAAAATTAACGAATTTGATGACTTTGTTGATGGTCACTCTACCAAAACCTATTCTTATCGTACCAAAGAAGTCGAAAGCTTTGTCGCGCCATATGATTATGTCAGAAAAATGCGCGCCTCATACTACGTTTTAGGACCTTTGTTGGCTCGTTACGGCAAATGTGAGTTATCTCTTCCCGGTGGTTGCGCAATCGGTGCTCGTCCGATGGATATTCATTTGTCTTCATTAGAAAAAATGGGCGCAAAAATCGAAATCAAAAACGGTTATATTCATGCTAATGTTGACGGACGCCTAAAAGGTGCTCATATCATATTCCCTGGCGTTTCGGTTGGTGCAACCTGCAACGTTTTAATGGCTGCCGTTTTGGCTGAAGGTCGCACTGTCCTCGAAAATTCGGCTAAAGAGCCGGAAATCGGCGACTTGGCAAAATTATTAAATGCTATGGGAGCCAAAATTTCGGGTATCGGTACAGCAGTGCTTACCATTGATGGCGTCGAAAAATTGCATGGCGCCGTTCACAAAGTTATTGCCGACAGAATAGAAGCCGGCTCGTATGCCGTTGCCGCAGCCATAACTCGAGGTCGTATAGAATTGATAAACGCCCAAATCGAAACTTTGCGTCGTCCGATTCAAGTTTTGCGTGATATGGGGGTTAATGTTGAAGAAACCGAAACAGGATTAATTGTTGATGCCAAGGGTTGCGAATTAACCGGCAAAGATATTATGACAGAACCTTTCCCCGGTTTTCCGACCGACCTTCAAGCTCAATTTTTGGCTTTGATGATGACGGCCAAAGGAGCATCTATGGTTACCGAAACCATTTTCGAAAATCGTTTTATGCATGTGCCTGAACTTTTGCGTATGGGCGCTAATATCAATGTACATGGCCACGCCTCAGCTATTGTTCGCCATGTTGACAAACTTTCCGGAGCACCTGTAATGGCAACCGACCTCAGAGCCTCGTTTGCCCTTGTTTTGGCCGGACTTATTGCTGAAGGTGAAACCGTTGTCAATAGAGTATATCACCTAGATCGCGGATATGAAAAATTGGAAGAAAAGCTTCGTTCGGTCGGTGCTGATATTGTGCGTGTTAAAGAAGACGAAGAATAGGTAACGTTAATGAGGAAGATAATTTTTGTCATATTCATGTTTTTGAGTGCATGTTCGCAAAATGAAACAACTACACTAAAAACAGGAACATACAAATTAACCGATTCTATGCATAATGCTCTTACAACGATATCTTTTTCGGATGATGGAAAAGTAACCGCCAAAGTTGTAAATATCATTATGGGACAATATGAAACAAATGGAGATAATATCACCATAAATCCGACGGGGACAACCATGATGATAGGTCCCGAAAAAGATATGGATGCTGAACAAAACTTTATTCAAGCATTAGTGTTGATTAAAAAGTATAAAACACAAGGAAATAATTTGGTTTTAATATTGGAAAATGGTGGTGAATTGATTTTTGAACCATATATCGAGCCTAAAGAATAACAAAAAAGCGAAGTTCTTAAGAACTCCGCTTTTTTAGAATTATTTTCTGACTTTTTTTCCGTAAAGTAACCAGTCATATAATTCAGATTTTTTTCTAACTTCAATATCAAGATCTTCAATCTTTAATTTTCCTTCGGTAAGAGTCGGAACATCCGAAAATAACGAGGTGCCTAGACCAAGCCTGTGTCCTGCTATTTTTGCACCTAAACTTTCGATAATGGTAGGATAGATATCAAAAGGTGTAAATATTCTGTTTTTGGTGTTTATGGCTGCAACCGGTGTGTTTATAAAAACATTTACCAGTTTACGATCCATGTCCTTAGTAAAGCGCTGATTCATTGTCAAGTGATCACCGATAATAACCACTACGGTATTATTATAAAAATCTTGCTCCTTAATCCATTCAATAAAATTACTTATTTGCTTATCAGAACAAGATACCACATTTTCAATATTGTTATGAGGGCCGAATTTTCTTTCGCAAACATCATCGGCAAATCGGTATGTGCCATAATGAGTATCAAGCGTCATCAAAGTAAAAGCAAACGGTTTATTCTCTTTTTTTAATTTATTTAACTCTTCTTTGGCATAAGCAAATACTTGTGAGTCAGGCAATTTTGTAGTTTTTTCCAAAGAAAGCTTAATGTCGTCGCGCTGAGCAAAAAAGTTTGTATCCAAAAGTTTTTGTTTGCCATGTGTTTCTACAAATTTATCCATACCGGCAAATTCACCGTTTGAACCGATAAGCGAAACAAGATTATAGCCTTGCTGTTCTAAAATATCATATAAACACCATGCTTTTGGGAAAAAACCCTCCTTAGGATGAAACCAGTTAGGATCATTAATCGGAAGTTGAATCGGTGCACCGCATGTTTGAGCAAAAAGTCCGGCCTGTGTCCATTGAGTGCCATCGATTTCAAATGCACCGCCCAAAAATTCATTATCACTGAATGATATATTTTCATTAGCCAGTTTATGAATGTTGGGAATTAAATCAGCGCCGAAATAATTACGGTTTGGTGTTTTACCATATGTTGTTTCAAATGATTCGGCAAATAACAAAATGAGGTTTGGTTTTTTGATTGGAAAGGTAATCTTAGTATCTTGCGGAATTACATAGTTTTCTTCATAAAAATTTGAAGTTTCGCTTTTATATTTGTGAAATGTAATCATATTCCAAACATTCATTTTGAAGAACACAAAAACCACACAAAACACGAGCCACATACTGCTTAAGAAGTTACGTTTTTGGTACACAAATTCGCGAAATTTATCAATCAGTTTGATATGAAATTTATATTTATGGCAAAACAGCAATGTCAAAACCAAAACAATAATAGCGCCAGTCATAACCGTATTTTTTGCATAACTAAGCATCATTCTTGTTTCGGAAGCAAAGGGCATATTAAGATGAAACATTATTTGTTCATAAGTTACTTCGCCAAATTTTCTTACCACCCAATTTGCCGATGAAAACAACATAAAACCGACAAAAACAATAAATAAAGCAAACATAAAACCTTCTCCAAACAAATAAGTTATCAAAAAGAATAATACATCAAACCTTACCGCGCAAGCTTTTTTAAGGGCAAGCGCGATATGTCTATATAATTAAGTGTCGTTGCGCAAAAGAATAAAAGTCGGATGGTGTAATAACAATATGCTCATGCAAAGTAACACCTACCGCATCACAAGCCAGTTTAACCGATTTTGTTGCTTCAATATCGTTCTTCGACGGTCTCGGATCACCGGACGGATGATTATGAACCATAATTATACCTGAAGCATTCTTTTTCAGAGCCTTGGTAACAATATCTCTCGGTGAAATATTTACGGATGAAATAGATCCTTTTTGTAAAATTTCAGTTCCGATAACTTTTAATTTACTGTCAACATAAATCAGGCGCAAAACTTCTACTTCACTATATCCCATTGAACAACGACAAAACTCTATTAAGCTGTCGGTTGATGTAATATAAGGAGCATCTTCAAAAGCCAGATTTTGCCATGACAGCTTTTTTGCCGCAAATTCAACAAACTTTATCAAAACAGCTGAATTATCTTTGATGCCGGATACTTCAAGTAATCGATCCATCGGTGCCGAAATAACACCGGCAAATGACCCGAATTCTTTTATCAAGGCTTTTGCCAAAGGTTTAACATCTCGTCGGGGGATAGCATAAGTAAGCAATAATTCAACGGCTTCATAATCAGCCATGTCGGCACCTTCGGATCGGATAAATCTTTCTTTTAATCTTTGTCTGTGTCCGATATATATAGGCTCACTTTTTTCACTCATTTTAATAAAGTCCCATATGAATTATTTTTTGTAAGGTGGTTGGTGTAATCCTTTTGGTGAAAAGGTAAACACTTCAGCTCCGTCTTTCGTAACACCGAGAGAATGTTCAAATTGAGCAGATAAAGAACGATCTTTAGTCACGGCTGTCCACTCATTAGCCAATATGGTAGCGTCTTTTTTACCAAAGTTAATCATGGGTTCAATAGTAAAAAACATACCTTCTTCAATACGAGGACCGCTACCTTTTTTGCCGCAATGCATAACATTCGGTTCATCATGAAAAACTTTACCCAAGCCGTGACCGCAAAACATATCTACAATCGAATAACCATAATGATGTGCAACATCTTCAATGGCAGCTCCTATATCACCGAAATAAGCTCCCGGTTTCACAACATCAATTCCTCTCATTAAACATTCGTAAGTAACGTCGCACAATCGTTTTGCCTTAACAGAAGGTTTTCCCGCATAATACATTCTTGAAGTATCACCATACCAACCGTCGACAATTACCGTAACATCAATATTCAACATATCACCGTTCAGAAGTTTACGTTCCGGTGAAGGTATTCCGTGGCAAATTTCGTGATTTATTGAAATACAGGTCGATTTCGGATAGCCTCTGTATCCCAAACAAGCAGGAATTGCACCATGTTCCAATATAAATTTACGACACAAATCATCCAAATATTCAGTTGTAACACCCACATCGACAAAATCGGTAATATAATCCAAGCATTCTGCCGCCAATTTACCGGCTCTTCGCATGCCGTCAAAGTCTTTTGATGAGTATATGGTTATTCCGTCTTTATTTTTGTTAGCCATTATCTAATCCCTAACGTTTAATATAAAATATCAAGTTTATGATCAATTTCTATAAGATTTTTACTGACATTGCAACTGTAACAAATAAAATTTATACCGTTTTGTGCCGCATTATAGACGGCACCCGATGCCAATGAGCTTATATCCCATACAAATCTTGCGTTTAAGCAATCATTTCGTGGAACTATCAAAAATACACAGGCTTCATGTCCTTGTTTTTTTCTTTTTATCAATTCTTCAAAAACTTTCATCTCAAAAAAATTAATTGTATGAGGAAAAACAGCATCGGCATTACGTTTTGAATAAATAGATGTTGCATAAACATAGCATTTTTCACCTTTTGAATTTGACAGCTCAAAATCAATTCCACAGTATTTTCCTTCTGTTTCCAAAGCCAGATATTCGTCATACTTATCAAATTCGTTGATCAGATCATTTTCAAAAGCTTCGGTAAAAAGGATTTTATCGTATTTTGGGTTTGCAAAAACAAGAGAGCCGTCTATTTCAACAAAGGCCACATTATATTTTACCAATCTTGAGGTGTTTGATGTCCTTTTAAGCCAAATGACACGGCCTTCCTTACATTGTTCACCAATGTTGGGAGCTCCGCAAAAAGCCGTAACTTTTTGCCCATCTTCAAGCCTTGCATCAACAATCAAGTTGTTGCAAACACTTTCCGTATAAGCTTTAAGTAATTTGTAATTATATTCCAATTGTTTTAACCCTATTTAAAAAACTCAATTAACACCTAAATTATATGAAAAGATTTAACATTTCAAGGAATAAACGCAATGAGACAGGGAATTAAATTTTTTTATGTATTTTTTGCCGTTATGTTGACGGCATATATATGTTCAATATTTACAAATAGTGGCATAAATCAATGGTATAACAATATTGAAAAACCGTTTCTTACACCGCCTAACGAGGTTTTTCCGATAGCATGGGCAATTTTATATGTGTTAATTATTATATCGACATTTATAGTATTAAAAAATGCCGATTCTTACAACCGCAAAAAAGCCAATAATTATTTCATTCTTCAGCTTTTCTTACAAATATTGTGGTGTTTTACATTTTTTGCCGAAGGACATTTGGCTTTAGGTTTCGCTATAATACTTTTGCTTGATATATGTGTGTTTAAGATGATAGCAATGTATTCCAAAGTTAATGAAACCGCTTCTTATATGTTATATCCGTACTATTGGTGGCTGCTGTTTGCAACATTTATGAACTTTAATTTTATGTATAATTTCGGTTTGGTGATGGTGCTTTAGCTATTAAAAATACTTGCCAAGGTCAAAATTTTGCATTATCAGTAAGAAGTTAATGTTTATTTTGATTTTTGGGAAGTAAAAATGATTACCGTAAATGAAATTAGAAGCACTTTTTTGAAATATTTTGAAAAGAACGGACACAAGATTCTGCCCTCATCATCATTAGTGCCGAACAATGATCCGACCTTGATGTTTACCAATTCCGGAATGGTTCAATTCAAAAATATTTTTACCGGCAACGAAACAGCATCTTTCAAACGCGCGGCGACCTCCCAAAAATCTGTACGCGCCGGTGGAAAACACAATGACTTAGATTCTGTCGGTTATGATGTTCGTCACCACACATTTTTTGAAATGTTGGGTAACTTTGCTTTCGGTGATTATTTTAAAGATGAAGCTATTGCTTATGCTTGGGAATTGGTTACCAAAGAGTTCGGTATTGATAAAAATCGTCTTGCCGTAACCTATTTTCATACCGACGAAGTTTCTCGCGATATTTGGAAAAAAGTTTCCGGTTTACCCTCAGACAGAATTATACCGATTGCCACCAAAGACAACTTTTGGCAAATGGGCGATACCGGTCCTTGCGGTTATTGTTCCGAGATTTTTTATGATCACGGTCCCGAAGTTTGGGGCGGATTGCCCGGCACACCCGAAGAAGACGGCGATCGTTGGATAGAAATTTGGAACTTAGTTTTTGATGAATTTGAAGATTTGCCTGACGGTACTCGTGTTAACTTAAAGCAACGTTGTATTGATACAGGTATGGGTTTGGAAAGAATTTCAGCCATTTTGCAAGGTGTTCACTCCAACTATGAAATTGATTTATTCCAAAACTTAATAAAATCAATTGCTGACATAGCTAATTCTGATCCTAAAGGCAAGTTTGCCTCATCTCACAATGTAATTGCCGACCACTTGCGTTCTATGTCATTTTTGATTGCTGACGGTGTATTACCCTCAAACGAAGGAAGAGGATATGTTTTGCGTCGTATTATGCGTCGTGCTATGCGCCATGTTCATATGCTTGGTGTTAATGAACCTATGATTTATAAACTTTTGCCTTCATTACAAAAAGAAATGGGCGAAGCTTATCCCGAATTGATAAAAGCCGAAACTTTGATTTCTGAGACAATCAAAACCGAAGAAGAGCGTTTTATCAAAACTATGGAAAAAGGCTTAAAGTTACTTGATGACGAAACCAAAGATATGAGCGAGGGCGATTGCTTGGACGGTAAAGTTGCATTCAAACTTTATGACACCTACGGATTCCCGCTTGATTTGACACAAGATGCTCTAAAATTGCGTAATATCAGTGTTGATGAAAAAGCTTTTAACGAGGCAATGGAAGCTCAAAAAGCCGAAGCTCGCAAAAACTGGGCTGGTTCAGGTGATGCCGGAACTGAAAAAGTTTGGTTCGAAATGCAAGACAAACACGGCTCAAGCGAATTTTTAGGCTACTCTACCTTATCAGCCGATGGTCAAGTTATTGCCTTGGTCAAAGACGGAGCTTTGGTTGACGAAGTCAAAGACGGCGAATTTTCATTACTTGCCAATCAAACACCTTTTTATGCCGAAATGGGCGGACAAGTCGGTGATATCGGTGTTATCAAAGGTGCTGATTTTGAGGCGGAAGTTTACGATACCAAAAAGAAATGCGAAGGACTTCATGTCCATATGTGTCGTATGATAAAAGGTGTTATCAAAGTTGACACTTCGGCAACTTTTGAAGTTAATGCCAAAAATCGTGACGCTATTCAGCGCAACCACACCGTAACTCACTTATTGCACAAAGCTTTGCAAGAAAAATATGGTGCTTCGGTTACGCAAAAAGGTTCATTTGTGGCACCCGAAAGAATGCGTTTTGATATTGCTTATAACAAGCAAATTTCTTCTGATGAATTGCGTCAGTTAGAGGACAGAGTTAATGAGATGATTGCTTCAAGCTATGATGTTCAAACCAAAATTATGTCGCAGGAAGATGCGGTTAACTCCGGTGCTATGGCTTTGTTTGGCGAAAAATACGGCGACGAAGTTCGTGTTGTTTGCGTCGGTGACGGTGTTTCGGTAGAGCTTTGCGGTGGTACTCATGTTAAAAATACCGGCAATATCGGAAGCTTTTCTATTTTATCCGATTCTGCTATTGCTGCAGGAGTGCGCCGTTTGGAATGTGTAACCGGTTGTGGCGCTGTTTCGCATACTAGAGATTTAGAAAACAAAGTTCACAATATCAGCCAACTTTTAAAAGTAGGTGCAAATGATATTGAGGAGCGTTTAGCTAATTTATTGGCTGAACGCAAAGAAATGGAAGCCAAAATTTTTGAGCTGAAAAAACAACTCGTTAGCGGTGGTGCTTCGGCCAAAGATGAAATGGAAGAAATAAACGGCATAAAATTTGTAGCTAAAAAACTAAGCGATATTCAAGCAAAAGAAATGAAAGCCATTGTTGATGATATGAAAGACAAGTATAAAGACAATGTCATTATCGCTTTGTTTGCCGCTAATGAAGGTAAAGCTTCGGTTGTTATCGGCGTCAGTGATGATGTTAAAGGCAAAATATCTGCCGTTGATCTGGTTAAAAAGGTTGCTTCATATGTCGGCGCCCAAGGTGGTGGCGGTCGTCCCGATATGGCTCAAACCGGCGGAACCGATTGTTCACGCTTTGATGAAGCAATATCCGAGATTAAAAAGTCACTTTGAAAACAAGATATAAATAATATTTGATTTTTATAATAAAATAGATTGGCATCTGCTCACTATTAAAAATTATGATGTCTGACTATTTAAATATTATAAATTATGGAAATTAATTGGATTTTAGTTATCTCAATATCTTTTGTTGTAATGACGTACTTTACGTGTGTTTATTCGTATTATGATGCTGTAAAAGCAAGCCGAAAAGCGGAAGAAGCTGAAAAAAGACGTGTTAAATCGGGGTATTATTGGTATGAAGATGATACATTTTCATACTCACGAATACCCGATAAAAAGGTAAAAGCTATTGTTGATCTCGTTGAAGGTGGTTATATATATGGCGACTTAACCGTATCAGAGCTTTTCCCTATCGATGAACAAGAATTATCTTATGATGATGCCAAAAAATTCTTTACATTCGTCCCGTAATTGCGATGAAGTGTTTTGATACAACATTGATTGCAAAGGATCAGTTTGATGAATCTTATTAAGTGAGGCGAAAGAAAGAGAGCCGACGCGCAATTAGATGCCAAAGAGGATAATCTTCTTCAACTAAAAAGACACCAAAAGGTGTCTTTTTTTATTGGTCGGGACGAGAGGATTGACGTCGTTTCACTCCGCCGCACTGGCGCTCATTCGCTAACGCTCACCGCCATACTCCCGTCTGGCTTTCGCTGGTAGTCGAACCTCCTCCCTCGGAGCTTCGACACCTTATTCCAAATCCAATAAAAAAAGACACCATAAAGGTGTCTTTTTTTATTGGTCGGGACGAGAGGATTCGAACCTCCGACTTCTTGCACCCCATGCAAGCGCTCTACCAGACTGAACTACGTCCCGAATATTTTTTACAATAATTTTTTTTATTTGTGCAAGAAGCCTCCGACTTCTTGTCTTGCTTCGTAAGTTTCGCATTATAAAATGCTCAACAACTACGCTTCGGTCACTCGTTAATGTAAATTCGTCGCGGTTGCTTACGCTTCCCTTACTCATTAACATAACTTCGCCTCTTGCGGTAAAAATAACCGGAGTAGCGGTTATTTTTATCCTCGAGCCACATGCAAGTGCGACACCACTGCCGGCGCTCCGGTCAGACTGAACTGTTATCCCGAATACTTTTTACTCAAGAGAGAAGTTAACACAATATTTTTATTATGCAACATCTTTTTATAAAAAAACGGAGCATTATGCTCCGTTTTATGACTATGGTAAATTCGGTTATTGAACTTTCTCTACGCTATCAACATCAATAACGGTTTCTTCCAAAAGTTCTTTATCAACTTCGCCTCTTAATTTTACAACATCATTTTCATTGATGGTAAGACCGCGAAAATCTTCGTTATCAATGTCTACGATAACGCTTCCGCTTTCATCACTAAATTGATATTTTTCATCACCCAAAGACTTTTCAATTTTTCCGACCAGTTCAACCGCTGTATTGTCGCTCAATTTTAAAGCTTCGGCAACAGAGATGGTTTTTACTGCTGACGGACCCGTATATCCGCCGGCTTGTTGTTGTGCAATTGCATTAGAAGACAAACCCAATATCAAGGCTAATGCACATACATGTAAAGTCTTTTTCATGATTTTTCTCCTTATATAACATTTTATTTCCGTTAAAAAATGCTAAAGAAAAAATTTTTTTTTGTAAATATTTTTTTTAATCTTACTTAATTTTTTTTACAACTGACAAAATATGATGTTATTTCAATATGCTTTTGAATATTGAATCATAATTTTGCTTAAATACTTTAGCTTGACCTAAAGCAATAAAGTCTGCCTGTTCTTCAAACATCAGACAGGCCGATTTAATTCCTTTTTCTTCACTATCGGCAATATTACGTAATTCATGATACAAATAATTGTTAATCATTTGCATTTCATTATAGGGTAAAAACAACGGTATAGCACTTTCAAGAGTAAGGCCGTCTTTTGCAAGTATTTTATTTAATATAGCTAAGTTTTCTTTCATTAGTTTTTTATAGGCTTCCGGATATTTTTCCAAAACAATATCTTCAGTTTTGCAAATTGTTTTATATCCGTAGATATTTTGATAAGCATCACCGATAATTCGTCCTAAAGCAATTTGTTGCTTATCGCTTAAAGATGATAAAAAAGACCATGGACTAAAATATTTATTATATAAAAAAACACCTGAGGTAACTGCCAATACAAATGTTATAAAAGCAATAATGATTGTTGTTTTATGTGTTAATTTAGTTTTTTGAGGTTTATTTGGTTGGTTTGGCATTTAATTTCTTACCATGTGGCTTGGCGTTTTTTTTGTTTCCGGCAAATTTTGAACTATTTTTCTTTGCAGATTGTTTTTTGTTTTTTATAATTCTTTGTAAAGACGGCTTTTTTTCTTTAATCTTCAACGTACCGTCTTTAATTTTTTCTTCGATTTTTAAAATTTCCATAAATTTAGATTTGCGAGGTTTGGTTTTGTTTTCCTTGGTTTTATCAACCGAAAAACCGAATGCCCCCAAATCTCGTCCCAAAGTATAATATCTGCCATGAGCAAAAGCCAAAAGACCTGCTTTTTCAATAGCTAACCTGCCATCTTCTTCAATATATTTATCATCGACATTAACAGCTAAAATTTCGGCCAAAAACATATCATGAGTACCAAAGCTTTTTACGCCGACAACCTTACATTCCAAAGACACCGGAGCATCTTTCAGCATAGGGGTTTTGATATTTTTGCAGGGTTCTAATTCCAGCCCCATTTCTTTGAACTTATCTGTACTTTTACCCGATTTTACACCGCAAAAATCACAAGCTTTAGCCAACGGCAAATTAGCAATATTGATAACAAACTCTTTTGTTTCGCTAATAATTTTATGCGAAAAACGACTTGGACGAACCGATATATATGTCATCGGCGGTTCCGAGTTGATAATTCCGGTCCATGCGATTGTCAAAACATTGGCTTTTTCCATTGTTCCGCAAGTAACCATTACCGGCGGTACGGGAAAAAGCATTGTTCCTGATTTCCAAGTCGTTTTTGCCATTATTTTCCTCTACAAAATTTATTGAACGTTTCCAAACGGATTAACGTTATTCTGCGCTTCTTGAGTTGCGCGCAAATCAAACGGAGTCAAAAATGCGGTAGAAACATAGATTGAAGAATATGTTCCGACGATTACACCCCAAAAGATTGTGAAAGCGAAACTGCGCAATGTATCTCCGCCCCATATGAGCAAAGCCAGAGCCGCAAACATTGTGGTTAATCCGGTCAAAAATGTACGAGATAAAATGTCATTCAGACTTTTATTTAACAAATCGGTCTGATTCATTTTCTTAAATTTTTGCAAGTTCTCTCTGATACGATCATAGGTAACAACAGTATCATTAACCGAATAACCGGCCAAAGTCAAAACGGCTGCAACCGTAGTCAAGCTGAAATCAAGACCGAAAAACGATAACAAACCGCAGGTAACGATAATATCGTGTACAAGACCGATAATAGTACCCAAAGCAAATTGCCATTCAAAACGGAACCACACATATATGGTAATAGCCAACACAGCCAAAACCGAAGCAATAACACCGTCTTTTTTCAGTTCGTCGCCTACTTGCGGTCCGACCAAATCAATACGACGATATTCATATTTTGCACCCAACGTTTCTTTGATTTTGTTGATTATGGCCATTTGGGCTTTTTCATCCAAATCCTTAGCTTGAGCGCGGATAACTATTTCGTTACCTTCTTCGCCGATTGATTGCAAGTTTAAGTCATCAATATCTAATACACCCAAGTCTTTGCGCAATTTTTCAACATTTATTATTTCGGGCGATTTTATTTCCATTAAGATACCGCCGGAAAAATCTATGCCGAAATTAAACCCTTTTACAGCAATACAAACAATGGATAAAATCACCATAATTGTTGATACCGCAAAAGTGATTTTTTTCGTTTTCATAAAATCAAAATTAGTATCTTTTGTAACCCAACTGAAAATTTTAATCATAGTCTTAAATCCTTAAACTTAAATAGGTAATTTTGTCGGTTTATACTTATTTAACCAAGCGGTTATAATAAGTCGTGTAACTGTAACCGAGGTAAACATCGATGTTGCAATACCGATTGCCAATGTAACGGCAAAGCCTCTGACCGGACCGGTTCCGAAATAGAACAACACCAAAGCGGCTACCAAAGTAGTCAAGTTTGAATCGACAATTGTTGACCATGCTTCCTTAAAACCTGCCTCGGCAGCATCACGAGGAGAGCGACCATGTTTTACTTCTTCTCTCATTCTCTCAAAAATGAGTACATTCGCATCAACAGCCATACCTATTGTCAAGATAATACCGGCGATACCCGGCAAGGTTAATGTTGCACCCATAGCGCTCAAAATTCCAAGCATCAAAACAAGGTTGGTAAATACTGCTATATTGGTAAATACACCAAACAAGCCATATGCGCCGAGCATAAACAAAACCACAAAGGCCAAACCGATTACAGATGCAATAACACCGGCTTTAATAGAGTCAGCTCCAAGGCCGGCACCGACGGTGCGTTCTTCCAAAACTTCCAAAGGAGCCGGTAGTGCGCCCGAACGCAACAACAAAGCCAAATCATTAGCCGATTTTACGGTAAAGTTTCCGGTAATAACACCTGAACCGCCCATAATTGCAGATTGAATAACCGGAGCAGATATAACCTCGTTATCCAAAACAATGGCCAATCTTTCGCCGATATTATCTCTTGTAGCTTCGCCGAACTTCTTACCGCCCAACGAATTAAATTTAAAGGCAACGACAGCCTGACCTTCTTGGAATGAGGGCTGTGCATCAATAAGGTTTTCACCTCCTACAACAGCCTTACGGGTAATTACATAAGGTTCCCCCATTTCTCCATAGGCAATTTTGTATTTTGCACCGAGCATACCTCTTTTGGCATCACTGGCACGAGCCGAGCTGTCAACTAAGTGAAAAGCCATTTTTGCAGTTTTTCCGAGCAAAACTTTTACATATTCCGGATTTTGCAACCCCGGTAATTGTACCACGATTCTGTTTGTACCTTGTGATTGAATAACCGGTTCTTTAGTGCCCAATTCATCGATTCTGCGTCTGACAATTTCAATAGATTGATCAACAATTTTTGCTTTTAATTGATTTAATGCAATATCAGAATACTTAATCTTCAAAGTGCCGTCTTCCGATTCGATAACTTCTAAACCTGAATCGATTTTTCTGAACAAATTAGCCGCTTTAGAACGAGAAGACATATTTTCTATAATAACGCTGACTTCTTCATTATTGGATGTCAGAGTTTTATATCTGATGCGACCTTCACGCAAAATCTGACGAGCCGAATCTTCAATAGAAGACATTCTTTCTTTTAATACTTCGTCCATTTTAACTTCTAACAAAAGATTGGAACCGCCTTGCAGATCAAGACCAAGGTTGATTGGTTGCCACCATTTCGGAAGAGCATCTTTGTTTGTTACAATATTTGGTATGGCAAAGAATACGCCCACCAAACAAATCGCCAAAATACTCAGCACGCGAGGTTTTGAAAGTTTGTACATTTTTCTTATTATCCCAAATATTATTTTTTAGATTTTTTATTGTTGTTGGCCGGTTTTACTTCGTCTTTAACAACATCACGAACGGTCGATAAGGCAATCTTAACAACGACATCCTTAGCAAGTTCTGCCTGCAATTCATCTTTTTCGATATCGGCACTTATAACTTTACCATAAATACCGCCACCGGTAATTATGACATCACCTTTTTTAATTGCTTTTAATTTTGCTTCGTGTTCTTTCATTCTTTTTTGTTGCGGACGGATAAGCAAAAAATAAAAGATTGCAAAAATAAGAACCAACTGCACGAGCATACCGGACATTGAAGAACCGGTTGCAGCAGTTGCAGTAGCTTGAGCAAAAGCCGGATTTATAAACATGTTTTTTCTCCAAAAAATTAAAAGTTATTCAGTAATATAAAACATTTATCACAGCTTATATAGGAAAATTTTCAATCTATCACAAGTTATTTTTACGTTAAAATATATAAAATAATTGCATTAGACAAAAAAACATGCTAAATAATCCGGATATTAAAGAATTATTATATAAAATTATAAATTAAATAAAATTATTATGAAAAACCTAAATCTAATGACAAGAATGTATTTTCAGGAAAAATTACATTCGGTAATCGGCTTAGTTTCATCAAAACTTGCCAAAAAATATCAGCGCCATCAGGATAAAACTTATGAACGCTTAGGGATTAAAGCTGTTCGGAAAGGAATGACTGAGGTCCTAGAATTAAAAATGGAGTATTTTTGTCGTTTTCCCAAATTTCGCAGAGAATTGATTCTGAGCGATTTGCCCGACAGATATGTGATTTATATGCTTCATTTGTTGAAAAGCAATAACCTTGACGCATCTGAGCTTGAACTTATTGCTCTTAATCGTAATTTTACGGAAACGGAAACACAAGATTTGTATTATTTCAAAGTGGCTTTATTCAATTCGTTGAGCCGAAACAAAGAAGAGATAATAAAGATCTTTTATAAAAATTCCGCAAAAGCAGAAGAAAGTGCAACCATTTCCGAAATGTTGTTGCAAACTTTTCGATTTTATGATCAAGACTTTCTTTATTGGCATGCCATCAATGGCGGATCATATGTCATTAAGTCCGCAGTTGTAGAATATCTTGCATCGGATTCGTCAAAAATAAAGAATTATGGATTGCTGAAAAAGCTGATTGAAGAGCAAGGACTTGCTGATTGCGGTCTTGAGCGATTGGGACATTCTAAACTTTTGTTGGATATCAGAAAATATATCACAAAAGACAAAGATATTGAAATTTGGGAGCGTTATTTATTTACCAATGACACCCGAATTATCAAAGAATATATTAGATGTTACGGGCTCAAAACCAAAACAGGGTACGAAAATATGTTAAGGTTAAACGATCAATCAATTATTGATTCTTACAACGCATTCAAGCGCGAACAAAAAAAATTAAGTACCTGAAAGGCTAACTCTTAAGGTTAGCCTTTTTTTATATTTAAATTTTACCTTTCAATCGATAAAACCAATATTGTAACAGATTGGTTTTTTTATGATTTTTAAACAGTTCGCGTACAAGCAATGTATTTTTCTTGGTTGTAGCAGGGGATGATTATTGAGATTTTAGTCATATCTACACCTCTGCAAATTTTGTTGATTTTTTTGTTTCAAGCAACAAAATACCGAAAAGATAAATTTTTTTATAATCTTCGGTTTGAACGGTTTTTAATATAGTGATGCGCCCGAATAAAAGAGTTTTTGATATGTGAGTTGCCACTAAATTATATTCTCTGAATAATGAAGAATGGTTTGCTTTCATTAGTATTTTTACTCTAAAAGTAGCTTTTTTCATTTTGTCTTCTTGAGTTATGGAAGTGTTTGTTTCATGCCAACGGTAATCAAGCAATACCTCTTGAATATTGTAAAAGTTTGTAACATCAATCAGTCTGCACCACAAAGCCCAATCCTCAGCCGGAGAAAATTCTTCTTCATATCGGATATTGTTGTCGATTAAAACAGATTTTCTAATCATTGAAGCTGAGTGCACAACACTACAGCAATTAGTTAGGGATACTTTGATTCCTCTGTCTTTTTCGGGATACTTAGCAATCTTATTTTTGGGAGTGATCCGTATCCAAGACGAAACAACTCCGATATCTTTATGTTCATCAAGATATTTAACTTCTTTTTCCAACCTGTCAGGATAAGAAATATCATCATGGTCAAATACCGCTAAATACTCGCCTTGCGCCATTTCTATCAGCTTGTTTCGTGACGCGGAAATTCCAAGATTTTTCTCGTTAATTGAATATTTGATTCGTTTGTCTTCATACGATTTTACGATTCGCTCTCTGGTATCATTAGGGCAATCATCTAAAATCAAAAATTCAAAATCTGTAAATGTTTGATTCAAGATACTCGCGATAGCTTCACGCAAGTATTGTTCATTGGTTTTATATACAGGCATTAAAACAGATACCTTAGTCATTTAATTCTCCTTTATTTTCAAAAACAAAAAGACCACCTTTTTTTGAAAATAAGGTGGTCGGAGAGTTCGCAAATCATACTCAAATAAATGACTCTCTTAGCCTTTGGAACCATAAAAAAATGGCTCTTGGACATACGCTAAGAGCTCCCCGACCAAAATAAAAGACGGGGATATATTTAATCACTCGCTTAACTGTTTAACACAAACATTTAGACGAGAATTTTTACGACGTTATATCCTAAAACGCCGATTTGAGTTAGAGCTTGCGACAGCCCCGCACCTTTTTTTAGTGCTAAACACAAACATTTGTTTGCATCTGTTTGACATCTTAATACAACGAAATAAAAAAAGAAACCAAAATTTATAAAACAATGATAAAAGCTTTTTATCTTAAATAAGCTTTGGGATTATAAGCCTTTTTGCCGGCGCGAGTTTCAAAGTGAAGTTGTGGTGTTGACACGCCTCCGGATGTTCCCACCTTGGCAATTGTTGCGCCTTTTAACACTTTTTGCCCTTTTTTTACACTCATCGATTCGGTATGGGCATAAGCTGTTACCCAGCCGTCATAATGTTTAATTAAAATAAGATTTCCGAAACCTTTCAACTCGTTTCCGGCATAAGCTACGATTCCATCGTCTGCCGCTTTGACTGGAGTACCTCGAGGAGCTTTGATGTTAATACCATCATTGTTACGCCCTTTAGCAATCGGACCATAATCGGAAATAACTTGTCCTTTGACCGGCCACGTAAATTTATTTTTGCGATTCTTTTTTGGTTTTGCCGATATAAAATCTTTTTGATACGTCGTGCGATAAATTTTTGTGGTTTTTGCCGGAGTAACACCGGAAGTTGATATCTGAGGTGCTTTTGCATAAGTTGTATTAGTAACAATACTTCCCGGTATGAGTAATTTTTGCCCGATTTTTAAGGTGTATGGAGCGGTCAAATTATTTGTTCTGCTCAAGGTCGAACGATCGACATTATATCTTTTTGAAATATTATAAACCGTATCGCCTTTTTCAACGATATGATATTTGGCTTTTGGTAATTTCACTACTTGACCGGCGCGCAAAGTATATGGCGGATTAAAATTGTTTATTTCGATAACTTCGCGTATGGGAACATCGTGATATTTGGCAATACTGTATAATGTATCGCCTTTTTTTACTCTGACAACTGTCGGTCGGTCACCGCTATATGACCGTCCCCATAGGGTGCGACCAAACAACTTAACGTCTGATGAACAGGCACTAAGCATAAAAAACAATGCGCATAGCACAATTTTGCAACATTTTTTCAAGTTGTCTGACCTTTTTTATAAAGCTTTACCTTATAAGATTTAGCACTTAACCCTTAATATTTTCTAAATCTTGGCTTTTTATGCAAAATAGAGGTTGATTTTAATAAAAAAAAACACTAATTTCTAAAACATTATGAGTAAAGAAAACGAAATAAATTTAACCGATGCTTCGGGCGATAAATATAAATATGGCTTTGTTACGGATATCGAAGCCGACACGATTCCTTGTGGCCTTAATGCCGATATAATCCGTATGATTTCCGCAAAAAAAGGTGAGCCTGAATGGTTATGCGAATGGCGACTGAAAGCTTTTGAGTTTTGGCAGACAATGAAAGAGCCGTCTTGGGCAAAACTCGATTATGAAAAAATCGATTACCAAAGTTTGTCATATTATTCGGCGCCAAAACAAAAAGTCGCACCAAAAAGTTTGGAAGAGGTCGATAAAGACCTTCTGGAAACGTATGAAAAACTTGGTATACCGCTCAAGGAACAAGAGGTCTTAGCCGGTGTGGTTGCCGTTGATGCTGTTTTTGACAGTGTGTCGGTCGCCACAACTTATCGGGCAAAATTGGCCGAACAGGGCGTTATTTTTTGTTCTATTTCCGAGGCAGTTAAAGAACACCCCGAGTTAGTCAAAAAATATTTGGGTTCGGTTGTACCTTACACCGACAATTTTTATGCTTGCTTAAATTCGGCTGTTTTTACCGATGGTTCGTTTGTATATATCCCAAAGGGTGTAAAATGCCCAATGGAATTATCGACATATTTTCGAATAAATGCCAAAAATACCGGACAGTTTGAACGCACATTAATAATTGCCGATGATGACAGCTATGTATCATATTTGGAAGGTTGTACCGCACCGCAACGTGATGAAAATCAGCTTCATGCCGCAATAGTTGAAATCGTAGTCTTAAATAATGCCGAAGTAAAATATTCCACCGTTCAAAACTGGTATCCCGGCGACGCCGAAGGTAAAGGCGGTGTATATAATTTTGTTACCAAACGTGCTGCTTGTCGTGGCGAAAATTCCAAAATTTCGTGGACACAGGTTGAAACAGGTTCGGCGGTTACTTGGAAATATCCTTCATGTGTGTTACAAGGCAACAATTCGTCAGGTGAGTTTTATTCGGTGGCTATTACCAACAACAAACAACAGGCCGACACCGGAACCAAGATGATACATATCGGCAAAAACACCACTTCAAAAATTATATCCAAAGGTATTTCTGCCGGATTCTCCAACCAGACATATCGCGGTTTGGTAAAAGTTTCTCCTTCGGCAGACAATGCCAGAAACTACACTCAGTGCGACAGCTTACTTATCGGTACAACTTGTGGCTCTCATACTGTTCCATACATTGAAAACAGAAACAAAACAGCGCAACTTGAGCACGAAGCCACAACATCTAAAATATCTGATGAACAACTCTTTTATTGTATGAGCCGAGGTATCGGCGAAGAAGAGGCTGTCAGCCTTATTGTTAACGGATTCTGCAAAGAAGTTATGCAACACTTGCCTATGGAATTTGCCATCGAAGCTGCCAAATTAATAAATATCAGCTTGGAAGGAAGTGTTGGTTAATGAATTTTAATATAACATTAAAAAGGATAAAAAAATAATGACCGCGCCTTTACTTGAAATTGAAGATTTATATGCCGGTGTAGACGGAAAAGAAATTATTAAAGGCTTTAACTTGACCATAAATGCCGGCGAAATTCATGCCATTATGGGACCTAATGGTGCCGGAAAATCAACTTTGTCAAATGTACTTTGCGGAAAACCGGGTTATTATGTAACCTCGGGTAATGTTAGATTTAAGGGCAGGGATTTGTTAAAACTTTCTCCCGAAGAAAGAGCTTGTGAGGGGTTGTTTTTATCTATGCAATATCCGGTCGAAATCCCCGGTGTTCCCATAACATCATTTTTGAAACACGCCGTAAATGCAATTCGTTCATATAAAGGCGAACCGGAATTGGATACTATGGAATTTATCAAAATGGTCAAAGCCGAAGGAAAGAAACTCGGCCTTGATAATGAGATGATAAAACGTGCGGTAAATGTTGGTTTTTCCGGCGGTGAAAAGAAGCGATTGGAAACACTGCAAATGTCAGTGCTAAAACCATCATTAGCGATTCTTGATGAGGCCGATTCGGGATTGGATATTGATGCTTTACGAGTGGTTGCCGAAGGTGTAAATGCACTTCATAATGAAAATAATGCACTTCTGGTAATTACTCATTATCAAAGACTTTTGAACCATATTGTTCCTGATTTTGTGCATGTATATGCTGATGGTAAAATAGTCAAAACCGGCGATAAAACTTTGGCTTTAGAGCTGGAAGAAAAAGGTTATGCCGGTTTTGTGAAGGAAAAATAATGGACGGTTTGATACAAGACATAAAATTGATTGGCGAAGAAATACCTTGGCTCAAAGAAATAAGAGCAAAAGGAAGAAATGCTTTTATCAAACAAGGTATTCCCACTCCAAAAACCGAAGCTTGGAAGTATACCAAACCTAATCGTTTTTTTGAAACTCCGTTTTCATATACTCCGTCAAATTTAATCAGTATTTCAAGCAATATAAAATTGCCGTTTGACTGTTATCAAATAAATTTTACCAATGGTGTTTTTAATCCCTTTACCTCAAGTTTACCTCAAGGCATAGAGGTAATGCCGATTATCGAAGCCATAATGTTTACGCCGAAAGTTCGCGAAAAAATTTCAAATATTGCCAAAGTTGATGAAAATCCTTTTGTAGCGTTAAATACCGGCTATTTAAACGAAGGCGTATATATTCATATCAGCTCAAATGTTGATATAAAGAAACCGTTAACCATAGTTTACGAAACTCTTTGTACCGATCGAAATGATATGTATAATCTGCGCAACCTTATACATGTTGAAAAAAATTCTTCCGTACAAATTGTTGAAGCTTTTTATTATGAAGGCAAAGTAAAATCATCATATTTTATGAATGTGGTTAATGAAATTTATTTGGAAGAAAATTCACATTTAAGACACTACAAATTGCAAGACGAGGCTTTTAAGTCCGCACATATTGCCTTTAATGCCGTAAAAGTTGAGGACAATGCATCGTACAAAAGTTTTTGTTTGCAAAAAGGCGCTGATATGGCTCGAAACGAAAGCTATGTTGAATTATCTGAAAAAGGAGCTCATGCAACGGTAGATTCCGCATATATTATGAACGGATGGGCAACTATCGATACAACCACAAACATTAACCACCTAAAACCTTATACTACATCATCGCAATTAGTCAAAGGTGTAGTCGGAGGTCAGGCTAAAGGCGTGTTCCAAGGCAAAATTCATATTTCACCAAATGCCGTTAAAACCGAAGGTTATCAGTTACACAAGGCAATGCTTTTAACCGACGATGCCGAAGTTGATGTTAAGCCCGAATTAGAAATTTTTGCCGACGATGTAAAATGTTCGCATGGTTCGGCTTGCGGTGAACTTGATAAAGAACAGCTTTTTTATATGCAATCACGAGGAATTTCCGAAGATGAGGCTAAACAAATGTTGATAGAAGCCTATCTTAATGATGTTATTGCTAAAGTAGATGATGAAAAAATCATTGAATGGATTAAATTATCACTAAATAGCAATAAAAGTGAGTGATTGATAAAACAAGGGCGAGCAATTATGTACGATGTAGAAAAGATAAGAAAAGATTTTCCTATATTTAATATTAAGGTAAACCAAAAAAACAATACTTTTCTCGATTCTGGAGCTTCGGCGCAAAAACCGCAATGTGTGATTGATGCCATAGTAGATACTTATACCAAAGAATATGCCAATGTTCACCGCGGTTCCTATTTTTTATCTGAAGAAATAACCTATAAGTACGAACAAGCCCGCAAAACGGTTCAAAAGTTCTTAAATACGGCTAAGTCTGATGAAATAGTATTTACTCGCAACGCAACCGAGGCAATAAATTTGGTGGCATCCACTTGGGGTAAAAAGTTTTTGAGCAAAATCGACGAGGTTATTATAACCGAACTTGAGCATCATGCCAATTTGGTACCTTGGCAGGTTTTACGAGACGAAATAGGCTTTGAACTCAAAATTTGCAAAATAGATGATGATGGCTCGTTTAATTTTGACGAATTTAAAAATATGCTTTCAGGCAAGACAAAACTTGTGGCATTAAGCGGTATGTCCAATGTTTTGGGTACAATTTTACCATTGAAAAAAATAATATCGGCATCGCACAAGGTCGGAGCCAAAGTTTTGGTCGACGCTTGTCAATTAGCCGTACACCAAAAGATAGATGTTCAAGATTTGGATTGTGACTTTTTAGCTTTTTCGGGACACAAAACTTATGGACCGACGGGTATTGGCGTATTATATGGCAAATATGATATATTAGATACAATGCCACCTTATCAATATGGTGGCGATATGGTAAATATTGTAACCTACCAATCAACAACCTATGATGTTCCGCCGGCAAGATTCGAAGCAGGCACACCGGCTATTGTACAAGCGATAGGTTTGGCTAAAGCTTTAGAGTATATGATGGGCTTAGGTTTAGAAAATATTGCTAAACATGAAAAAGAATTAACTTTATATGCAACCGAAAAGTTGTCGCAAATTAAGGGGTTAAAACTAGTCGGAACCGCCAAAGACAAGGGCGGAGTATTTTCCTTTGTAGTTGATAAAATTCATCCGCAAGATTTGGCTTTTATCTTAAACAAAGAGGGTATTTCGGTAAGAGTCGGGCATCATTGCGCAGCACCTCTTGTTCGACGTATGGGGTATGAATCGGTTGTAAGAGCAAGTTTTGGTTTGTACAATACAAAAGAAGATATAGACATCTTATGCCAAGCCATAAATAAAGCAAAAACATTTTTTTAAGGACTTTTATAACGATGGAAGAAATTACGGATATAAATCCTGATGATTACAAGAAAGATTATGTTGCCAAAGCCGGTGCACCGATAAAAGAAGGTGAAAAAACAGCTACTCGTGAAGCTGTTATCGAGGCTTTAAAAACCGTATCAGATCCCGAAATTATGATAAATATATGGGACATGGGCTTGGTTTATAAAATTGAGCAAAAAGCAAATGCCGATGTTTATATTGAGATGACCGTAACTTCGCCGATGTGTCCTGTGGCAGGCGTATTGCCTCAACAGGCAGCCGATGCGGTAGCTTCATTGGAAGGTGTTGGTGAAGTCGAAGTAAAAATAGTTTGGGAACCGGCATGGAGCTTAGCAAATCTAAGCGATGAAGCCAAAGAAATGTTTGAACTTTTTTAGTAATATATAGAATAAAACAATACATTAAAAAAGCACCATTATATATACGGACATATAGACAAAAACAGTTAAAAATACTTGACTTATAGTATAAGTGTGATTAGATACGACTAAATTCAAAATATTATTGTGGAAGGATTGTGTCGGATAACACTGTTTGTTTTCATGATAATATTGGGTGTTAAAAAAAAGTATACATAATAAAAGCGAGGGGTCGATGCTTAATAACCGACAACATCAACATGAATTTAAACGAAAAATTTGAAAAATTAAACGCATTTGTCGTTTCTTTGAAAATGAATGAAGAAGAGATTGAAAAATGGTTTCAATCACGTCGTAACTCATCCTCAGGTGATTCTAAATCTACTTCACGTTCAGAAGGTATCAAGAGTATTTTCCCTATAGTTTATAAAAAGGGAAATGATTTTGAGATTTTACCATATCTAGATTTAGCACGCAAAGAAGAGGTCTGGGGCTATGAGATTATGCCTGGTATTGTGCTTGCTAGGAAGTGTGGTTGTGATAACAATGTTGAAAGTACCACATGGTACGAAGTTAAATCCTTTGCCGAAAGTTGCAGGTTGAATGGCAAGCAAGGTAAGCTACTTTCAACGGAGGTGCTTTTGTTTAAGGAAATCTGGAGCAGGGAATTAAGGGAAAATATTCAAAAAATGGATGCTTTCCTTTGCAAGAATGGCATTGATGCCGAGAAAGATTGTGTAGGTATTTTTTGGTGTTCTGATGTCTATGACCGGAATACTGCCTGTACTTTCAGTCTTGATACTGGCGATGCGCATTGGTGCAGTAATACCCATACCCGCAGTTACGACCGTGTTGTCGTAGCTTTCTAGTAAAAAAATATGCAACCAAGAAAATTTTCTTGGTTGCATATTTTTTATCTTTAATATTGGCTAATATTATATGTATTTTCCCAAAATATTTATTGCAGTTTTACCTTTTTGATGTTATTAACTAAATAACTAAAAATAGAGGCGTGATCAATGCAAAAAGAAAATTTTATACCGATAGAAACCGATCGTCTGATAATCGACGAATTTAAGAATTCTGATTTTGAGGCTTTGCAACAAATCGCATTTAAGATAAATGAAAATGCCGATATTCATTATGTTGACGGATATTGTCCTTTTTATACCTTTCAGGTTGCCAAAGAGGAAGAAAATCGTAATGCCAAAATACGTCAAAAAGTCGCTGATTTTATTATTAAGGCTGATAAAGAAAAGAATGCCGAGCCTCGTTCGACCTATCGTATGGCAGTAAGGTTAAAAGATGGTACCTTAATCGGTAATACCACAATAGATATGTTACCGATTAAAGAAGACGGAAAGACAATTTACGGTGATTTGGGATATTTCATAAATCCTGAATATGGCTCAAAAGGTTATGCTATTGAAGCTGTAAGAGGCTTAACTCACTATTTTTTTAAAAAATATGACAAATTAGATGTAACAACTCATCCTAATAATAAATTTTCACGTAATTTGATTGAAAAAATCGGCGGAAAAAAAGTCGGCTATAAAGATGCCTCACACTATGGTAATTCTGAACCAAGGGTCGTTTTCGAAGTTAGTAAAAAAGATTTTTATCGCAGTTGTCCGTTTAATAAAAAAATGCCTGATTTGATAGCTTTGTTGATAAATAATAAGGCAAAAAGGAAATAATATGTTTAGCGATGCCTTGCTTCCGGAACCAAAACTCATACAAGAAATTGATGATTCGTTTCAAATGGTCGAAATATCACAGAACGACGGCATTTTTTTTAACGATAAATACACAAAAGTAAAGCTTATACGCAAGTACATATACGAGATGTTGCTAAAAGCCAAAGATCATTTACCGACCGGATACAATTTTATTATTTATGAAGCATATCGACCGTTGGCTTCGCAAATTACGTTATGGAACGAAATCATAGAAAAAGAGAAAATAAAAAATCCGGATATGTCAGTCGATTCTGAAGACTTTATAGCCTTGTGCGACAAGTTTGTGGCCAACCCTTATCGACAAGGAAGCGGGCATCAATCAGGTGCAGCCATAGATGTATCATTGATTGATGACAATGGTGTTGAATATGATATGGGGGGACAAGTACGAGGATTTGAAAACACAGCAGAATTTGATTGTCCGGATATTTCGAAGGAAGCTGAAAAAAACAGAAAAATACTAAATAATGCTTTAAGTGAAGTGGGTTTCGTTAATTATCCGTCGGAATGGTGGCATTATTCATTCGGTGACAGGCTATGGGCAAAATTAACCGGTTCTAAAATAGCAATTTTCGGAAAGATGGATTTATGAAAATAGAAGAGTTGATTGAAAATTTTGAATTTTTAGATTCGTGGGAAGACAAGTATAAATACATAATAGAGCTTGGTGAAAAATTAGATCCTTTAGCCGAAGAATTTCACACACCGGATTGGCAAGTAAAAGGATGCCAGTCACAAGTTTGGTTGGTTCCTCAAAAACAAAATGATGGCACTTTAAAATTTATCGGCGATAGCGATGCCATGATAGTTAAGGGTTTAATAGCCATAGTTTTGATGATATATAACAACTTAACCTCAAGTGAAATAAAAAGCCTTGCAATTAATGATATTTTTGCTTCAATAGGGTTGCAAGAACATTTAAGCCCGTCGCGTCGTAACGGCTTGGAAGCAATGATTGAAAAAATTAAACATTATGCCTCTGTTTTATAAATCGGAAGGTCTTTATTTATGAATATACATGAGTATCAGGCAAAAAAAATATTAAGCGAATATGGTATAAAAATTCCCAAAGGAATAATTGCTTATACTCCTAATGAAGCAAAATCAGCGGCCGAAAAACTTTCAAAAACAGGCCCTTGGATGCTTAAAGCACAAATTCAATCAAGTGCTCGAGATAAAGGATATTTTATTGAAAAAGACAGAGGTGAAGGCGGTGGTATACGTCTTATTAAGTCTAAAAAGAAAATATTGGAAAATGCCAAACAAATGTTGGGTGCAACATTGGTAACAATACAAACCGGCCCTCAAGGAAAGAAAGTTAATCGAATTTATGTAGAAAACTACATAAAAGTAGAAAAATATTTTTATATGTCAGTTGCCATAAACAGAGTAAAGGGTGAATTAACCTTAATGGTTGCTCCTTTATTATATGCTGATATTATAAAAGTGGCTCTGTCTCACCCTGAAAGGATATTAAAAATACCGTTAAGTATTGCCCAAAATACAAAACCTGAGCAAGTAAAAGAAGTTATGGATTTCTTAAAGTTACCGCCACGATCAGCCAAACATTTGGAAAATTTGGTAAATGGAATACATAAGGTATTTTTACAAACAGATGCCTCAATGATAGAAATAAATCCGGTCGGATTATTAAAAAATGGTGAGCTTGTAGCACTGGATTCTAAGATGTCGATAGATGATAATGCATTATATCGTCAAGTAAAAATAGCATGTTTGAAAGATGAGAGCGAAAGCTCTGAACGAGAAGTAAATGCTTCGAAATATAAGTTTACATACAGAGAGTTTGACGGTTCTGTCGGTTGCATTGTAAACGGTGACGGAATAGCCTTAGCTGCAATGGATATGCTTAAAGAAAAATCAATAGGAACTGCATGTTTTATTAATGTAAAGGGCGGTGTCGATAAAGACAAAATCGCCTCCGGAATAAAAATAATTATGACTAACCCCAGAGTAGAAGGTATTTTGTTAAACATTTTAGGCGGATTTGTCAGATGTAATTTAATTGCCGACGGTATTGTGGCTGCCGCATCAGAGGTTGGCTTAAATGTTCCGATGGTTATTCGTTTTGAAGGTACTAACAAAGATATTGCAAAAGAGATTTTGGAAAATTCGCGATTGCCGGTAATTTGGGCTGATAGTATGGAAGAATCCGTTGAAAAGCTTGCCAAAGCAATGGAGGAGGTATCATAGATGTCTATTTTTGTGGATAAAAATACCAAAGCCATATGCCAAGGTATTACAGGTACGCAAGCTTCTTTTCATATTCAACGTTCACTCGAATATGGTACAAAAATTGTAGGAGGGACAACTCCCGGCAAAGGAGGTTCCATGCATCTCAATTTACCTGTTTTTGATACAGTAAAAGAAGCTGTTAAAGAAACTCAAGCAACAGCAAGTGTTATGTATGTTCCTCCCAAAGCCGTAAAAGTAGCCGCAAGAGAAGCTATTGAAGCCGAGTTGGATGTAGTTGTAAGTATAACCGACAGAGTTCCTCTAAAAGATATGCTTGAAATCAAAGCTATGTTGAAAGGATCTAAAACTAAATTTATAGGTCCCAACACTCCGGGAATAATTACTCCCAAAGAAGCAAGATTAGGAATTTTTCCCGAAAATATTCATAAAAAAGGTAATATAGGTGTAGTATCACGATCTTCAACATTGACTTACGAAGGTGTTTTGGAAGTAAATCGTGCCGACATGGGGCAATCTACTGTTGTAGGACTTGGTGATGATGTTTTAATCGGAATAGATTTTATTGATGCCCTGAAAGCTTTTCATGATGATGAAAATACTAAAGCAATAGTAATGATCGGTCAACTTGGCGGTGGTTTTGAAGAGGTTGCTGCCGATTGGTATAAAAATATCACAAATAAAAAGCCGGTAATAGCATTTGTTGCCGGAAATGCAATGCATTTCGGACACAAAATGGGATATGCCGGAGATGTGCTGACCAATGGGTATGTATCTGTTTTGGATAAAGCAGATATATTAAGTTCTGCCGGTATGATCGTTGTCGACAATGTTAACGACATTCATCTTGAGTTGGCAAAATTTAAATGAGTTTTATTAAAGACATCATAAATTTTATCCTTCCGCCACGTTGTTATATGTGCGAAAAAGTTTTGGATGAAGACAAAGGAATTTGTGATGAATGTATTTCAAAAATTGAATTTTTAAACAAGGCTGTTTGCTACAAATGCGGAGCTCCTTTATTTGAACAAGAAAGCAACGAGAATAAAAAAATATTATGCGGAAATTGCTTAAGACATAAAAACAAAATAATATTTCGTATGATACGCTCGGCATTTTTGTACGATGAATTCTCCAAAAAACTTATTTTAGATTTTAAGTTTTATGATAAAACCGACTTGGCACCATTCTTAGCCAAAATGTTATATGTGGCCGGAAAAGATGTATTTGCCGAAGGTATAGACATTATCATACCCGTTCCGTTACATTATACAAGGCTGTTAAAACGTCGCTATAATCAATCATCGCTTTTAGCAAAAGAACTCGGAAACATCACAAACATCGAAGTTGACTACAAAAATCTTATAAAAAGAAAAAAGACCAAAGCTCAGGTCGAATGTAATGTAAATGAACGATTAATAAACTTAAAAGATGCGTTTAGTCTTAAATATCCTGAAAAATTAAAAGGTAAAAAAGTATTACTTATTGATGATGTTTTAACAACCGGATCAACCTTAAATGAGTGTGCAAAAGCTATTAAGTCAGCCAAGCCGAAATCAATATACTCTTTAACTTTATCGAGAAGTATTTCCTAAATTGAATCTAATATCTTACGACAACCATCTATAGCTTTGCGATATTTGGGAATATTATTAAATGATTTGTGTGTTATTAAATATAAAGTAGCTTCTGCAGAATAACTCAGGTGTTCCAAAAAAATAAGATCATTTCGAGGAATTGTTAAAGGGACAAGACAAATTCCTACACCATAACTGACCATATCCAAAATGGCAATATTGGCACTTTCAATGAAACGCGTATTTTCACACTCATCAATAAATTCACAGTATTTATCATCGGCATAAGGTCTGGTTCTTCCATCCAATATAATATGATTTTTTTTAATATCACTCAAATTATCAGGTATGCCGTAATTGTTCAAATAATCTATACTGGCAAAGAAACCGCAATTTACTTTTCTTTTATAAGACACTATCAGGTTATCAGATTGAGGTTTTGAAAAACTGATGGCAATATCCCAGTCGTCGGTGTGTAAATCCGGATTATCAACAAATACTATAATATCTTGCACAGGTGACGAATTAGAAGTGTTTATTGAGAGATTTATTCCTTTTTCTATGGCCAAACGAATAATTTTATCACGATTATATTTTTGTTTAATTAAAAAATTTATAAATTTAGTTATTCGATCAAACTTAAAAATAATGGAAAAACCGTCATTTGTAAGATAGCTTCCCTGAGTATCACATTTTATTAACTCACTTTGCAATGAAGTTTGTAAATGGTTAATATAAAAATTTATTGTATCGATAGAAGTAGCAAGTATTTGTGAGGCATTTCGTTTATTTCTGTATAACGAAACAGCCTTAAGATAGAAAATCCCTCTGATGATTTTCAAATCAAATAAGTTTATTCTTTTGTTATTCACTTTCCAGTTTTCGATATTAAGATTTTTTAATTTAGTAATAAGCTCATTACCTTTAGATGTAAATGTACAAGAATTTTTTTTGTTCAGGTGAAGTTTTGTACCTATATCATTTTCTAAAAAACTTATATATTTTGTCATTGTATCAACCGAAATTCCGACAATCGAAGCAGAAAGACGTTTGTTTTTTGTTTTGTGTAACAGTGATAACAGCAAAAGACCTTCAAGGCGTTGTAAATCCTTTTTGTTCATTATTGTGTCCTTAAGAAGTTGTGCTTGCAAGTAAACTTATAGTTTAATTTAATAATATAATCAAGTAAAAATTGAACAAATATTAAAAATTATAAAATAGTTGATAAAAACTATTGTTTATACTATAACTCCGTTAAACAAAGTTATAAGGTTAAAAAAAAATGAAAGTAGAATTGTTTGATTATGAATTACCTCGCGAGCTGATAGCATCACAACCTATTAGTCCTCGCCACGCATCGCGTCTGTTGGATATGTCAGAAGAAGATAAGATAACCGACAGACATTTTAAGGATCTGCCGGATATTTTGCATGAAGGAGATATTTTGGTATGTAACAACACCAAAGTAATTCCGGCTCGTTTGTATGCCCAAAGAGGTGAGGCAAAAGTTGAGGTTACCTTATACCATCCGCAAGATATGTTAAATTGGTGGTCATTTATAAAAAATGCCAAACGTTTAAAAGAAAATGATATTATCAAATTTTATAATGACAGCATTAATGCCCAAGATTCAAATTTTAGTGCAACGGTAATAAACAAAGACAGTGAAGATGGAGTACTGCTAAAGTTTAATTGTCGAGATGAAGAATTGTCAGAATATTTGCAAACTTTCGGCTATATGCCTCTTCCTCCATATATTAAAAGAGAACGCCCCGGTGAAGATTCTTTGTGGCACAAGTATAATGATAAAGAAAATTATCAAACGATTTATGCCTCAAAAGAAGGGGCGGTTGCCGCACCCACGGCCGGACTTCATTTTACACCGGAGGTATTGTCAAAACTAAAAGACAAAGGAGTTCGCCAAGTTTTTGTTACCCTTCATGTCGGAGCCGGTACGTTCTTGCCTATAAAAACCGATAATACCGAAGATCACAAAATGCATGCCGAATATGGCATAATCAGTGAAGAGACCGCCGAAATTATAAATAAAGCCAAGCAAAACGGTTCTCGTATTATAGCCGTTGGGACAACATCATTAAGGCTTCTGGAATCAGCAACTGATGATAAAGGAGTTTTGCACCCGTTTGCTAAAGATACCGATATTTTTATAACCCCCGGTTATAAATTTAAGATGATAGATATGCTTATTACCAATTTTCATCTTCCGAAATCGACATTATTTATGTTGGTTTCTGCTGTGGCAGGGTTAGAGCGTATGCAAAAGGCTTATGCTCATGCCATTGAACAAAAATATCGATTTTATTCATATGGTGACAGTTCAATTTTGAAATGCGTAAATAAAATTTAACCTTTTGTTGCTATTATATAATACATTGACAATCAGACAAAAGGATTGAGCTTTGCGCATTCAGCAAACATTAGAAAAATATGTTCCTCTAATCAGCAATATGATACTTCCTGCCGTCATATATGCTGTTTCTTTGATGTTGTTCTTAATCAAAGAACCTTTCGAAATTCAGACTAACATATTTCTACACTATTTTTTTTATTTCGTAAGTTTTGCCGGATTGTTAATAATGCTTAATTTTAATATAAACAGGCACATGTTTTTTATGATCGGAAACTTGCTTTGTTATGTATTGATAAATTGTTTAAAAAGAGAATATGGTGCAGTTTTTAGGCAAAGTTTATGGTTTGATTATTTGATTATATTAATTCCGCTAAACCTTATTTTGATTTATTTATATGGAAGTTTTCGTTTTATCTCATCAAAAAGCTTACGGTTTATAATGATTATATTGTTTGAATATGGCATTGTTGAAACTTTGGTAAAATACAACATAAATATAATGGTTAGTGTATACGATATAAATATTATCGCCTTTACATTATTTTTTGTATTTGTTGCCGTTTTTTTGATAAAATCTATAAAAGAGAATAACTTGTATAATTACACAACCTTATATTCAACAATATCCGTTATCAGTGGCATTTGTTTTTCAAACACAACAACAGGGATGATTTTGTTTTTTGCAGGTGCGCAATTTACCATGTTGATAGATTTGATTTTTACATTAACATATAATTATTTCTACGATGAAACGACCGGATTTTACAGTAGAAATTCATATTTAATAAAATCGAAAAGTTTTCCGTTTAAGTACAATCTTGGTATCATAAGTATTGATAATTATGACAAACTTTTAACAGCTTTCGGTTATAAAAAACAAAGAGTTTTAACTAATTTAATTGCCGAGGTTGTACAAGATTTGACGTCAGAAGAGGTCGTTTTTCGCTATGCGGCAGATCAATTTGTGATATTATATAAAGATAAAGATAACAAAGAAGCATACACTCATTTGGACAATATACGAAGAGTTATAGCGGGTTTAAGTTTCAGTTGTTCATCCAAAGGTCAACCGATAAAATTAACGGTTTCATGTTCATTGGCCGAAAAAAAGCGCAGTGATGCCGGAGCAATCGATGTTCTTGTTCGTGCTGATAAGGCAATGCAAAAAACATTAAAATTCAGCCATAATGTAACATCAAGAGGTTAGTTTTTTTTGTAATTTTTCCAAAGGATAAATACTCCCGTAAGTACGAACGGAACAGACAGTATTTGTCCCATTGTCATTACATTAAAATAAAAGCCCATATGAGCATCAGGTTGACGGAATTGCTCCATACCTATTCTGAACATACCATACAATAAAACAAATATTGCCGATACTGTTCCGCATTTACATCTCACTTTTTTCAATTTCCATAAACAGTTTAATATAATAAAAAGAATGATTCCTTCAAAAAAAGCTTCATAAAGTTGAGACGGATGTCTTGGTAAATAACCGCCGCTTGGAAATTTTACAGCCCAAGGTACGTCGGTAACACGTCCCCAAAGTTCATCATTTATAAAATTGGCAAGCCGTCCTAAAAATATTCCGATCGGTGCATATAATGCAACCAAATCTGTGATGGCCAAAAATTTGAACTTATATTTTTTTCCAAAGAGCCAAGCCGCAATAATTACTCCGCAAATTCCGCCATGAAAAGACATTCCGCCTTTCCATATTTCTAATATTTTCCATGGTTTCAGCCACATTTGCTCGCCTCCGTAGAAAATAGCATATCCTAACCTTCCGCCGATGACGATGCCCATAGTCATAAAAAAGGCCAAATCTTCAATATGTTGAGAAGTATAACCTAAATTATATTTTTTGTTATTTTTTAACACCAAAAACCAAGCTGTTAAAATGCCGAATAAATAAGCTAAAGAATACCATCTGATAGCTAAAGGTCCTATGGACAATGCAATAGGAGAAATCTCCGGAAAGGGTAATCCGATCATAAAAACCTCATAAAGTTTACTAATTTTTTCAAGTTGCTTAAAGAATAATTAATTTCCACAAATATATCCACACATAAAAAACAAAAATTTTTTTTAAAGCGCTATCGTGCTGATTTTACGTGATAATTAGCATATTGTTTTATCCACAGTTTCGATTGTGGTGGAAAAAAACGACTCGGCAGTTGCAAATATAAAATGCTCAATGCAAGCTTATTTACGTGTGAGGATAATTTTATAATTTTTGGAGTATAACAAGTATGCAGACGGCTCAGAATTTAGCCACAAATATAAATCCGATAGATATGGTAGAAAGCATATTCAGTGCAAAATCCTACGAATTGGATCGTCGCAACATAAATGAGGTTGTTGTCGAAGTTCAAGGTAAATGGGCTAATATGCTGTTGTTTTTTGCTTGGGAAGCATCTATGAAATGTTTACATATGTCGTGTCTTATGGATGTTGACAACAAAATAGAAGATCGTTCAAAAATATTTGAATTATTGGCTTTGGTTAACGAAAATCTTTGGGTCGGTCATTTTTCATACTGGACGGAACAAAATATGCCGGTGTTTAAGCACTCGGTATTTTTAAATTATGAAGAAGAATTTTTCGAACACAAAATATCTCATATGATTGATATAGCTATAAACGAATGCGAAAAAATATATCCGGTATTTAAGGTTGTGATGACAAAGGGTATGGATCCCAAAGATGCTCTATATCCCATGATGATGGAAACCGTCGGTCAAGCATAAAATTAATGAATAAAAATAAAAAAAAGAAGGGTTTTCCTTGTATGGAAGACTCTTCTTTTTTTACAATCTACTTTTTCCGTTCATTTCGAAAATGATTTTTGCGATACTTTGCGCTTTTTTTGCTCTTAACATTATTATTCGCATATTTGTAGCGCTCTGACGGAACAATAAACCTAACACCCTTAGGGGCAAAAATTCCTCTCATCTTGTAGAGAAATTTTCTAAATGCGTTGTTGCTGTTCATAATAAATATTTTAAAAATTTTATAGTGCTCATACTTATAGTCTTATTTTTGTTGCTTTTCAACAGTTTTTTTCTTAATTTTTGCTTTTCTTTTTATTTTTCTTTCTTTTAGCCAATTTTGAATATTATCATTATGTTCTTGCAACGATTTAGAAAAGTTATGTCCTCCTTTACCGTCGGCTACAAAATACAAATATGGGCTTTCTTCCGGATTTGCGGCCGCCTCCAGTGATAGTATTCCCGGATTACAAATCGGTGACGGCGGAAGTCCGTAATGTTTATAAGTGTTATAGGGACTGTTTACTTTAAGATCTTTTTTCTTTAAGGATCTTCCCAGTTCTTTTTTTCCGAGCGTCAAAGCATAAATAACAGTCGGATCAGTTTGTAATCTCATCCCTTTTATCAAACGATTGACAAAAACTGACGCAACCAAACCCCTTTCAGTATCAACAGCTGTTTCTTTTTCAATTATTGAGGCTAGAGTTAACAATTCATTCTTACTTTTAATCGGTAACTTAGAATCTCTTTTTTTCCAAGCGTCCTCTAAAGCTGTTTGCATAGAATTTTTAGCTTGCAAAATAAGACTGTCTTTAGTGTCTCCATACATAAAACTGTATGTTTCGGGTAGCATTTCTCCATCTTTTACATCAATAGTAATATTGCCGGTTAAAAATTTTTCATTATCGATAATTTTTAACATTTGAGCAGATGTTAATCCTTCAGGAAGAGTAATTTTTCTGTATATTACATCACCTTTGGCCAATTTCGTTAAGACATCATACATGGATATTTGAGTTTCAAATATATATTCTCCGGCCTTAAGTTTTTTATCAAGTTTCATAAATCTGGCCAAAATTTTAAACAGCCAAGCCTTGTTAATAACACCGGCATCTTTTAATTTAGATGCCACAACAGAACTTCCGTTACCTTTATTAATTATAACAACGGCATTTCCGATCAGGTTTCCTTCACCATATATCCAACCGTAAACAATCCACCCGATAAGAGCGAAAAGAACGGAATAAATTATAGTTATTTTTTTCAAATTGAATTTATTCATATTTTTTTATAATCATACAAGAGTTAGTTCCGCCAAAACCGAAAGAATTTGACATTACGGCATTGATTTTACGTTTCTTAGCTTTTAAGGGAACCAAATCGATTCCTTTTGCCTCGTCATCAATATCTTCAAGATTTATTGTCGGCGGGCATATTTGGTCTCTGATCGCCAAGATTGAAAATATGGCTTCAATTGCACCTGCGGCACCCAGCATATGTCCGGTAGCAGACTTTGTTGAAGACATCGAAATGTTTTTAATTTCATCACCAAACAATTTTTTTACGGCGCTTATTTCGCTTATATCTCCTAAAGGAGTAGATGTTCCGTGTGCATTTATATAATTAATATCGGTTAATTCCACACCATTAAGTTTCGCTTTGTTTACAGCAGTTTTCATAGCTCTGAAAGCACCTTCACCTGATGGAGCCGTAATGTGATAAGCATCACTTGACATACCGTATCCGGCAATTTCTGCATATATTTTTGCGCCTCGAGCCTTGGCATGTTCCAATTCTTCCAAAACTAATGCCGCAGCACCTTCGCTCATGACAAAGCCTGAACGTCTTTTGTCCCAAGGGCGCGATGCTTTTTCAGGCTCATCATTAAATTCGGCAGTAATAGCCCGCATCTTGGCAAATCCTGCCAAACCCAAGGGGTTTACCACTGCTTCAGCTCCCCCTGCCAACATAATATCTGCATCACCGTCGGCAATAAGGCGAGAAGCCTCGCCGATTGCGTGATTACCTGTTGAACAGGCTGTTACACAAGCAAGATTCGGTCCTTTGAGGCCGTATTTTATGGATAAATTTCCGGCAATCATATTAATAAGGCTTGCAGGTATCAAAAATGGCGAAAGTTTTTTCATGCCGGATTCATTGAACGATAAGGCCATTTCATGAACTGTTTGCAATCCGCCAAAACCTGAGCCCATTAATATTCCTGCACGTTCTTGTTCTTCTTCTGAAACTTTTTCAATATTCCAACCGGCATCTTCAAGAGCTTCGGAACCCGCACCAATACCATACAGTAAAAATCTGTCATGTCTTTTTACTTCCTTAAATGGCATATAACGAACAGGGTTAAACATGTTATCATCATCGCCCCAATCGACCAAACCGGCGATTTTTACTGGAATATCTTTTAGGTCATCATCGGATATTTTTTTAATCCCCGACTTGCCGGATAATATATCAGTCCATACCTTTTCAGTTTTACAACCCAAAGGTGAAATCATACCGATTCCGGTAACAACAACACGCCTCATAATATATCCCTAAAACTCATTATAAACAAATGAAACTCGCCTTAAAAAAATACAGACGAGTTTCATAAACTTTCCTAAAGTCATTCAGACTTAAGCATTCTTTGCAAGATAGTCGATTGCATCTTTAACAGTAAGAATTTTTTCAGCAGCTTCATCAGGAATTTCGCAACCGAATTCTTCTTCAAAAGCCATAACCAATTCTACTGTATCCAAGCTGTCTGCGCCCAAATCGTCAATAAAGCTGGCTGTTTCTGTAACTTTAGATTCTTCTACGCCAAGATGTTCTGCAACGATTTTCTTAACGCGATTTGCTGTATCAGTCATATTATAAACCTCAAAAAAATTAAAACAATTAACTAAACCTTGTTATTAAGGTCGTTCAAGAGTTAGTTAGCACTATTTTATTTAAATTAGCAAGCATTATTTAAAAAAAACACACAGTTTGTGCCATATTTGTAGGTTAACTTTTTGTTATTGTGAGATTTTCTTGTTAAAAAATAATTTTTGCCAATTATTATGCTTATATAAAATATGTTTGATAAATTTCAAATCATATTGACAATCAGATTGTTAATACATAAATTTAAACTAGCTAATTATTAAATACATAGGAGATAAAAATGAAAAAAATTATATACGTTGTTGTCGTGCTGGCAATCTTGTTGTTATTATCCTTGTTATTAAAAGGTAATCAAACAACAAGCAACGTTGAAGCCGAAGTTGTAGCTCCTGTTGCCGAAGTAGCTCCTTTGGAAGAAGGTGCCGTTGTGGTTGATGCCGAACCGACAACAGAAACTGCCGAAATAGTGGTTGATGCCGAACCGACAACAGAAACTGCCGAAATAGTGGTTGATGCCGAACCGACAACAGAAACTGCCGAAACAGTGGTTGATGTCGAACCTGCAGCAGAAACCGTAGTTGAAGATGTGGTCGAAGAAGTAGTTGAAGAAAATCCTTCAGCAACTGCTGATGAAGGTGAAACGGTTGTAGAATAAAGAATAATTAAATAAAAAAACAACACCCCTTGTATCATTTTAGGTACAAGGGGTTGCTTTTTATTAAAGCTATTCCTAAATATTCTCATAGGATAAATAAGATAGAGGTGTAAAATGAAAGTCGGAATAGTCGGTGCCGGTTCAGTCGGTGCAGCAACGGCATTTGCGCTTATTATGAGAGGCGTTGCCAGAAAAATAACTTTGGTTGATATAGATGCCAAAAAATCTTTCGCCGAAGCAACAGACATTGCTCATGCAGCCCCGTTTGCCTATGCCAATAAAGTAAAATCAGGTGATTTTGAAGATTTATGCGGATGTGAAGTAGTTATTGTAACTGCCGGAGCCAATCAAAAACCAGGCGAAACCAGAACAGACTTACTTGAACGCAATGTGAAAATATTTTCAGATATTATTCCGAGGGTGGTCGAAAATGCACCATCAACAACATTAATCATTGCAACTAATCCGGTAGATGTAATGACCGAAGTTACACTTAAATTATCCGGTTTTCCCATAACACGAGTAATCGGTAGTGGAACAATCTTGGATACGGCGCGTTTTCGCACCGATTTGGGATATCATTTAGGTGTTTCACCCAAATCGCTTCATGTCAATGTCTTGGGTGAGCATGGCGACAGCGAAGTTTTGTGTTGGTCAAACGGTGATGGTGGAACAATACCGTTAAACGATTTAGCCGAAAGCTTGAATAAACCCCTGACAGATGAAGTAAAAAAGCGTATAGATGATGACGTAAGAAATGCCGCTTATAAGATAATCGAAGGCAAAGGCGCTACGTTTTACGGTATTGCCGGCGGTTTGTGTCGCATATGTCAGGCAATTACTACTAATGAATATGCCATATTGACGGTATCTACTCATCACAAAGAAATATTAGGTATAAAAGACGTTTCCATATCCATGCCGACTGTTATCGGCAAACGGGGAGTGCATAATGTTTTGTATCCCAAACTTAACGAAGAAGAAACTCAAGCCCTAAGGCAAAGTATCGAAAAGATGAAAAATTTATCGGAGACGGCATTGGCGATGATATAAAACTAAAGCCCTTTTTTAAAAGGGCTTTTAATTTTTTAGAATAAAACCTTAAATCTTGCTTCGGCACTATATTGAGAATCAATTTTAGGTTCTTCATCACCGATAACGCGATAATCAATCACACCGCCGATTGATATATTATCATCAATATAATAGTCGGCAGAAGCTTCGGCGCTCAAAGTTCTGTTTTTATCGGCAGAAGTTTCAAATTCGTATCTTAAACCGGCACCATAGGCAAAGCTGTTTTCCAGTTTGTGAACACCGGCAAAAGCATTGTAATAAAAATCTCGGTCAGCATCATCAAGATTGGCATTAATTCCCAAACTTGCATAAGGCAATAAACCATCCTCTAATTCGTAACCGGCCTTAACTTCAGCTCTGGCCTCTTTGTACCATCGGGTATTTCCTTTATTTTCTCTGATTTTCTCTTTGGCTTGGTGACTGCGACCGTACCAACTGCGAGGATTGTAAGTATAGTAAGACATTCCGCCCTGAACTATTGCGCCATTTTCGGTGCGCCAATTTTTTAAGGCACCCAATTCATAATCAAAGTTATGTTCATTATTATATTCTTCGCTTGTAATACCTTTTAAATTGAAGCGATTGCCGACAGATGCTTTTATAGCAGTTTCTTGAGAAAAACCGACTAACAGCGTTTCTCTCAAAATGAGGTCTTCTTTTGCACTATCACCGTCAAAATCGGTTCTTTCATAAGTCAAAGATGTTGTTGACAATGTTTCTAACTCACTCGGAACATATAAAGGCGAAACAAAATCTTCATTGGCATATGCATTGGCACTAAGCCCGATTAAAGTAAAAACAGCCAAAAGTTTACGTGATTTCATAAGACATACTCCTGCAATATAATTTTACTAGCTCTGTTATATAGCTTAAAGATTAATAAATTTATAATCGGAATGTTTTTTTCTCTTGCGATGAGTGTGAATAAAGCTTATATTGGCTTCAAACAAATTAACAAGAAAAAGCAAAATGGTAAAAGTAGTAACGCTAGGTTGTCGAATAAACACCTATGAATCAGAGGTAATAAAAGAAAAATTGGCCCAACTTGATGATGTTGTGGTAATAAACACTTGTGCCGTAACTTCAGAGGCCGAACGTCAATGTCGCCAAACCGTTCGCAAATTGAGAAAAGAAAACCCCAAAGCCTTAATTGTGGTAACCGGTTGCGCCGCTCAGGTAAATTCTTCAAAATTTGCTCAAATGCCTGAAGTGGATTTGGTTTTAGGTAACAAAGAAAAAACCGAAATTGAAAAATATATATCTCAAGATATTCGCGAAAAAACAATTTGCGGAGATATTTTTTCTTATGACGGACATGATGATTTTGTAATTACCGGATTCGAAGGTCGGCAAAAAGCCTTTGTGCAAATCCAACAAGGCTGTAATCATCGGTGTACATATTGTATAATACCATTTGCAAGGGGTAATAATCGTTCGGTACCCGAGGCAGAAGTCTTAAACCAGATAAGCGAATTGTTGTCGCAAGGTTTTGCGCAGATTTGTTTAACCGGTGTCGATGCCTGTTCATATACTCCGTCATTCAGCGGTTTGGTTAAAAAAATTTTGCAAACTTTTCCTAAATTACCCTCGCTTCAATTCGGCTCACTTGATCCGGCAGCCATAGATGACGAATTTATTAATTTGGTAAGAGATTATAAAAATATCGATTCGCATTTTCATTTTTCGATTCAATCGGGCGACAATATGGTGTTAAAACGTATGAAACGCCGTCATACCAGAGAAGATGTTATAAATTTGTGCAACAAGATAAGACAAGTTCGTCCCGAAGCAACTTTCGGTTCGGATTTTATCTGCGGATTCCCGACCGAAACCAAAGAACAATTTTTTAATACCGTAAAATTGGTTCGAGAAGCCGGAATAAGCAAACTTCATGTTTTTCCTTATTCCGAAAGAGCCGGCACACCGGCATCACTTATGCCTCAAGTTCCGGTTGAAGAAAGGCGTCGACGTGCAAATATTTTGCGTCAGGAAGGAGATGAAACAAATGGCTAGTTGGTTTGAAAAAGTAAAATCAGGTTTAAAAAAATCATCAAACAAGATAACCTCCGGCATATCCGATATTTTTACCAAACGCAAAATTGACAATGATACTTTAGAACAATTAGAAGAACTGCTTTTGACATCGGATATCGGTTATGAGGCGACATCAGCGATTATTAAAAATTTTGCATCTCAAAAGATGAACAAAGATGCCGACGAAACAGAAATAAAACAAGCCTTGGCACAAGAGATTACAAACATCTTAAAGCCCTGTGAGCAAGAATTTATCCTAAATACCTCAAAACCGTGTGTTATTTTGATGGTCGGTGTAAACGGAGCCGGCAAAACCACTACAATCGGTAAATTGGTTCATAAGCTGAAGGGCAAAAAAATATCGCTTATAGCCGGCGACACATTTCGTGCGGCAGCGGTTGAGCAGTTAAAAGTATGGGGCGAAAGAAACCAAGTCAGAGTATATAGCGGAGAGGCCGGTTGCGATTCGGCGGGGCTTTGTTACGACGGTTTGGCAGAGGCGGTTAAACAAAATGATGATGTCGTGTTTATTGATACGGCCGGTCGTTTGCAGAATAAGGCAAATTTGACCGAAGAATTAAAAAAAATTGTACGTGTCATCAAAAAGATTATCCCAGATGCGCCTCATCACACACTTCTTTGTATAGACGCCACAACCGGACAAAACGCTCTTGATCAGGTTAAGATTTTTAAAGAAATTGCTTCTGTAAACGGGCTTATTGTCAACAAACTGGATGGAACGGCAAAAGGCGGGATTTTGGTGGCAATTGCCAAAGAAACGCCGGTTGATATATATTTTGTCGGTGTCGGCGAACAAATCGATGATTTACTATCCTTTAATGCCAAAGATTTTGCCAATTCGCTCTTAGATTTGTAATTTTTGTCAATTTTCCGAAAATAAAAGCTTGCATTAAAGCTTTATTTGTGTTATGTCGCATTTATAAAAAAATTATTAACTTAAAAATTATTAAAATATGAAAGAATTAGATGTTTTGAGAGCAGAGAATGAGTTGCTTAAAGAAAAGGCTAGAATATTAGATGTTTTGATGTCGTCTGACAGCCTTTTTACAACCAGAGTGGTTGCAGAAACTTTCGGTAAGTCACCCCTTTGGTTGAGCACTTATTTAGCAGAAAAAAAGATCCAATATAAAGACAAAAAGGATCTTAAATGGAAATTATATCCCAAGTACAAAGATATGGGGTATGTAAGAAAATCTGTTAAAAAAGAAAATGATGATCCGGGGATAGCCTATCGTCATTGGACCGGCAAAGGCGTAAAATTCATTTATGAATTGCTAAAAGCTGACGGAATAATATGAATAAAAAAACTGTTTTAGCTTGTTGCTAAAACAGTTTTTTTATTTATAGACCTACCTTTTGGCAGATATCCAAAAATCTTTTCTGGTCCCGAAGAGATGCAGAATTATTGAAAATAATTCTGCTTTTTTTAAGCTCTTTCCGTAAGAAAGAGTTATTTGGGTTTGCTTCTAATACTACCCCCCATTTCCAAAGGGAGTATTTAAAGAAGCCTAAGCTTCTTTTCTCCAGAGGCGAGGTTGCCTCCGGAATTATTTTAAGAAATCTGCTTAATGCAGGATTTCTTTTAGACTTGTTTTTCAAATCATCAAGGAGTCCGCTCATAACTCCATGATATTGATTCAAATTTTGCTGTTCAGCAAAATTTAAATCTCTTTTCAGCTCTGGGCGTGGTAATGCCAGAGCTTTTTTTGTTAAAATTTCAAAGAAATTTACTTCTTCTTCGAAATTTTGATTTTTTATTTTTTTCATAGTTTGAAATTTTATGCCCCTAGCTTCCTATCAGAGCGTAAATAAAATTAAAGTTATCTTGAGAAGCATTTTGCAAGACAACACCCACTTTTTAAATTTACGCTTATTATCAATATGATAGGACTAGACATTAAGATCATCTCTTAATCCGATCTCATAACAATAATAAACCATAATTCTTAAGTAAGTGACATAAAACTATCATTTTTTGGACATTTTGTCAACAGTGTTTATCAAGAAAAATTATAAATTAATTGAAGTCGCTAAGATTTTATAAAAAATAAACAAAATTCGTTGACAGAATATCCAAAAAATGATAGTTTCAACATACTTTCTTAAAGATTATGGTTTATTATTGTGATAATGTTGGGTTAAGAGTTTATCTGGATATCCGATTTTTGTTGCGACAACAAGCGTAAATCTAAAAGAGGTGTTGTCTTGCAAAATGCTTCTCAAGATAACTTTAATTTTATTTACGCTCTGATAGGAAGCTAGGGGCATAAAATTTTAAGCTATGAAAAAAATGTTAAAAAATTTCTTCAACTTTTTAGTTGAATGTGGATGTTTTATCGTCCTTGTTGCAACAGGTATGGTATCAACATTATTGACACCTGTAATGATAATTTTAGGAATTATCTCACCTAAAATTTTCAAAAAAATTATGTGTGGTAAAAACAAAAACAATAGATATATTGACCTGTTATTAGGCAATATGTTTACCTACACCGTATTATCGGCACTTGCCGATAATGGGAAATTACCCATAAAATCATTAATAATATGGGGAGAAACATTTCCTGAATTATTAACCAAAAAAGCCATAGAAAAATCCGTAAAAGGATTTTCTTCTGTTGTAATAAACAAACTGTCTCAAAACAATAAAGTTTGTTTTGAGATAGAGGATTTCCGTAAAGCGTATTTGCTCTATGGCGAGAGGGTAAATCTCCCAACGGATATAATAAAACTTCTTGTTAAAGAGGCGTATATTAAAAATATGCCTCAAGAATTAGATAAAATTCTTGAGAAACAAGAAGAATTATATAAAAAAGTAAAATCATTATCAGTCGATCTAAGATCGAAATTGCTGATAATGACAGGCTTAAGCGAGGTTGAATGGGCGATCTTGGATATGCCGGAAAGAGAGATATTAGGTTCTCTCTTAAACACCAAGAAAGAATATCTTTTGGAAGAGATTCTTTCAGTGGCACCTGGAAAAAAACTGGTGTGGAATATTTTAAGTTCTTACAATTACTATCCGGAGATGGAAAAGTATGTAAGGATATTAATTCGACAACACGGTTTATCCCCTAATGTTGTCTCTTCATATATGGTAAGCTGTGGTTCAGAAAACCGAAGAGAAACATTACTGGACTCTCTGAAGGAAAGAGAGGATCGAGTGGTCATCTCGCAAGGAGCAGAGGCATTAAAAAAATTATTAAAAGAGAGAAACCTAACCATATATGGTCAATCTCTATTAATAAAAAAAGATGTCTTTGAAGTTTACTATAATTATCTTTTAAACACTGGTGACTTAGTACGAATAAACATCAATGCAATGAAAGAAATTATATGTAACGGTGAGAAAGATCTGGTTATTTTTATAGAAAGAAACCTTAATGATCGTATCAAAAAATTTAAGGAGATCGAGGCTGTTCTTATAGCTCGTAAATCGATCTGATATAAAAAATTGCACCCCTAAAGGTGCAATTTTTTTGTTGCGTTTTTGATAACAGATACTAAAATAAAATCAAAATATTACATTTTTTAAAGGGCAAATATATGAAAAAAACAGCGTTGCTATTTTTAATTATACTTTTATCCGGTTGCACCAATGGTTTAAGATGCACCTTTATGCATCCTGACGAGATGTCACCGGCATTGTTTGAGCTATGCAAAGCCAGAGCCAAAGGCACCAAAATAAATATCGACTAATTTTTTTTAAATTGCTTGCGATTCTTATAAACTTGAAACAAAGTCCAAAAGCACAATACAATATTGCAAACAGCTGACGGATAAGCTTTAATATAGGCGCTGTGAATAAACCACAACAACATATTAACAGCCAAAGCCCAACGCATTTGTTGCTCGTTTTTAGTAACATAAATACAAATGGTATAACTTCCTGAAGCAATAATCGGCAACCATCCGATAATTCCCAAATTGTTGGCATATGCTCCGATGATTACACCCAAAATCAAAAGAATATAAGTAATATTTTTGGTTAATTTACTTTTATAAGATAATAAGTTTCGTATAAAGCAAACAATACTGATAACCAAAGCGGCATAAGCCGACAAAGCCACATTGCAAAAAATACCAAACAGAGTATCGCCGATTTGCCAATACATAAAATCCTTTTTGCTTTGCTTAACCGCCGAAACCGCTATACATATAGCCGATAATAAAGAAAATATATTACCGATAATCAGATGTGTTTGCATAATGCACTCCTCAAAAAAACGTGGCTAAACGGTTTTTGTCAATAAAAAAGCCCGTCATTTCAACGGGCTGAACATATATTGGCGGAGAGGGTGAGATTCGAACTCACGGAAGGATCGCTCCTTCGACGGTTTTCAAGACCGCTGCATTAAACCGCTCTGCCACCTCTCCAACAGATGACTCAATTAACAATAATTTTGGAGAAAACCGTCGCAAACTATCGTTTGCCTTCGACGATTTGTGCTTTCAGCAATCTCG
>JAFVWM010000061.1 GCA_017501665.1 Alphaproteobacteria bacterium | reverse complement strand
GGCGGTAAATAAACCATATGGTGATAATAGTCGAATTGGGGCTGTTAAAGAACGGTCGCAATGTTTTAACCCAATGAATGGCTGCTATGTTAAACGTAACAGTGAAACGGGGCGGTTTATGGATGTAAAATCCGACGGAACACCATTCAAGGGGGTTAGGAAGGAAAAGTAAAATAATCCAACTGGTCGTAAGGCCAGTTGGTGTTTTTTTTTGAATGGCGGTGTGTTATGTGGGAAATGAAAACACTGAAAGATTTGGTGATAATTAAAGCGTTTGTGCCAGAAAAAATTCCAAATTTTGTCGGAACAGAATCAATGTTTGATTTTGTTATATGGAATCTGTATGACAGAATTGCGAATGGGTTAAAGTCGTTTGATTTGTTGTGTGATAACAGACGGTTTTATGATGCGTTTTTGGTTGCGGGGAATGTATTGGAAGTGTGTTCGGTACTCAGTTATATCAAGGATAAGAAAACCGAAAAAGAACGTTTAAAAAATCTGAATAAATATCTGGCACGTTCGTCAGCTGGTCAAATGGTTAAAATATTGTCATGGGATGATGATTTTCATAAGGATTCTGCATGGAATGCATATTTTGCGGAATTAAAAATATTTGCACCGATTGGTGATTGTATAATCAAAAAATTAAAAAACGGCAAAACAGACAAAGAAAATCATCAAGAAATTTTAGAGAAATTAAAATATCGTGATGGTAGCAATGCCGATAAAAAATCGTTGATATATTCTAATTATGTGCGACCAGACCCACAGGGGTATGTTAGAGCGTTTTCTAAAACTTTTGACGGACTGGACAATGGGAATTTTGAACACATGTATGACAAATATTGTGATTTTAAACACGTTAATATAATGTCAAATGGTGTTGCTGCCGAGACAATGGAAGAAGATGTTGTTGATTGGGCGATAGAAATTATGGCTGCTGTGGTTTTATATTTACAGCGTTATGGATTAGAGCCGGTGGATGATTGATATTTAATTTTTGCATTTATGGGTATTTACTGTTATTATAAGTATTGAATCCGATAGGGGACTAGCGGGTTCGGGTCCTTCAAAACCCATCAAGTACGGTGCGGATTGCATCGTTATCCATATAGTAAATGGTGTGTTCGCACCGTTTTGCCTGACCTGTGGTCGGGTGTCCGTTGTTATATAATAGGATTATTCTAAAAGCAGCGGGGCATTTACTTGATGTTTTGAAGCCACCCGACCGTCAATATTCCCTTGTTGACGGCATTTTTTTATAAGGGGTGTGGTATGAATAGGGCGTTTTTATTGTCTGTTTTTTTGTTGTTTGGATGTGTAATGGAACCTTGTGTAGATAGGTGTTTTGAAGGTAGTGGTTATGATTATGAAAATATGCACAAAATTGAACAGTATTTAAAATCGGATGATTTTTGCATTGTTTTTGAAGGTGCAGAATTTAGTACTGGGTTTAAAGAATTGGATGAAAACCCATTTTATACCAATGACCCGTTTAATACAAATGTTGGTTACGCAAGGTCGGGTATAAAAATGACTAAGCGAGACTATGATAAAGAAATAAATAATTATAAATGCAAAAATCCTGTAAAGGTAAGAAGGGAAATTAATGTATATAGTATATCTGTGCCGGATGTTTGTGAAAAAGCTAATTATGCTGGTTCTGTTTATACGGGGGCAAAAACTATCGTGGGGTATGGTTATATGAATACTTTTAATAATTCATATCCTGTATTTAATACAGAGTTAGTGCCTTGTAGAAAAACGTTATTTTTGACAGAAATAAAGTTTTATAAAGATAAAATATATTTGGGGTATATTTCTGATAAGTATTGGGCTGGTGATAATATGTATATGGATAAAATTTTTACATATACCTACCAGTTTAGAGATATTTTAGAATTGGAAAGAAAGAGAGAAAACGTGGTGTCTGAATAGGGGGAAATATGACAAATATAATTAAAAAGTTATTTCAAAAAAAAGTAAAATTGCCAGTTTATACACAATATTCAAAAGATTGGTTTGAGATAAATTATAAGGTTTTAAAAGATAATGGCGTTAATTCCGAGATAAGCACCATTATGATGTTTTCTTATAACAGAGAAACAGGACCATTATTATTTGAATATGCTGGTGATTTTAACAATGTTGAAAAACTTGTTGGAAATTATCCTTTGCTAAAGGATATTTGTCTGGATAGGACGGATTGGTATTTTAAGCATTTGGTTCCGACTTATAATAACTCATTGGATACCTATACATGGCTGTTGTGGGATAAGTATGGAAATATAATAGGTGTTTCAGCATGTTGGGATTATCAAACATTTGAACCAAAGTTTGCATTTATGGGAATGGCAATAGCGGCAAGTGCTATTCCTAGTCTTAACCCACAAGAAAGAAAGGTTTATAGTTTTGATTATAAATATGTTGGCCAAAGTATGATTTATGTTTATGAAAAACTTGAAGAAAAATGGATAAAAACGGGGGTGTTTGATACAGAATTGTTGGTTTGGGATATACTAAAGCCAACAAAAGAAACTTTTTCGCATTTGATGAGATTGTATTTAATATATAAGACAAAAGAAATAGTAAATAAGAAATTTATAAGTTAGAGTATTAGTAATAAAGTACGATATTTTTGTCAGGCGATGCAATAGTTGGTGATTTTATTAGAGTTTTTGTTGTTGGATAGTATGATGGCGTGATTTTACTGAAAAATTTGGGTGTTTTTTACAGATAGCAAAGTTATCACTTATTATCACTTATTTCAATTTACTACTCAAAATCTGAAAACATATCTGTGGCAGTGGCACGAGATTGCATATTTGGGTTGAATCCATATTTGTGTCCGTTGCCTTGTTTTTCAGATTGGATTTCTTGATAGATTTCATTGATTCTAATTTTTTGGCATATGCCCAGCCATTTTTTTAGCAATGATTCATAGCGATTGCTGGTCTGGATTTGGGTATTAAGTTTGATGCGATATTGTAATCTGCGTTCTTGCCAGTGCTTAAGTTTGTTTTGTTTGCGTTTGTTTGATAGGTTTTCGATGGCGATATTTTGTATTTTTTCGTCACATTGTTTAATTTGATTTGTGAACCATTGTTCGGCTGCATATGATATCCAGATTTTGTGCTGATATCGTTCATATAGTTCGTGGGCTGATTTGTGTGTCATTACACCTGTGGCAGATATTCGTATATCGTCTGCAGATGCGGTTTGCCATTCTTGTTTTGATTTGCATTCATCAAGGGCGATTTGAGCTAATTTTCGTTCGTAATCCAATAATGGGTGTTCGATAAAATATCGTCCAGCATCAATGGTGCGTTGGCGATAAATGCGGCGATGGTTTTCAAGGTTTAGTTGCATTTGCTCGGTTGTGTTCATTTTTTTCTCCCGCGGTATAGGGGTTGATAATGGTTGTAAATTTATTTGATATTTTTTGTATTGTTGCTATAATAGTCCACAACAGGCGATAAAGCATTGCTTGACGATGTGGTCGTCTGTTTAATTAGCATGTCTATCATGGTCATGTTAGTTGTTATACAAGTTATCTTTACACACCCCGAGCAATTGGAGCAAGGAAGGTCTTGTAAAGATAACTTTTAAAGTTGAATATTGTTTTCAATCCATGTATCTAAATCAGCTTTGCGATATCGTATACGGTTACCCCAGCGCACATAAGGGATAGTATTTTTGCCATAGTGCCGCCAGCAATTAAGCGTTCCAACGGTTGTTCCAAGATATTGTGCGGCCTGTGCTTGTGTCATTAAGATAGTGTCATTATTCATATTATTTCCTTTTGTTGATTTTACAGAAACACTATGAATTAACATTTATTGTATGGCAATTTTATAAAGGACGAGAATTCAGTTTTTTGGACGAAAATATATGCGTTTTATTTTTCGTCTATATTTATTGTTTTTAAATAATCCTTCATAGTTGATACAGGGATATTTTTGTCGAACACTTTTTTAGAATATGATATACATTCATAAATAAGAGATGTTTTTGAAGTGTTGGGGGTATTTTGTAAGTATTTTGTTGCATGCACACCAATAGAAATTATTTGTTCGGGGGATAGTTTTGGTTTTCTGCCGCGGTTATAAAGTTTTATTTCTTTATTGTTTGTGTCGTCTAAAAAGTAATTGTTAGCTCCGTATGTGACCAAGGAACTTAGTTCTTGGTTTACAGGATATGTGCTAAACAAGTCTTCTGTTAGCACTATAAGTTCAATATATTTTGTGTTATTTGTATGCAATATGGCATTTTCCCAATCGAAATCAGAGTATTTAAGATTTTCAGATGGTATTTGTATATATTCTAGTTTGTCTCTGTTTTTAGAGTTAAATTGTATTCCATAGAGTTTTATTTTATTGTCGGATATAACTGTAAATAATTTATGTGTCGCTGTTTCTATATCTGTCTCATGTCCATACTTATCGTAATTGTAGTGTAGTGTCGTTTTTAAAGAGTTGAACCATTTTTTTGTTACAGATTCTTCATTAGATGCAAGTTCACTAATCCATTCATATAAAGGATTGTGTATAAAATAATCGGATTCGTAATAATCGTCTGTTGTTACGAATGTGTCGGGGTATTTTTTATATCCAATCCATTGTAAAGCTTCTGTGAGATGTGTGTGTGATAAAATAGGCTCTGGTCGTAATACATATTTGGTCATTTTATGCCTTTTGTAGGATTACTTTGTTAAATCATAATAAATATTTATTTATAATCAAGAATAGTTATTATTCCTTGTAGTAGCAAATAGGTAGCAAAAGGCGGAAAATAGGGCGGTTTTTAGGGTGTAAAAAAGTATTAAAAAAGCCCAGAAAACTGGGCAGAATCTTGGTTGCGGGGGATGGATTTGAACCACCGACCTTCAGGTTATGAGCCTGACGAGCTACCGGGCTGCTCTACCCCGCGATAAGGCTCGTTCATTATATATTATTTTTGTCAATAGTCAATAAAAAAATAACTTTTTCTGTTTTTAATCTTATGTGTGGTCGGTCTTGAAATATGGTTTTTTTGTTGCTATGATAAATTTCAGTGAATTTAAAGGATGATTGTGTTTCAAAATAAAACGTTCAGAAAGGCGTGGAAAAGTTTTTGGGAACCGGTGCTAGAATTGCAAATTATGCAATGGATTGTTGCAGTTTTAATGGCAATCCCCGTGTGGTTCGTTTATTTTACTTCGATTAAAAAAGTCACTAATATCGAAGTGTTTCGTGAATACAGACGTAAACCCGCAATATTCGTGTTCTGGCATGGGCGTACCATGATGTTAAGTCCAATTATTTGTTTTGGGGGAATGCGGGCCTATGCCGTCGCCAGCAGACATAAAGACGGACGAATGATGGCAAAGTTACAAATGCTGTTCGGGTTGCGGGCAATTTATGGGTCTTCGTCCAAAGGTGG
>JAFVWM010000060.1 GCA_017501665.1 Alphaproteobacteria bacterium | reverse complement strand
GTTAATGTCAAAACCATTTGACATTTTTTAGTTAAATAGTTCTAAAAATCAACATTTTATCAAAAAATATTGATTTTTCCTTATATTTTTGTTGAAAAAAGGGTAACAAAAGAGTCTCTTAATTGAAGATTATCCTGTCCTATCAAATCATCAACCAAGAGGAGGCTCTTTTGAAAACCCAAATTACAAAATTAACTCGTTGGATCTGCCGTCGTTTGACATACAACGAAGGTTGTTCCATGGTCAATCTTTTGCTTGAAATTATCTCCGGCAACAAAAAAGGATACGATTTCAAGCCTGAACAGCAAAGTGAACATTATCGAAAATTTACAGTTGATACCGAACAGCCTTTGCAAGTCCCCGCAGACCGAGAAACACCTCCACCAACACTCAACTGGGAACAGTTGAAAGCAGATCATGAACGAGAATCCGGCAAGAAATTAAAACCAGTACGACGTCGTAGCGGCTTACCGATTCCAGCACATTGTCGCTGTGAACAATGTAATGCTCCTACCGAATATTTGTATTTGAATGACGGCAAAAAAAGCAATCAAGTCCGCTGTAAAATCTGTGGTCATCTTGGTACGACCGAACGGATTCGTCGAAAAAGCAAAGCGAAGTATTTTTGTCCTCATTGTTCAAAGCCTCTCACTCTGTGGAAAACTACTCCTGCAGAAACAATTTACAAATGTATGAGTTATTCCTGTCCGCATTACCTACAACAAGAAAAATCATTAACAAGTAAAGAGCGACGTAAACGTAAAAAACAAAAATTTGATCCTAATTATAAACTGCATTATCAGTATCGTGAATACCATCTCAAAAACGCAGATTTGAAATGTCATCGTCCAAAATTAAACACAAATGTTGATTTGAGTAAAATTCAGAATTCATATCACGTTGTCGGATTGGTATTAACATTTTTTGTAAATGCTGGTTTATCAAGCAGAATGACCAAAGAACTTTTACATGGCATTTTCGGAATTAAATTATCTCATCAAACTATCATTAATTACGTAAATGCCGCTGCTGCTCAAATTGCTCCATTTCTTGACCGGGATCTTCCAAAACCCGGAAAAATCGCTGCTGCCGATGAAACTTATCTCATCGTGGAAAACAAATGGCATTACACCTGGTTTGTTATTGATGCTGCGACTAAAGCAATTTGCGGATATAATCTATCGGATACAAGAGGAACAATTCCAGCATTAGCAACGCTTTACAATGCATATGGCGATCCCGGTTCAAATTCCGAAAAACAATATACGCTTGTGCGTGACGGATGTCCTTCATACGATTCTGCTATGATGGCATATAATCAGGGATTGCAGAATCCTGTGATCATCGGACAGAAGGTGATCGGATTAGAAAATCTGGACAAGGTCAGTACAGATTTTCGTCCATATAAGCAACTGGTTGAACGTTTGAATCGCACATACAAATTCCATACCAGACCGAGAGCCGGCATGAAATCTCTTGATGGCGCGAGTTCATTAACCACTCTTTTTGTCGCTTATTACAACTATCTGCGGGTACACGGGAGTCTGAAACATACTCCTTTAATACGCAATCAATTACAAGGCATTGAGCGTTTCCCTAAGCAATGGGAAACTTTATTGGCTATGTCTGCCGCCTAATTTCAAATATTCAATTTTCAATCAGCACCGAAAAAACAAATTTCATTTTGTTTTTTCTCGGACTTCTATTGTCCTTACATCCGGTTCCGGAGCTGTCACAGCCTAAAACGGAATAAAAGGGAGCATTAATGCGACCGATTATGCCGG
>JAFVWM010000059.1 GCA_017501665.1 Alphaproteobacteria bacterium | reverse complement strand
TTTATGCAAAAATAATTTCCTTTTCCACAATCTCCCTCGCACAAGCCCTTATGTTATTGAGGCATCCTGTCCATTCTAAGGCGTTTTCTGCCTTTAGCTGTTCCGTTATGCCCTGTGCCTGTTTCATACCCTCTATGAGCCGTTCAAAGCGTTTGAAACTGGCTAAAAATCTGAAGCGAATTCAAGACCTACTTGCCAAAGGTGTCTCAAAGAACCAAATATCAAAGATTATGGGTGTGCAATATATGACCTTATCAAGGTTTATAAAACGTTATGGATTGAATAACTCTTGAGCAACTATTCAATAAGTATTGGAATATAATTAAAGGGGCTGCAAAGCCCCTTCATTGTTGCTATTTCTTCTTTGTGGAAGTTTTCTTCTTGGCTGCTGGCTTTTTAGCTGTGCTCTTCTTTGCAGCTATCTTGGCTTTAGAAGTAGTAGCCTTTTTAGCAGTAACTTTCTTCGGAGCTGCTTTCTTGGCAGCTGGCTTCTTTGCTTTTGTGGCTTTCTTCTTCGGAGCTGCCTTTGCAGTAGAAGCAGTCTTCGCAGTTGCAGCATTCTTTTTATTAGTCTTTTTTGTTGCAGCAGAGCGTTTGTCTGCTAATTCTTTAGTTGCCAAATACTTCTCATATTGTGGATTAAACCATTCATCTGCTTCAAGCATTATCTTCAAATGGTTCAAAGCACCTAACTTGTTCTCAAAGTTCTCTTTGCCGTGTCTATCAAAGACATTTGCATCATTCATAACACCCTGATAGAAAATAACGCTGCCGTATCTGATAGTAGCAATGGTTTTGCCTTCTTCATTGGTCGTAAAGATTTTCTCTAGTCTTCCGAGCTTGCTTTCAGGTTTCTTCAGTTCAGCATTTTTAATGGCTTGCTGAACCTTCTTGTAGATGTTCATTCTAACATCTTTCTTTTTAGCGTTTGCTTTAGTAGCAGCTTTATCATCTGCTGACAAGTCTGTAATGAAATACTTGTCCTTAACAGATGCCGGAACTTTCTTTTTAGCTGTTGCAGCGGTTGTCTTCTTCTTTGTAGGGGCTTTTTTCTTTTTCTCATTGCCCAAGAGTTTATTAAGTAATCCCATATTGTTTCTCCTTTTTAGTATTGATTAAGTATCCAATCAGTATTGAATAACTTAACGCTACAATAAAAGAATTATGACTGGAAGACCTAAAAGAACTTATACACAAAGCCTTCTTAAATGGCTTAAAATGATAGTATCAGGAAGTACACTTAAATGATTCTATAAAAATGATACTGACATCATTTCCTGAAATCCAGTAAAACCAACGATTCTCTCAAACTTTTTCCTTGACAAGTTGCTCATAGTATCATAAAGTTAAGACAAGATGATACTATTTAATAGTAAAACAATAGTGATTGAATACTTAAATAATAGTTAGAGGATAGTAAAATGAAGATTAAATATGTGAGATGTAGTTCTATTACACAAAATTATGACAGACAATTAGAAGATGCTGACCAGTATGACTTGATATATCAAGAGAAGATTAGTGGTAAGAGCAAAAATGACCGAGTAGAACTACAGAATATGCTCAAAGCAATACGAGCAGGAGACCAATGCTTTACAGAAGACATTAGCCGTTTAGCACGCAATACCCTTGACCTTCTCACCATCATTAAAGAGATACGAGACAAGGGCGCATCCATTACCTTCATCAAAGAAGGTTGGACTTTCAGCAATGAAGAGACCTTTGCTTCTAAAACTCAAGAGATGATGCTTACGATTATGGGGGCTATTGCTCAAGCAGAGCGCATTACCATTAAGGAACGTCAGATGGCAGGCATTCGGATTGCTCAAAGAAAGCATAAGTATGAAAAGGCTCATCCGACCAAGTTAAACAGCGTTCTTATACAACAGGTAAAGGATGACAGAGCAGCAGGTATGACTGAAACAGAACTAATGAATAAGTATCATATATCTAAACCCACACTATACAGATACTTAAAGAAATAGTATTACCTAATCTTATTCTTTGCTGCAATGCGTTCAAGGTTTCTATTCAAGAAAGTGTAATGGAGCTTTGAAAGTTGAGCATTGAGTTTCTTTATGGGGAAGTTTCCTCCATAAACTCTTTCACCAGTATCCCTACCAGACCAACCAGCCAAAGCATTTTGAAACTCTTGCGGAATATCTGCATCACGCATAGCTTGTTTCACATTGTGGCGGTAGCTATGGAACACTTTTGCACGGCTTTCAATACCAACTTGCTTCAAGTATCTTCCGAACCATTGGCTTATTGCTTGGATGTAATGGTTCTTTGGACTATACTGCAGCTGATAGAAGACTCTTCCCGGATACTTTTCAGTCTTATATGATGCTTCTCTAATACTATTGATATACTCCAAGAATCCTAAATCTAATATATGCGGATGGATTGGGATTCTTCGCCGTGATTGCGGATTCTTTAAGTGTTGGTCTCCACGCTCATCTGTAAGATTAAGATACCAAACACCTTTATCAAGCCGAACATCTTCAATATACAGCTGACAAATCTCGTTCAATCTCACAGGATGGAACAATGCCAACAAAGGAATCCAATAGCGATACGCATATTTCTTATCCATCACACGAGGATAAGTCTTCGGGTCAAAGATTTTCTTCAGCTCATCTTTTGTAAATGCTTGCACTTCAACAGCTTCTTTTCTCCGAGATATAGTGATTAGACTTTGGAAACTATCGTTGATGTATTGATTAACTTTGCAGAACTCCAAGAACTCCTTAAACACACGCAAGTATTTCTTTACCGAAGTCAAAGAAATGACATCCGTGTTATCCCTTGCCAAGATGTCCTTGAGTTTCTGCCCTTTATATCGCTCTGTCCATTTCTTTGGAAGGTTGTGAATCTTTTGTGAGACCATTCTGCAATCATTGCCAGTAATACTTTCAACATACTTCTTACCAATGATTTCAAAAATTGTTTTCAAGCATTGCTCATTTTGCTTGAGAGTGTTCTCACCAGTCCTATTGTTGTTCTTCTTGTTGAGTTTGAACTCCTTGAAGACTTTTTCCCAAGGTGTTGTAGTGGTTTCGCCGCTTGATGCTCTATTCTTTTCATTGTGTATCTGTGTCAAGCAGCGCTTTACTCGGTCATTGATATTGAAGTTATCGCTTGTGTCATTGACGATAGACTCAATTTTGTTAAGCACATACTTCTCAACGCTTCTCAATGCTTTCGCTGTCTTCTTAATGCCTTCGCTCGGATGTGCTTTGTTTGCAATGATTGGAATGTCTTCCTTTTCAAGTCTTCCAATCATTTTGATAATGCTGTTGTGAGTCTTTGTGTCTTCTTTAAGGTCGTGGAAGTATTCTTTGATAAAGAGTTCCACACACTCAAGCTCGTGTTGTGCATTGGTAGTAGCTTCGGGAATCTCTTTATTGAAGACTAATAGATGCTGATAGTCATATTTTTCTTCTTTAATATCCCAATCATTGTTCTCAAATACTTCTTCAGCTTGGCGCAGCTTGTGCTTCACCATCTTGTCAATGTCTGCTTCCGTTATCATAAGCTGATTGTTCTTGATTAGCATATTAATAGCCTTCAAAATGTTAATCTTTACATCTATCTTATGACTCTCTTTTGATAATTTCGCAATAGCTTCGTAATAGTTGTTCGTTTGTAATGAATACTGGAACTCTTGTCTATGAACGAGATACACCAGTGCTACTGGGATTCGTGCACGGATGTAATAGGTGTGATTTCGTCTGATAAGTCGGTTGTGTCCGTTCATCGCCAAAAGTCCTCTTGTGTTACACCCTTGTGTTACACCTCGGATTTTGGCACTTTTTTAAAAAAGTCAAAAAAATTACCTAACTAAAACAGATAGTTAGGTAAAATATGGCAGGGGCAGTAAGATTCGAACTCACGACACCCGGTTTTGGAGACCGGTGCTCTACCAACTGAGCTATACCCCTATCATTCGAACCAATTATTACAAAAAAATATTTTATAAATCAAGTATTTTTTTCAAATACTCATAGTTTATTATTTTACTGACTGATCAATCGGATTAAATCTCAAACGCAAAACTTTCCATTCTTCGTATTTGTAAGCATATTTTTCTGACAAAATTTTATACGGCGCACAAATATATACTGCTCTAACCGCGCTATCTGCAACCGATCGAAAATGCGTATCGGTATTATAGCGTCCTTTATTCATAATCTCGACCGAATAAACGCTACCGTTTTGATTAAGTTGTGCCTTAATTTCGATAATCATATCTTCAATTCCCATTGCTCCGGGATCAAGATTCCAACAAGCTCTAAGTTGTCCGGCCAAGGCATCCATTTCCGAGATTGACAGTTCGCTAAAATAAGATCCGGCAGTTCCGCCCTCAACTCCCATATTAGCCACTTCGGTTCCTTCTTTAACAGTAGCCGTTTGCGAAATATTAGCTTCTTTTTCCAAAGCATCGACACTTGCCAACAAGCTCTTTAGCGGATTTGCCAGCTTCGGTTCATCTTTCTTTTCTTCTTTTTTAGGCTTATTTGTCTGTTCTTTTTTCTTTTTTACATCTTCTTTTTTCGGTTGTTTTTTAATTTGCGGTTTTCTTGGTTGAGGAGCGACCAAAAAATCTTTTTTCGACGGTTCTTCATCAACCGTTTCATGCTTTTTATCATCTTTAATCTTTTCTGTTTTTACATCTTCGACCGATGACTTTCTATCTTCTTTGGTATAATTATTCTCGATTTTGCGCTTTACTTTAGAAGCTTCCTTATCTTCTTTACCAAATTTTGCTTTTGGCGGAAGGTTAGTCATTTCCGAGATTTTAACATCTTTCAAATCGACAATAATCGGCACTTGAGAAGGGTTTGGTCTGTTCCACCAAAACATCGGAACTTCCACCAGCCACAATATCAAAAATGCCAAATGCAAAGCGATCGATTTTTTTAATCCCGAAGTCATTTGTTCTTATTTTTTCCTTGTCAACATCTTAGGTTCTGTTTTCAAGCCCACTTTGTCAAAACCGGCTTCTTTTAACAAAGCCATCAATCCGATAACTCTGCCATATTCGGCACCGGCATCACCGGAAATAGTTATTGTAACCTCATTATTTTGTTCTCTGATAGCATTAACTTTTGCCACAATTTTATCCGCCGGAATTTCGGTTTGTCCGATATAATAATAGCCGTCTTTATCGACACTGATATTAACAGACGTATCTTGCCCCTCCAAATTTTTACCGCCGACTTTTGGCAAATCGAGAGCAATTCCCGATGTCATCAAAGGCGCAGCCACCATAAACACCACCAACAACACCATCATCACGTCCATAAGGTTGGTGATATTAATTTCCGAGTTTAACTGATAACGACAAGACCGGCGTCTGGTGTTTATTTTCATAACTATTCCCCTGCCATTTCGGCTCTGATAGCCGTATCATCAATTTCGCGCGATAAAATGGTTGAAAATTCGGACATAAAAGCTTCCAACTTTTTGGCATATCTATCCAAGTCGGAAGAAATTTTGTTATAAGCCACCACCGCAGGAATGGCCGCAATCAAACCGAACGCCGTAGTAAACAAAGCCTCGGCAATACCCGGAGCCATAGCCGACAACGAATTACTCTGAGTCAAAGCAATTGCATTAAAGCTGTTAATAATACCCCAAACCGTACCGAACAATCCCACAAGCGGAGCCACCGAACCGGTCGAAGCCAAAAAGCCCAAGCGTGTTTCCAACGAGTTAAGATCCTTGTCCATTGACACAAGCATAGCTTTTTCAATACGTTGTTGCAAAGACACCCCGCGCAAACCTCTATCGGTCTTAGACTTTAAGATATTTGTACGTTTCCATTCTTTCATAGCAGCCACAAACATATTTGCCATAGGTTCCTTAGGGTGCGCTCCCAAAGAGGCATACAATCTGTCTAAAGAACCTCCCGACCAAAATTTTTCTTCAAACTTTTCGGTTTTATTTTTTAACTGACGCAAAGTTCCGAATTTTTCAAAAATAATCGCCCATGACCAAACCGACGCAAAGATAAGTCCGATCAAAACCGCCTTGGTAACCATATCGGCAGACCAAAGCAAATCCCACATCGACGAATTTCCGGCAACTTCTTGTAATGCTTGTGTTTCCATAATTTTTTCCTTAAAAACAAATCAAATTCACGCCCATACTAACAGCAAGATAACAAAAAATAATAAAATTTCAATCAAGCTCATAAAGTTTTAAGCAAGAAAAAACAAAGACCGTATGGCTCGCTCATATTTTTTTCTTTACAACATTTCAAATATATGCTATATGCCCGACCAAGTAACTATTATTAATTATTAAAATTTTCAAATTATGCAAATGACCAAAACAATTTTCGAACTTTTCGAATACATGACCACACAAGGTCAAAGAGTAATCGTCGACATCGACGAATCATGTTACAGAACATCAGGAGATACCTTTTACGGTGCCGAAGATTTTCATCTAAAATTAAAAGATGAAGGGAACAATACCGAAAAAACAATTTCCTTAAGTGAGCTTTTTGAAACTGATAATTATTTTATTATCACAATGTCGTCACAAGGAAAGCTTACGGGATTTACCCCAATCTTCAATGACCGTACAGAAATTCCGCAATGGCTTAAAGTCATCAACGATTTCTACGGAATGAAGTTATTAGACGACACCAAAAAGAAAAGTCTCAAGTTTTGGAAAATCAGAATGGACGAACTGGTCTATTTGATCAATCATCCAAAGCGCAAATGAACAAAAAAATCCCGAAAATTGCCACCGCAACTTTCGGGATTTTTGCTTTTTTAGTAATAATAGTATAAACTACATATCAACGTGTACTTCCTTTATTAAGATTTGGGTTAATTCCATACACTCCTTTTCCTCCCGAGCCATTATTTGAACTATAGCTATTTGTTTTATTAAGACTTGGGTTAGTTCCTTTCTCTTTTCCTATTTCTGTATCACTTTCCAATTTATTATTTACACCTTTTTTGCTCAATTCACTTATATGTTTACCTATATTTGCTCCTGCATCATTACCGCCTTTCTGTGTTTCAACCTTCGGATTAGTACTTGTCGTAGCATCTTCGCCTTTACCGCCTTCCGGTGTTACAACCTTCGGATCAGTATTTGTCGTATTGGGTTTTATTCCTGTATGCTCTTCAACCATGCTGTCTGTTATATTATCTTCAATATTATCCCGCACTCCTGTAACTTTTGCATAAATACCGCTGTTAGATTCTAACACCTCTGGGTTATTATTAAACGTATCTAATTGTTCTTGTGGAACAGGTACGTCGTTAACTGTTACAGAAATATATTGTCCCTCTTTATTTATTACAGATACAATATCTTGTTTTACACCAGCAACTACACGGTCTCCTTCAATTGTAATTGTCTCATTATCATTGAATACATATTTATCAACATCAATTTTGCCAACTCCGGCAAGTCCTTGCTCAGAAATTTCTGCCTTAACCGAAGCATCCAATTTCATTTGATCGCTATAAGCATCACCCAAAATACTCTCGCCTTCAACCTTAACTCTAGTACCGCCTTTAATATCTAATTCTTCAACCTCTACAATATCCAAATCAGATTTTGTCTTAAGGGTAATCTCAGGTTCTTCTACAGGGATGCTATCAAGACGTCTTGGTTCAAGTCTTTCTATGTCTACTGATGATGCCTCTCTTCTGGCTTGTTCCTCACTTCTGTCTTGTTCAGCTGCTCTCTCTTCATAAAATTCTTTTAAGTTCGGATCAGTAATATGACCTTGTTGATCAAAATGACTTGAAGCATGTTCGTGAATAGCTCTAAGTTGATCATCGTTAAATTGACCTTTTTCCATCATTTCGTGAAGTTGGTCTGAATTCATCCATTTATGCTCAGGATTTAATTCCTTAAGAGCTTCATTAATACCTTTGGGATCAACATCAAAAGCTCTATCTATTTGCGTTTCATTTGCTGTTGCCCAACCTTGACCATGATCCTTATCAACAGAATCCAATATACTGTCATTATCTTTATCAAGACCATCCATTATACCATCATTGTTTCTATCCAAAACAGCCTCATATGCGTCTTGACCGCTCATCATTATGGCATTCTGCATTTGTTCAATAGACATACCCTCAGGATTTTTACCTGTTATTTGAGAATATCTAGATGCCAACTCTTTTTCGCTTAAATTAGAAATTTCTTGTTCAAATTCAGACAAATTTTGACTATCTAATTGTTGGTTTCCAGCAGGTTGTTCTTTATCCGCTCCGCTTATTGCGTCCGGAACAACCGGATCACCAAAATTTGCCACAACCTCCTGAACAGATTTTCCTGCAAATCTAGCTACTGCTATAGAAGCAACAAAAGTTCCACCAATAAGAAGCTTTTCTTTCCATGACTTCGCCTTTTTCATATTACTAATAGTCGTTTTTACACCAATTCCCAAACTTACCATCATTGTAGCGGAACGTGCCTTCAAAGCCAGCGCCGCATTTGCTCCGGGAATTGCCGCTGATCCAGCTAATACAGTTGAAGCAGCTGATAACGCATATCCGGCCATTCTCCACTTATTTTCTTTTACAAAATTTTTGAATTTATATTCACGACCTTGTTGTTTATTTTGTTCTCTTATTTGTTTAAAGTCTCTAATTAATTTATATGTTTGTATTCCAAAAGACGCACCGGCAACGATAGCAACGCCCAATGGTGGTGCCATTGAAGCAACACCAAATGCTGCACCCCAAGCGGCCGATTCTAAAAGTCCTTTTCCTAGACTAAATGATCTCTTCAATTGACTTTTATTTTGATCTTTAATACTGTTATTTTTGGACGATGCATAAGCAGATAACGCTTTTGGTGATTTTTGACATACAGTATTAATAGCGTCTTGTTCTGTTGCATGATATGCTGAAAAAGCTACCGTGGATATTTTAATTTTCTTTTTGCTATCAAAAGCATTTTCAAAAGCTTTGGCAATATCTTTTTCTCCGCCTTCTTTCATTGCGGTCAATTTTGACGCTTCTTCATAGTTGACCAATTTTAATAAACCCGTTTGTAACCTTAAAGCATACTCTTTTTCAAACTCTTTAGGGTCTATTTTTTCGCCTTTATTGGTATTAGCAAAGAACATCTCTGTTTCTAAACGGCACTGCTCTTTGAATGTATTTTTTATATCTTCTGCCTCTTGGCCTTTAACTTTTCTTTTTCCATAAGGATCTGTTCCGCCGATAACGGTTATTCTATCCAAAACGTCATAAGCATCTTGCAAATCCTTTGATAAATCTTCATTTTTATGATTTTTCTCATACTCTTTTTTAGCATTAAACAGCAGTTTTTCTTGTTTTCCTACTTTGACTTTCGGTCTTGATTTTTTTACTGCTCCTAAAAGATATTGAAAATCAGCTATATCCTCATTTTTTGTCAAATCAGCTTTTTTAACATCTTTAATCTTTGCAACAGCCAAATCTAACAACCGCTCTTCATCAACTTTCTCTAGTCCTTCACTTTTTAATGCCCCTACTATATCTTCCATCTGAGGAGGATGCTTAGTGCTTCGGCTTGCAACATTACTCACCCTTTCAGCCGCTATCGCTTCAGACTCTTTATATGTAACTCTTTCAAAAGATGGAAGATCTTTTAATAACTCGACATTTTTTGCAATTTGCTCATCATCAACTCGCGATTGTTCATCAAGTCCATACAACTCTTCAAAATCTTTTATTCGTTGACCAACTTCATTTTTTAAGTTAGCTGCTGACAGCCCTATTTGGTTAGTGCTACCTTTGCCATCATCTTTATTATCCTCACGAACAGAATCTAAAAGATTGTCCAAGTGATAAAGTTGTGATGTTTGTAAAATAACAGTTTCACCGGCTAAAAAGGTTTGTGTTTTATCAATAATTTTTTTATCAAGATTATTCAGTTGATCATTATGATCTTCTTTAATAATTTCGCGCAATTTAATAATTTCTTCGGGTCTAAGACGATGAAATTGTTTATTAAGCATATCCAAAGCATTGTCTCTCGTAATTTCAATACCTTGATCGGAGTTTTGTGGATGATCTTTTTGTTCCGTTTTATCAGCCTCAGAACCTTCTCCTTGATCACCACCTTGATCACTATCTCCTTGATCACCACCTTGATCACTATCTCTTTGACTTGGTTGAGATGATTTTTCACTTTCGTTAGAATCTACACTATTTTCTTTTTGTTCATTGGTCTCATTTTCTTGATCATTCTTGTTTTCTGCTTCAGCCTTGATGCTCTCTAATTTATTTGTAGCAGCATCATATAACTTTTTCATTTCATCGTTATTGTCGCCATACCCACCGGCAAATACGTTAATAAAACCCGACATTTCCGTATATGCCGAAGAATCTACATTAACCTCGCCTTTTACAAAGGCCTCTAAAATCTTTCTTCCTTCCTCATGAAATTTATCAAAATGCTCCGCACCGAATCCTTCTCTATTGTAAAGAGCATTTGTTTGGTTATGCATAAGAGTTCGCAATTCTTCTGCAGTATATGTTTTAACTTCGCTGTTCTCTTGCTGTTGCGGTTTAGTTCCTTTAGCTTCTTCAAGCGCTTCCACTAACTTTTTATAATCTTCATCCTCTGGATTGTTTTTTGCATAATCATTAAAAAATGCCTCATAATCACCCTCTTTTACAATAGTCGGCATTTCTTCATAATCATTATATTGTATATGCTTAGACCATTTATATTTTTCAAAAACAAAATCATCTAAAGCTTGTTCAGCTTTCTTAACCGCATCTTCATTACCGTCAGTCTCAGAACCTTCTCCTTGATCACCACCTTGATCACCATCTTGACTTGGTTGAGATGATTTTTCACTTTCGTTAGAATCTACACTACTTTCTTTTTGTTGTTGATCTTCTAATGACTTTTTTTGTTCACTAACTTTATTTATAATTTCTTTTGCAAAATCAACATAATTTCCTTGATCTGCGTCATGTTTTACTGCCAAGGCTAATATATCTTCCAATTCTTCTTCTTTATAAGAACTTAAGTCGGCTTTAGCATACTTCTCTAACCTTTCAAATTCCTCACCATTGACCAATTCCCTCATAGTAGCCAACTCTCCTTCACCAACCTTATTTCCGTCATAAAGAGCTTCATTCAGAGCCATCAAGTCTTTATTTGACATCTTTCCTAGTTCATCCGCATATTGTCCTTTTTCAAAAAATTCCTTTGCGCTTTCAAAAGTAAAAGTTTCATTATCAGCCATGATAGTTCTCCTAAAAAAAAGATATATTTAACTTATAGTAACATTTTTTGACCATTTTGTCAAACACAATACCTATACATGATTCTAAAACAAAAAAACTAGCAAATCCTTAACAATTGTCAGATATTGTTGCGAACACAATCAAATTTTAACAATATTGTAACATATTGATAAAGTCAAAATAAGAAAGCCGGCGAGTGAGTGTAGATAATACTACATGACTTAAGCCGGCTATTCGCATATTTTGACTTTAGATGTGCTGTTATACGAGTTTTTTACAAAAAGGTTGGATAGCGTGTGCATATAATAAGAAATAAAGACGGCGAAAGCGGAGTGTACAAAATAGTACATGAGCATTTCGCCGTGCTGAAATTTCTGTATTAGATGCCAGCTAGACAACCTTTTTACTGGCGGGTAAGGGTCTTATGCTTACTCCTGTGAGGGCGCAAAGCTTCTTCACCGAGACGACGAACTTTGTCCTTTTCATATTCTTCAAAGTTGCCTTCAAACCATTCGACATGACCTTCGTCTTCATAGGCTAAGATATGTGTTGCCAAGCGGTCTAAAAACCAACGATCGTGCGAAGTAACAAGCACACAACCCGGATATTGCATAATACCTTCTTCCAGTGATCGAAGCGTGTCAACATCCAAATCATTTGTCGGCTCATCGAGCAAAATAACATTTGCTCCTTTTTTAAGCATTTTTGCCAAGTGAACACGATTACGCTCACCACCCGAAAGCTGACCGACTTTCTTTTGTTGGTCGCTTCCCTTAAAATTGAACTGACCGACATAAGCACGAGACGGAACCTCGCCTTTGCCCAGTTTAATCATATCCAAACCGTCAGAAATTTCTTCCCATACATTTTTATCGGCAGATAGTTCATCACGAGATTGGTCAACATAGCCCAAATCAACGGTTTCACCAAGTCTTATTTCACCGCTGTCCGGTTGTTCCTGACCGGTAATCATTCTGAATAATGTAGTTTTACCGGCACCGTTAGGACCGATAATACCGACAATGGCACCTTTAGGAATTTTGAAAGACAAATCATCAATAAGCACTCTGTTACCATAGGCTTTGGAAATATTTTTGGCTTCAATAACCAAATCACCCAAACGCTCGGTCATCGGGATATGAATATTGGCAGTTGTAATTTTGTCCTTAACCGATTGTGCCAATAATTCATCATAAGCATTAATACGAGCTTTTGATTTTGCTTGACGAGCCTTAGGATTCTTTTGAATCCACTCCAACTCATTAGCCAAAACTTTTTGACGAGCTGTTTCTTCTCGGGCTTCTTGTTCAAGACGTTTTTGTTTTTGCTCAAGCCAAGAAGAATAATTGCCCTCGTAAGGAATACCTTGACCGCGGTCTAATTCCAAAATCCAACCGGTAACATTATCCAAGAAATAACGGTCGTGAGTAACCATTACAACAGTTCCCTTATAATCTTTCAAATGGCGTTCAAGCCATGCAACCGATTCGGCATCCAAATGGTTTGTCGGCTCATCCAACAAAAGCATATCAGGCTGTTGCAACAACAAACGACACAATGCCACACGACGTTTTTCACCACCTGATAATTTGGTAACATCAGCATCGGACGGCGGACAACGAAGCGCATCCATGGCAATTTCAATAGTTCGCTCCAAATCCCATCCGTTACACGCATCAATTTTTTCTTGCAATTCGGCTTGACGTTCAATAAGCGCATTCATTTCATCATCGCTCATTTCTTCGGCAAACTTCATTGAAACTTCTTCAAATTCTTTAAGCAAATCTCTTGTTTCGCCCAAGCCGTCCATAATATTTTCCATCACATTTTTAGAAGGATCAAGCTTTGGCTCTTGCTCCAAATAGCCGACTTTAACCCCTTCGGCAGCCCAAGCTTCGCCGTTAAATTCTTTATCGACACCGGCCATAATTTTTAACAAGGTAGATTTACCGGCACCATTTACCCCCAAAACACCGATTTTTGCCCCCGGTAAAAATGATAAAGTAATTCCCTTAAACAGCTCTTTTCCGCCGGGAAAAACTTTTGTAAGGTTTTGCATAACAAATACATATTGTACGGCCATCTTAACTCAACTCCATAAAAAAATTAACTTGCCCAAAATATAAGGGCAAGTTAACACAAAAGCAATCATTTTTTATTTTTAACGGGAAATTCTTTTCGGTCCGGTCAATATTTTTTGTAATCCGCCTTTTGCACGAGACGGTTTTATTTGGTTTCCGGCTTCCATTGAGGCATCTTTAAAATCAATCTTTTTTACATGAGATTTATCTTTGCCGTATATTGCCGATGCACGTTGTCTGACATTTGATTTCCTATCATAAATCATCGTGGCGTCATATGGAACTCTGGGGGTTAATATTTGTCCGTCAGGCATTTTTATGGTTCCGTCACCATATAATGTGGCATTAAAAATATCTTGAACATCAAACCTTTTGACAATATTTTGACAATCGGCAAAATTATTAAGCTGTTGCGTAACATATACATCAGCCTTTTCTTCGGTAAAAATTTTCAAAGCCTTTTGTTGCATTGCATCTGACGGCGATTTTGTCAAAATTATTGCCCTTGCCAACAATTCGAAAGTATCGTATTTGGACGACCCGCATGCCAAACCTTGCCCCGCAACAATACCTAAAGCTCTGGCTTCTTCTTCATATGACATCTGAGCTTTTGCCGGAGTCGTCATTAACAACACAAGCAAAACAAACAATATTTTTTTCATTTTATTCCCCTAATAACTGCCTGATATTAACAAATATGTTGCAAAAAAGCAAAAGATAACTTATTTTTTTACCAAGAATTAAAAATTTATATTGACAACCTCCGATATTTATAATAGGTTGCACTCAAATTTTGATTAAAGGATTAAAGAAATGAAGATTTACAGTTCATTAAAAAGCAAAAAGGTTCGTGATAAGGACTGCCAAATCGTCCGTCGCAAAGGCCGTGTTTATGTAATCAACAAAAAGAACCCTAAATTGAAAGCACGTCAGGGTTAATATAATTTATAGGCTTTTTGCTTAAAACCGTTTTCAACCTCTGCTGTTTCGGCAGAGGTTTTTTTCATGTTATTATCTTATTGAATAATCTTGGAAAAGCATAATTTAATATATATAATTATGATGAAGTTTGTATTACAATGGAGGCACAATATGTATCGGCAATACCTTTGGATTATATTATTTTCTCTCTTTTTGTCTTTTCCTTGTCCGGCTCAAGAAGATATTACCGAAGAAATTCCCGAATGGAAACCAAACCCTAAAAACGATGTTGTCCTTGACGAAATAACTTCAGCTATCGGTGATTCTGCCATAAAAAACATTACCGATTCAGAACAGGTTTTTTGTTATCAAATAGCCAACAAACCTGAAAACTATACCGGATACACTCTTGACGGAATGGCTATTGTCGGTTTTTGCGGTATTATAAATCAAGACCTGCAAAAATTAATAAAATACGAATTATTAATGAATCCGGAAAATCTCTTATTTAATGAAACTGAAAATTGCGTTATACGTCCGCAAATAATGTTGCGTTTTTTCCGCGGAGTAGACGCAACTGACGTTTTATTATCCTCACCATGTCATGCGCTGGCCATTTTCTATGGCGGAAAAATCGCGGCATTCAATGCCAAACCTGCAAATCAAATCATTGACGCCATTATCGCCCCCTTGGTAAAAAATAAAATTGACTTTGCCTCACCGGCTTTATTCAATCAACTAATTCCGGTAGGGGTTGCACAAACAGAAGACCAAAAGAAACTGCAACAAGAAAAAAACAAACCGATTAATAAATGGCAAAAGAAACAAGAACAAGAAGCAGCCAAAAAAGCCGGTTGGAATAAACTGAAAAGCAATTAACTCAAAAAAAGCTGTCTTTTAAAAGACAGCTTTTTATATAAAAATTACAATTATGCACTTTTTTCCAACTCATCGATAGATCGATCAATAAGCTGATCTAAAGCCTCGTTGTCCAAACTGTCTTTCAAAATCGTCTTTACCACCGCCATCGTAACGTCAGCCGTTTTTGATGAAATTTCTTTAGATGCATTTTCCTCAGCTGTCTTTAACCTCATTGTCGCCTCAGCTTCTTTTGCCGACAATTCAGCATCAAGCTTGGCTAAAGCTTCTTTTTTAATCATTTCAATCTCACGCTCAGAACGTTGCAAAATATCCTTTGCCTCTTTTTCGGCTCCACGAAGCTTCCTCTCATAATCAGCTAACATTTTCTGAGCATCTTCTTTTAAATTAACAGCATCCGCTATTCTTTTGGAAATAGCTTTAGCACGATTTTTCATACCTTTTACAAATATTTTACCAACCGGCACAAACAAAACCGCAACAGTTAAAACAAAAGACATTGCCACCCAAAATTCTGCCGACAGATAAAACGGCTCGTTATGGTGCAACGATAATTCATGAGCTTTTGCCTCTATAACATTAACTGCATCTAACACCGCACCCTGAGTAGCATTTAAAAATTCATTATTTTGTACGACATTTGTCATAACTGTTCCTTTTTCAAATTGGTTAAAGCATTTTTAGCATCTTTAACGTTAATTCCGCCAAAACCCAACTTTTTCAAAATATCTACGGCTAATTCGACAGAAACTTCCTCTACTTTTTGCAAAGCTTTTGCTTTTGATTGTGCAATTTTTTGCTCTCCGGCTTCAATTTCCGCACTTAGCTTAGCCGATATATCGGATTGACGTCTGTTAATGGTTTCGTTCAATTCATCTTTTGTTTTTTGCAAAGAAATACTTGCCTTCGAATTAGCGTTTTTCAATGCCTTATTATATTTTTCGATTGTTTCTTCAACCTGTTTTTTTATTTCGGTGGCCTTTTGCAAATCACCGTCAATTTTTTCCTTGCGTAAATTTATCATTTCTGCGGTTTTAGGAATAATAAACTTACTCATTATAAAGAGCATCAATCCGAAATTGATAACCAACCAAAAAAACTGTGACGGAAAAACACTAAAATCTAACTGAGGCATTATCTTAAAGCTCCATATTATGTTACAAAACTTTCGAACTCGGGGGGAATTTTTATAGCTTGCACAATAAAATGCCCCCATATCGAAAGGTCATAAATCAAACACCAAATAACTTTTCTTTAGTTACCCGATAACATAACAAAAGCGATAACCAATGCATACAACGCAACAGCTTCAACGGCCGCAAATCCTACCCAACCGTAAATATCAACTTCCTTTTTAACTTGAGGATTTCGACCAACTGTTGAAATGATTGTTGTCCAAACTTGAGACACACCCCAAGCGGCAGCCATCATTGACAAAGCACACATACCAGCACCAATATAAGCTAACGGTTCCATTATTTTATCCTTTCAATTAATTTTTATTTTATTAAACATAATTATAATTAGTGTTCATGCATTGCATCACTCAAATATATACAAGTCAAAACAGTATATATAAAAGCTTGCAACAACGAAATAAACATCTCAAAACAAACTATTAACGCATCAAAAACCAACGGCACAAAACCAAAAGCGCCCAAACCGACCACAAATCCGGCAATAATTTTAAGCATAACATGTCCCACTGTCATATTTGCAGCCAAACGTACCGACAAACTAAACGGTTTTGATAAAAAAGATACTATTTCTATCGGTATAATCAACACTGACATAACAGCCGGAATACCTTTTGGTAAAAAGGTCCTTAACCATCCCCATTTTTTCTTTTTTATACCGACAAAAATGTTTAACATCAAAGCTAATAAGGACAACGTACCCACTGCTGTCAAGTGAGACGTAAAAGTAAACGAATACGGAAACAATCCCAGCAAATTACCAAAAGCAATAAATAAAAACACGCAAAAGATAAAAGAAAAATATTTCAAGCCCTCAGCACCGACATTTTCTTTTATCAAACCGCCGATAAATTCATATATGCTCTCGGGAAACGACTGCGCCACATTCGGAACCAACGTACGTTTGGTTAAACACAAACCCAATACTAACGTTGACACAAGCACAGCCAACATCATAAACAAAGACGAGTTAGTAAAAGAAATATCAACTCCACCCACTTCAATAGGAATTAAGGGTTTAATAGCAAATTGCTCCATCGGACCGGCCACTTTAACTACTCCTTGTTTTTATTAAAATTATTTTCATTTTGGCTCAATCGATACACATTAAGCATACCGGCAGCTCCGCCAAAAAATAAAAACACTACCAACATCCAAGGTTTTGTATTAAAAGCATTATCCAACAAATATCCTATTCCGGCACCGACAATAACAGCCGAAAAAAGCTCAACACCGATTCTTAAACCGATTCGTGAAACTCTCACCAATTCAGAATGTTTCGTTTTCGAAGCGGATAAAGCTTTTTCCTCATCTTGCAACTCGGATATTTTTTGCTCTAACCTCTTAATGTCTTCAGATGCATTTTTCATAATCAGAACATTAAACAATAATTATTAAGCAGTTATTAAAATATACAAAATCTTTAATTATTTTTTATAAAGGTCCAATTGAGCATCAATAATTTTTTTAAACTCTTCCAAAGGCTTTATACCGAATACAGCATCAATTTTCTTGCTTGAAGCAATAAAAAAGGTAGGTGTCCCTTGAATACCCAGTTTATCAATACCGTCTTTTCTGTTTTGTAAAATCATTGCTGCCGTAATGTCATTTCTTAAACAAGCTTCAGCCTTTTCTTTTGTTAAACCGCTTAAAGAAGCATACTGAAGCAAAACTTTTTGCGGATTAAAAGACAAACCCCAATCGCGTTGTTTCTTAAACAATACATCGGCAAAAGCAAAATATTTGTCTTTTTCGACACATTCGGCCAACAAAGCGGCATCCATTGAATTTTTATCTAACGGAAAAGGAACAAACACCAACTTTATCAGGCCCGCATCTACATAGTCTTTAACTATTTTCGGCAAAGTTTCCAGATGAAAATCGGCACAGTGAGTACAACCGAAAGAAGAATATTCATACAATGTCACTTTTGCATTTTTATCCCCCAAAAAATGTTCTTGCGGAAAGCCGAAATCCAAAGGAATTTCTTTAGGTTGTTCTTCTACATTTGCCGCGCTGGCCTGATTCACCAAAACAAAATTACCGTTATCATCAACCTGAAAACCCTTTACCGATAAATACATTCCGCTCACCAAAATAAACACGATACCGCCGGCAACAGTTGCACTGACTCTTTTGATTATTTTTTCAAACATTTTTATTCCTTTTCTTACTATCATTAAATATAGCGCGACCTAACTTTTGTAAAACATTACTCAATCCTTCGGAATTCAGTCCGCTGCTTATTTGCTCAATATAATTTTCTTCTTCATCAGTTACAAGTATTTTTTGAGTTTTTGCAACATCTTGAGAAACGTTTTCAATTTGCTTTGAATTTTGAACAATTTTTATTTGTCGTATTGCCTGATAACCGAAAAAGACATTAACCTTATCAATAAGAAATTTACTTTTTGTTTGAAGCTCCAAGGCAAACGCACCGCCATATGTTTCAACATACAACGTTCCACCCGTACGCTCCCCTTTCTTAAAATCTATTTTCAAAGGTTTTGAATAAGAGGCAACATCTTTACCTGCGATATCATCCCAATTATAAATAATATCCGCTTCGGCAAAAGCTTTTTTTCCGACCATTTTTTTAGCTATAGGTAACAACACACCGGCTATATTTTGCAAATCTCCGGTTTTTCTTTCATCTGTAAATATATCTTTTTTTTCTTTCATATTTTCAACATAACAAACAATATTAACAAGGGCAAGGCTTTTGTTGACTCATACACTATTCACACATTATAATTTGACCAAAATAATATGTACTAGGGTGTTTTAAGGTATGGAATTTTCTCATTTATTGCAAGCCGTTTTAGCCTTTATTTTTGTCTTAGGCTTAATGTTTTTAACTTTATGGCTGATAAAAATGTGTCAACAAAAAGGCTCTTTAATAAAATTTAGCAAATGCCTAAACAAAAGTTTTCGCATAAATATTTTAGAACGTCATCGGTTAGATATAAAAAATTCCGTTGTGCTGTTAAAATGCGATAATACCGAATATTTGGTACTTATAGGAGAAAAATCACACACCTTATTACAACAAACAAAAGTGAAAGACTAAACGCTATGAACAAAAAAATATTATCTTCCCTTTTTATATTTTCCATCGTTTTACTGTTTAGCTCTTCAGCTTTTGCTCAAAGTGTCAGCCTTAATTTGGATAATGTAACGACAGGAACGGCAACTGCTCGAATTTTCAGCATCTTGGCACTAATTACCGTTTTATCCTTGGCACCATCAATTGTTATTATGATGACCTCATTTACGAGGTTAATTGTTGTTTTTTCCATCACCCGTTCCGCTCTCGCAACTAATGGAACCCCGCCTAACATGGTCTTAATTGCCTTAGCGCTGTTTATGACTGTATTCATCATGTCACCGACGTTTGAAAAATCATGGGAACAAGGAATAAAACCGGTCATTGACGAAAAAGTAGAAATTGTTGAAGGTTTGGAAAAAGCATCACTTCCATTGAAAGAATTTATGGTAAAAAACACTCGAGAAAAAGACCTCCAGCTTTTTTCTGATCTAGCCAAAGAAAAACCTAAGGACATAAAAGATGCCTCCCTAAAGATAACGATTCCCGCATTTATGATAAGCGAATTGCGTCGAGCTTTTGAAATCGGATTTTTAATATATATACCATTTTTGATTATAGATATGGTGATTGCTTCCGTTTTAATGTCAATGGGTATGATGATGTTACCGCCGAGCGTGTTATCACTGCCGTTTAAGATTATCTTCTTTGTAATGATCGACGGATGGCATATGCTCTCCGGCTCATTGATAAACAGCTTTCACTAGGATATTAAGATGAAATATCATATTGACGTACATGAATTTTTATTAAACAAAATAAAGAACGGTAGCAGAAAAGTTGTTATACATCTTTTTGACAAGAATGCTCAAAAAATAGATATCGGCGATGTTTTAGATGTTCATAGTGCTACCAGTGGTAACAATATTGAATGTATTGTCAAAGGCATCGCCATTTTTGACAATTTCCGTGATATGATAGACGTTCTCACACCGCAAACTTTGGGGTATGATAATGAAAAAGAAATTATGGTAAGAATTAACAGAATGTTTCCCCAAAATCTTCAAAGAAGCCTTAATTGTGTTGCCTTTTTTATAGAACTTCAAACAGACAGCTCACGACATATTGGCCACGGACAAATAGAAAAGTTTGATAAACATAATAATAAAACCGTCAATCTTTCACCTCAGATGCTTGGGCAAAACAATAAAAGAGAAAAAATAAGCAAAATATTTCATAAATTGTTTCAAAGAAGAGAACGAGACGATGCTTTTTTCAAAGAGCAAGAAACAAAAAACTCTATACGTCCGACACCCAGACGAATTGAGCGAGATGAATATATAAGATAAAATATGCTTGCAAAATTAAAATAAAAAGTTTAATAAAGTGCAAGTAACATTAATGGATGAGTGGCGGAGTGGTTGGAATCGTAGCTTTCTTGGATTTAAGAAAGCGAAGATCGGCGAAGGTATAAAATACCGAAGCCAATCCGCGCGAAAAATCTTGAAAAGATTTTTATCGGGCGCATTCATCAACTTGGATATTATTATAAAAGATAACTGATAAAATTTAATGGATGAGTGGCAGAGCGGCTGAATGCGCGCGACTCGAAATCGTGAATACGGGGTAACTCGTATCGGGGGTTCAAATCCCTCCTCATCCGCCATTAAACAAAAACCTACCCTTGTGGTAGGTTTTTGTTTAATCCGAGGTGAGACGATTTGAAGCCACGATAAAAGGGGGTTCAACACAAGACGCAGGCGAACGAAAGTGCGCCGGTGACATTTGTCAGCGTCGCAGTGACAACTCGAGCTTTTGCGAAGAGTCAATCCCGACTCATCTCTTATTTTTAACCTACCCTTGTGG
>JAFVWM010000058.1 GCA_017501665.1 Alphaproteobacteria bacterium | reverse complement strand
CTATTTGTAAACCTTTAATATTAGTTGCCCCTATACTTTAAGTGACATATACATTTATTCACTAATAAAAACAAGAAGTACTATGCAACTTAAATCCAAAATGACTTTTGATGAGATGGCTCGTCACTTGGTCGCAACAACAGGCAAAATCGCTAACCGTGTATCGGTAGGCAAACACGCAAAAGCGTTAGGTTACAAGGTTTACAAACCTATGATCAATGGTAAAATTATTCACTTCTACCTCAAAGAGGAGAAGCAAGATTCACAAACAGAGAATTAAAATGAACGCAAAAAAAGCACCTGCTTTTTACAAGTTTTACAAAGGGCTGATGATGGCATTTGACTTGCCAGAGTCAGCCTTTATGGTCTACATGGCAGACCTTGAGGCATTGAGAAATATGGGATATAATACAACACGCCCTATGAAGGAACATCTAGGATGCTTAGGTATGCGAAGACATACATTTGAGAAATGCGTGGAAAAAGCAGAATGGATGGGACTATTGAAGCGTGTCCCCATTGACGGGATGTATGACTATATTTGGGATATGCAGGCATATGACAAGTTAATAAAAATTGTTTCCAGTCGGTGGAGTTATGTGCAGCTACGTAAATTTACTGACTGGGCATTTACAAAAACGCAACATAGTGTGATGTCAATAACCGAGGAGGATGTAGCTAAATTCTTTAATGGTTAGGCTGTCAGGTACTGAGTAATTATCTAGTGGCGGGAGCGTTGTCTCTCGCCATTTTTTTATGCCTCAAATAGCGTGCTTTGTTAAATAATGCAATAGATATGCTGTTTTTGACAAATTGCCTGCTGAGGGATTTGCTGAAAACTGCAATGAGTATAATAATATAGTATAAAACGGTAATACATACACTAATACTTTTTTCTTTGAAGCAAAGAAAAAAGGTATTCAAAAAAGAAACAAAAGGATTGGGGACATCCGCCTGCGGCGTCTGATCTGTTTTTGAAACGAACAACTGAGAGGTAAAATGATTTTAAGGGGAACATAGTAAACCCCTATTTCCTCAGTATATCCAAAACAAAATAATAATCCTTCTATATATACCACCACACACGACAACCTTCCTTCGCTTCGTCATCTTCGCACCCATCGCTGCGACCTCATCTCCCATCGCCTATGCACCTTCCCCTCGCTATACGCTCACACGCGAACACTTATTATCAATACAAAACGGACAAATAAATAGTCCTCTAAAACTATATGCTTGAGCTGTCGAAATCGTGTCTTTTCAACTGGATTTTGACCAATTAGTAGAAATGGTTATAAAGTGAACAAAAAAATCAAAGTGGCAAATGTATGTCCACATTAGTTGTACATTGTTTGCTGACTGACAAATAAATACACTGATTTACACTGTCCACAATTTGGAGCAAAAACGAGGTAAAATCGTGTTCTGAATTATTTGTTCACTTTCTCAAAAATGGGACTTGGAAAAATGGCCCGAGGGCAGATACCGAATCCGCACCGGGGTGTACACCCTCCCAATTCTTTTTATAATTTTTACACCGTTGAATATCAATGTTT
>JAFVWM010000005.1 GCA_017501665.1 Alphaproteobacteria bacterium | reverse complement strand
TCCTCTGCTCTACCAACTGAGCTACCCGAGCATTTTTCTAATCAACAACGGAATGCTTTATAAAACATATTTTTTATGTTGTCCAGTAAAATTTTCAAGTTTGTTTATTTTTTTTATAGAGTATAAAAGATTATCAAAATTTTATGATTTAAATGAAAGACGGACAAGTTGTATTTAATAGTAGTTGTGGGCTTGGATAGTATTATTTCGTCTTGCTTGTAAACTCCGCAATAAATAACAATCGTTAACTCGCTTCGGTCACTTGTTTTGTAATATTCGTTTCACTTCATTATCATTTAAATAAATTTGATAATCAGATATTTTTTACTTTACTATTAAAAATAATAGATTTAAGCTCCTTATCAGATACAAATTTAATTTGTGTTTAGTACCCAAGTGGTATGGGGCTTTCATCGGCTCTTATTCTCTTCGGTGTTAGGATATAACATCGTCATATTGTTATCTGTAATTATAGATAACAGTAGATATATCCCCGATTCATAGCAATATGGTCGGGGAGATTTTGGTGTATGTTCAGGAAACATATTTACTATCCTTGAAAGAAGTATGATTCTAAAGACTAAAATAATCATTTAAGAGAATATGATTGATGAACTCCCTGACCACCTTTAAAGGTGGTTTTCTTTTAATTACAATTAAAGAAAAGGAAGTTTAATCATATGAAAAACAATCTTTTATTAACAACAGCTATGGTAGCAACAGCGTTTGTTGCATCAAATGCTATGGCAGATGAGTTTATAAGAAATCAAAATCAATTAGATGCTATTGACTCACAATTAACATATATTAGCTTTGATAATACAAATGGTGAAAATAATTTAGATGACCTTGGTACATTAACATTAAAAGACAATCTTAGAATAAACGGAAAAGTAACTTTACACGATAAAGTAACTCTCACCGGTGGTAAAAACTTGATAGTAAACGGTTATTTAACTCAAACAGCTTCAGGATCTGATATTTCAGATATTGATATTACCATAGGTAATAACACCAATGGTGCCGGTTTAATTGTTGGTAATAAACTTACAGTTGGTAATTTATCTGTCAAAGAAGGTGCTAATGTAAACCTTTGGAAAGGTGTTGAAGGAGATAAAGTTCTCACTGTTGCAGGAGGTAAAAAAATTACTTTTGAAGGCGGTTCTGCATTAAAATTCAGTATTGATGAAACTGCAACAACAGGTGATAAAATTAAAGGTAATGTTGAATTAGCAGGCAAAGTAGCATTAGATGTAGATGTAAGTCATGTTACTTCAGCTAATAAACCTTATACATTCATTGATGGAAATGTTACTGGTGAGGGGGATTGGACACACAATTTAACCAACAGTATCTTCAATGTTTCAGTTAGTGAAGGTAAAAATGCTTTAGAATTTGCAGCAAAATCAGCAGGTGAAATTGCTTCATCAATTGGTGCAAACTCAAATCAAGCTGGAACAATTGCTGCTGTAATAACAGGTGGAGATACAGGCAATACAACATTTGATAGTGTTGCTAAAGAAATTACTTCATTGGCTCAAACAAACCCATCTGCAGCTATTGATGCGGCAACAGCATTGGCTCCAGAAGTTAATCCAATGGTTCAACAAGTTCAAACATCTACATTGAGCCAAGTATTCTCTGCTATTTCATCTCGTATGTCGGGAGGTTCTTTGGCTTCTTCTGGTAATGGTATGTCATCTGGTGATAATGTATTTGAAAAAGCAGCAATGTGGGTTAAAGGTTTGTTCAACAAATCAAAACTTGATACAGAAAATGGCTTTGATGCAGATTCAGAAGGTTTAGCATTTGGTTTTGAAAAAAATGTTAAAGATGATGTTAAAGCCGGTGTTGCTTATGCATATACAAAAACTGATGTTGATGGATTTATGAGAACAACTGATGTTGATACTCATACATTGGCACTTTATGGTGAATACAAACCAGCTGATTGGTTTGTAAATGCTACAATGTCATACGGTTGGTCTGATTATTCTGAAAATAAAAACGTTGCAGGTGTAAACGTTAATGCTGATTATGATGCAGAAACATTTGGTTTACAAGCAATGGCAGGTTATGAAACAGAATATAAAGATTATAAAGTTACACCTGAAGCAGGTTTAAGATATGTTCATGTAAAACAAGACAGTTATACAGATACAGCAGGTCAAAATATATCATCTGATGATTTAGATGTTGTAACAGCTGTTGTAGGTGCAAAAGCAACAAGAAACTGGGAACTTGAAAACGGAACAGTATTGAAACCTGAAGTAAGAGCTGCTTTGACATATGATGTTATAGATGCAGATAATAGTTCTGTTGTAACATTAGCAAACGGTTCAGCTTATACTGTTGAAGGTGAAGGACTTGATAGATTAGGATTTGAATTCGGTGCAGGAATTTCAGCTGATGTAAATGAAAAGATTGAAATTACTGTTGGTTACGAAGGTAAATTCCGTGAAGACTATCAAGACCATACAGGTATGTTGAATGCTAAATATAAATTTTAGTATTTGATAAAATTAGTGAATACCCTGTGACTGATTGGTTGCAGGGTATTTGCTTTTTATAAATTTAATGTATTATAGTGTTATGAAAATAAGAGTATTAAAAATATTTGCTATTTTATTATTGATAAGTGGTTGTTCATCAATAACCATTCCACCTGAATTTGCATATAAAGAAATAAAAACAGATACATTTAATTTAGCAAGTTGGCAAAAAATTACCAATCCAAAGGCAAAATATAAAGTTTATGTTGAAGGTGATGGGTATGCCTATAATAAATATGGCAGAGCAACCAAAGACCCAACACCAAGAGGAACGTTAGTCAGAGAACTTGCTTTTAATGATAAGAATGACAATGTAATTTATTTAGCAAGACCTTGCCAATATATAAAATCTCCTATTTGTTCTCAAAGACATTGGACAACAGCAAGATTTTCAACAGAAGTCATAAATGCAGAGTATCAAGCAATTAAAAAAATTGTTGGCAATAATGATGTTATTTTAATCGGATTCTCCGGTGGTGGGCAAATTGTTGGTTTAATATCATCTGCTAAACAAGGATTAAATGTTGAAAAAATTATAACTATTGCAGGAAATTTAGACCATCAAAATTGGATTGAATATCATAAATTAGCACCGTTAAATGAATCTCTAAATCTTGCTGATTATTATGATAAATTTATAAAGATACCACAAATTCATTATGTAGGAGAAAAAGACAAAATTATACCACCAACATTAGTGAAACAATTTATAAAAAATAATGCACCTGTAATTATTGTGCCAAATGCAACCCATAATAACGGTTGGGATAGTGTTATTGATGATATTATAAAAGGATAAAGCAAAAGGCTTTGAGATTTTTCTCAAAGCCTTTTTTTGTATTGGTTGCGGGGGCAGGATTTGAACCTACGACCTTCAGGTTATGAGCCTGGCAATTACGGTTTTATTGGAAAATTTTAAAATGTTGTATTTTGTTTAGAACTGATTGTTTTTCAATAATTTTTTATTGAAAAATTTCTTGACAAGTTTTACTGAGTTGGATTAAATTTGATTAAAAGTGTAGCACCAGCGTAGCACCGAAAATTGTCAGGTAAAAAAACTGAAGGTCGTCAAAAATGGCAAATGATAACAAATTTCGTTTTACTAAAAGCAATATAGAAAAACTACAACCAACAGACAAAAGAGCATATTACTACGATACTGCCGAACCAAGCCTTATGCTTCAGGTAACACCTAATGGAGTTAAGACCTATTATGTGTATAAGCGCATTCATGGAAGACCTACAAGAACTTATCTTGGAACAGTTGATGTCTTAAAATCTCCCGAAATGGCAAGAGAAATGGCTGCAGAAGTAAAAGTTGCCATCAACAAAGGTGAAGACCCTCATAAGCAAAATCGCCAATATTCAAATGAAGACAAACTTCAGAAACTTTTTGATGACTTTGTAGAAGAGCGTGGTCGTTTCATCGGTAGAAGGACAATGGTTAATTATCAAAGTATGTGGAAGACCAAGTTAAGCAAATTAGCCAATAAACGCTTATCTGATATCACGAGTGATGATTTGAAACTCTTGCATCGTAAAATATCAGAGACATCGGGCAATTACACCGGAAATCACTGCATTGTTTTAGTCAGAACCATCTATAACTACGCTATTAAAGAAGAACGGTTTGATGGCAGAAATCCAGCCAATGCCGTTAAACTTAATAAAAGAGAGCCTCGGGTGCGGTATATGGAACATGCCGAGTTAAAACGCTTTTTTGAAGCATTAGAAACTTATGACAACGAGACAAGTCGTGATGCTATTCTCATGTTGCTTTATACCGGTGTCCGCAAAAGCAACGTTTTTGAAATGAAATGGGCTGATATAGATATGGAAGCCAAAGTTTGGAAGATTCCCCAAACCAAAACCGATAAAAATGTTACGATTGCTTTGGTAGAACCGGCAATGGAAATCTTAAAGCACCGCAAGGAACAAGCAGAAAATGAGTGGGTATTTAATTCTCCTTATTCCAAATCAGGTCATATTGTAGAGTTAAAGAGAGCGTTTTCAACTATTCTTAAAAAAGCAAACATAACAAACTTAAGGATTCATGACCTCCGTCATACATTAGCTACATATCTTATTGCCAATGGAGCTGATGCCTTTATGGTAAAACGAGCCTTAACCCACAAAAGTCTGCAAAGTACGCAAGTTTATGTCAATTTAGGTGTTGAACATCTCCGTGACAAATTGAACGATACCGTAGATAAAATGATACAAATCGGCAAAAAATAATTTTCCCTTTCGGTAAATTTTACTTGATTTTAATTTTTGTTATGCTATCATTTTTACCGAGAGGTAAAATATGAAGATAAAATCACCAAAAGATATAGCGTTTCTGATTAAAACAGAACGGAAAAAGCAAAATCTAACACAAACGGAATTAGCCGGACTTTGTAATGTCGGGTTAAGGTTTATCGTAGATGTTGAGAAAGCTAAAGAAACCTGTCAAATCGGTAAAGTTTTGAAGGTTTTGGATGTTCTTGGAATTAACTTGAGCATGGAGGAAAGCCTCCTTATTTAGGAAGTTTACAACTCCCAATCTGATTTGTGATTAATCAGATAAGCGGAGCAAGGCGCAGAGAATACAGGTAGTATTGTCAAGCCTTGCGACAAATTAGGTGATAATCACAAACAGACCCGAAGAGCAAGTGGTAAAATGCGTCCTGCTTGCACTTTTTGTTTGATGTAGTTGACTACATCTGCACAAAAACTACGGCGCATTACAACATTTTAACAATTGTTGGGAATTATAAACTCCCTGAATAAGGAGGCTCAAATGCCGGCATTAGATGTATATTTCTATGGCAAAAAAATAGGAAAACTATCGGAAAAGAATTCTCGGCTTTCTTTCAAGTACAATGAAAATGCCGATACACCTTTATCGGTTAACCTTCCCTTACAAAAAGAAGCTTTCAATGACAAGTTGACACGCAGCTTTTTCAATAATTTATTACCGGAAGAAGGAATCCGTGAAGCTGTTGCCAGATATAAACAAGTATCATCAAATAATCCTTTTGCACTCCTAAAGGAAATCGGTGGTGAATGTGCCGGAGCTGTTGAATTATATCCTGAAGGAGAAGAAAGAGAGGAGGAAGAATCCTCATTAACGCCGATTAGCGAGAATAAAATAGCTGAACTATTGAAAAATCAAGCACAGATACCTTTGCTGACAGGTGAAGAAATCCGTTTATCACTGGCAGGAGCTCAACAAAAAATAGCTTTGGCAATTATACCTGAGAACTCAAACAATTATTACCTGCCGAGAGGTTCTTATATCTCAACGCATATTATCAAACCGCAAAACCCTTATTTTAAGGATATTATATATAATGAGCATTTCTGTATGTCGTTGGCTAAATTGATAGGATTACCGACAGCAACATCTTCTATAAGAGATTTTAGCGGAGAAAAAGGATACGTTGTTAAGCGGTTTGACCGTGAAATTGACGATTCCAGCACCTCCGGATTAAAACGTATTCATCAGGAAGATTTTTGCCAAGCCCTTTGCTTGCCTGATAAAAAGTATCAAAAAGAAGGCGGTGCAAGTATTAAACAATGCTATAAATTCATTGCAAATACTGATTTTTCACGCAAAGCGGATGCTTTGAGGATTTTTTTGAAAGCGATTGTCTTTAATTTCATTATCGGTAATTCTGACGCTCACGGCAAAAACTTTTCTTTTCTGCACCGAGGTGGAAAATATGAGCTTTCGCCTTTATATGACTTGGTATCAACTGGGGTTTATACAGCGCTTTCACCGAATTTAGCAATGTCTATTGATGGCGAATATAATCCGAATTTAATCCATCGCAGCCATTTTGAAGCCATGGCAAGAGATTTAGAGATTAAGCCTGCAATGATTGATAAGATTATTGATGAAACAGCTTCAAAAATTCAAGAAGTATTACCCGAGCTTGATAAGCAATTTGCAGCTGCCGGATACAAATCGGAGCTTATAAAACAAATTAAAGAGCTTATGGCTACAAGAATAAAGCAACTTTCATAAAAGGACAGCACTATGGCAAAGACTTATAACAAAAGCAAACACTTTGATTTAAGCTACTTTCAGACCAAAGGCACGGCATTCTTTGATACTCTTGATTTTAGCGAAACAAGTGCAGATGATATCAAAGAGATTTTAGCTTGCGCTGTGCCTGATATTGAGTTTTATCAGTGCATTTTTAAGGATTTGGATTTGAGAGATACTGATTTTGAAAGCAAAACAACCTTTTCCGGTTGCCAGTTCAATGGTAATACTATCTTTGAAAACTGCCATTTTCTTGAAAATGTCGCATTTGACGGCTCTGTTTTTAATGGCATTGCTAACTTTAATAATGTTCGCTATGAACACGAGCTTTCATTCAGACAAATTCATACCAAGCCTGCTAAAGGCGGTTATTTCTACTTCCGTGGTGATGAAGTCAAAACCGGAAAGAGTTATTACCCCAACAGCCTTAATATGCAAAAAGCTTATTTTGAAACCGAAGTATCCTTTTTAGGGCGTGAATTTATAGGTGAAACTTGGTTTAACGGAACAGTTTTTGCTAACAAGTTTTGGTTTACGGATTGCGATATCGGCTTAAAAACCAACATTTCTCCTAAATTTGAATGTGATGGTATCAAAAACATTGATATGTGCTATCGGATACTCAAAGATGCTTTAATAAAACGAAGCTACACTATTCAAAGTCGTGAAATTGAGCGTTTGGAAGCTAAAATACTTGAGAAACAAAGTAAAGAGAATGATTTATTGCCGGATAATAAGCCGACAGTTAGACAAAAATCAAACCTTTTAACCACAGAGGAAGCTGCGGATTATTTGAAACTCAAGCCCAATACTTTGGAACGTTGGCGCAGTCAGTTCCCTAATCGGTTGCCTTTTGTTAAGATTGGTCGGACAGTAAAATATCGCCTTGAGGACTTGCAAGCCTATATCAGCGATAATATGAATTAAAAAAAAGGAGGCAAAAGCCTCCTTTTTTTCGTTAGCACAGAACAGATTATATTTGCATATATCTCGGTGTATTTTCTTCCTTGAGCACCGCTGCAACCTGTGTTTCAATCAAATCCTTGGCTGCTTCAATGGTTTTCTGCACGGCAGCAGCTTTGGCTTGTTTCTGCTTCTCACGGCGTTTAATATTGGCTTCTTTCTTGCGCTCTTGAGCCTTATTAATCTCATCGGTAATGAAATTAACAATATCCTCATCAAAATCCCCTTGCTTTACACTGGCGTAGAAATCCGACAAGAAGTCAAGTTTTTGTGCATCTGACAGCAATTCTAAAGAATAGCGAACAATCTTCTTACCACCCAGACGAAGCGTAAAGACTGACTTATCATCCGTATCGGTAATCAATTTGTTCATTCTGTTCTGAACGCTCCAAGAATTGTTTTTGAAATGAACCATATTTTCATCCAACAGCTTCAAAATGCGTTGTTTGTAAGCATCTAACGAAAGTTGGCTTTCATCTTTGGTTGTTTCCAATTTGGTTGCGTTGTATTTTTCTAAAAAGTTTTTCATGATATTTTTCCTTTCAAAAATTAGTTTAAAGTTAAAAAAAGCATAATAATTAAGCTACAAAACCGGCATAATAGGCTTGTATTTCAATAGCATTCATAGCTTTTGAAACATTTTGAGCTGGTTTTATTAGCGAATAGATTGTGTAAATAAATTTCATTGTGTTTTTCCTTTCATTTTGGTTGAGCACCATTGCTCTATGCCTTGACTTTTGCACGGAAAAAACACGATTTCCAGAACATCAAAAATAAAAATTTTTTGAGTTTTATTGAGCTTTATTCAGTTTTACGACACTTGTTTTATTTTTATGGCATTTTGTTACAAACCGAAAGAATCCGTAAAAGAATCGGAAAAACAGATTCGTTTTTTAACCCAAATTATATCTCTTGATAAACCTTGATAAGGTCATATACTGCACATTCATAATTTTTGATATCTGGTTCTTAGAAACCCCTTTAGCCAGTAGGTCTTGGATGCGTTTGAGGTTCTTGGCGAGTTTTAATTTCTTTGATTCAGCTCCGATTGGTCTGCCGAGCTTTATGCCTTGCTCCCTCTTGGATGCGAGCGAGCATTTAGTTCTTTGGCTGATGAGGTCTCTTTCAATCTGACTAGCAAGTCCAAAAGCAAAGGCAAGCACTTGCGATTGCAGGTCGTTTCCTAAATGGTAGTTTTCCTTAATCGTTATAACTTGGCAATTCTTGTTTAAGCAAGTTTGCAATATGGAAAAGGTTTCAGGAACACTTCTGCTGATACGGCTCAATTCACTTGTTATCAAAATGTCATTCGGTTGCAGTTTTTCTAATAGTTGCCCTAATTGTCTTTTGTTCAAAGGCTTTCTTGATGAAATTGTTTCTTCCACCCAAACATCAATTTTCATATTGTGTTTGGCGGCATAGTCGCTGATTTCATACTCCATGTGTTCAAATGATTGCTTTTCGGTGCTTTTGCGGATGTATCCGTAAATCATAAAATTCTCCTTTTGATATATTTATCAGGAGAATCAAAGAATTATGCTCAAAATGTTCTGCTGTTTTAACGAACATTAAAATCAACTAATTTTTTAAGTATTTTGTTGAGGTGTAATGCGGCACATTTAGGGCTATATAATTCCTTGAAATGCACGGAAAACAAAGGAGTTTTAAGGAATTTAACGGTAACAAGATTGGATATTTGCTTTATCTTGATTACCGCTTCAACAAAATTGTTCGTTTCTGTTAAGTGCGGAATAAGGACAACTTAACGGAAATTGAATATGAGCAAGACTTGTGCATTTTTAGGCAATAACTACGACAAATTTCTGAATATAGAATTGGGGCATCGCACACCTGCTGGCTTAAAGGAACGCATTCGGGAAGAAGTAATCAATCTTATTGAAAATGAGGATGTTGATACATTTTTGGTTGGAGAAATCGGAGGATACGAAGTTGATGCCTATGATGTTGTTTTAGATGTCCAGAAAGAATATCCGCACATACGCATTTACTTGGTAATATCCAAGATGACAGACCTGCACGAAATGGGTGTTAGAGACGAACCATACGTCATAGAACGAAGGGGATTTGATGATTTTATTTTGCCGCCAAAATGTGAATTCGGCTACAAAAAGCTCAGCATCGTTTACCGCAACCGCTATATCATAGAAAACACCGACTTCATCATCGCTTATAACGAATACCACGGCAAAGCCTATGAGTTCTGTAAGCAAGCTGAAGGTAAAGGCGTAACTGTTATTGAACTTTATGAGGGGAACCGCATCAGAAATAGCGATTAAAAAATTTATCAATTTATTGAAAAGTAATATTTTTCATGTTACAGTCATAAAAATTGTAACCTAGGATTTGAATATGGCGGATTCAATAGTTAACTCTGATGAACATTTTGATAATGGAGGAGCAATAGCTCTGAAGGGATTTAATTATCAAAATGCTGTTGCTTGTTTAATCGCTATTCAAAATTATAAAAAAGAAAATTTTCTTTTATATATAGAAACAAAAGACGATATAGAGCTAGATGTAAAAGATAAGCATGCTTTTATACAAGTAAAAAGTCAAAATATGACGTTAAATAATTTACTGAAACCAACGAAGAAAAGCGGTAATACTTGTATTTTTTTTAAAAATATTAGTAAGAAACATCAAAATCCTCTTTATCAGATTGTTTTGATGGGACTGAAAACTGACCAAGAAAATGTGTTATTAGCATCTGATAATATTGTTTTTGCAAATGAATATGTGTATTCAGAGGAACAAAAAAGGACAATAATTGATAAACTTAAAAAAATTGGAATTTTGGAAGATGAAATAAAGGATAAAATACCAAATTGTCGTTTATACTTTACACCATTTAAGGATAATATAGAAGAAGCTACGCAATTTCTTATAGGTTGCATGAATGAAAATAACATAAAAGTTGATGAGAGAGGTAAAATTATACTAAATGAACTTTTTTCAATTATAAATCAAAAAGCTGAATTGCAAATTAAAGAAGATAACGACATAGAGAAGAAAACTATAACATCCGAATATCTAAAGAAACTATTTGAAACGAATGATATTTACAAGAAAAAACAAATGCTTATTGAGCAACTTTTAAATAAGGATGTGATACAGTTTACAGAAAGCCTCCTCATAGAAAAAGAATTAGTTAGCATATTATCTGTCCATAAATTTAGTTATAGACAGCTATCATCACAATTGGAAAAGTTTGACATTAATATGAATATAAAAAATTTATTTGAAATGCTTTATATGCAAGCAAAACAAATTCTTCCTCAGGAATCAAAAGAAACTATTTTTGCTTTACTTATAGAATTATATTTTGACAGATACGGAGAAATTACAAAATGATACTTACTAAACTAGTTATATTAGATAGAAATAAGGAAGAAGCAAATTCTTTTACCTTTTCCGATAAGTCTAATATAATTACATCTGAAGATAGCAATGTTGGTAAATCTTGTCTTTTGAAGTCAATATATTACGCTCTAGGATTTCCAATAAAAACAATCCAGGAAAATTGGATTTTGAAAAATAAATTATTTAAATTATACTATAACCATAATGGAAAAGATGAATTTATTATTAGATACGGAGATTTATATTGGGCTGATAATAAATCTATGAATACAAAGGAATATTCTGCATGGTTGTTAAACAAGTTAGGCATCAATATAAAACTCTCATTAAAGCAAGAAATAGATATTAGAAGCGTTTATCCTTCAGCGGTAATTCTTCCATTTTATGTAGATCAAGATGATTCGTGGTCTTCAATTCCTTATAAAAATGTGGCTAATGATCTTAATCAGTATGATAGTAGTCTTATTCCAAGCGCTTTGTTTGAATATATTTTTAATATATCAACCCAAGATATTTTAGATAAAAAAGAAAAAATAACTTTTCTTGCTAAAGATAGGGCAGTTTTAGAGCAACAATATAATACTTTAAGTTCGCTAAAAAATGAATTTATGCAAAAAGATGCCAATGATTACGCTTTTAATGAGGAAGAAGCTATAAATGATATAAAGCAATATCTTCAGTTGGCAAATGATATTAACAATAAATTAAATGATTTTAAATCAAAGATATATCGGAAAAAGATAGAGATAGATAAACTTAATGTTGAGTTATTAGAACTATCTCACGTTGTAAAAGATACAGATAATGAGTATAAGAGTATAAAAGTGAAATGTGAACATTGTGGTTCCCTTTTGACAGAGGAACAATCTCTTACGAGAGTGCATCTGATGAATAACAAATATGAAGCCTCTTTACTCTGTGCAAATATGCGCCAACAGGTAAAGAAATTAGATCAAGAAATTAACGAAGCAATTAATAACAAACTTGGACTAGAGGAAGAATATAAAAATGTTTTGTCAGTTGCCCAAAAAAAGCAGGGAGAAATTACATTACAAAAATTTATTGAGCAACAAGCTAAAAAAATATCAAAAGAAAATTTTATTGTAGTAAAAAACAACCTAAACAATAAAATAAGAGAACTAAACGATAATATAAATGAATTAAATAGAGAAATAAGAAATCTCCAAAAAATTCAAAAAACGCTTAAGGATGAGATAGGAAATGAATTTAATATAAAGAAAAATGAATTACGTTTTACATTTCCAAATGCTGCATTAAATGAAGTTGAATTTTTGAAATTTAGGACTATTAAAGGAAGTGGAACCGTTAATAATTTGACTTTCTTTTCAATTTATATCATTTACTTATATTTGTTAACAAAATATTCTATAATAGAACTTCCTATAGGAGTTGATGCTCCGATCAAAGATGAATTAACAGGAGAAAACACTGGGCTGATATATAAGACACTAGAAAAATACATTATGAATACTTCAAAGCAATCATTTGTCGTAATGTTAAAGGATAAATTACCCTATATTAATGATAAACACAACATCATAGAACTGACAAAGCCAATATTAAATAAAGAAAAATACGAAACCTTGCTTTCTGAATTTTCATGTATAGCAGAAATTCATGCATAGCGTTTAATATATTAAATGTCTTATTGAACCAGCTAATTCCTTAAACCTCTTACAGTTATTCGGGTCAAACGGCTCGTAATTACAACCTTCAATTGGTTTGCGCCAAAATGTTCTTTGGAAATAGCCTTTACCATCCTTTTGGTATGTGTATTCTAAAGTTACAACTCTTGGATTATCTGAAATAATCTCTGGAAATAGTTGAAAATGTTTCGGTTTATCTATTTTAATACCAAGATTCGTATATTTCATTGAAGACATTATCCCTGTAATAATATCCGGAACTCTGATGACAGGATCATAAGCATAGTCTTTATTGTTTTCCATAATTTCTGCAGGCAAATGAATCCAAAAATCTGTTACTCTTCCCTTTAACAGCATAGCCAATTTATAATTAACTAAGAAAAACAAAAGACCATTGCAATGTGTTGCCATATGGTCTCTATCCGAAACCCAATGTGGATGACGACCATTTTCTTTAATTAACAAGAACTCTAAGAGTTGGCTAACAAACTGAGAAACAAACTCTATTTGTGCCAACAGTTTCTTTGAGTGGCTTTTCTGCTTCATATATTCATAAGATTCTCGCAGACATTTATATCTGTCCTTAATATCCTGCGATGATTTATCCAAATCCTCTGCTTTTTCATAGTCATTAAGCGTGGTTTCCAACTGTTTCAGCAAATCTTGCTCTTGAACCATATTCTTCAGATTCTCAACGACAATGGCTATATGGAAAAAGTACGGCGAATTTTTGAGAAAATTGATGCATCTATCTGGAATATGCGTCATTTTCTTGATGTCACAAGGGATATTAGCTTCAATTTCATGAAGAACTTGCCGAACATAATTATACGGAAATATAGTAAAAGTCAGCGCATCCTCTTTTCCTTTATCATCAAAACAATAATCGCTGAGAATACACCAATCTGCATTCTTCAGTCCTTTTAAGCCTTTTTTATAAGCATTCCAATCCTCCATAAAGCCGAGAATGCTCTTTGTTAATTGAGTTGTTCTGTTCATTTCTAGTCCATCCATGGTTTAAACATAGGTTGAACATTAGAAAAAAGCAATATAACGAGCGGCAATTTTTCATTGAAATTTACGATTCTATGTTTTAAACTCAGCGCATTGTTAATTATGGAGATTTTAATAATGTCTGGGACTGAGGCGGAAGCAAGAATAAAGATTAACAAGATGCTTGAAGAATCTGGCTGGAGGCTTTGTGATGATGAGAATGGTCGCAAAAATGTTGATTTAGAAACAGCGACCAAAGTGCGCCGCAATGAGACGGAACGCAAGGGTGCTATAGATTATCTCTTACTTGACAGTCATAATTATCCTCTTTGTGTTCTAGAAGCCAAGAAGGATAGTATTAACCCTTTATCCGCTAAAGATCAGGCTCGTGCCTATGCCGAAGCACAAGGAATTCGTTTTGTTATCTTGTCTAACAGCCAAATCCATTACCTATGGGATATTAAAAGCGGCAACCCTCAAATTATAACCTCTATGCCTACTCAAGAGTCTCTTGAAAATAAAAAGCAATTCAAACCCAATCCCAAGAATTTAACCTCCGTAGAAATAACTAAAGAATATGTTGCTCTCTTAAAGAACCCTAATCTTCTAAACGAGCCGGAATATCAAAATGAAAATACCAGAACGGACTTTTGTTGGAACAACGGCTATCGCATTTTACGCCCTTATCAAATTGATGCCGTTAAAACTGTTCAATCTGCAGTTGCTGAGGGTAAATCTAGATTCTTGCTTGAAATGGCTACCGGACTTGGTAAGACATTAACCGCCGGAGCTTTGATTAAATTATTTCTTTCAACCGGAAACGCTAACAGAGTTTTGTTTTTAGTTGATAGATTGGAGCTTGAAAATCAGGCTAAGAAAAACTTTGATTCATATTTGAACGCCTACACATCCGTCATTTACAAGCAGAGTAAAAATGATTGGAAAAAAGCTCAAATTGTAATCACTACTATTCAAAGTCTATTAGTTGATAATAAGTATAAAAAGCTATTTTCTCCAACTGACTTTGATCTTTTGATATCAGATGAAGCACACAGATGTATTGGTGGCAACTCTAGAGCTGTTTTTGAATATTTTATCGGATACAAACTAGGATTAACAGCCACTCCTAAGGATTATATTAAAAATGTAGATATTGATAAATTGAAAATTCAAGATCCAAAATCTTTAGAACGACGTATTTTACTAGATACATATAAGACTTTTGGTTGTGAAAGTGGTGAGCCAACATTTCGTTATTCTTTATTAGACGGTGTAAGAGGAGGATACTTAATTAATCCTTTAATTGTTGATGCTAGAACAGAAATAACAACTGATTTATTATCTGAAAAAGGTTATGCCGTTACAACTTGTAATGAATATGGTGATGAAGTTACCGAACAAATGTATCAACGAGATTTTGAAAAGAAATTCTTTTCAGATAATACTAATGCAGTATTTTGCAAAACATTTCTTGAAAACGCATTGCGAGACCCAATTTCCGGTGAAATTGGAAAAAGTTTAGTTTTTGGCGTTAGTCAAAATCATTGTGCTAAATTGGTACAAATTTTAAATGAAATGGCAGATATTGCATTTCCAGGAAAATATAATTCGGATTTTGCAGTACAAATAACATCAAATGTTATGGATGCACAACAATCAACCATTGACTTTTCAAACGATAAGCTTAATGGTCGTAGTCGTTTTATGGTAGGTTATGAAACTAGCAAAACTAGAGTTTGCGTGACTGTCGGAATGATGACTACCGGTTATGATTGTTCAGATATCTTAAATATTGCCTTAATGCGACCAGTGTTTTCACCAACAGATTTCGTACAAATTAAAGGTCGAGGTACAAGAAAGCATACTTTTAAATATACCGATGCCAACAAGCAAACCATTACAGCAGATAAAACAAAATTTAAGTTCTTTGATTTCTTTGCTAACTGTCAATATTTTGATGAAGAATTTAACTATGATGAGGAGCTAAAACTTCCACCTATAAGTGGTATAGGAGCTGGCGAAGGTATCCCTAAGCCTACTGCTGGAGAAGTAATTATAGATATAGGAGATACTATTAAGACTATTGCAGAAACGCCAGTGGGTTTAGATGGAATGCGAATTGATAGAGAATTCTTCCAAAAAACGGAAGAAGCTATTAAGTCCGATGAAGAAATCAAAACAGCTGTAGATAATGAAAATTGGGATAGAGCTATTGCTATTGTTAAAGAAAAATACGAAAATCAGCCGGATTTATATATGAATTTAGAAAAAATTAAAAAATCACAAAATCTTGACCGCCGTGTAACTTGGCGTGAAGTATTAGAAAAAGTGTTCGGCTTCATTGACGGCTTCAAAAATAAAGATGATTTACTGGAAGATGAGTGTGATAAGTTTATTTCTATCTATAAACCTGAACCGGAAGAAGTTCCATATATAAAGAATTTTATTAAAGCTTATACGGCAGATAACAGATTTAGAGAAATTATTGACACCAAAACATTTCCGCAACTTCATTTTTATGCCGGTTTTTCGGTTTCTGATTATCAAAATCTTAAGGAGTACAAGGATATACTCCCGACATACATCAAGGAAAACATCAATCTAAACACATATATGTAGGGGATAAACATGCTAGATAAAACCACTAAGACCAAAATAGATACAGCCAGAGATATTTTAGTGGGCAAAGTGCCAAATCCGCAAAGCCAAGTTGAGCTGATTACTATCGCCATGATTTATAAATTTATGGATGATATGGATATGCAGAATATTGAACTCGGTGGTAATCGTGTGTTTTTTACTGATGATTTGGAACAATACGCATGGAGCAAGGTTTTATCTAAAAACATCAATAATTGGGAGAGAATTTCTTTATATGCCGAAGCATTGGATAAATTGCAGGTTGCTAAACAAATTCCTGAACTTTTCCGCAAAATATTCAAAGGTGCTTTTTTGCCGTTTCGTGACGGTGCAACCTTAACCCTGTTTTTGAATGAGATTGATGGCTTTAGCTATAACAATTCCGAAAACCTCGGTAATGCTTTTGAATATCTGCTTTCTATTATGGGCTCGCAGGGTGATGCCGGACAATTCCGCACTCCAAGACACATCATTGATTTTATTGTAGATGTTGTAAATCCTCAAAAGACTGATACGATTTTAGACCCAGCCTGCGGAACTGCCGGATTTTTGATTTCTGCTTACAAACATATTATGGAACAAGCCAAAGAAACAAAAAAGCCATTAACACCAGCACAGCACCAACAGTTAATGCAAAATATTGTTGGTTATGATATTTCGCCGGATATGGTTAAACTTGCTTCGGTTAATTTGTTTTTACATCAGTTTCCGGAGCCGAAAATCTATGAATATGATACTCTGAGCTCTGAAGAACGTTGGGATGATAAATTTGATGTCATCCTTGCCAATCCGCCGTTTATGACACCAAAGGGCGGTATTCAACCTCATAGCAAATTTGGAGTAAAAGCTAACCGAGCCGAAGTTTTGTTTGTTGATTACTTTATGGAACACTTAAACCTTAAAGGAAAAGCCGGATTTGTTGTGCCGGAAGGTATTATTTTTCAATCAGCAACGGCTTATAAATCCTTGCGCAAATTGATGGTTGAGGAAAATTATCTTTATGCTGTGGTTAGTCTTCCAAGTGGTGTATTTAATCCTTATGCCGGCGTTAAAACCTCCATTTTGTTCTTTGATAGAGAACTTGCTAAACAAACTAAAGATATTTTGTTTGTAAAGGTTGATAAAGACGGCTATGACTTAGGAGCCCAACGTCGCCCAATCAAAGATAATGATTTACCGGAAGCTATTGAACTTTTGAAATTGTGGCAAAAATCTATTACTTCCGGCACAACAGATGAAAAAATAAGCAAATCTAAACGGGTTACTATTGTTTCTAAAGAAAAATTAGCTGAAGACGGCGAATATAACCTTTCAGCTTCTCGCTACCAAGAAGCGCAAGACTTTTCCAATTGCCAGTATGAAATGGTAAAACTAGGAGATGTGTGTGAAGTATATAATGGTTCAACCCCTTCAAAATCAAATGAAGATTATTGGAATTCTAGAGATATTCCCTGGTTTACAGTTGATGATATTCGTAACCAAGGAAGAGTTATTAATCGCACACAAAAATTTATATCTACAAAAGCATTAAAAGAGACAAGTGTAAAATTGTTGCCACAACATACAGTTTTAATTTGTTGTACTGCATCTGTTGGAGAATATGCTATTACAAATATAGAATTAACAACAAATCAACAATTTAATGGATTGGTTGTAAAGGAATGTGCTAAAAACAAATTAAATCCTCATTTTTTATTTTGGTATACTACAACATTTAAGAATGAATTAAAAAGGCTGAGTGGAAAAACTTCTTTTGAATTCGTATCTGTTAAAACACTGAAAACGATAGAAATTCCATTGCCACCAATGTCGGTTCAGGAGGAGATTGTTAAAGAGTTAGACGCCTACCAAGCTATCATAGACGGCGCCCAAAAAGTCGTAGATAACTGGAAACCAACTTTCAAAATTAACCCTAACTGGGAAAAAGTTAAAATTGGTGATGTATGCGATGTAAGAGATGGAACCCATGATTCTCCTAAGCCACAACAAGTGGGATATCCTCTAGTGACATCAAAAAGTTTAGTGGACGGAAAAATAGATTTTGCAAATACAGTTTTCATATCAAAAGAAGATCATATCAACATTTGTAAAAGATCAAATGTTGATGATGGCGATGTTTTATTTGCGATGATAGGAACAATTGGTAACCCAGTAGTTGTGAAAAAGGATAAAGAGTTCAGTATTAAAAATGTTGCTTTATTTAAGGTTGGTAATAACAATTCTAAATTAAACAATTGTTATCTTAAATATATTTTAGAGGTCTCAACGCAAGAACTAAACAATAAAGCAATTGGTGGAAACCAGAAATTTGTGGGACTTGGTTATTTAAGAAATTATGAAATACCACTTCCTTCACTTGAAGAGCAAAAAGCTATTGTTGCACAAATAGAACAAGAGGAACAATATGTAGAAGCCTGCAAGAAATTGATAGAACTGAGCAAACAAAAAATCTCCAACAAAATCCAATCCATCTGGAACTGTGATAATGAATAAATGCGAAGAATTACAACAAATTATAGATGAAGGAAATATATTAAAATCATCAGCAAAAATAAGTATGTTTCCTAATAATTTTGGATATCCTACACAAGCATTAACAGTAGATACTGCTGAATTATTAAAATGGAATACAAAAATAGATTTATTATTAAAAAAGCATGATAATCCTGTTAGAAACCCTAAAAGGCAAGAATTTCCCAATTATAACATTGTTCAATATTTAAATATTAAAATAAAAATATTAGAAGGATTGTTGGAAACTTGGAAAAATGAAGAAGTTCAAGAAGATATTTCAACTGCTGAAAATATTGAAGTATCCATTCCAAAGCAAGAAGAACAAAAAAAGATTAATTCGTCAACAATAGGAACATGGGTTGGTGTATTGGTCGCTATAATTGCTTTAATTTGGGGAATTTATACTTATTTTACTCCCAACAACATCCCAACGAATTCTATAGCAGAGCATAATATAGCACCAATAAATGTAAATGGTTCAAATAACACTGTTATTTTACAGCAAAATCAGGACAATGGAAAATGACAGATGACCTTATAGACCTTTCCGAAGATAAATCAGAATTAATAGAAATCAACAAACAAAAGATTTCCGATAAAATCAAATTCATCTGGCACAGCGAGGAATAAAAAGTATGGATATGCTTAAATTAGCAAAACATGGTATAAATCCAACAAATATAACATCTGCTAGCAAATTAGCAGATATTAGTAGTGCCATTAATGCTGAGGAAATGAGAGAATTTAAGGAAAAGCAAGTGCAAAGACAACTTGATGAACAAAGACATAGAGAAGCTATTGAACTCCAACAAAAGAGTTTAGAGTTGTCAAAAAAAAGTATGAAATTAGCAGAAGATGCAAACAAAAAATCAAGCACTTCAAATCGGATTGCTATAATATCAACCATAATAGCATTTGTTTCAGCAATAATTGCTTTGATTGCCTTATTCAAATAATCATAATGTATAAGGATGAAGTAGTATATTTAACAAAATCAGGATAAAGACCAATAATGGATAAGTATATTTCAAAAAGGCTATCAAAAAAATTTTGTGAATTATTCAATAGACCGTATTGTTTTCATAAACATGAAGTACTTTTTTGTGAAGAAAGAGAAGTTGGTAGATTTGAAAAAGTCAAGGTTATTGTTAATTCAGATGACCATCAGCCTCTTCATTTTCATATTAAAACGATCAATCCTGAAGGAGAATATAAGGTATTTTTAGATAGAGATTTTAATATCTGTAATATTCTGGCTAAAGAATGTAAACCTTTACCCAAAAGAATAGAAAAAACTCTGATATACTGGTTTAATGAACAAGATGGTAAAAAAGATGTAATTAGAGAACTAAAAAGAACTGGAATTATATAAATGAATTTTCCTGAATATGATTGCGATAACGAAGAAATTTTAGAACTGCTGTCCCATCTTCCTATAACAACAGTAGATGACTATCAATGGATGCAAAAGTATATTGATGATTTACAGTTACATTATGAAAAAGGGGAGTATGAGCTTGCAGTTATTTCTGCACATATGATATATATGTTCATAGTATATTGCTATATACTTAAGAAAAAAGAATTTGATATAAACGTAATTAAAGCAGATTTTCACTGTGATAAAGAACATTGTCCTCAGAAACAAACAGATATTTCTCCATATCTTTATGTTTATAAGGGGGATAAAAAATGTTTTACTCACTTAAAACTTGATACAGATCTGAAAAATCAACACAATAAAGCAGTAGATATACGAGATAGTATAGCACATTGCTCCGGCAATGTTTTAATCCAAACAGATTTTATTGACTATTTAAGAAAGTGCATACGCAATATAATTCAAGTAAAAAATATTATATGGAATAACTTTAACAAAAGTAAGAAATTTAATCAAGCAATACAAAGTATGATTGATTGGAATGACATCATTCCTGCCTTTTTGATATCACGTAGAGAATTTGAAGATTTATTTGAAGAACGATGTAATAATAAAATACAAGAAAAATTATCAGATATTTCTTTTTGGCAAAATGTAATTGATAATACTACTCCAGCTAATTACGGAGTTAATGGTTCGGATATATGGGTAGATAATATTACATTAGATTATGAAAATATGGATTCTGAATATATAGAAGGGACATTTGAAGCTGATATATCTATGGATATTACTTTTCAAATGGGAGCTTCTAATCCAGAAGATGGCTATGAAGAACACTACAGCAAGCAACACCATATAACAGGTTCATTTGATTATGATATTACTTCAGACGAATTTAATATCAAAATGGATGAATTCCCTTCCATTGATTTTTATGCAGAGTAATTTCCATATTTTCTATAATAACTTTCATTCTTTGAAAAATTTTTGCACAGAATGGCAGTTAATAGCTCAAAAGTGGCAAATTAAACATTCACATCACTTTGTTATAATCCTCAGGTATCTGAAACTTTGCCAATATTTCATCAATCTTGGCTTGGACATCGTTGGCGGCAGCATTATTAACGATTACAGGTGTTTCTGCAGGTTTTTCCAAAGGTTTTTCAATAGTTGGCAATACTTTTGGCATAGTTGGTTGGTAATCATCTTCTTCCTTAATCATGGCTTGAACTTCTTTTAATGAAATACCTCTTTTCTCAAGCCCTTTGATGATTTTCTGCAGAGCCTTATCCAAATCATCTCTTTCCAAGGTTATATCCGCAATTTGTTGCTTTAATGTGGTAAGATCCTGCTTGTATTGTTTATCCATTCTTTCAAAGTTTTTAATGTCTTGTTTAAGCAAACTCTTTTCTTGGTTGCTCATATCAACACCATCAAGCGGAACATAATACTTTCCCGACAAAGCAAGCTCTCTGCGACCATTTTTGCCTTCCATCTTCAAAATATAGCCTTCTCGGATGAGCTTGTTTATCAATACTTTTGTGGAAGATGTTTTGCAGCCGATTTGTTGGGCAATACTTTCGTTATTCATAAAGAATGTGTGATGATTGTTGGTCTTATACTTGATAAAGGTTAAAAGATAGCGTTCAACCATTGATAAATGTGCAGTTTCAATATTTTTAAGATTAGTCATAATATACTCCTTCAATTGTTTTCTTAATCTCAAAAATATTTATCGGAGCATTTTCCGAAATATTCATTTCCGCAAAAATGATAGCGAAATAAATATTTCCACCTTATTTGCCAACGAAAATGGATATTTCCACTTTTTGAAAAAAGGAAACGAATATTTCCACCATCGGAAATGAATATTTTCACTACCGGAAACGGATATTTCCACTAACGGAAATGAATATTGCCGCTATCAATTAGCAAACCCCTTATCCGGCAAGGGTTATGAGCCGATTTTTAAGCCCTATAATATAATTATAATAGAAAGAAAATACTATTATAATAGACTTTTTTACTTCGTTTATAATAGAAAACAAATGAAAATAGGAGAATAGAAGGAAGTAAATGAAAGAGCAGTATTACTGGGAAATACTGCTCTCGTGAGATTTATTAGAAACATAGTCTGAAGGAGGACTACACAAATATTTATCAGGTTAAATTGTCCAAATCAAAATCAGCAAAAGTCGTTTGATAAATATTTTTGTGATTAGAATTAGCCAACTATAAGGAGACTATTATGACAGAACAAACTTACGAAACCGATACTTTTAACAGATATATTCCATTAAGCGAAGCCGCTGCAGTATTTCAATTACTCAATGAACTCCACGACCAAATAAAGAAGAAACCATTATCAGAGTTACCATACTATGAGCTGGAAGATGAGGTTTGCATTGATGATGTTGATACCATTAAGTCATATATGGAAGCACATCCTGACTTTTTTATTGATGCTCCGCTGTTTATCAATAGAGCAACATTGTTCCTGATTGCTTGTGAAGATGGTAGCAATGCTGATGTTATCAAGTTTCTATTGGATAACCATGCTGAAATCAATCGTTGCAATATCCTTGGCTACAACGCTGTAATGCTTGTAATTCGTAATGGAAATATGGACATTGATACCAAGTTAGATGTCATTCAAATGTTAATTGACCGAGGAATTGACATCAATTGGGTTAATTGCTATGCGGAAACGGCTCTAAACATTGCTCTTTCAAGGATTGAGCCAAGAATTGCTAAACTATTGATGGACAATGGCTGTGTATTGACTATCCCTGAACCAACAAGACAATAGCTATCTCAAACACTTTTTAATGGCGTTTCTGCCGTCACCAACTCTACCAAAGGCATTTAGCAATCGCAGTGAATATTCTTCATTTATAGGCTCATATTGTCTGAACAGCCAAAACAGCTTTTTCTCTATTACATTGCAATCATCAATAAACGATTGGAGCATTTCATTGGTTTCTTCTGCAGCAGCATCATCTTCTTGTAAAATCTCATAACTGGCGATTTTGCCACAATGTCTGCCCAAATAAGCATCCATTTCATCTTTATTCTCAAAGAATTTATAACCTCTGCGGTTAGTAATTGTTTCAATCAGCACTTTCATAACAAATCCTTATATTTTATAAGAATATTTATGAAAAAATTTTCCCGATTCAACCTATTGAATTTAAAAGAAAATCATGCAAAATCATGGACTTATGTGCATTTTTTATCAAAAAAATGCTTGACATGTAGATTCTGGCATGTTTAAATCATTCCAGATTTGAAATGATAACCAAATCAAAAGTGAATTTATAAACCAACTTGTCCCACTTTAAGCGGACTAAAAGGAGAATTAAGATGACTAACCCTCAAGCCGAATTGCGTCGGCAATTAATGAACGCATTATATCATGACGATTTTTCAACCGTAGATAATCTGTTAAAGCAAGGCGTAAATGTAAATTTACCATACAATCACAATGGTTGGACACCATTTATGTGGGTGTGTAAGGAACATTGCGACCCCGAAATCATCGGAAAGTTTTTGATTTGTGGCGGTAAGGTTGATAAGACAAACAACCACGGCAAAACACCTTTGCACATTATGGCAGCACATCGCAGCTCTTTTGATTGTTTGCAGATTTTGTTAGCCCACGGAGCTAATCCGAATGCTCAAGATGAAGAAGGCAACACCGCACTTCATATTGCAGCTGCCCATCCGCAAGCCGATATTCGTATGGATGTGATATGGAATTTGTTCCTTAAGACCGATGATACCATCCGCAACAATGACGGCAAGACTGCCTATGACCTTGCTAAAGAAAATCCAAACTTTACCGATGAAGAAGTTCTAAAGATTATGAAGGAGAGCATTGATGCCTAATATAAACGAAATAGCTCTTCAGAACGACAACTTCCGGAAACATTTATCACAAGGAACGCTCGTTTTAACCCAAGGTATTCGTAGCAATACAAAAGAAGACCTTGAAGCAATTATAACCAAAGTGCGGACTTTTGATAACTTTGATGAAAACAACGACCCTTACAATGAGCATGACTTCGGAGACTTTGACTATAAAGGTAAACGAATTTTCTGGAAGATTGATTACTATGACCAAGAGTTTTTGTATCTCTCACCGGATGTATCAAACCCAAGAGTAACCAATAGAGTTTTGACGATTATGTATGCGGAGGAATACTAATGAAATATGATGTTTTAGCCACACCTGACCTGGAAGAACTTTGCAAATGGGTGAATGAGAAGCTCAAGCAAGGATGGCAACTTCAGGGCGGTATCGCCACAATGACACATCCGCCAAGATATACAGTTTTCTACCAAGCAATCGTGAAACCAACCAAATAAAAGCAACCGAGAGATTGCGGACTTTATTTCCTTTCAACCGCAATCTCTCAAAAGGAGACAGACAATGACTAATGGCGAATTTGTAGATGATAAGAAGATTAAAGACATTCTGACCTATATTAAGTCTATGAAGCACTCGGAGCAAATCCGAATGATGTTTCTGTTCAGCTTAAACGGCTTACGGTCAATAAACTTCGCATATTTGCAAGTCAAGGATTGCTATACCGACCAGCTCAAACCCAACGATGTGATTAACCTTGATAGTGGCAAGAACAAGGGCAAGCACAAATGCTCATACTTTATGAATAGCCAAATGAAGAAAGAGCTAGGCGACTATTTGAAGTATCTCCAGAACAAATGGGGAGAAAACTTAACCGCTGAAACCTACCTTTTTACTTCGCAGAAATTGAACAAACCTTATAATCGAGTAAGCATCAGCCGCTTGTTTAGTTCGGTTTATAGTAAATTCGGAATTAAAGGGGCAAGCCACTTGGGCAGACACTTGTTTGTCAGCAAGTTAGTTAATAGTGGCGTTTCAGTATTTGTGATACAGAAACTTGTTAATCACCGCAACATAGGGACGACACAAAGGTATTTTAACCATAATGAACAGATGCTCGCCAATGCCGTGGAGAACACAAGGATTTAAGAAATGGCTCAAATTCTTGACCGAGCGTGGCTGTTAGGTCACATTGATTATATTTGGAATAATCGGCACAAGCTACAAAACAGACCTTGTGCCGAATTTGTTATTACCGGATTTGTTATCAACTCCTTCGGTTGCCCTTATTATGGCTATGTAATTGATAAAATAACGCTTGGCAACCTCATCAAACTATGGAACAACGGCTTTGTTTATAAAGATTTACCGCTAATTCATTACCGAATATCCCACGGAGATAGCTCCACCCATATCGCCTACATTACCCAAGGAAAAGTATTCAGCCACAGATTTTTATGGAATGATGAAAAAAAATATGTTCCAACCGAAGAAGTAAAATCAATTTTTCGCAATTTACGAAATTCAAAACTATAAAATTTTTGCGCTGATTTAAGAACAATCACATAGATTTTTCAAGATTTATAGGAAATTTGATAATCTGGAACAGTTCACGATTTATTAAAATATATTCATATATCCTCTATAATAATATGTTTATAGGAGACTAACAATGAAACAGGATAGAGGTATTGTTTATATATTAACAAATCCTTTGTTTAAGGATAATGTTGTAAAGATTGGTGTTACAACAAGAGACATCAAATCAAGAATGAGAGAACTTGGAAGCGAAACAGGTGTTCCTTGTCCTTTTGAATGTTATGTAGCTTATGAAATTGATAATTATAAAACTGTGGAAAAAATAATGCACACCATCTATCGTAGCGTAGATAGACACACAGATACACAGCATAAAAAGAAGGAATTCTTTGCAGTTAAGCCTGAAGATGCTGATAGTGTCTTATCCTTGTTAGCAGAACTATTAAATGGAAAAAGAGTTACGATAGATAATACACCTGAACAGATGGCTCAAATAGAAAAAACAACAGAAGAATTAGAAAAGAATCAAAATGCAAAGAATTTTAAATTTAAGGATTACAACATTCCTGTGGGAGCAGAACTAATTTTCAGTAAAAATGATAAAATCCGTTGTCGTGTGATTGACAACAATAAAGTATCGTACGATAACGAAGAATATAGTTTAAGCCGTTTAACAATTATACTAATGCGAAAAATGGGATATTCTGGTAAACATTATAATGGATATGCTTATTGGCTCTATAATAATACCATTTTGAGTGACTACAGAGATATGTGTGAGGAAGAATAAGATGACAACGGAACTGAAGTTAAATGATTTACTTAATCTATCAGAAGACGAACTGAAAAACACGAAAGTAAAATTTAACCAATGGAACGGAGAAACCAATCCTATTGATAGATACAAAGAAAATCCAGACATAATAAACAATGGATGGTTTTTCTGGCGCAAAACAAGAAGAAATTTTGAAGTTGGGCAAATAGCCGTGTGCTTCCTTAAAATGAAAGAGGATATTTGGCTATTAACGTCAATTAAAAAGGTTACGAAAGAATTGAATGTAAAAAATGGCATAAACTACGAAGGGGAAGAAATAAAAAAATATGAACCTTATTTTGGTAGAGTCATAATTAGGTATCACAAAACAATGGAAACACAATGTCCATTTGCAAATACGGTATTTGATGGATTTGAAGTTGTTCAAATTCTGCCATCATTATTTGATGGTGATGATTTTCCTGGATATGAAAAAGTCAGACTTTCTTATCAACAGTTGGAAACAATAATCAAAAGACATAAAAAAGATTGGATTGCTGCTTTAGAAAACCAAAAGGCAGTTTATTTAATCACTGATACACATACTGGAAAATTATATGTCGGTTCGGCATACGGAGAAAATGGTATGCTGTTGCAAAGATGGAAAAATTACGTAAATTCTGGACACGGAGGAAATGTTGAACTCAAAGGACTATCTTTTGATTACATAAAACAGTATTTCCAATATTCAATTTTAGAGAATTATAATTCAAGAGTAGATAAACACATCATACTTGAAAGAGAAAGTTGGTGGAAAGATACGTTAAAAAGTAGAGAATTTGGATATAATTCAAATTAAGGCAATTTTCCTTAAAATGTTAAACTTTCCAGCAAATCCGCACAAAGTTTAACATTTTTTTGTTTGCGGCATTTTCGCCTTTTTCAAAAGTATAGATTTTATGGGCTTTTCAGAGAAAATGTTAAAGAATGTAGATTCTTTAACATTTTTTATTAACAAGGGAAATCGGGGATTTTTAATCATTTTTGAGCAACCGAACCAAGATTAAATTTACCAAAAAATGTGTAGCACCGGCGTAGCACTGGCAAAAATTAAAGGCTTTGAGATTTTTCTCAAAGCCTTTTTTTGTAATGGTTGCGGGGGCAGGATTTGAACCTACGACCTTCAGGTTATGAGCCTGACGAGCTACCGGGCTGCTCCACCCCGCGACAAGATGAGGCATTATTATACTTTAAACCGTGCATTGTCAAGTATATTTTTTAAAAAAATAGGCTTATTATCAAAGCAAATACAAAAACAAGCAATACAATCCAGTGTTTTATTTTCATTATATATTCCTTTCGTACCATAATTTTCAAATATTCAAAAAAAAATAAAAAACAAGGTATCCCTCATTTTTTATTTTTTTAGGAGCTAATGATATTTTATTATTTTTTATAAAACCTTTATATTTCCGGCAGCGATTCTTCCTCGATCATTGTACAATTCATATCCTACACGTTGGCCGTCATTTAATTTTTTCAATCCGATTTTTTCCAATTGCGTAATATGTAAAAATACATCTTTATCATTGGTTTCCGGTTCAATAAAGCCATATCCTTTTTTTGTATTAAACCATTTTATCGTTCCAAATAACATTTATAAAAACCCTTTCCTTGCTAAGTCTAAAAAATCAGTTCGATTATTAATATACAAAAAAATACTGCAATAGGAATACAGTATTTTTTGTTGCCTGATACAAGCGATTTTCGGTGCATACAAAATTTAGTTGCTCTTATTTTCTTTATCGATAAGCTTATCTAGTTTTTCCAGTTCATCGATATATTTTGATATCAAACTCAAACCCATATTCCAAAATTTTGTGTCTTTTGCATTAAGACCGAAAGGTTTTAATATTTCATCATATTTTCTTACACCGGTCAAGGATAGCATATTCAAATATTTATCTTCAAAATCTTTAACTTTTCCGTCTTGATAAACTTGGTACAGCGAGTTAACCAGACAATCGGCAAAAGAATAGGCGTAAACATAAAAAGGTTTCCAAAAGAAATGTCCCACCACAGCCCAATTATCTTCTGTTTGAGAATCAATATTTACATATTTACCCAAAGAAGCACTCATTTCTTCACGCCAAATTTCAGCCAAACGAGCTTGTGACACTTCGCCTTTGCGACGTTCATCATGAACTCTTGTTTCAAAGAAATGAAATGCAATTTGTCGTATGGCAGTGTTTATCATATCATTGACTTTGCCGGCAATAAGACAAAGCTTTTCTTTATTTGATGTGGCTTGTTTTAACAAAGATTGGAAGGTTAACATTTCGCCGAACACCGAGGCAACTTCGGCTAAAGTAAGCGGTGTTGCATCATTTAAATCTCCTTGTTTTGAGCTAAGACGCATATGACAACCATGTCCTAATTCATGAGCCAAAGTCAAAACATCATTTTGTTTGCCGATAAAATTTAAGAATAAATAAGGGTGATATTTATCGGGTAAAGGCATGGCAAAAGCCCCGCTTCTTTTTCCGTCACGTGGCGGAACATCAATCCAAGAATGTTCTTTGTTAAAAAAGTCTTTCGCCAAATCATAAAGTTTTGGTGAAAATTCATTATATGCTTTCAAAACCGTATCAACAGCATCATCCCATGAATACTTCTTATCGCTTTCAAACGGAAGAGGAGCGTTCCTGTCCCAATATTCGAGCTTTTTGACACCTAACCATTTAGCTTTAAGCTTATAAAAACGATGAGCGATATTGGCATAGTTTTCCCTAACAGTCTCTGCTAATGCAACAACAGCCTTGTCATCAACTCTGTTGGCTAAGTTTTGTGAAGCGACCGGAGAGCTGAAACCACGTTTAATATCTTCAATAGCCTTATCCTTAACCACCATATTATAAATTAAGGTAAATAAAGGTGCATTCTCTCTAAATACGCGAGCGATTTCTCTTCCGGCTTTTGCTCTGACATCGGCATCTTTATCTAAGGTCAATTTTGAAATTTCACTATCATTATATTCTTTACCGTCAACAACAAATTTTAATCTGGCAGATGTTTCTTCATACAATCTTTGCCAACCGTCACCTGAGGTAACAGATTTTTCGTGCAAAATTTCTTCAACCGATTCGGATAATTCATAATCCTTAAACATTCTGATTCTATTTAACCAAGGTGCATAATAAGCTGCTTTGCCATCTTTAAGCCACTCATCAATCTTTGATTGCGGGAGCTTATTTAGTTCCAAGGATAAAAATATCAAAGGCAAACCATAATCATTAAGTTTTTCTGAGATGTTTTGATAAAAAGTCATGGCATCGGCATTTTTCATCTGAGTAACCATGTTCAAATAGGCAAATACACCTATTTTATTACCTAAAACCGAACGCTCCTCGCAATTTTTTGCCATTTCAAAAAATTGCTTTGCAGTTAAGCCGTTAAGCTTTCCTTTGTATTTTTTTGCAAAAGATAAGGCCGATTCTTTATACGTTTCTAGATCAATATTAATTTGTTTGTCATCGATTCCATTGTATAAATCAGATAAATCCCAAGCCAGAAGTTCATTATTCCGGCAACATTTCTTTATTGATTGTTTGACTGTTTTCTTCATCTTCAAGCTCCTTTCTAAGCTTATTTAGACGTATCATTTCATCTTTTACATTAGGGTTGTTTTTTAAATAGTCCTCAATTGCTTCTTTATCAAAGAATGAATCTTCAGTTACATCAGGCTCAAATAGATAATTACTCCAAGGTTTTGCTTGTTTATTGTCAATCCAAAGTTGAAAACCATCAACTACAACCGTAATATCACACAAAGTATTTTGCGATATTGCTTTTATAGAACAAAAAATTTTACGGTCACACTCTGATAATGAAGAAATCAATGTTTGAGTGCATTTTACAAAACCGCGTCCCTGCGCATCTTGTTTTGGTGATACAATCAACAAAACAAAAAGCAACAAAAAACAACAAACAATTAAGGCAAGTATTCCGCCGAACCAATAGCGTTTAATAAAATTCATTATTATCCCATCAGTTTTGACTTTTTCTCTTTTTTATCAATTCCTCCAATAAAGCAAGCTCTTCCAGAGTGTTGGCAGCAGATGCTTCATCAACCGGACATTCTACGGCTGAACATTTCAACCCCATTCGAAGCGCAATTTCAACCGCATCAGTAAGATAATACTCTTGAGCCGCATTATCATTGCTTATAGCACTCAAAATAGAAAATAATTTTTCACCTTCAAAACACATTATACCCGAATTGCAGAAGTTAATTTTCTTTTCTTCATCTGTTGCATCCTTAAACTCTACAATACGTTTTAATTCCTCTCCATCCATAATTAAACGACCGTAACGTGCTGGATCATCCGGTCTGAAGCCCATACAAACAACAGAAAAACCTTCAGCACGTTTTTTTAACATTTTTTTCATGCTTTCTTTTGTATATAAAGGCTGATCACCGAAAATAACTAAAATATCACCGGTAAAACCTCTAAAATGGTCGCAAGCAGACAACACGGCATGACCGGTACCCAGTTGTTTTTCCTGAATGCAAGTGGGATATGGAGCAACTTCTCTTTTTACGGCCTCGCCATCCGGAGCAATAACCGTAACGATTTTCTTTACTTTTAACTCTTCCAGAGTATCAATAATATGACGAATCATTGGTTTATTATCCACTGGCATCAAAACTTTAGGTAAGTCAGATTTCATGCGAGTACCTTTTCCTGCACCCAAAATAATTGCTCCGATTTCTCTACTCATTTTATAAGTTCTCCTTTATAACTTTTTAACAACTTTATACTACAATAATATGTATGATTATAAATTTAACAACGAGAGTCAAGTTATGAAGAAACTTTTTTTTGCAATATGTTTCAACATTTGTTTATATAGTACTGTTTTTGCTAAAATTACACCTATAAGCGGATATGTTAATATCAATCAGCAAGTTGTAGGAAATAAAGAGACAAGTATAAAAGAAGTTGATCGTCAAGAGTTTTCAAAATTTGTTGCAGAGCGTTTTAAAAATGCTAAAAAAGCAAAAAAAGAAGAGATAAATCGCACAACATCAATTGCCGAAAGTAATATTGCGATAATGCAAAGAAAAGAAAATGAAAAAAATTTATTTCAAAAAATATATGAAAAAGCAGTAAGAAGAGTAAATAAACCATCAGACGAAGTCAGAGAAGACATGGCTGATCAGGAAGATCTTGAACAGATGTTAATACAGGAGGTCGAAAGCAATAACATAGAAGAACGTACAAAAAAATGGATGGATCCATCAATTCCTATGATCACTGCATATTTACCGCCTTATGATACACCTGTTAGAGTTCCGGCAATAGAACATATTCCTTATCTGATGAACAATATCGAAATTTTACCTAATGGAATGGTTAAATTTGAAGAAACGATAGTCGTTGTTGCCAATGCTCAAAAGTTAAAGTCAGGATTAACCAAGATTCTGCCGGCGAAAATTTTGAGTAAAAGAGGAGATTTTCAAAATGTAGATTACTCAATTATCGGAGTATCGATAAACGATCAACCTATTAATTATAAATTATCCAAGGCTGATAATAAAGTTTTGTTGGTTCCTGACAAAGATTACAGGTTGCCGGCCGGTATTTATACTTATAAATTTCAATATTTGGCCGATAATTTATTATTAAAAGATAATGATATTAACCAATTTTATTGGAATATCGGCGGAAATGGGTGGAATTTAGTTATAGACAGGTCTTTTGCAAAAATTACGACGCCTGATAAAAATTTGTTACTTCAACAAGAAGCACTAATCGGTTCTCGTTTAGGATTTTACAAAGATAGTGTATTTATTGAAGACAGTGATGCTTTATCACATCTTTATACGGCGCAAATACCGCTGTTTATCGGAACCGGTATGCATATTCTTCTAAGAATGGATAAAAAAGCTTTTGTCGCCACAACATTCGGACAAAATTTTGTTCGTTCTTTCTATAATTATGGTGATATTTATATTTCTTTTTTAGGCTTATTAATTATCGTTATCTCGTTTATAGTTTCATGGCAATACATAAAGCAGGGCAAAAGCAGGGTAAAGATAAACTTAAATAAAACCGCCGTAATGGTCAGATATTTGTTGTATGATAGATTTGATAAAAAATCAGTTTGCGGTTTTTTGCTTGATTTGTATAAAAAAAATATTATCGACATTCAGCAATCGGGAGATACAATACTTCTTATCAAAAGCACCGACAATCTGATGTCGTTGTCTGCAAATGAGAAAAAAGCCCTAAAGGTTTTGTTCCCATCGCATGAAACGACTTTTTCGGTAACAAAAAATAATAAGCTGCCGTTAAATCGCCTTGTTAAAATATTAGAACAAGGACTCAAAAGAAATACAGCTGGTTTAAATATAAAATTGAACATAGGTTATATAATAATAAGCCTGTTTATGATGTTCATTATCTGGGCAGGAATTGCTACGTTTAAAATAGATTCGGTATACGTATTTATGGTCTTAGCATTGACGTCGTTGTTTTGTGGCGTAGGAACTTTTTTATGGTTTGTAAATGCTAGGAAAATGATTAAAATATTTGCTCGATATTTGTCTGTAAATATATTTCTTTTGAGTTGGGTTATTTATTCAGCTGTTATTCATCCGCTTGCAGCCATTCTGATGGTTTGTATTATTATTTTGACCGGACGTTTTCTTAAAATATTTTCCGGACGTAACGGTTTGATAGATGCATACATTAAAGATGCCGTAAAACAAAAGAAAATGATAGAAGAAAATAAAAATAATATATCGTTGAGTAAGGGATACATCAAATATCAGTCATTGATTTTAGTCTGTGATTTAGAAGATGAAATTAAGCCTACTGTTGTTGATGATACATACAAAATACCGGTTATCAAAAATATAATGGGACGTATTTAAGTTATTTCACTACATCTTCTATATTTTCATAAACTTTTTTTGCTGTTTCCAATGCGGAAAAAGATTTCTCTGGTTTTCCTGCATAACTTGCACTATAACCGATCACCTTAAATCCAAAGGGATTTTGAGTATAGTTCATTTTATCTGTTTCGTCTTTTTCAATATCTTCATAATTTTGAAATGCACTGTATTTAATTCTTAAATAAGCTTTCCAGATAATAACGTCGGGAGTCGTCATTTTTTGAGTCGTTGTATATGTCTTAAATTGAGCAATCCAAAAACTGTCGGTTAGTTTTTTTATATAATCAATTTCAATTTTTCGTTTCATTCGCATTTTAATAAAATTCAAAATTTGTTTGTCATCAATTTTATTAATAAAGTCATAATATGTTCGAGAAGATGAGTACCAATAAAATTTTGATGCCGTATCCCACCGATAATATAAATCGGCAGACGAATAAGGAATAGAGTGTCGCATATTTATATATTCATGAATATACCCTTCGCTGAGCAAATCCATAAAATATATGTTTTTATGTGCCGATTGTATAGCTTCAAGGCTGTTATTTTCTTCATTTACGGTGAAAAAGGATGGGCCGGCCGATTTTTGTGCAGGTAAGATAAGAACTATTGATGTCAAAGCAATATTAACACAAATACTCATAATCGAGCAAATAACCAAAATCCTCGATGTCCAAAGATACCTACGTTCCGGAAATGCGGGTACGTGAAGTTTTTCCGGATAATTACCTAATTTATCAGGGCTTTTTTTATCTTTATATCTGAACAAAAGACTAAAAAGACTCATGAGGTACTATCCTTGAGTATACCAATGTTTTTTAATATTCATAAATCTCATTGCGAATTTCTTTTGCAGTATTTAAATAACTCTTTGGATCACCGGGTGTTCCTACATAAGAAAGAGCATAATTGAGAACCAAAAATCCGAAAGGATTATTTTCTCTTAATGATCTGTTTTCATAAGATATCGGTGACATGGCAGTTCTGATATAAGCTCGCCAAATATTAATAACCGGAACAGTTTCTTTCGGATAGTAGTCCATGGTAATAAATTGAGCTTGCCAAAATCCTAGAGATGTCGGTCTTATCCATTCAACTTCAGCAAGTCTGATCATGCCGGTTGATTGGAATTCCCGAACATTCCTTTCAATTTCTCCTGCTGCAAAAGCACCATAAGTTTTTTTTGATGACATCCAATAAAACTTGGATCCCGGACTCCATCTTTGCATCAGTTCATCATAATCACTGGTAATAACATGGCGCAAATAAATATATTCTTCAATAAAAGCTTCTGTCAACAAGTCTATTGCTGCGATAGGCTTTTCCTGTTTTTCCATAAGCGAAAGTTGACTAAAGCCCTTGTCATGATAAAAAAGCATCGGATATGAACTGCGTTGTGGCAACAGTATGTAAATACCTGACACTAACATCAAGTTAAGAGATATGCTTAAACAAGAAAAAATAACTAACAATCGTGTAGTCCACAAATAGCGTCTTTCCGGTAAAGCAAGCGTATGAAGTGCTTCGGGATATTTTCCTAATTTATCCGGACTTTTATTTTCCTTATACTTAAAGACTGCGTTAAATAGCTCTAGCATAACACCTCTTAGACTAAAATAAGATACTTCAATATTATCGTAACATGTAAATGATATCTTTTTGGTTAATTTTATACAACATTGTTGAATAAAAGCAAATAAAACTGTTAATATTTAAAATATTGATATAACCTGTTAACAAAAGAATGTTCGATATAAGGTAGTAATAATGAAAAAAATAGTAGTATCACTTTGTCTTTTTGTGTTGTTGATAACAGCATGCACTAACTTCGGTGTTGTATTTAAGGATGATATACCGGCGCCTGCATCCTATACTGATTGGGATAGGGCGATTCGTGTTGATGCCGATATGCAAACCATGTATTCGGCCACACCGCGTAAAATTGAAAAGCCCATAGATATGTACATGGCCATGGCTCTTGCCTTAAAGTATAATTACACCCGTCGATTGGTCAGCTATCAACAAAGTATGATAGAAGTCGGTAAAGATCCTCAGAACCGTTTACCCGAAATATTTTCTTCGGCCGGATATGTTAATACCGATAATAAAGACGCTATGGATTCGGAGCTGAAACTTGCATGGAATATATTAGATATCAGTACAGTTTATTACCAAAGTAAAGATGATTGGTACAAAACAAGCGTGGCTTACGAACAAAGCAGAAAGGTAATACATAACCTTATGCAAGAAACCAGAGTTTTGTATTGGAAAGCCCTCTCGGCTCAACGCTTGCTTCCGCTTATTGATGACATGATAGAATACATGACGTTAGACGTCGATGAGCTTAACGCCAAAGCTTCTGATTTAGCCAAACAAGGAGCCAGTTTGAATGTTGCCGAGTTAGAGCGTAAGCGTGAATTTATGCAAGCAACCAAAGAACTTTCATATATAAAACGTGATTTGGAAACGGCTAATGTTCGCTTAGCCTCATTAATGGGATTTCATCCCTCGACCGAATTTACATTAGTCGGAAAAGAAATGGGGAACTTTGATTTGCCCGAAATTAAAAGCTCCTTAAGTGAAATGGAGTGGGTCGCATTAACCAATCGTCCCGAATTAAGAGTCAGAGATTTGGTCACGGATATTGATGAAGTTGTTGCTTCGTTCAAGATATTTTCCGACCCCGGCAACGTAAAATATAAAACCGATTCTAACTATTATAACCGAGCTTGGTCTAAAAAGGCTAAAGAAGTCGGTATGGAAGTGTTTGAAAAAGTTAATGATCCTAAATATTTTGAAGCCGAAGCTTTACGCCGTCAACGTATGACCAACCTTATATTAACACAGGTCTATGTTGCGTGGGCTCGTTATATGTCGGCAGTTGAAGACTATCAAATAGCTCAAGAATTGGCATACGCATCAGAAGATATTGCTGAAGATACAACAATAACCTCTGGTGCAAGAGCATCTGATTCTCAACTTGAATCGGCTAGAGCTATAGGTGACGAGTCCAAAGCTATGATTGCCTATGTTAAATTGCAAGACGCCTTGGGTAATTTATACGCAACATTGGGTATGGATGCGATTCCGTACTATATGTTAAATGAAAAACCATCTAAAATCGCCATATATTTACGTGGTGTTTTAGAAAAATGGCGCAAGGGTGAATTTTTGCCTGATAATCGTCCCTATATGTTAGATGTGCCGACCAAGCGTCCGCCGGTTAATTTATCATCACCTACATTAATGCCTGATTTGGTATTGGAAAGCGGTCAAAAAATAGAGGTTTATATTCCGCAATCTATTATCGACAAACTTGACCCTCAAGGTGCCGTTTCAATTAAAGCAGGCATGGTGAATGATACACCGCTACCTGATTGGTTGATGTTCGATGAAGCAAAAAGAGCTTTTATAGGAATGGCAATGCCGGGCAATATCGGAACACATCAAATAAAAGCTTATATATCAGACAGCGAAGGAAGAGTCGGGTTTATAACTTTTGCAATTAAAATTACCGACGTATATGTTCCATCCATAAAAATGAAGGGGTTAACCGAAGGTCGAACGGCTCAAGTTTTGAAACGCTGTGTCGGACGTCAATGCACTGATGAATACATTACAGATGTTACAATCGGACGAGATGTTTCAAAAAAATTCAGATAAAAATCAAAAAAAAGTAACTTCGAGAAGTTACTTTTTTTTTGATTCAAAGGTGCGCAAAAAAAATATCGAATCCGATTCGAATCCGAAAAGAAAAACACATAAAAGCGACTCGGTTTTTTGTTGAAAAAATGGTTAATTTTTTGCTTAAATTACCTAAATTTTCGGAGATATTTTAACTTCCGTAAAGTTGTTAAGAACTTTATCCTCAGGGTAAAAAAATTTTTATGTCAGTTTTTTAAATAGATAGACTTAAAACATGTTTTTGTTAACCATTTAAATGTTGTTTGTATAAGGCGTTTATATAAGAATAAAGTCAATGCAAAAAATGCTCAATTATTGTACTTTAGTTATAGAGAAATAAAAATTGTGAATACTATATCTTGTGTCTTTACTTTTTATTAACTCTATATATTGTATGTTTAGTGTCAGATTTGACATTGGAGTCTAACCACAAGAAAATAAGGATGTTATTTAGGATATGTCAGAAGTTGAGTACAAAATGTCATCAGTAGCCGAAGAGAACATCGGAATTGATAACGTTGCTAAAAGAGACGGAACTTTGGCGCCGTTTGATAGCACAAAGATATACAATGCCATCAACAAAGCCGGAACTACAACCAAAGAATTCGGTGAAGAAGAGAGTTGGTTGTTAACCGCACAAGTTCTTAAAGTGCTAAAGCACAAATTTGAATCAGCGCTACCTTCGATTGAGCAAATTCAAGATGTGGTCGAACAGGTTCTTATTTCGGCCAACTATTTTGCAACGGCCAAAGCTTATATTTTATATCGTGATCAACGTCAACGTGTACGCAATGATAAAAAAGTTATGGTTGATGTTGAAAGCTCTATCAACGAATATTTGGAAAAGCTTGATTGGCGTATTAATGAAAATGCCAACCAAGGCTACTCTAATGGTGGTTTAATCTTAAACGTATCAGGTAAGGTTACGGCAAACTATTGGCTAAGTCACGTATATCCTGCTGCTGTGGGTGAAGCTCATCGTAACGGAGATATTCATATTCATGATTTGAGTATGTTAGCAGCATATTGCGCCGGTTGGTCGTTGAAGAATCTTCTTCACGAAGGATTTAACGGAGTTCCCGGTAAAGCTGAAGCCGGTCCGGCTAAACACCTTTCTGCCGCTGTGGGTCAAATGGTCAATTTTATGGGAACATTGCAAAATGAATGGGCCGGAGCGCAGGCATTTTCTTCTGTTGATACTTATTTAGCTCCGTACATCAGAAAAGATAAACTTACATACAAGCAAGTATATCAAAGCATTCAAGAGCTTATCTATAACTTAAATGTTCCGTCACGTTGGGGTTCACAAACACCGTTTACCAACTTTACGTTTGACTGGGTATGCCCCGAAGATTTGCGTGCAACTCATCCTATAATTGCCGGTGAGGAACAAGAGTTCACCTATGGCGAATTACAAGAAGAAATGCACATGATAAACAAGGCCTATATGGAAGTTATGATGCAAGGTGACATCAAAGGTCGTCCGTTTACATTTCCGATTCCCACCTACAATATGACACCTGATTTTCCGTGGGAAGATGAAAACACTGAATTATTGTTTGAAATGACAGCCAAATATGGTTTGCCTTATTTCCAAAACTTTATCAATTCGGTATTAAAACCGGGTCAAATCCGTTCTATGTGTTGCCGTCTGCAATTGGATTTGCGCGAATTATTAGCGCGAGGCAACGGATTATTCGGATCAGCTGAGCAAACAGGTTCAATTGGTGTTGTAACATTTAACTGTGCTCGTTTGGGCTATGTTTACAAAGGAAACGAAGCCGGTTTATATGCTCGTGTTGATGAGTTGTTGGAACTTTCAAAAGTATCGCTCGAAATTAAGCGCAAACTGATTCAGCGTTTGATTGACGGTGGTTTGTTCCCATTTACCAAACGTTATTTGGGAACATTACGTAATCACTTCTCAACCATTGGTGTTAACGGTATCAATGAAATGATCAGAAACTTTACCAATGATGAGCACTCTATTGCTGACGAGTGGGGACAAGAATTTGCCATCAAATTCTTAGACTATATCCGTGCCAAGTTGGTCAAAATTCAAGAAGAAACAGGTCATATGTACAATCTTGAAGCAACACCGGCCGAAGGCGCAACCACGCGTTTTGCCCGCGAAGATAAAAAACGTTATATCGACATTATCCAAGCAGGCACCAAAGAAAATCCGTTTTACACAAACTCTTCACAACTTCCGGTGGGTTATACCGATGACCCGTTTGAAGCACTTGATTTACAATCAACACTTCAAGCCAAATATACCGGTGGAACAGTTCTTCACTTGTATATGGGTCAACGCATTTCATCGGCCAAGGTATGTCGTGATATTGTAAAACGTGTTTTAACAAATTATCGTTTGCCGTACATTACCATAACTCCTACTTTTTCCATCTGTCCAAAGCATGGTTATATTTCAGGAGAACACAAATATTGCCCGATTTGCGATGAAGAAAAGAAGGCAATAAAGAGAGCCGCCACATCAAGAAAAGATGTTGCATAAGTTTAATTTTTAACAAGAATAAATGGAGAAAGAAATGACAACTGTTAATTTTGAAGATATCAAACTTACAGACGAAGAAAGACAACCATGCGAAGTATGGACAAGAGTTATGGGTTATTTACGTCCATATTCAGAATTTAATGTAGGCAAAAAATCAGAATTCAAATCTCGCTTAAACTTCTCAGAGTTAAAGGCTGTTGAAGGTTGTGCTTGCCACTGCGAAGAAGGTTCTTACGCAATTGCGGCAGAATAATAAGTAAAGAGAAACATTATATGTCAGAGATTAAAGTTGGCGGCGTTGAGAAATTCAGCGCCGTTGATTTTCCCGAAAAATTGACTGCTGTTGTTTTTATGCAGGGTTGCCCGTGGAAATGTCCGTTTTGTCACAATGCCTCTATCAGAGATTTAACCAAAGAAAATGATTTTTCTTGGGATCTTTGGATGAACTTTTTACGTTCACGTATCGGTAAGCTTGATGCCGTAACATTTTCGGGTGGTGAACCGTTAATGCAAGATTGTTTGTCCGATGCAATTTCCGAAGTAAAAGATTTAGGTTATGCGATAGGGCTACACACGGGGGGCTATCATCCGAAACATCTTGAAAAAATATTGCCGTTAGTAGATTGGGTTGGTTTAGATATAAAAGCACCGTTTGAGACAGGGGCGTATCAAAATATTGTTGGTGTAAATCATCTTGCCCAAGTAGAACAAAGCTTAGATTTATTGCTTCAAAGCAAAGTTGACTTTGAGTGTCGCACGACTTGCGATCCTCGTTTTTTAACATCAAATGATTTATTAAAAATTGCAAAATCGCTACAAGCAAAAGGTGTAAAAAAATATTTTTTACAAAAATATCGTCCGATAGAAACAGATAAAACCACAACGGATAGTGATTGCGAAAATATTTTAGCAAATAGCGAACTTATAGAATATTGTAAGAATAATTTTGAAAAATTTGAAATAAGAAGATAAAAAACATCATGCCTTTAAGTGAGTCTTAGCGAACAAGTTTAGTTTTTTCGCTTTTAATAGTTTTATATGTCTTAAATCAGCTTCAATTCTTTTAAGTTTTTGTTACATTTTTATCGTCAGATTTGTTGTGTAAAATCAACTGCTTACGTATGGTATTGGAATCACATCCGAAAGGGGCGATATATTGTTTTTTTTATATATCTGTGTTAGCATAAAACGAGGGGTGAAGTATGTCCGTATAAAATCTGGTATATTTCGTGAATAAATTTAGCAAACATTTGTGATAACAAAGATAAAAGGAGAAGTGTTATGACAAAATATTTAAAACTAATGACTTATGCAGCTGTCGCAGTGGCATTCGCTTCTCCGACATATGCTGATATTGTCAATTTGTACGAAATGAAAAATTCGGAGTTTTTTGGCTCTGATGGGTTTGGTCATGGACAGGACGATTACACATATAAATGTAATAAATCCAACCATGAATACGACTATGTTCCTGCAGGCATGATCTGTGACGACAAAAAATATGGTAGTGTAACATGTCACATTAATTGTCGTTGTAAGAATGATTATAAATATAGCGAAGATAATTGTAATAACGGCCTTGTTCTGGGAGGATCTTCTTGTACTAATCCGGGAACAACAAAAACATTATATACCGCGTGTGATTGCGGACCGGATGCTATTACAGAAAAAGATTATAATTATCTTTCCAAATATTTTACGGAAAGAAGCTTTAGAACTGAGACTGTGGATGACAAAACTTGTATGTTTATTTCTAACCCCAGCTGTAAAGATGGCCATAAAAAGTTTACTTCCAAACCGGAAGATAATTATAAATCGGTTTTAAACACAAGAAGATTTGCTGCTGATTTGGTTTCGGCTGTTCAACCTATTAAATATTCTTTTGCTGCCTCTTCGGCAAATCCCAAATCAAATCCCGAAACTGTTTATTGTTTAATTGATACTTACATACAGGATGGATTTAAAAATGCGGTATCTTTCAATGAGAGTGAGTTGAATGCTACTTGTTCAAATCATAGTAACAGCAAAGCATTATTAGTCGATAAAAAATTTTTCTACTATAATAATGTTTGTCAAACAGGTAACCATTCCGGTATTTCTTGTGGTGTGTCCGGAGTTCCGACAGCACAACAGTCTTCATTTTCTTATTATGACAACGTTACAAATAGTGTAAAATCGATCACTTGTTCTTATACATCAACAAGTAATTATTGCACCGCTAACGGATATAAAAAATCATGCGCAACTGACGAAATTGAAGACGGCGCGCCTTGTCAATATGATGCAACTTATAAAAAATGTATAAGTAATGCCGATTGGTGTAAAAATAACAATTACAAAAATTTATGTCAGACAGGATACGAACTTTCCGGCGATGCTTGTCCATATGATTCTTCATACAAGAAAAATTGCACCAAAAAACAATCAGAAACCGACAAGTGCAAAGCTCAAGGATACATCATACAATGCTCGAGTGGATACTTCAACAATGGTCCATATTGCACAGGCGATAATGGAGTTAAGTTGTATACCACAGCTTGTCAAAGATAACCTGCAATTGCTCACCCTCCACCTGTTGGATGTCAAACAACCCAACTAGAGAATGTGTAAGTAAAGGTGGTTGTAGTGGTGTATATACACATTTTGACTATACTATAGCAAATGACGGAAAAACAAAATGTTACTATCCTTGCAACTCTAGAGGATTTGGAACTCGTTGTACAATGGCTGTAGATACGGATGACGTATATAACGACGAAAATTATGGCGGTTCTACTAGTGTTAACTAACCTATAGTGCTAATAAAAACACCCCTCGGAGACTTTACATCTTCCGAGGGGTAATTTTTTGTGTCATTTATCATCACTTGAACAAGCTGACAAACGAGATAAAACAAAAATGTCATGCCCTAAACGAATATATAACGTCATCCCTCCGAACGCAGTGAGGTCAAGGGATCTTCTTTGTTTTTTTATATTAGCGCTGACGCAAAGATAAGATTCCTTAACGCACGGACGCTAAAGTGCCGAGCAAGGAATGACTTTGCTGGGCGATGACCTTTTAAATTTAAACCGTCATCCCTATTTTTTGTGCAACAAAAAATTCTAGGGATCTTCCTTGTTTTAATCAATATTGTCATGCCCTAAACGAAGCGTAAGCGGAGTGCGGTTAGCGATCTTCAAATTAGTTTTTAAAAAAAAGTAGAATATGCGCAGTCTCGCTTGTTCCTCGCTCAAGACATGATCTGCTAGATCATCCCCCCTCGGCATTATAAAAAATTGTCAACGAAATTCTTAACATTTACATGGATGACATTTCAAATTGAAAAAATCAAGCTTCCTTTTTTGTATTGCTTTCTATATCAAAAAACCCCGAAATTTACGGTTGTAATTTTCGGGGGAGGTAACAAAAAATGTTATAATATATAAATTATTTATCTTTTACTTCATCAGGATCACGCAGAACATAACCGCGTCCCCAAACGGTTTCAATATAATTTTTTCCGCCTGATGCTTGTTCCAATTTCTTACGTAATTTACAAATAAACACATCTATAATTTTTAGTTCCGGTTCATCAATACCGCCATACAAATGGTTTAAGAATTGATCTTTGTTTAAGGTAGAACCTTTGCGCAAAGACAACAATTCCATAATTCCGTATTCTTTTCCGGTAAGATGCAACGTTTTTCCTTTAACAGTTACGGTTTGAGTATCTAAGTTAACTTCAACATCTCCGGTGTTTATTATCGATTCTGAATGACCTTTTGAGCGACGAACGATAGCATGAAGCCTAGCAAGCAGTTCGCTTTTATCAAAAGGCTTTGTAAGATAATCATCGGCACCATAACCCAAACCTTTAACTTTTTTATCAGGCTCGGTAAGTCCCGAAAGTATCAAGACCGGAGTATTAATTTTTGATGCGCGCAAATTTCTCAAAACTTCATAACCGTTAATGTCAGGCAACATCAAATCTAAAATGATAATATCATAATCATAAAGCTTGCCAATTTCAAAGCCTTCTTCACCCAAATCGGTGGTGTCTACAATCATTCCTTCCTTTTTGAGCATGGTTTCAATGCTTTGTGAAATTGCAAAATCATCTTCTACAAGTAATACACGCATGTTTACGCATCCTTTCGCCAAAAACTAACATTCTGATTACACTATATAGCTATAATTTTAATTTGTTTAGATTTGTTAATAATTATTAACAATTTTTTATTCGGGATGTTGATAACGACGATAAGACTATCCAAATATAATGTTTTGTAGTATAACAAAACAAATTAAAACAAAAAAATAAAGGTTGATACATTGTCGGAGCTTATAGATAACTTAACGCAGTCTGTTAAAAAAATGGAGGCATCATCCTATTACGGTCGTGTTTGCGGAGTACAAGGATTGTTCGTTGAGGTCAGTGGTATTTTAAGCGCATTGGCGATAGGAGACAGATGCAATATTATAAATAATCGCGGTGAAAATGTACCAAGCGAAATAGTTTCGTTTAAGGATGACAAGATTTTACTTATGCCATACGGTTCAATGGATGGCATAGGTATCAACTGTTTAGTTGAAGTAGCCGATGCCAAACCGGTTATATATCCGCATCATTCATGGCTTGGACGAATGGTAAATGCATTTGGCGAACCACTGGACGGAAAAGGACCTTTGATTAAAGGATCTAAGCCTTATTTTATTAAAGCATCACCCCCTCCGGCTCAATTCAGAGACCGAGTTGAAGGTAAAGTTGATTTGGGGGTAAAAGCAGTTAATGCTTTTTTGACAATTTGCAAAGGTCAACGTATGGGAATATTTGCCGGATCAGGTGTCGGAAAATCGACTTTAATGTCTATGATGGCTCGACATACCGATTCTGATGTTTCGGTTATCGGACTTATCGGAGAACGTGGACGAGAAGCCAAAGAGTTCGTTGAAGATGTTTTGGGCGCCGAAGGAATGAAAAAATCAGTTTTGGTCTTAGCGACATCAGATGAAAGCCCGCTTCTTCGTCGTCAGGCAGCCTATGTTACCATGGCCATATCCGAATATTTCAGAGATGAAAATAAAAATGTTTTGTGTATGATGGATTCAATTACCCGTTTTGCCATGGCACAACGCGAAATTTCGCTTTCTGTCGGTGAACCGCCGGCTTCAAAAGGATATACCCCTAGTGTTTTTGCCGAATTGCCAAAACTTTTGGAACGTGCCGGTCCGGGTGCCGGAACAGGATCAATTACCGGATTGTTTACCGTATTAGTTGATGGTGATGATCATAACGAGCCGGTTGCCGATGCCGTACGTTCAATTTTAGACGGACATATTGTACTTGATCGCGCCATTGCCGAACGAAATCGCTATCCGGCGATAAATATTTTACGCTCAATCTCGAGAACCATGCCTGACTGTGATACAAAAGAAGAAGCCGAATTGGTAGCTAAAGCTCGTAAATATATTTCGTCTTATGAAGATATGGCAGAACTTATTCGCCTCGGTGCTTACAAAAAAGGTTCAAACCTCGAAGTTGACGAAGCAATATTTTATTATCCGATGATTGAAGCATTTTTATCACAGAGCAAACACGAAAAATTTTCTTTGGAAGAATGTTATGAGGGCTTAGCCAAAATATTAGACACTCCATACGTTCCGCAATAATGGGATAAAATAATATGAAAGATTCTCTAAAAGTTTTGGAACGTGTAAAAAAGTTTGAAATCGACGAACAACGGCGTATTTTAATGCAAAAACTCGAACGAGAAGATGCTTTGCAAAAGCAATTGTATTGTTTGATTGAGGACTATGAAAATGAAAAAGAATTTGTTGCTCAAAATCCGATTCTTTGTGATTTTGGTGCTTATACCGACCAATATTTAAAAAAACGCAAAATATTAGAGAAACAAATTATTGACATTCAAGCCGAAATTGAACAAATCAGAGATATAATGTCCGAAATGTTTAAGGAGCAAAAAACTTTTGAAATAGTTAAAGAAAATCGCAAAAAAAGAAAAAATAAAGAGTTTGCGGAACAAGAGCAAAAGCTCCTTGATGAAATAGGAACCAATACTTATATTAAAAAACATCAATAGATTAATAAGGAGAAATAAAAATGTTTGAAATGAAAAAACTTGAATTTGAATTATCTGATGTAGAACCTTATATTTCAGCAAAAACAATGGATTTTCACTATAACAAACACTATAAGGGTTATGTTGACAAATTAAATGAATTGATAGTCGGTACCCCTTACGAAAATATGTCTTTGGAAAACATAATTAAAGAAAGTTATAACAAACCGCAAGACAAGGCTATCTATAATAATGCCGGTCAGGTTTATAATCACCAGATGTTTTGGGAATCTTTGTCACATAAAGGTGCTAAGATGCCACCCAAAAAAATTATGGACCAAATCGAAGCCTCTTTTGAAAGCTATGACAGCTTTAAGAAAATATTTAAGGATAAGGCTGTTGCGCAGTTCGGAAGCGGTTGGTGCTGGGTTGTTCAAAAAGATAATAAAATTGACATTGTAACCACTTCAAATGCCGATAATCCGTTGTCATTAAATTTAGGTCAGCCGATTATTGTGGCAGACGTTTGGGAACACGCTTATTATCTTGATTATCAAAACAGAAGAGCAGAGTTTATAACTAATTTTTTGGATTATTTGGTAAAGTGGTAAAATGTTAACTGATTATTGACTGATTACCTCTAAAATGCTATTATTATAATAGGTGAACATCGAATAAAAAGGGACTAAGATATGACTAAAGAAGAACTTGTTGCAAAAGCTGAGAAAGTAAAAGAAGAAGGTAAAAGAATTCCTTGCGGAAAAGAGGTCGTTGATAATGCCAGAATAGCAACTCAAATGCGTCAAAGGGAAATATTTGCGAGAAAACAAAATGGCTAAGTACGAAACAGAAAATAAATACTATATAGCAGAAAGTTCTGAAGGCGAGCTTTATGTTTATATCAGTGCTAAAAAAGCTTCGCCGATCAAACCGCAAATTGTCTATGACGGATATGATCACGCCTTATTTGTTCGCTCTCCCGAAGAAAACATAATCTTAGACTATATCAATCCCGAGGCCAGAGATAAATTACGTAAGGCAAGAGAGGTAATAGTTGTAGAAACATTAATTGAAACAATTAAAGATGCCTACATTGCCAATATGAATATTGTCGATAAAATTCCGGTCGATTGGTCTCAGATAGGACTGACGACTTGGGATGAAAAACTACTTGGTCACAAATAAAAAATAAGCTCCGATTTCGGAGCTTATTTTTTAGTCTTTGTCAGCATAAGGATTACCTGTTTTTCTTACGGTCATACGAATTGGGATTCCGCCTAAATCAAAAGTTTCTCTTAAATTGTTGGTCAAATAACGCAAATATGAATCAGGCAAACCTTCAGGGTTACTCGAAAAGATATAAAATGCCGGCGGACGAGATTTTGCCTGAGTAATATATCTTAACTTAATTCGACGCTTATTTTTGCCTAATGGCGGTGGGTTATTATCCAATATATCGGCAAACCATTTGTTTAACGGCGCAGTCGGTATTCTTTTATTCCAACGGTCATAAATTTTTAATACCGCACGCATCAATTTATCCAAATTTTCTTTCTTTAGTGCCGAAATAGTAACTGTTGGGATTCCTTCGGCCTGAGCTAATGAAGTCATCAATTTGTAGTTTAGCTTATCCAAAGCTTCTTTGCGATTGGCAATATCCCATTTGTTTACGGCAATAATCAAAGCGCGTCCCTCGTCAAGAACTTGTCGTGCAATGGTCAAATCTTGTTTTTCCAAAACCGCATCAGCATCTAATACCAGTACAACCATTTGTGCCATAAACGCAGCGTGTTTTGTTGCTGCTGCCGACATTTTTTCTACGCCGTTTTCCACACGAGATTGTTTACGAAGACCTGCCGTATCTACAAGATTTATTTTGCGTCCCATAAATTGCCACTCGGTTGTGATAGCATCACGAGTAACACCGGCTTCCGGTCCGGTTAACATTCTTTCATCATTCAAAAGAGCATTAACCAAAGTTGATTTACCGACATTAGGCCTTCCGACAATTGCTAATTGAATAGGTTTTTCGGACAATTCATCATCGTTAATTTCTTCTTCGTCTTGGGGCATTTTTTCCTGTATGTTATGTAAGGCATCGGCTAAATCAACTAACCCTACACCATGTTCTGCCGAAAAAACAATCGGATCGCCAAGACCTAAGCTATACGCTTCAAAAATACCATTTTCCTGAAGCTTGCCCTCGCATTTGTTCGCCAATAAAATCACCGGTTTTCCCGTTTCTCTAACCAATGAAGCAAAATGTTCGTCATACGGTTGAATGCCGGCTCTAGCATCAAACAAGAACAAAACGGCATCAGCATCTTCAATAGCTCGCTTAGTTTGAAGCCACATACGTTTTTCAATATTGTCTTCGTTAGAATATTCATATCCGGCAGTATCAATTATTTCCAGATCAAGCCCCTGTAATTTTGCCTTAGCCATCTTCCGGTCACGCGTAACCCCGGGTTCATCATGAACAATGGCTATTTTTCGACCGGCAAGTCTGTTAAACAATGTAGATTTACCGACATTAGGTCTTCCGACAATTGCAACTTTTAACACTTTTTTCTCTCTTATTTATATGCTGTAATTTCTGCATCTTTTGTAGTTATTAACAACGTTTCGTTAGCCATAATCGGTGAGGATTCAACGCCTTCCTCAATATCGGCAATTCCCATAATTCTGCCATTATATGGCGAAACAGAAAATAATTTTCCGTTTGATGACGCCACCAGTAAGGCATCGTTTGCCAATATCGGTCCGGAGGTAAATACACCGATCTTTTCATCATCATTAGCATAAGGAATAATGGTTGTCCAAATGACTTTGCCGTTTTGTTTGTTGATGGCAACCAGATCACTGTCTTTGGTTAAAACAAACAAAAAGTTTCCGGCTAACCACGGTTGTGAAGATGAGGACACGTCTTTTTGCCAAACTTTAGCGCCTGTCCTTATATCAATGGCAACCATCGGGCCATTATAACCTACAATATAAACAACATCATTATCAATAATCGGGTTTGCTTTTATTGCCGTAATATCAGATAAAGATTCTGTCGAAGATGCCGGCACTACCCATTCTGACCAAAGCTGTGTACCCGTAGATGCTTTGTATGCTTGAACCTGACCATTTGAAAAAACAGCTATTACCAAATCTTTTCCTACACTATACGCAGGAGTTCCGCCACCGATCATTGTTGTAGATTCTTCTTCTAATTTATCTGACCACAATTCTTTGCCGTTATTTATATTAAGAGCAAAAATTCCGTTATCTAAAGACTGAACTATTACCAGTTCACCATCAACCGAGGGTGCGATTCTTATCGGACTTTTTATATCATGATTCCACACAATATTACCATCTGTTTTATTAAGAGCAAACACTTGTCCGAAGCCTGTGGTAACAAAAAGTTTATCTGCTTTTAGGGCGATACCTGCACCGGACATAGAGTTGTCTTTTGCTTTTTTATTAGATGGTTTTAATTTCTTTTCCCAAAGCTCTTCACCATCAGCTAAACTAAACGAACGAACAACACCTTCGGCATCTATGGTATAAACATTTTTTGAATCAGTCACAGGGGCTGAAATCAATACATTTCTTTTAGACGAACCTTCTCCGAAAGAAATATCCCATATTTCATCAAGGTTACCGCCTGATTTTAAATGATCTCCTTTATGTGTTGCAGTCATACCGCTTTGCTCCCAAGCATAATTAATTTTTGCTCGGGGTAATCTGACCTGAATTTGACGAGCCGAATAATCGGGCTTTATATTTCTGTTTTCTCTTATTACACTGACACGTTCACCGGTAACATCCAACGGATCTTTATCAAAAATACCGCAACCGCTCAAAGCAGTTATTGCTAAACAGCCGAATAATATTTTTTTCATAATAAAACCTTTCGTGTTTAATTATTTTTCAGACAGTAAATTTATCATATCTAAAGCGCGATATTTAAGTATTTCCGGTGCGCTTTTTGATGTTATAATTTTTTGATATTCTTCGATTGCTTTAGTCGTATCATTTTCTCTGATATAAAGCATAGCCGTCAGTTCCTTAACAATATCCGAATTTTCTCCGTCGGATACTTTGGCTAACAAGTCGCTTATTTCTTTGACCGGAGTTTTATCATCATCAAGCTTATAAGAAACAAGCTTTAATATGGCAATTTTTTTCATTTGCTCAACGGTGTCGGCATTGTCAATCATTGTTGTCAAAACAGCCAAAGCATCATCTTTTTTACCCTGCTCCAAAAAGATGTTAGCAATTTGAAGTTTTGCCAAATCATCATATATTCCTGAATTTTTTTGAGTTAAAGAAGTATACAATTCCAAACTTTCATCAAGGCGACCTTGACTTTGCAAAGACATTGCGATGGAATAAGTATCTGATAGTTCTTGTCTTTTCTTTTCTTGCCAGCTTTTTATGCTTTCAAAACTGATTGTTGCCGTCAATATTAACGCTATACCGATAATGATATATAAGCCGTATTTATTCCACATTTGTTGTAATTGCTCGTTTTTTACATCTTCAACAACTTCTCTTAATAAAGCATCTTCAACGATTTGATCTTGTAGTTTTTTTTTCATAAAATTCTCCATACGAACTAAATTTTTGATTCTCAAAATTATTTGCAGTTTATAGGTTAACAAATGATTTCATGGATTAAAAATCTTTTTATCCATTGCAAATCTTTTATGGGCATTTTGGCTCCAAAAGTTATTGTTTTTTTATCTGATACAATTGACACATAATATCTTCCGGTTAAAGGATTCTCGCTTACCTCAATTGCTTCTATATCTTTTTTCATCATTTCATTATGCTTGGTTGAAAACAGCATGTATTTGTGTGTGTTAACAATTTTGTGTTTTTTTATAACCAACTTTTCTTTTCTGAATAAAACTTGCACGGAAACAATCACAATAAACAAAGCTATAAAAGACAAAGTATAAAGAGTGGTGCTTAAAATTCCGGTGAAGGCATCCCAATTAAACCAAACGAATATCGAAGCAACAGATATGATAAAAAGAGCAATCCAAGCGATAATATTATATATATCCCATACTATCTTTCTAACCTTTAATACCATTTTATCCTTTTTGCGAACGAAAGTAACCGAAGAAGGTAAGTGTTCATAAGTGTCGTATTTATCTTCAATAAAGCCGAGAGATACTTGATCTGCCAATGATTTATTTAGGTTCTTTAATTCTATTTTTTTCAGTCCTTCATCTGTATCTATCATTGCCGGAAGCTTAAATTTTTTTGCATATTCCTTCCATTTAAGACGAACATTTTTAGCACTTTTTGAAATATAAAGAGGGATGGACTTTTTTGGGTTTTTATGATAAAGCTCAACAATATATCTGTTTTGTGTTAAAAAACCCAGTTCCATAAATTCCATCCTAAAACGAACCCCGCTATATTTATCTAATGTTTCTTGTAATATGATTTTATTTTTGAATGCGGGTCTTCTTATAATAATGACGTTATTATTTCTGATAATATATTTATTATAACGAATGAAAAGCAAAGCGTTTGTAAAAAATAGAGCAAGTCCGATAATTACAAAGCATAAATCAAAAAACCATACGGCGAATACCGGTGTGTATAGTGCATTTTTATCTTGCAAAGGAATAAGCTCCGTTCCGCCACCCCCAAAAGAATTATACCATTCATAAAATCCCAAAGCAACTAATAACAAACCGAAAACAATCCCCGGTAATACAGATTTCAGTTTAACTCTGTCCGTTAAATATGCAGTATGTTTGTTATAATTAATTTCTAACCTGTTAGAAAAGAGGGTCGGTAAATTTTTGCTCATGTACACTATCCTTAAAATACTTTAGCTGACTTGCCTTATATTACTGGAGTATTTATTAAAACTTTAGTAAATTTTATTATATATTAACAATATAATGGTTAATGTTAATCAAAATAATAATTATTGCAAGAAACAAAAACATAAAAATATATTTTTTTTATAAAAAATTCTAAGGACCGGTAATATGATTTGTGAAATATATGATTCATGCGGCGGATGTACATATCGAGATAAGCAGTATGAGCAATATTGCCAAGAGAAATTTGAAAAATTTAAGAAAACAATATCACAAATAGGGTTTGATGATGTTAATATAAATAAACCTCATTTCATTCCCGACGGATGTCGTCGCAGGGCTACATTTGCTTTTGAATATAAGAAAAAACAGCTTGTTATGGGGTTTAATGAACAATCTTCTCATAAAATTATCGACGTAAAAAAATGTCCTTTATTGACGCCGACATTAAATAATATACTTCCTTTTCTGAAACAGCTTATTGAAGCAATATGTAGTGAGCCGTATTTGGTAAAAAAAGGCAAAAAAAATATATCTCAATACATAACCGAGGGAGATATTTTTGTTTGTGAAGCGTCAAATGGTTTGGATGTTGTTTTAGAATATGATGCGCCAATAGAATTAAATCATCGTATGATAATTTTTGAAATGGTTTCCTCACAAAATTCCATTATCCGAATTTCACATAGAAAATCAGCTTTTTCTGATGCCGAAACCATTATGGAAAAATCTCGCCCTTACGTAAAAATAGGCAAATATGAGGTGTATATTCCTGCCGGAACATTTTTGCAACCGTCGCAAGAAGGGCAAGAAACTTTAAGTAATTTGATATTAAAATATTTTGAAAACATAAAAGGAAATATTGCAGATTTGTTTTGCGGTGTCGGAACATTTTCTTATATTTTAGCGCAAAATGACAAGGTCAAAATAACTGCGGTCGATTCGTCAAAACAACTACTGGGCGGTTTTCAAGATTCTGTTAACAAAAATCAGATAACCAATATCAAAATAATTAATAAAAATTTGTTCAAATATCCTTTTGATGAGAGTGAGCTAAAAGAATTTAATGCCATATTATTCGATCCGCCACGAGCCGGAGCTAAAGCCGTTTGTGAAAAGATAGCTTCATCCCAATACAAGCTGGATGTGCTGGTTGCGGTATCATGCAATCCCGATACTTTTATAAATGACGCCAAAATATTAATTTCAGGCGGTTATAAGTTAAATGAAGTAACTTTTGTCGATCAATTTATATATTCTAACCACAGCGAGTTATTAGCGTTCTTTACAAAAGAATAGATGTATTTTATATTATAAAAAAACATTAAAAAGGTTCGTACTTTTATGAAAAAATTTATAGTAATAATATTGCTTTTTATTGTGTCTGCTTGTTCGTCGCAACAATTTGAACATTATGCTTGTCCTGAAATTATAATTCCCCGAGAAACAACAAGAGCATATCACTCGGATATAAATGATAAATTCCAAATTAATTTGGTAGGGCATGAAACTCATTGCTATAGGGAAGAAGCCGATAATCGCTATTATGCCGTTATAACACCGATATTTAAGTTGCGACGTTTGGAACAATCTTCTACTACGAATGTCGATGCTGATTATTTTGTAAAAACTTCTGTGAATGATGAAGATTATATCGGCAGAAGAGTATTTAAGCAGACTTTAAGTATACCTCGAGATGCCAAAGAGTTAATATTAAGAGGTAACACATCTACCACTCGTATATCAAATCCTCCGTTTAATAATTTTAAGATTTATTTGGGAATGGATTTAGCCGGAGCTAAAAAAGAAAAATCAGATAAAATGTTTGATATTGATTATCGTTATTTTAGTGAAGATGAAATAAATGCTCAATATGAAACAGCTATTGATAGAGTTAATCTGGAAATTTTACCTGATGAAGAAGTTATTTATTCCGAAGAATTTCAAAAACCTGTGGTTGTGAAGAAAAATCGTCCGAAAAACAATTGTCAAAATTAAAAAACAAGGAGAAATCAATGTGTTTATTTTCATGTTGTAAAAAAGAAAAACAAATGGCAAATGCTATTCGCTTTTTGTGTGCCGAAATGATAGAAAAAGCAAAATCCGGTCATCCGGGGATGCCTCTTGGTATTGCAGATGTCGCCACCATTTTGTTTTCTAAACACCTTAAAGTTGACATAACAAATCCTAAATGGTTTGACAGAGACAGATTCGTTTTGTCGGCCGGACATGCCTCAAGCTTGTTGTATTCGTTGTTTTATTTAATGGGTTATAATGATATTGAACTCGATGATTTGAAAAACTTTCGTCAGCTTGGTGCCAAAACCGCCGGTCATCCGGAATACGGTCATCTAGAAGGTATCGATACAACGACAGGCCCTTTAGGACAAGGTATTGCCACAGCAGTGGGAATGGCATTGGCCGAAAAAAATATTTCAGCCAAATACGGTTCTGATGTTTGTGATCACTACACCTATGTTCTTATGGGCGACGGATGTTTAATGGAGGGGATTTCAGAAGAGGCAATATCCTTAGCCGGACATTTAAAATTAAACAAACTTATTGCTTTATGGGACAATAATAATGTTACCATTGACGGCAATGTATCGGTTGCTTCTTCCACCGATCAAATTTGTCGTTTTAAGGCGAACGGTTGGAACGTTATTTCAATTGACGGGCATAACTGTTGTCAGATTGACCGAGCAATCAAAAAGGCTAAAAAGTCAAAAAAACCGACTTTAATAGCTTGCAAAACAACCATCGGTTTTGGTGCTCCGAATAAATGTGGAACTCCCAAATGTCACGGATCTCCGTTAGGAGCAGAAGAAATTGAATTGATGCGCAAACAGTTGAATTGGACAGCGCCTGCTTTTGAAACGCCGAAAGAAATATTAAAGGCGTGGCGCGAAGCCGGTTCAAGCGGAAAAGGTCTTGCTAAAGCTTGGGAAAAAAGAGCAAAAGCTAAAGGCAAGGAGTTTTTAGACGTTATTTCCGGTAATTTGCCGAAAAATTGGAATAAGGATTTGATAAAGGTAAAGGAAAACGCTATTAAAGAAACACCATGTGTAGCTACACGCAAAGCGTCTAATATGTGTTTGGAGGCAATTGTACCTAATTTGTCGAATATGATAGGCGGGTCTGCTGATTTAGCCGGTCCTAATATGACTACAACAAAAGCTTCAAAAACCATAACAGCTAAAGATTACAGCGGTAACAATGTTGAATATGGTATCAGAGAACATGCTATGGGCGCTATGATGAACGGTATGGCTTTGCATGGCGGAGTTATCCCTTTTGGCGGAACATTTTTGGTCTTTTCTGATTATTTGCGCCCGTCCATGCGCTTGGCTTCGTTAATGGGGTTGCGTACCATATATGTTATGACACACGATTCTATCGGGGTGGGGGAAGACGGCCCGACACATCAACCGATTGAACATTTGGCCTCATTCAGAGCAATGCCAAATATGTTAACTTTCCGTCCTTGTGATGTGGTCGAAACGGCAGAAGCTTGGGAGTTAGCAATTACTCAAGAAAGCACACCATCTGTCTTGGCTCTTTCTCGTCAAAATTTACCGACAATCCGTAAAGATATAAAAGAAAATATGTCGGCTAAAGGTGCTTATATTATATCCGGTGATGAGAAAAAACGTGTGGCAACATTGATTGCAACCGGGTCTGAAGTATCTCTTGCAATTGATGCTCAAGCTAAGTTAAAAGAAGAGGGAATAGAGGTTGCTGTTGTATCAATGCCTTGCTGTGAATTGTTTGATGCTCAAGGTATCGATTATCAAGAAAAGATACTTGGTAACAAACCTCGCATTGCTGTTGAGGCAGCATCTAAATTCGGTTGGGAAAAATATGTCGGTCTTACCGGTGATATTATCGGTATGGACGGTTTTGGCGCATCTGCTCCCGGAGCCGAATTGTACAAATATTTCGGCATTACGGTTGACGAAGTTGTTGATGCGGTTAAAGATGCGCTGAAATAACTTGCAAAAAAAGGATGCTTATATATATTAACCAAAGAAAAAGAACTTAATTTTAAGGAGAAAAATATGCCTTTAGTAACTATGCGTCAGATTTTGGATCACGCAGCCGAAAACAACTATGGTGTTCCGGCATTTAATATTAACGACATGGAGCAGGTTATTGCCGTTTTACAAGCCGCTCGCAAAGTAAACGCTCCTGTTATTATTCAAACATCTACCGGTGCTCGCAAATTTGCCGGTGACCCGATGATTCGCCATATGATTCAAGCCGGTATCGAAATGTTCCCCGAACTTCCGATTTGTTTGCACCAAGATCACGGCTCATCAGTTGATGTTTGCCAATCAGCAATCGTAAACGGTTATTCATCAGTAATGATGGATGGTTCTTTGGAAGCTGATGGTAAAACTCCGTCATCTTTTGAATATAACGTAAAAGTTACTAAAGAAGTTGTTGCTCGAGCTCATGCCGTAGGCGCTTCGGTCGAGGGCGAACTCGGTGTTATCGGTTCATTAGAAACAGGTAAAGGTGACAAAGAAGACGGTCATGGTGCCGAAGGTGTTATTGATAAAAAACGCCTTGTAACCGATCCTGATGAAGCAGCTCGTTTTGTTGCCGAAACCAAATTAGATGCTTTGGCCGTTGCCGTTGGTACATCACATGGTGCATACAAATTTACTCGTAAGCCCGATGGTGAAATTTTGGCTATTGATGTTATTGAAAAGATTCATGCTAAATTGCCGAATACTCATATGGTTATGCACGGTTCATCTTCTGTTCCTCAAGAATTGCAAGATTTGATAAATGCTTATGGTGGCGCAATTCCGCAAACTTATGGTGTTCCGGTTGAAGAAATCGTTCGCGGTATCAAATCCGGTGTTCGCAAAGTTAACGTTGATACTGATTGCCGTATGGCAATTACCGGCGCAATCAGAAAAATATTTGCCGAAAATCCAAAAGAATTTGATCCACGTAAATACTTGAAACCGGCTATTGAAGAAATGCAAAAAGTTTGTGAAGCTCGTTTCATTTCGTTTGGCGCTGCCGAACAAGCTTCAAAAATTAAAGTTATTCCGATGGCTGAAATGGCAAAACGCTACTCAACCGGCGAACTTTAATTCTTTGAATTGAAAATAAAAACCTCTTTGTGAAAACAAAGAGGTTTTTTTTTAATTGACTTATTTTACCAAGGAACACCTTTATAACATCTTTCCGGTGTCTTTTCACAATCTGGTTTCCCCATCTCATAAAGCTTATGCGTTTCAGGTGTAAATTCTCCTACTTTAACACATCCGCTTAGTAATAAAATCATTACAAACAACAAAATTTTTTTCATTTATTTATCTCACAAAAAAAGGGTACCACGTCATAAATACGCTAAGTAAAATACCTATGCGTGACAAATGAACCAACCAAACACTTTTTTCATAGTTTTCAGAACAACGCCATACGGCAACAATAATTTTATACGAATAAACAACCAGAATTAAAAATGTTGCAATATAACACAATACCCACAATAAACTTAATTTTGGTGTATATACAAAATGAAATTCATTAAGAAAAAATTGTACAATCGTCTTACCTTTAAGATACGAAGACAAAAAAGAGGCAAACATTTTTAGCGCATAGTGCAATATAATCAAAACGAAAACACCAAATTTCCAAAAGGTTGCACCTAATGAAAGTTCACCCTTAAAAAGTTTTGCAAACATTTTATCCCTCTCGCAGAACAAAGAATACTTTTACATTTATGAAGTATAAATACAAGGTTGTTTTCAATCAAGACAATAATATTTTTTTTAACAATCTATAATATTTACGGCCAAACCGCCCAAAGAAGTTTCCTTGTATCTGTGTGACATATCTTTTCCGGTATCATACATAGTTTTAATAACATCATCTAATGAAACAATGTGAGAGCCGTTACCGCGCATGGCAAGTCTTGCTGCATTAATGGCTTTTACCGCGCCCATGGCATTTCGCTCAATACATGGAACCTGTACCAGTCCGTTAACAGGATCACATGTTAATCCGAGATTGTGTTCCATAGCTATTTCGGCAGCTTGTTCAATTTGTTTATTTGTACCACCCATAGCAGCAACCAATCCTCCGGCCGCCATTGAACAGGCAACACCAATTTCACCCTGACAACCGACTTCGGCACCGGAAATAGAGGCATTAGATCGGTATAATGAGCAGATAGCAGCTGAAGTGGTTAAAAATTTAATAATTCCTTTTTCAATGTCCAAGGGTGAAGTTTTCGAGGCAAATCTTTCAAAATAGCGCATAACGGCCGGCAAAATTCCGGCAGATCCCATTGTCGGTGCCGTAACGACTCTTCCGCCTGAAGCATTTTCTTCGGCACCGGCAAATCCCCATAAGTTTATCCAGTCAATAACTTCTAAACCGTCTTGTTTGTTATCTAAAAAACGTTCTTTTAATCGGTTATAGATTTCTGGCGCTCTGCGCTTTATTTCCATTCCACCGGGTAATACACCGTGTTTTTTCATTCCCCGTTCGATAGCATTTATCATGGTATCATATATTTTTTTTAAATAATCAAAAACTTTATTTTCACTTTGTAACGAAACCTCATTTTGCAAAACTACATCAGAAAAACTAAGGTTATATTTTTGACATATCTCTTGCAGTTCGGCGCAACTGTCAAATTGGTGTGGAACATTATATGTTATGTTGCTACGGTTTGATGAAAATTCGTCTTGTCGTACGACTGTTCCTCCTCCGATTGAAAAATATGTTTCTTCTAAAAGAAGTTTATCATTTTCATTATAACAAGAAAATTTTACTCCGTTTGAATGTTCTTTTAAAAACACGTCGTTGTTTAACGACATATCTTTTTCGATATCAAAGTTAATAACTTTTTGCTGAGCCAAGTGAAGTAATTTATCTCGTTCTACCGAACTGTAATAAGGTTTTTCTGTATCTACATTTTCAGCTATAAATCCCATTAATCCGTATACAATAGCTTTAAGTGTTCCGTGACCGATTCCGGTTAAAGCCAAAGAACCGTACAAATCAACCCTTAGTGAAGCAACTTTTGTTAAAACATCCTTTTCAATTAAATTATCAACAAACCTTTTGGCCGCTTTCATCGGTCCGACGGTGTGTGAGCTTGACGGACCAATTCCTATTGTAAAGATATCTTCTAAACGATAATACATTATAAAAACATCCTTATATTTTTATATGGTTTAATACCTAATTTTAATAATACGTAGGCTATGTGTTTATGCAAATCATTCCAAGTTGAAAATTCATCAATAAATTTTTTAGCCTCTGTCGGCGATTTTGATAACTGTACTCTTATGGCATTTTCCAAACCATTATATGTAACTTCGTGTATTTTATCAAAATTTATTTTTATTTTGCCATCTTCATTTATTTCAATTGCTTTAAATCTCAGCAACCGATTAAAGTGCATTAAGTCGCCGATACGATGAGGTTGAATATGTTGAGGTTTTGATTTCAACAATAATCTCATAATCCAAGTAACATATATTTTTTTCAAATCATCTTCACTGATTATGCCCGATTTTACATATTCTTTCATCATGGCAATAGATGTTACATCAGCTTTATATTCCTCAATTATATGTTGATATATGCCTAATGCAATTTTATAAGAACTGTCAGGTCCGAATGAGTGTCCGTTTTCATGCCCGATAGTAAAAATATGCTCAGCCTCTCTATCATAATACTGATGAAATTCTTTTGCCAAAAGGGCATCAAGCAATTTTTTTTCACGTTCTTTATCGCCGGACATTCTGACTTGGCGGTGGTAAACATTACGTCTTCCGCCACCTGTTTTTATTGCGAGTTTATCATCGTTTGGCAGGTTTTGAGCAATAGTCATACCTCCGCGACATTGTGCATAGTCTCCTTGCAGTGATGCTAAATCGACATCAACCATTGTTTGTTTAATATCATCACCGGAATCTATTTTTTGTTCATATTTATCGGCATAGGGCATCAATTTAGCTAAAGCAGACATTTGTTTCTTAAATTCTAAAATAAGATTGGTTCCTTGCTTATTGACAATGCCGACCCTTGCACCGAGCATATCTTTAGGTGTCGGCGAAATTCCGAGCTCATTAAGTTTATTTACTAATTTTTCATTGTCGAATATTGTCGGAGTAATTTGATCATCATAATTTTCTCGGCTTATGGTAAATTCCAAGGGAGTATCTTGCATAATCGCCCAATGCTTATCGGCCAACATATCCATATCTTCGTTATTTTGCAACAATGCTTGAGCTTGCCATCCCAAAAAGTCATTAAATTCTTTGTTACTGGAATAATGAGCTGCCAATTCCAATTCGTTGGCAATTTCCGAAAATTCTTTAGCAAAATATTCGGTATAGTCGATAGCATAAAGTTCATCATTTTTACGTCTGACCATTGAACGAGCGGATAATATATTTTTAAGTTCTCTGATTTCACCTCGTTCAATCATTTTGAATAAAATATTATGAAATTCATCTGCTGATAAATCAGTCGGATAATAATTATGTCCGGCATATTCTTCAATATTTTCAAAAATTTTTACAGGTTTTTCATCAATGCCGTTAAGTCCTAAAACACCATTTAATGAATTAAAAATAATTAAAGCTTTTTTTGCGTGTTCGTTTGTTTCAGATGCTCTTTCCAATCCTTTTTTTAATTGCCTGTTTAATGGGTGATCTTGTTCCAAAGCGATATCATTTATTATTTTTGATGCTTTTACCAAATGTTCCAAAGATTTTTTATCGCCTTCGGATAAACTTTTATATCCTTCAAAATTTTTATCAATTAAGATGACATCAGTCATTTGATTGTTTATCATTTCATCAAGTTTACTTTCGTCTAAAGCAATTTTATAGCCGTCGATAATCATTTTGTAATCTCCACTGTTCTAAATCTGAATACTTTGATGTTGTCTGACCAATAAGTAGGGCTTAAACCGGCCTTGATTTTAAGTTCTGTAAAAAAGTCTTTTTTATTCGGAATATCTTTCCAAACAGCCGGTAGAAAAACACCTTGTCGTTTTCCGTCTTTAATTAGAAGGCCGTCAATTTTTGGTTTTATTTGTTTTAATAAGTCATCATAAGAAGAAAATTTAATTTCTTCAAATCCGGTTAATAGTGAAATCTTAAACGTGATATCTTTCAGTTCATCTTTTGTAATAGGATTAAAGCGAGTGTCGTGCGTAGCCGCTAAGTTAGCATTTTTTGCTAAATCTTCGGCAATACTCATAACCGGTAAAATCGAGCCTATACAACCACGCAGTTTGTTGTGTTTTTCCAAAGTTACAAAAGAAGCCCCCTTATTAAACATTACATTGTCATAATTTTTTCTATCCGGTGAAAAATCGCTGTTTTCCACAACAGATTTTTCAAGCGATTTTGAAACTATGTCAATAATTGCATCTTTATTATGGCGAGCAAAATTTTGTAAATTATCCTGTTCCAACTCAATTCCTTCAAGTTTTTTTTCATCATCTTTTTTTTCAAAACTCCAAGCCCCGTAACCGACAACTCGGTCTTTGTCACCGGATACATCACCCGAATTACTCATATCCAAAAGATTAGGAACTAAAGCAAATTGTTTAGCCAACAGCATAGCTGTATTAATACCGATTGCTCCGCAAGACTGGTGATGATCTAAAGCTGAACCGTTTTTAATATCTTCAGCAGTTTTTTTATCCATACGATTCGCGTCGCCATAATTTAAATAATGTGATAAATCAGCCGATATTATCAGCAAGCTGTCATTTCTTTCCAAATGAGGCTGTAAAACCTTAGCAACATCTTGCGGATTTGCATCACCATAAACCATGGGTATTATTTGAAAACTATCTAAAGTTTTTTGTAAAAACGGCAAAATTACCTCTAATGAATGTTCTTTTTTATGAGCCTTTGGCTTAAAAACAAATCCTTTATTTTGAGCAAGTTGGTCGACAATATTCATATCGGTGTTGATTAATCCCAAAGGTGTCATAAAACTTTTTTCGTTGGTCAAAGCCACACCGTTTACATGAACATAGTGTGAGGGACCAAGTAAAAATATCTTTTTCAATTTGTTCTTAAAAGGCATGATTCGTTTGAACGCACTTGCCGCTACTTGTGCCGAATATTTGTATCCGGCATGGGGAACAATAAGTATTCTCGGTCTGCTCGAGCTTTTATATTCAACATGATCCAAATAACCGGTGAGATCACTATGTAATTGGTATATATCAGCCGGATAAAAAATTCCGGCAACGGCCGCTTTTCTTATCGGATTAATATCATCGTCTTTTTTATCATAGTTGACTATTGCTTCTCTATTAGAAGAAATATGTTTAATAAAATAGCTCACGTTAAAACCTCCGATAATAAGGATGATTGTTGCAATCATAAACCAAGTCGGTATTTTTTTCTTATCAAATTCCATTACAAAAACTCCTAAGCCGATGCTTATAAAAAATATAAGTCCCATTATAATTAACGGGACTTAATATTTTGCTAAAAATGATAAAATTATTTGCCTTTACCGATAACTTTTTTACCGCCCATGTACGGTTGCAATTTAACCGGAATATTTACCGATCCGTCTTCATTTTGGTGGTTTTCGATAAACATAACCAAGGCTCGCGGTGTGGCGATTCCGGTATTGTTTAAGGTGTGAGCAAATTTAACTTTACCCGAGGCATTTTCGCGATATCTGATATTTGTTCGTCGAGCTTGCCAATCGGTAATATTTGAGCAAGAGTGAGTTTCACGATAGCAATTTTGGCTCGGTAACCAAGCTTCTAAATCATATTGACGATATTTTGGAGACCCCATATCTCCGCAACAAACGTCCAAAACCTGATAAGGAAGTTCCAAATCGGCCAAAATTTCTTCGGATATTTCAAGCAATTTTTTGTGCCATTTTTCGCTTTCTTCTTTATCTCCCTTACAAACGACAAATTGTTCGGTTTTCATAAATTGATGTACGCGAATAAGTCCTTTGGTATCTTTACCGGCCGAACCTGCTTCACGTCTGAAACAAGGTGAAAATCCGGCATACAAAATAGGCAATGAATTTTCAGACAGAATTTCATCAGCATGCATTGAGTTTAAGATAAGCTCAGCGGTGCCCGATAAATAAATATCATCTGCCTCCATATGATAAATTTCATCTTTGGCAAAAGGAAAATAACCTTGACCGTATAAAGCCTTATCTTTAGTAATTGATGGAACGGAAATAACCGTAAATCCTTTATCACGAAGCTTGTCCAAAACCATCATATGAATGGCCAATTCCAATTTTGCCATATCATTTTTCAAAACATAGGTCCTGGCACCGGAGATTCTGGCAATACGTTCACTGTCAGTCCAATCGTTAAGTTCACAAAGTTCTATCTGATCACGAGGAGTAAAATCAAAATTACGAGGTTCGCCGACTTTTTTAATTACCACATTAGCACTGTCATCAGGACCGTCAGGGCAATTTTCATCAGGATAGTTCGGCATTCTTAACATTAAATCGTTAAATTTTGCAGTAGCTTCGTCGAGCAAAAGCTGTTCTTGTTTCAGCTCTTCACCAATAGCTTTACTTTTGGCAATAATGTTGTTTTTTTCTTCGGCAGGAGCAGATTTAATAGAATTACTGAGCTTGTTTTTTTCTTCCATTTTCTGTTGTGTTGAAGTCTTTAGTTTATTCATTTCAAGATAAGCTTCAACCAATTTGTCAACATTAGATGAATCAAACCCTTTTCTTTGCAAAGATTTTTTCACCCAATCGACATTTTCTGCCACAAATTTAATATCCAACATTTTTTCATTCACCTTATTATATAGCTATTGACTTAAAAACTCCGGTAGAGTATCAATTTTATAATATAAATTCAATAAAAAAGTAAGGATTAATCGCATATGTTTGATAAAAAAACAGTACTAACCGGCGTAAAACCGACAGGCACACCGCATTTGGGTAATTATTTGGGAGCCATAAAACCGGCAATAGATTTAGGTAACAGAGCTGAAAATCACTATATGTTTATTGCTGATTATCACGCTATAAATGCCGAAAAAGATCCTCTTGTACTTAATCAAAAGATTAAAGAGGTCGCCTGTACTTATTTGGCTTTAGGCCTAAATCCCAATCATTCTGTTTTTTATCGTCAATCAGACATTCCCGAAATTACCGAAATCACCACAATTTTATATGCATATACTCCTAAAGGCTTTATGAACAAAGCTCATGCCTACAAAGCCTGCGTTGACAAAAATCGTGAAGCCGATAAGCCGGATGATGATGGTATAAACATGGGGTTATATACATATCCGACATTAATGGCCGCTGATATATTATCCTTTGATACCGACATTGTTCCGGTGGGCAAAGATCAAGTTCAACACGTTGAAATTGCCCGAGATATTGCCGGCGCCATTAATGCTCACTATGGTAAAGAATTATTGCATTTGCCCGAATATTACTTGGCCGAAAATGTAGCCATTGTCCCAGGTGTTGACGGGCGTAAAATGAGTAAGTCGTATGGCAATATAATACCTCTTTTTGATGATGATAAAGCAATTAAAAAAGCTGTATTTTCGGTTGTAACCGATTCTCGCCCTATGGACGAGCCAAAAGATCCGGATAGTGTTATGGTATATGAAATATACAAATCTATTGCCACACCTGATCAGCTAAAAGAAATGGCAGATGGTTTACGCGAGGGAAGATTAGGTTATGGTCATGTCAAAAACATGTTGCTTGATGCGATTATTAACGAGATTAAAGAACCACGCGAAAAATACAATTACTATATGGCTCATTTTGATGAGGTTGAATCAATGTTGCAAGAAGGCGCATCCAAAGCCCGCCCCGTTGCACAACGAACCTTAAAAAGATTAAAAGATGCTGTTTTTGGTAGATAGAAAACTTATATAATTTTTTTGATAAATTATCGTCTAGGTTCAAATATCTCACCACCGATAACTTCTTGTGAAGCGCCGGTGGTAAACGGATAAGAGGTCGGCATACATTGCAAACGTCTGACGGCCAAAAATGCAAATGCTTCAGCTTCAATACCCGAGGGATCAAAACCGTATTCTGTTGATGCTACGACTTCCATACCGATTGAACGTTGCTTTAGGAAACGTACTAATGTCGGATTTTTTGCACCGCCTCCGCAAACAATAATTTGTTTCGGTATAACGGGAATAAAATCATCAATAGCTTTTAATATTGAGGTTGCAATATAAGCTGTTGCCGTTGCACATCCGTCTTCCAAAGACAACCCCTCCAAATGTTCGAGCTTGTCTCTAAATGTTGCACTATCAGTTGCTTTTGGCGGCAACAATTTTAAGTATTTATGTTTCATCATTGCACTCAGAACTTCGTCGTTTATATGACCGGTAATTCCAAGTTTGCCGTTATAATCCATATACATTCCGCCATGCTTATTTACCCATTCATTAATAGCGGCATTTCCCGGTCCGGCATCAAAAGCCATCAGTTCGCCGTTTTGTCCGACAAATGTAATCGAACTGATACCGCCGATATCGACAATTACCAAAGGTTTTTCTAAATTTTGAGCAATCGAAATATGATAAATGGGCGATAAGGGCGCACCTTGACCGCCGGCCAAAATATCGGCATTTCTAAATTTTGAAATAACTTTAACCTTAAGCTCATCAGCCATTTTTTGAGCATCACCTATTTGATATAAAATATGCTCACTCGGTTTATGACAAATTATATGTCCGCTAAATCCGATTAAATTGATATCGTCATAATCACACATTATTTCTCTGGCGATTCCGATATGAAAATCAGTCAGCGATTTTTCGATTCTGAGCTTTTCATCATCATTCATTTTTATATGATTTTTTTGCATATGACGAAGAGCCTCACGCAAGTTATCATCATAGGGTATGTCAAACGTTTTTACTCTTTCATAAACATCTACTCCGTCAGTAACGATTATAGCAGCATTAACCCCGTCCAAAGAAGATCCGCTGGTCAACCCTAAAACTTTTGTAGCATGAATAGAACTCATAAAAAATTTAACTCCCTTGTTGCAATACCAAAATTATATGCTAATATGCGTTAAGAATTAGTTATAAATATTAAAAAAGAGGAAAAGTAAAATGTCGCAATTAAAATCAGAATTTCTCAACATTATGCAGGACAGAGGTTTTTACAATCAATGCACAAACTTAGAGGGCTTTGATGACTATTTGCTCGATTGTGAAAAAAAAGGTACACCTGCGGTAGGTTATTTGGGTTCTGATCCTACCGGCGACAGTTTGCATGTCGGACATATTGTGCCGTTAATGATGATGCGTTGGTTTCAAAAATGCGGTCATAAACCTCTGACTTTGGTCGGTGGCGCAACCGCGCGCATCGGTGATCCGTCCGGAAAAGATAAGCTTCGCCCGTTTTTAGATGAAGAAACTTTGGCTCATAATATCGAGGGATTAAAAAAATCTTTTTCTAAGTTTTTGCGATTCGGTAATGGCACCAACGATGCAATTATGGTTGATAACTGGGATTGGTTTAAAGACATAAACTATCTTGAATTTTTACGCGACATAGGAACTTGTTATTCGGTCAATCGTATGTTGACCATGGATAGCGTCAAAACTCGCCTTGAACGTGAGCAACCGATGAGCTTTTTGGAGTTTAACTATATGTTGTTGCAAGGTTATGATTTTTGTGTGTTAATGCAAAAATACGGATGTCGCGCTCAAATTGCCGGTTCTGATCAATGGGGTAACATTACATCGGGAACCGAACTCGGTCGCCGAAAGTATAATACAGAATTGTTTGGTTATACTTCACCGATTATTACCGATTCTAACGGTAAAAAAATGGGCAAATCCGAAGGAAATGCCGTTTGGATTAATGACGAAAAACTATCCTCTTACGATTATTTCCAATATTTTAGAAATATCGGCGATAGCGAAGTCGGTAAATGTTTGCGCATTTTTACCGATTTGCCGATTGATGAGGTTCGTCGACTAGAGGCTTTGCAAGATAAAGAAATTAACGAGGCTAAAAAGATTTTGGCTTTTGAAGCCACCAAAATTTGTCGTGGTGAGGCTGAAGCTGTTAATGCTCGTGAAACAGCTATTAAGGCTTTTGAACAAAATCAGGCCGGAGGTGAACTGCCTTGTTTGGAAATAGATGCAGGCGAGGGCATTTTGAACGCTTTTGTTAATATCGGTTTTTGTGCATCCAAAGGCGAAGCCAGACGGCTTATCAAACAAGGAGGACTAAAACTGAATGATAAAGCAATTACCGATGAAAACTATTGTCTGGGCGCTTGCGATATAATCGACGGGCAAGCCAAAATCGCTTTGGGCAAGAAAAAAATTGGTATTATTAAACTTCGCTAATGTTGATTTTTAAAGAGCTAATTCTTAAATTATTGATTGTGTTTATGTAAAATTTTAAGGGAAACTGTATGCCGGATAATTTACCTGAGTTACGAGATATACACATTCCGCAAGATATATCAAACTTTCCGTTGGGATACGGTTGGTTAGTGATTCTCGGCATACTTTTGGGAAGCTTTATTTTATATAAAATTACTCGTTTGGCGGTGGTAAAATCTCGCAAAATATATACCTTGAGGTTAGTCAAAAACATTCCGCTTGCAAATGTTCAAAAATCAGCTTCAAAGATATCTGAAATTTTGCGTCGTGTTTGTGTATATAAATATCCGGAAGCAACAGTGCTTAGCGGTAATGATTGGATTGATTTCGTAAATTCCAAAAGCAAAACCAAGCTTAACGACAAAATTGCCGGGCTGTTGGTAAATGCTCCGTATATGCCAAAAAATTCTACAACATACAGTATAGACGATCTGGCAAAATTAAAAATTTTTTGTAGTAAATGGATAGGAGAAAATTTATGATAGTATTTGCCTATCCGATAGCCTTTTTTTTGTTATTACTTCCGTTTTTTATATATTTTTTGACTCCGGCACTTAAAGGAATGCAGGGCGAAGCCCTTAAAGTTCCGTTTATTGATGATTTGAAACGTATTTCCGTAATTTCAGGCGGAATTTGGAACAGTACTAACTCTGACAACAAATTATCCAAGCGTTTTTTTGTTTTGTATATTATATGGTTTTTGTTGACCTTGGCTTGTGCTCGCCCGCAAGTCGTCGGAGAACCGGTTCGATTAAAAAACGAAGCCAGAGATATTATGCTGGTTTTGGATATCTCAACGTCAATGTTAGAAGATGATTTTTCTTTGTATGGTCGACGTGTAACACGTCTTGATGCCGTAAAAAATGTTGTATCCGATTTTGTCTCACAAAGAGCTAACGACAGAATAGGACTTATATTATTTGGAACCAGAGCTTATTTACAATCACCTTTAACTTTTGATAAGGCCTCGGTTAAAGATATTTTATGGTCTATGAAAGCAGGAATGGCAGGCGATTCCACAAGTATTGGCGATGCACTCGGTTTGGCTTTAAAAAATTTGCGTGAGAACAAAAGTAAAGATAAAATAATTATTCTTTTGACCGACGGCGAAAATAATGACGGCTCCTTATCTTTGGGGCAAGCCATAAAATTGGCTTCGGAGGAAGACATCAAAGTTTATACTATCGGTGTCGGTGCACCCAACGTATTTTTCAAAGCAATTGCTTTTTCAGCCCCCGGAGTTGATGAAACAGGGATGAAAGAATTGGCCAGACTTACCGAAGGACAATATTTCAGAGCAGAGAACACCGCCGGATTACAAAGAATATATCAAATTATTGATGAGCTTGAACCGACATCGGATGATCAAAGATTTATTCAAGAAACTACGGAGTTGTATTATATTCCGCTTTTGGTTGCTTGTTTTATAGGCATGTTTGTTTTTTACGTTTTGCGAGGTGTAAAATGATAGAAGAGTTTATGACAAACTTTCATTTTTTGCGCCCTTGGTTATTGTTGCTTTTATTGTTTCCGATATTGCTTTACGCACGCTACTGTAAGGTATCAAATTTGCAGTCGTCTTGGCAAAAAGTAATTGATAAACGCCTGTTGCCATATCTTTTGGTAAAAGGCTCAGCTACCAAACGCAAGACTTATGTCTTTTTAATCATTTTGGCTTTTATTGTTTCCATAATAGCTTCTGCCGGACCAAGTTTTCAAAAAATAGAAGTGCCGGCATTTGAAAATCAAAATCCCTTGATAATAGCCTTAAATATGTCATCTGATATGAAAGAAAAAGACCTTACTCCCAGTCGTTTGATAAGAGCCAAGTACAAAATTGACGATTTACTTAAATTATTAAAAAATGTTCAAGCCGGACTTATGGTTTATTCGTCCGAACCGTTTGTCATTTCACCTTTAACCGACGATATGAAGATACTGCAAAACTTGCTTACGGCCGTCAATTTTGATATTATGCCGGCTAACGGCGACAGACTTGATCGCACAATAAATTTAGGCATCGAAAGAATAAAATCTGCCGGCTTTGCTAAAGGTAATATGCTTATATTCACCGCCGATGTCGGACAAAAATTTGATTTGGCCATTGATGAGGCTAAAAAAGCCAAAGAGCAAAACATTAAAATAAATATTGTCGGCACAACGGCAACAACCAATGAAAAATTAAAACTAGTGAGCGAAGCCGGCGGAGGTGTATATTGGAATATTAAAAACGATGATAAAATGATATTACGATTTGCCGATATGCTCAATACCGATGAAGGTGAGCTTAAAAAAGGTAAAAATTTACGTAATATATGGCTTGATGCCGGTTGGTATTTGCTGATTATTCCGCTCATGTGCTGTGCTATTTTGTTTAGAAAAGGTATTTTAATAATTTTATTTGTATTGATCAGTAATAATGCTCAAGCCGGTTTTATATACAGTAACGATCAGGAAGGCTTCCGCGCATACTCCAAGGGTGACTATGAAACGGCAAGTCAAAAGTTTGAAGATAATAATTGGTTGGCCTCAAGCTATTATAAATTAGGCAATTATCAAAAATCTTTCGATCTTTTTTCTAAAGATAATTCGGTTACCGGCTTATATAATCAAGGTAATGCCTTAGCTAAAGGCGGAAAAATAAGCGATGCTATCAAAAAATATGAAGAAGTTTTGAAAATAAAGCCTGATCATGAAGATGCTAAATTTAATCTTGAGTATTTGAAAAAACAACAGAATCAACAACAAACAAGACCAAACAAAGACAATCAAGATAATAAAGATAATAAAGATAATTCTCAAAACAGTCAGCAAAATCAGCAACAAGACCAAAAACCCTCAGATGAAAAGTCTGATGAGCAAAAAAATGAGAATAAACAAGATTCACAAGGCGAACAATCCTCACAAGATCAACAACAAAATCAACAAAAAAATCAAGCCAAAGAGCAAGAAAATAAAGATGCTCATTCCGATAAAAAAGATGATAAAGGTGATAAAGATACATTCTCCGAAATGAATGAAGTTGATGCCAATAATCAAAAACAAGGTGAAAAAAGTAAAGAGCAGGGTTTCTCAATAAAACAAGGTCCAAAGTCAGATAAATATGACGAAAAAATGCAAGCAAAATTACAGCAGTATCGTGAAATTCCCGAAGATGTCGGAGGACTGTTGCGAGCATTTATCAAAAGTGAATATCAACAAAATCGTTACAATGAACAATAGGTGAAAAATGAAAAAAACAGTTTTAAGTATTTTATTGTTACTGATGATTTGTAATACTGCCGGAGCTCAAAGTTTTGATGCAACCGTAAATCGTAATGTCGTTCCCGAAGGTGAAACGTTTGTTTTAACGCTGGAGTTAAAAGATGTGGACACATCATCATCACCTGATTTAAGCGCATTAAATCAAGATTTTATGGTGTTATCTGTTTCTAACGGCTATCGCACCAATATCATAAATTCTCAAGTATCCAAATCCAGACAATGGAATTTGGTAATGATCCCTAAGAAAACGGGAGAAATCAATATTTCGGAAATTGAATTGGCGGGGTATAAAACCAAACCCATAACCATAACCGTAAAACCTTCAGGCGAAGAACCATTGGTAAAAGCAGAAGATGTTAATTCGCCTAAATTCAAAATTACCGGAGATATAAATAATAATAATCCTTATGTACAAGAGCAAATAAATTATCGTGTAAAGATATATGATGTCGGAGGGCTTCAAGGAAATCCGCCATATTTTTCTGCCTCGGAAGATGATTGGATAATAAAAAACATCGGAGAACCGAAAATAGAAACCAAGATTATTAATGGCAGAAACCTTAGAGAGATAACCTTTGATTATGCCTTTTTTCCCTTAAAATCCGGTGAACTGATAATTCCGCCGGCACAATTTAGCGGATATTATTTGACTAAAAGTACCAGAACAGATCCCTTTGCTCGTTTTTTTGAGGAAGATGAGTTTTTTGCCGGATTTGGCATGAATACGGTATTTGCCAACAAAAATCCTGTTGTACTAAATACCAAACCGATAAAGGTAAATGTAAAACCCGCTGTTTCGGGTGCAACATGGTGGTTGCCGGCAAAAGATGTAAAATTGTCAGCCGAATTTAATGAACAAAAACCGCAATTTAAGGTCGGAGAACCGGTCAGCCGAACAGTTTATCTGAAGGCAGTAGGTGTTTTAGATACAAATTTACCGGAAATAGAGTTTGCTTCGGTTGATGGTGTAAAACAATATCCCGAAAAACCGATTAGTGAAATGAGTGTTAAGGATAATGACATTATATCCATATCAAAAATTTCAAATGTTTATATTCCGTCAAAAACCGGAGACATTGTGTTACCTGAAATTGAAGTACAATGGTTTAACACCACAACCAATTCATTTGAGGTAGCCTCAATTCCGGAGTACAAAATCAATGTTGAAGGCACAATGTCCACACCTCAAGATGAAAAACAAAGAGTTGAAGAAATTGTTCAACAACCGCAAACACAGGATAAAAAAGGTGTTGATGTTGAAACTAAAGTCGATAACGGCAAGATTATATATCTTCTTATCATTGCTTTCTTCGGGGGTATTTTGGTTGCTTTGGTTTTAAGCAAATTACTTACCAAAGTAGCTCTTCAACCTAACAATAAAAAAACAATTATTGAAGCAGCCAAAGCCAAAAACCTGAAGCTTTTGCGTGATGAGTTGATAATTTGGGGGCAAAAACATTTTCCTGACAAAAATATTGCAAATCTTCAAGATGTTGCCGATATTTTTGATTCTCAGGTCTTTAATCGTGAGTTGGATAAAATACGAGAAACTTTGTATGCCAATACTGAAAAAGATTGGGATGAAAAAGAATTTTTAGAGGTTTTTTGCAATATGTGCAAATCAATAAAGAAACACAAAAAAAAGCAAAAAGCTCCTTTGCCGGAACTTTATAAATAAACAAACAAAAAATTAACCATTAGCCTGTAAGATATAACAATATTTACAGGCTAATTTTTTATTTTGAAGGACGATAGTTTATGAAAAAAGTTGGATTTTGTGCTGTTTCCGGTTCAGGTATGTCAGCCTTAGCACAAGTTTTGAGTTTTAAAGGGGTTGAAGTATATGGTTCTGATCGTAGCTTTGATCAGGGAAAAGATGAAAAAAATAAAAAAGCCCTGACATCTGTCGGAATAAAAATATATCCGCAGGACGGCTCAATGTTTGAAAATGATATCGAAACTTTATATGCATCAACGGCTGTTGAAGATACTATTCCCGATGTTAAGCGTGCTAAAGAATTAAATATTCCGATAAAAAAACGTTCTGATTTATTAGCCGAGATTTTTTCACAATATAAATACAATATCGCTATCGGCGGTACATCGGGCAAATCTACGGTAACCGCAATGGTCGGTTATATTTTGGATAAATTAGAAAAAAAGCCGTTGGTTATCAATGGCGCGATATTAAAAAATTATGAAAATCAAAAAGGAATCCCTAATGTTATCCTAAACGATGGCGAGTACTGTGTAATCGAAGCAGATGAAAGCGACGGTTCTATTGAAAAGTATAATCCCTATATTTCGGTAATAAATAATATTACCTTAGACCATAAACCGATAGACGAGTTAAAAGTCTTGTTTGGTGATTTTGCCAAACGAGCTGAAAAAGGTGTTGTTTTCAACAAAGATTGCACTAACAGTCAAGTTTTGGAAGAATTAAAGCTAAACGCTTTAAGTTTTTCGATACAAGATGAAACAGCCGATTTTTATGCCTCTGATATTATTCCCTTAGCTGATGGCACGCAATATGAATTTAGAGGCAAAAAATACAAACTCTGTCTAATCGGAGCCTTTAACGTGGCTAATGCCATGTGTGCCGTTGCAACTTGTTCATTACTTGGTATTTCGCCTGATGAATCTTGTATGGCCTTGCAATCATTTTTAGGTGCAAAACGACGCTTGGAAGTTTTGGGACAAAAATCAAATATTACCGTAATTGATGATTTTGCTCACAACCCTGATAAGGTTTTAGCTTCAATGAGTGCTTTGAAAAGTTATGACGGACGATTACTGATAATGTTTCAACCTCATGGTTTTGCGCCGATGCGTCTTATGGGAAAAGAAATAATAACCTCATTTATTCAAAAAATGTCTGATGATGATGTATTACTTATACCCGAAATATATTTCAGCGGAGGTTCGGTTGTCAGGGATATTTCATCAAGCGATTTAGTTAATCAAGCTAAATCATTCGGTAAAAATGCCATCTTTTTTGAAACCAGAGATGAACTGTATCAAGAATTGCTAAAGTTAGCCGAAGCAGGCGATAGAATTGTGTTAATGGGAGCGCGTGACAATTCGATAACCGATATGGGATACTCACTTTTGGAGAATTTGAAATGAGCTTGTTAAAGAAGGGCGATACAGTTGGATTTATAGCACCCTCATCTTTTGTAAAAAATAAAGATATTGATGCATCGCTTAAATATCTTAATCAAATGGGGCTAAAAGTAAAATTAGCCAAAAACATAACCGAAGAATATCGCTATATGGCCGGAAGTGATAAAATAAGGGCGCAAGCAATTAATAAAATGTTTGCTGATAAAGATATTAAGGCTCTGTTCTGTGTCAGAGGCGGAGCAGGTTCAACCAGAATTTTGCCGTATTTAGATTATGATTTAATAAAAGTAAATAAAAAAGCTATCATTGGTTTAAGTGATTCAACCGGTATTCAAAATGCTTTAATTTCATTATCGGGAACACCTGCTTTTACCGGATATTTACCTGCATATAAGCCCAATCAAAATAATGCCGATGATAAGGCCGGAGGATATTTAAAATCATTACTGTTTGATGAGCATCACGAAATAATATCCGGTAAATGTCGCATCAAAGGAGAGGCAGAAGGCAAAATTGTCGGAGGCAATTTAAGTGTATTATGTTATTTGTGCGGAACAAAATATTTTCCCTCCTTAAAAGATAAAATCTTGCTTATTGAAGAAGTCGGAGAAAAGACATATAAAATCGATTTGCTGTTAAATCAACTTAAACAGCAAAAGGATTTTGGTAAATTAAAAGGCATTATTTTCGGTCAATTTAAAGATTGTAAAATTGCCTCTGAATGCGATGGAAGTATTGATGAATGCATCAAAGATTTTACTTCCGACCTAAAAATTCCGATAATTTACAATTTTGAATACGGGCATATCGACCACAGTTTTATTTTACCTTTAGGCATAAAGGTAAAAATGATTTCAAGCAATAAAAAATGTTCAATCTTATGGTAGAGCTGTTAAACAATACCCATTTGTTGTGATTTTATAACTGCCTGTGTCCTGTTGGTTGCTCCGACTGCTCTCAAAAGCGCATTTATATGTAATTTTACGGTCGCTTCCGAAACATTCATTTGATATGCAATTTGTTTATTTGAAAGGCCTTGCGCCAGATATTGCAATACCTCCGTTTGACGATTGGTCAAATGTTTACCGTTCAATGAAGTATTGTTTGATTGTTGTTTAAGCAACGTCGGTGGAAAATAAGTTCCTCCGTTTAATACTAAGCCCAAAGCCGAATTTAATACCTTTGCATCAATATTTTTTGGCAAAAAGCAACAAAGCCCCATATTCAATATTTTTTTGATATCATTATTTTCACTTGATGAAGCAATAACGCCGATTTGGGAATTTTTAGAATTTTCTTTTATGGTTTTTATGCCGTCTTTCCATTTTATATCGGGCATATCCCAATTTGCCAATATTAAATTTATGTCGTTGTTTTGTTTTAGTTTTTCCAATGCCTGTGTCATATTTTCGGCATCAAAAACTTGGGCATCGGGCATTAACAATGCCAAATTAAACCTCAGTCCGTCACGATACAAAGAATGGTCGTCTATAATCAAAATCTTCATTGTTAATCCCTCTAAGGTTAATGAAATTATAGTCCGAATATTCAAAAAAGTACAGATTACTGAAAATATATTATTAAATAGAGTTATTTAAAGAGTTTTTTATAAAAAAATAAAATTTATAAGAAAAGACATTCCACACCGGCTTCCTTAAACATTTGTTCCGAATAAACAACCTTATCACGCCATGTACCTTTTGGGGTATTTTCATCAATAGGCGGAAGTTTTTTGGTAATCACCATTTTAATACCGGATTGTATAATTGCTCTGGCGCAATCGGGGCAAGGCATTGCCGTAACATAGATAATACAACCCTTCAATGATGCACCGATAAGACAAGCATTATAAACGGCATTTCTTTCGGCATGTTCAAAAAAATCGTATTTTACGGGGCGTTCAGACCTTTCGGGAATGTTATCATCGATACCTCTGACCATTCCGTTATAACCGGTCGAACGAATTTCTTTATTTTCACCGACAACAACGGCACCGACTTTGGTTGAAGCATCTTTTGACCAAGTTGCAACCAATTCGGCCATTTCCATAAAACGATTATGCCATTTATCCGAGAACATCTGTCCACCCTTTCAAAAATATCATTGACAATATTATAAAAATGAAAGATTTTATAGGCAACACTTTTTTATAATTTAATAGGAGAAAAAAATGAGTGCGATTATTGATATTCATGCCAGAGAAATTTTAGATTCTCGCGGAACACCGACTGTTGAAGCCGAAGTTGTTTTGCAATCAGGTGCTTTCGGACGTGCCGCAGTACCGTCAGGTGCTTCTACCGGTGCTCACGAAGCCGTTGAATTGCGCGACGGCGACAAAAAACGTTTTGGCGGTAAAGGTGTTTTGAAGGCCGTTGAAAATGTTAATGACAAAATTTACGATGCCTTGGCAGGAATGGATGCCGAAGATCAAATCGAAATTGATAATGCCATGATTGAACTTGATGGTACGGACAACAAAGGAAAACTCGGTGCTAATGCAATTTTAGCCGTTTCCATGGCTGTTGCAAAAGCACAGGCCGAAGAAGCAGAGCTTCCTTTATATCGCTATTTGGGTGGTACAATGGCTCGCACTTTGCCGGTTCCGATGATGAACATCTTAAACGGCGGTAAGCACGCTGATAACCCGATTGATATTCAAGAATTTATGATCATGCCGGTTTCTGCCTCTAACATTCGTGAAGCAATCCGCATGGGTGCCGAAATCTTTCAAACATTGAAGAAAAATTTAAAAGCTGCCGGCCACAATACTAACGTTGGTGACGAAGGCGGTTTTGCACCAAACTTAAAAACAGCCGAAGAAGCTTTGCAATTTATCGTCGATTCTATTTCTGATGCCGGCTACAAACCCGGTGATGATGTTGTTTTAGCATTAGATGCAGCCTCTTCAGAATTTTATAAAGACGGTAAATATGAAATGGAAGGCGAAGGCAAATCTTATACCAATGCTCAAATGGTTGATTATTACAAAGATTTGTGTGCTCGTTTCCCGATTTTCTCTATTGAAGACGGTATGGCCGAAGATGATTGGGAAGGCTGGAAAATGTTAACCAACGCAATCGGCGACAAAGTACAATTGGTTGGTGATGATTTGTTCGTTACAAACCCGAAACGTTTGGCTATGGGTATTGAAAAGGGCGTTGCTAACTCAATTTTGGTAAAAGTAAACCAAATCGGTACTTTGACCGAAACAATGCAAGCCGTTGATTTAGCTCATCGCAACAAATACACTGCTGTATTATCTCATCGTTCGGGCGAAACCGAAGATGCAACAATCGCAGATATCGCTGTTGCAACCAATTGCGGTCAAATCAAGACAGGTTCTATGTCTCGTACAGATCGCATGGCTAAATACAACCAACTTATTCGTATTGAAGAAGAATTGGGCGATATGGCAATCTATGCCGGTAAATCTATCTTGAAAAACAGATAATATTTATTTTAAGGCAACAAAAACGGTGGGTTATAATCCCGCCGTTTTTTTTTCAAATATAAACTGTCATTTTATAAAGAAATAAAATCTTAAACCGCGAATTATTTTTCTTCCCTTAAAATCAAGAGAGGGGATTTACATTTCTTAATAAGGAACAATCAGTTACTGTCAAAAGCTATTTTTTTTGTGCGACAAAACAATAATGTCAGACCTTAAGCGAATGCAATGAGCGAGGTTAGGCATCTTCAAATTAGTAAAAAAACAAAGAAGATCGCTTGACGTTTTCTTAAAAGAAAACGAGCGATGACAATTTAGTATATGTCTTTGATTATAAGGCAAAAGTAACGTAAGAGTAATAAGCGCTGACGCAAAGATCAGATTCCTTGACGAAGTGACGTACAGCGCACTTCGAGGAATGACAATAATTTACCACAAAATAGGGATGACGTTGATTGTTTTGCTGTCACAAAAATAGAGATGATTCTTATTTTTTATTTACCATGCCGGCTAATTGTTTTTGACAATATTTATTTCAAACCGTCGGTTAGGGGATTTTTCTTAACTCTTTTAATCATAACTTTATAGTCTTTCAAAATAGCATCACCGGCTTTGTTTTTTTCCAAAACCACAGCCCAAGTTGATTTTGATATATATTCTCTTACCTCGTCCGGCAAATAATCCAACAAAAGTACATCATGGTCATTACGAAATAATGTTGCGTGCCTACCTCCATCATAAAGCAAAACGGAATTTTCCGGTTTGGAACGACCATTATCAATCACAAAAACCGGCACGCCTTCTTTTGTAGTAACTACTTCATAATTTTTAGCATGTTTCATCAGCGAGATGTTTCCTTGTTTCTATTAAAAATAAAGTCGATACTCTTCTTTACAAGATATAAACATCCGGCAACATGTAATGCGCCTCCAAAGAATCTTCTCAGAGGTGTAAGTCCGTGCGCTTCAAGAGCTTTTCCGAGCACAACTGCCGAAATACCAACGGCTACATCTTTTCCTTCATTCATTTTTTATCTCCAATTTATCCATTATGTGCAAATATTAACACATTATTAAGCTTTGTGCAACACATCTTTTTCAAACTAAGGTGTTGACTCAAATAATTAGTTGTATTAAATTCGTTGTCAGTGTTAAAATTTTTGAAAGTTTTTAGTATGCGCAAAATAAATATCATATCAATAATTTTTCGAATTATCCCTTAGGGGATTTAGGTTAATTTGCACATATTTTTTTATTTTAGTTTTTAATCAATCAAATAATCAATATATTTTATAGGGTGTTTTAAGACGATGAAACATTATCAAGAGGTCAAGGCAAAACCTGACTTTGCCGCACTGGAAAAAGAAGTATTAAACTTTTGGGAGGAAGACAAAACCTTTGAAAAATCGGTTCAAAACCGAGATAAAGCGACAGAATTTGTCCTTTATGACGGTCCTCCGTTTGCCAATGGCACTCCTCACTATGGACACATCATGGTGTCTTATGTCAAAGATGTAATTGCTCGTTTTCAAACCATGAACGGCAAGAAAGTTGAACGCCGTTTAGGTTGGGACTGCCATGGATTGCCGGCTGAAATGTCTGCTGAAAAACAACTCGGAGTTTCCGGACGTAAACAAATTGAAGAATACGGTATTGAAAAATTTAATAATTTCTGCCGTTCCGACGTTTTGAAATACTCTAATCTTTGGGTTGATACATTCAAGCGTATCGGACGTTGGGTTGATTTTAATCACGATTATAAGACAATGGATTTGTCTTTTATGGAAAGTGTAATTAACAACTTCAAACAACTTTGGGAAAAAGGTTTGGTTTATGAAGATTATCGCGTTTTGCCATATTCTTGGGCAGCAGAAACTCCACTTTCAAACTTTGAGGTAAATCAAGGATATCAAGAAAAAACCGATAATGCCATTACTGTTATGTTTAAGCTTGAAAACGGTATGAAAATCCTTGTTTGGACCACAACACCTTGGACTTTGCCTTCAAACCTTATGTTGGCGGTAGGTAAAGATATTGACTATGTTGTCATGGAAGAAGACGGTCAAAAATATATTATCGGACGAGCATTGCTTGGTCGCTATAAAAAGCAACTTGAAAAAGCTGTTGAAGTCGGATCTATGAAAGGATCTGATTTGGTCGGTATGAGCTATGAACCGATGTTCCCATACTTTAAGCACTTAAAAGAAAAAGGATGTTTCAAGGTATTGTCAGGTGAATTTGTGTCAACCGAAGACGGTACCGGCGTTGTTCATATTGCTCCCGGTTTTGGTCAAGATGACTTTGATGTTTGTCGTGCGGTTGATGAACATTTTCCGGTTGTTTGCCCTGTTGACGAGGCCGGTAAATTTACTGCAGAAGTGTCGGATTATGAGGGTAAACAAGTTTTCGAAACCAATGAGCCGATTATGCAATGGCTTAAAGAAAAAGGCCTTTTGGTCAAAAAAGAACAATACACACACTCTTATCCGTTCTGCTGGCGTACCGATACACCGCTTATTTATAAAGCAATGTCATCTTGGTTTGTTCGTGTAACCGACTTTAGAGATGAAATGGTTAAAAACAACCAAGAGATTAACTGGGTTCCCGATCATATTAAAGACGGTCGTTTCGGTAAATGGCTTGAGGGTGCTCGTGATTGGTCAATTTCTCGTAATCGTTTTTGGGGTACACCAATTCCGGTTTGGAAATCTGATAATCCGGCATTCCCCAGAGTAGATGTGTTTGGCTCAGTTGCCGAAATTAAAGAAAAAACAGGTTTTGAAGTAAATGACTTACATAAACCCTATATTGATGATGTGGTTTACCCGAACCCTGATGATCCGACGGGCAAAACCATGATGCGCCGTGTATCCGATGTATTTGACTGTTGGTTCGAATCAGGCTCTATGCCTTATGCCCAAGTGCATTATCCGTTTGAAAACAAAGACTGGTTTGAAAGTCATTTTCCGGCAGACTTTATTGTTGAAGCTATGGATCAAACCAGAGGTTGGTTCTACACATTGACCGTATTGTCAACTGCACTTCACAATCGTCCGGCATTCAAAAACTGTGTTTGCACCGGTTTACTGATGGCCGAAGGCGGACAAAAACTTTCAAAACGTTTGAAAAACTATCCGGATCCTAACGAAATTTTAGAGACCATCGGTTCAGACTCGCTTCGTTGGTTCTTGGTTTCTTCTCCGGTATTAAAAGGCGGTAACTTGGCCGTTGATAAAGAAGGTAAAGAAATTGCCAAAGCTTCTCGTTCGGCACTAATTCCGCTGTGGAATGCTTTTTATTTCTTTACTTTGTATGCTAATGCCGAAAGCTATAAGGCTAAAGAAGTTTATACTTCAAATGAAGCTATTGACAACTATATCTTGTCAAAACTCAAAAATTTGGCCGATGTGGCAAGAAATGGAATCGAAACTTATGATGTAGCGGTTGCTTGCAATGAAATAGCTTCTTTCATTGAAGTGCTGAATAACTGGTATATTCGCCGAACAAGAGATCGTTTCTGGGAAGGAGATACACAAGCTTTTGATGTTTTGTATACCGTACTGATAAATTTGTGCAAAATAGCTGCTCCGCTTTTGCCTTTTGTCACCGAATATATATACAAGAACTTAACGAAGGAAGAATCTGTTCATTTGACTGATTATCCGGTGCTCTCGGAAGTTAAGTTTGATAAAGACTTGGTTGAAGATATGGATTTCTTGCAAGATTTGTGTTCTGCCGGCAAGTTTATTCGTGAAGAAAAGAATTTGCGTAATCGTCTGCCGTTAAAATCCTTGACTGTTGTCGGACGTCAACTTTCGGATGCTTATTGCGACATTATTAAAGACGAGCTTAATGTTAAAGAAGTTTTGTTTGACAATAATTTGTCTGCTTATGCCGAAAAGAAGATATATTTGTATACTCCGCTTTTGGGTAAAGCTTTGGGCAAAGATATGAGCGCTGTTATGGCTGCCTATAAACAAGGTCAATGGACACTAAATGATGACGGCACACTCTCAATCGGCGGTCAAAGTTTAAAAAATGATTTATTTGAAGTTCGCCTTGATATGAAAGACGGTGTTGTCGGACGTGCTTTTGCCGATAATAAAGCTTTGGTAACCCTCGATACCAATGTTACACCTGAACTGAAACGTGAGGGTATGGCTCGTGACTTTGTTCGTCTTGTTCAAACCTTGCGCAAAGACAAAGATTTTAACATTTCCGACAGAATAGAATTGTCTTATTCTACCTCTAATTCGGAATTGGCTTTGGCTTTGGATGAAAACAAGTCATATATTACCGAACAAGTTTTGGCTGTTAAAGTAAATAACAGTTGCATAAACGGTACAAAAGATATTATCGAAGGTGCCGATATTTGCTACGATGCCAAGGTTGCTTAAAAATACACAAAAACCGAAAAAAACTCTCCTGCGGGAGAGTTTTTTTGTACTAAAAAGAAACTACAAATTAACCTTTTATATAATAAAATAATAAAAAAATAATAAGATTTTTTGAAAGGTACAAAATTTTGACAAAAAAACGCTTGCAAGTGAGTTAAAAATAGTGTATTATCCAAAATAATTTTAAGAATTCTATCTTTTTGGGAGAGAAAATTATGAGTTTAGTATGGGCTGATGAATATGATAACGAAGAAGAGTTGAGAAAACTTAGCGGTTTAAATATCCGCAGTTTATATCTCAGCGCACCAAAAGACAAAAAGGCAAAAATTGCTAAAATTGCCGCCGAAAAATTGATAAATCTTGATGATACCGAAACAATATATGACACACTCGGAAATTTAAATGTTGTTGTTGAGCATAATGAGAAGCCTGAAAATGAAAAGGTAGAGATTAATTATGAAAATATATATTCATCATTTGTTAAAAAGGTTGAAGCTTACGACACTAAAGAAGGTTTAGACCCTTTGGCAGAATGCTTTGATATTAAAACACTGACCACAATCTTAAAAGTATCTGCATCAAAATTGAATGACGAATTAAGAAGTTCTCCGGCATACAAAAATGTTGAAGCAATAGATACCGTAATAACCAAAAAAATAGAAACCGGTTTAACATCTTCCAAAGCATTCTCTCAAAATGTTATAGATCGTTTTTATATGGCCGAGCAGGCAGGTGCTTTGAACAATGTCAGTGAAGATGCCAGAAATAAATTTTTATCAAGCATAATGGTGCAAACCGGATGGAAAGAAGCAACTAAAGAAAGCATTGAAGCAGCTGACAAAAAATTAAATGACAATATTATATCCGTTGATGTATATGTTGAAAAGGATGGTAAAAGGGTTCTTAATCCTCTGTTTAGCGAATGTTCGGAATTGGCAAATTCCATAGCATATGAGTTTCCTGACGGTTCGGATGAGGCAAGCAAGAAAAATTTGACCAATGCCTATAATCAACAGCTTATGGCCAATGCTTTACAACGTGCTACTCAAGATGTTTTAAGAAATCCTGATTTACTTCCCAAAGGTGTAAGCAGAGAAGAAATTGAAGCTAAGTTTAAAAATATTATCGCGGATAACTTCTCTCGCAGTGTTATTGTAGCAGGACTTGCCAGTTCGCCGAACACCACTGGAGGAATTTTTATCAATAGTGAAACAGGTCGTGCCGAATATGATAATAGTGATGATTTACTCGATGATATCAAAGAGGTAATGAACGGAACAAAAAGGATTTCTCCTGCAGCCGTTAATTTGGACACGCATCAACTCAGCAAAGAAACAGTTCACACCGAGAGAATGCTTGATTTAAAGCAAGTAGACAGATCAAAGCTTCCGTTTTTTGCTAAGGTAAAAAATGTTGTTAAAGCAGCTTATAACAATGTTGTAAAACAAGGTGGATGGAAAAAGATTGCCGTTAATATGGCTATGTTTGGCGGATCTGCTATGGCTATGGCATCAGGAGCTACGGCCGTTATTGCTGCCGGTGCAGCTGTTTATGCCGGTTGGACTGCCGCAAATGCATGGGTTGCGCCTGTTTGGGATAAGTTATCTGCCGAAATGCGTGAGAGAAATATTACCGGATTTAAAAATAAATGGGCATACCGCTTAAAGAATTGGAAACGTGCAAAGGAACAAAAATATTTAGAACCGGGATTCAAAGAACGTGCAGCTTGGCGTACTGTTGAAGGTGCCGTAGTCGGAGGTATAACAGCTTCCTTAGGTTTTGGGGGCGTAGGCGGATGGACAAGAACACTTGTTCGCCAAGGAGCAATGGTTGTCGGCAAGTCAGCCTCATTAGCAAAGAGTATATTTAAAAGAAAAACAGCTGCCGAAAAATTGGCCGAAACATATTCAGCCGTAAATTATAAATCATTACAAGCCACAGAGGGTTATTTAAGACAAGATAAAATAACCTTAGGCTCGGTTGTTGCCGGTGCTTTGATTGGTGATGCCGTAAAGCTTGGTGTTCAAGAAGGTGTTTTAGATACCGCATCACTTAACGATAAACTGACTGAAGTAACCGAAAAAGTAAAAGGCATATTTGACGGCAGTGATGAAACCCCCGTTGAAGAGGTGGTAGAAACTAATGACGTCGTGACACCTGAAACAGAAACAACACCCGAAGCAGAAACACCTGAAACAGAAACAACACCCGAAGCAGAAACACCTGAAACAGAAACAACACCCGAAGTAAAAACACCTGAAACAGAAACAACACCCGAAGTAAAAACAACCACAACCAAAAGCATTGATATCAATGATTTAGATAATGATCACAAAAAGATGTTCTTAAATTCTCACAAAAAATGGGAAAATGCTGAAATTAACAAATATATTGGTCGTTTTAAAGAGAATGGTTATCATGTTTCCGGTGATTTTGCAGGTTCTGAAAAAGGCATTGTTCAAGGCTTTTACAACGCCATTCAAAATGGTCAGGTAGAGTCTTGCCCTGAGGGAATGTCTCCGGTAGAATACGTCGATAAGCTCACTCGTCTTATGCAACTGGCTCCGATTGAGCAGAAGAAAGGTATAGAACTGATAATAAAAGACTTAATGTGTGAAGATTTTCATCCCAGCGATGCCGAAAAACAAATTGTTGCCGAAACGTTAAACACCATCAGATATGACAGAGGCACAAGCCAATGTGTGATATTTGACGACAATGGAAATCCTTGTGTTACATCAATGCCTAATTTCGGTAATTATTTCGGAAAACAACAAGTTGTTGACGTCCAATTAGAAAACGGGGAAACCGTAACATTACCGGTAAGAACTGCAAATGTTACGCATGCCGTTGGTGCAAATATTGATTGTGAAGGCGGAACCGGTAAAATTTCCAGCGTATATGTAAAAAACAGTGTTGATTGCGGATGTGATTCTGATCCGGAGCCGAAAATTGATCCGGAGCCGAAAATTGATCCGGAGCCGAATCAAGAGCCCCCTTGTGACTGTACCGATCCTGAAGAATTTGCCGATAGCGAAGACATAGCCACTATTGCTGAACACGACGTTATTGCACCCAAAGAAGAGATGAGTGTAAATATGCAAGATCCTTATGCCCGAGGAACAGCAATTAAGTCAGGTAAAGGCAGTTATTATGATGTTGATCTCGACACCGTCAACGGAAAAATTAAAGGCTTTGAAGGTGGTACAGATCAAGTTTGGGATAAAGATGGCGTAAAAGTTACCGAAGAAGGTTATGAAGATGTATTAGCCGAAGGCAGAAGAGGTATACAAGTTGAATTACACAATGCAACGGATGTGACTCAAATTATAGATAAACTACCTGATGTCCCGACAAATGTTATAAAAGAGGATGACGGATCTGTTACCTATTTGTATGAATTTAAGAACGGTAGGGATATAAGAGTTGTCATCGATGCGCCGAAAGAAGGTGAAACAGAATCTGTCGGTCATTTCTTAATCGGTGGAAAAGAAATAGTTATCGATAAAGCATCTTCCGAAGCTCTAATGGAAAAAATGTCAAAAAACACCAACATCAATTTTACTTCACTTGACGGAGATGAACAAAAAGCTGTTGAGGATGTTGAGTTAACCGAAAAAATTAGGCGTAAGAAAGAGGCATACTATTCTAGCGTAATTGAAGATACTGCCAACCCGAAAGCTCCGGCTGAGGGTGCAGAATTTGCAACCCCTAGAATATCTACTGAACAAGTAACACTGACCGCCGAACAAAAAACTCAAATCATGTCCGAAGGTACCGAGATGACATGTGTTGATATTAAGGATGGAAAAGCTATCTTGGAAATAAAAGGTGTTGAAGGTGTCACTCGTATTGCTGTTGCCGAACCGACCAGTGTTAACTACAATTTGAGGGTTATGCCGGAAACATCTATGGCTGAAGACGGAAGCTATTCGGTAGGCATTATGACTACAGATAACAAACAAATGCTTGTTACAATTGCCAACGGTAAAGCAACAACAACCCTTGATGGAAAACCGGTGGTTTTAGATACAAAGAGTAGCGAAATCACTCAAAATCTGGTTAACTTAGCTCTCAGAAAAGAAAATGTAGATATGAAAGTTGATTTACATACTGACTTTACTGAAAAGGTTGTAAAAGCCGTAGAGGCAAAAAACAATACAGCTCAGCATAGTCCGGTAATTTCACGGGCGCAGTCGACAAGATAAAATAAAAATACCTCCCCGTTAGTTTGCAGGGAGGTATTTTTTTATTTTGTAATACAACTTTATTGCTCTTTTGCTTTTTTAGCGTTGTACATAGCCATAAAATCAATCGGGTTTAGCATCAGAGGAGGTAATCCCGCATTAGTTAAGGTATTGGCAATAATTTGTCTGACAAAAGGATAAAGCATATGCGGAATTTCTATCATAAGAACAGGTTCACGATGTTCTTCAGGTATATTTAATGATACAACGGCACCATAAGAAAGCTCTAATATAAAAGCTTTTTCATCAGGAATATCACCATTCATCGTAACATTCATCATAACATTATATACGTTTTCTTCCAATTTGGTCGTTTCGAGGTTAACCTCGATGTCAATCTTAGGTGCATTTTCGTTTAATTTCTTAAAAATGTGAGGAGCATGAGGAATCTCCATGGATAAATCTTTAATGTATTGACTGTTTATCATAACGGGTGGTTGTTTCGTTTCCATAAATTTTCTCCTTAAAACCCAATCTTTCAAAAAAATATCTCTGTAAAAGTATTACACATAAAATTTGTTTAGGTCAAATGATAATAAATAGTTGATAAAAGAATGTTTGGCAGTTATATTATAGAAACGAATAAGGAGAATATTATGAATTTAGACATTATAGTTTTGATAGTTGTTGTTGCTTTGATATTTCAACGCTTGTGGCGAGTGCTGGGTACACGCCCCGATACTGAGACCAAAAAGGTTAAGCTCAGTCGTGAAGGTGCTGAAAAATTGTATAATCTGCTCAAAACCGAAGCCGAAAAAGAGTTAAAACTTGATTCTTCTAAGATAGAAGAGCTTGTTCCTGTCGATTCTGTTCCGTTAAACGAAATTGATGCTGTGTTGGTAACGATTCCCGATTTTAAAAAAGACAGTTTTATTTCCGGTGCCAAAAAGGCTTTTCAAGTGATTACCGAAGCTTTTAACAAAGGAGATATTGAAACCTTAAAGATGTTGGTCAGTACTTCGATATTTAATAAAATGCAAAAAATAATTAATCAACGTAAAGAAGATCAAATTACGGCCGAGACGGATTTTATTTGTTTTGAAAAGGTTGATATCATAAAAGCTTCAGTAACCGAAAAGAATAAAGTACTGATTGCTGTCGAATTTGTCAGCGAGCAAGTAAATTTGTTGCGCAATAAAGATAATGAAATTATTGAAGGTGACGAAAACTATATTCAAACCATTACAGATGTGTGGACTTTTGAAAAAGCTATTGATGCAAAAACTTTAAATTGGGTATTGGTATCTACTAAAAAATAATGCAAAAATATGTATCTTTGATAGTTGTACTGCTTTTGTTAACATCTTGTTCAAAAAAAACAGATGAAGATGTTGTTTTAACCAAAAGCTCTTTTTCCGAATTGCTCGGTTATGAAAAAGATGATGCTTCTGAATTATATAGAGCTTTTCGCAAAAGCTGTGATGCTATATCCGAAAAGAAAGGTGAATATATCGATGATTCGCTAATTAAGATAAATCGTAATGATTATTTGGATATATGTGCAAAATCTGCTGGAATCAATCCGCAAAAATTTAAAGAATTTATCGAAAATAATTTTACACCATATCTGGTAACTTATAAAGGCTCGCCCGAAGGCAAGTTTACCGCTTATTACGAAGCCGAAATAAACGCATCTTATGACAAAGATAACACCTACAAATATCCGATATATGGACGACCATACGATTTGGTTGAAGTTACTCTGAAAGAATTTGATGAGAAGTTGCCGTCAAAAAAAATCTTGGGAAGAGTTGATAACGGGAAGCTTATTCCTTATTATACTCGTAAAGAAATTTATGAAAAAAGCATCAATGCACCGGTTATTTTGTGGGGCGACAACTATGTTGATATATACATAATGCAGATTCAAGGGTCTGCGGTTGCCAAATTGCCGAACGGCAAAAAAATACGCGTTTCATATCTCGAAAGTAACGGACATGAATTCAAAGGAATTGGTTCTATATTATTATCCAAAAAGCTTATTCCTTCAGGGCAAGCTTCAATGGGAAGCATAAAAAAATGGCTTAAAGAAAATTTTGATACGGCCAAAGATGAAATGAACGAAAATCAACGCTACATATTTCACCGTATAAGTGATACCGAAGGACCGATAGGTGCTTTAGGTGTTGATTTGACAGCCGGAAGATCATTGGCGGTTGACAAAACAATTATTCCTTTGGGAGCGTTATTGTGGCTTGAAACAACAAGTCCCGATAATAAGGAGTTAAACAGGTTTGTTATGGCTCAAGACATCGGCGGAGCCATAAAAGGAGCAGTACGAGGAGATTTTTTCTGGGGATCAGGCGGTGATGATGTATTGGAAAAAGCCGGTAAAATGAATTCAAAAGGACAATATTATATTTTAATTCCAAATAAATCGGAGACTATAAATGACAAAAATAATTAACAAGGCTGACAAGTTAACTTTTAAGGCTTTGCAAACAGCACTTGAAAAACAGGAATTGCAATTGGCTTTAATAAGCTCAAAAATAAATATACCGTCATCTCCGGTTTATAACCCTTGGGAAGTGCTTCTTCCGACTTTAATTCCCTCGCTGATCGGGCTTGTTTTGATCGGATTTATCGGAATAATGTTCGGTTTATTGTTTATGATTGCCGGAATTATGTTGTCATCAAATATCGTAAAGAAAAAAATGGAACAAAGATTGTATGAACGTACAAAGGCCTATCTTATTTCAGATTATAATGCGTGTAATGAGTTATGGAATTTTGGCGGAATAGTATTGATAAATTCTGCTGATAAAAAACTTTGCAGTATTGCTCCGGAAGGAAATTGGAAAGAATTTATTGTATTAAATTATTCGCAATATATGACAGATAAAAAAGATGAAGAATCTGTAAAAACAGAAGAAATAATCTTTAATCAAGAAGAAATCAAAGAAGATGAAAAAGCTGCCTGATATCAAATATCTTCCTGACGATATTGATTTGTGGTATGAAGAAACACAAGATGTTGAAGCTTTTGATCAACCTCAAGAAAAGCCTATGCCTCCATTGATTGTAAACGAAATACACCCGTCATTAAGATATGAAGGCCTTTATAATTCTAACTCGTTTAATGAAATAACCTTGGGTAATACCGATAATATTGATAAAAATACCGCAACTAAATTTGTCAAAGGTAATTATAAAATAGAAGCACGCCTTGATTTGCACGGTTACACGGAAAAGGGAGCATTTTCGGCAGTACTTGAGTTTGTAAAAGACAGTTACATACAAAAGAAAAGATGTATTCTAATCATTACCGGCAAGGGTTTGAAAGATGACAAACGCCCGTGGTATGAAAGCAAAGGAATTATCAATCAAGCCCTTATGGGTTGGCTCAACAACCCCGAAATTCGTCCTTTTATTTTAAGTGTGGCTCAGGCAAAACAATCGGATGGGGGTAGTGGTGCCTTTTATGTTTTACTAAAACGTCAACGCAATTCAAATAAAACTGAAATATTTTAACAGCCCGAATATAACGGCAAATTCCAATATAATCATAAGCTTATAAGTCGCTTGAAAGCTTTTTTTGGCGGTTTTATGCCTAAAAAATTTTTGTCCTATATAAGCACCGATCCAACCGCCCAAAAATTCGAGCATATGTAAATCTTTTTCAGGTATGCGCCAAGCCTTATTTATTGCAGCTTTTTTATCAACTCCGTAAGCCATAAAGGTTGTTAGGTTAATGCTAATCAGATGAAATACCAAAAACAGTAATAATGTCTTATAGTTGAAAATATTTTTTATAACATAAACATTATTTTCAAAAAGATAAGCAGAACCAACCACCAAAGCAGTGTTTAAAATATAAAATTTATTATAACGCAGGGGCGGAATAATTGCCGCTAAGGATAATAAAATTATTAAGAAAGCACCTGTCAACATTAAGTGAAGTCTCCATAAAATTTGTCAATTTAATATATTCATAATCTAAAGAATAAAAAAAATCAAATAGTGAATAAGTAAAAAAATATATTTTTCATTTTGTAACAAGTTATTTATAGTGAAATCAAGTATATTTCTAAGGAGTAAATTGATGAAAAAACAATTTATTTTATCTTTGTGTGTTTTTGCACTTGCATCATGTTCAAACTTTGGTGCCGATAGTAAAGGATATAGTACGTTAGCTGATATTTTCGTTTGGGGTGATAATGATATAAAAACAAAAAAAACACATCAAGGTGTGAAAGTTTCTTACAAAGAAAGATTACCGCTAAAAACATCGGCAAAACAAGATAAATCATATGACAGTTATAAATATAGTGATGATGTTGATGTAGAATACATAAATGTAGAGCCAAAAGTTGTTGAACTTCAAGATACTAAAACAAATGATGTTGAGGTCAAAGTTGTTGCCCGGCCGATAGAAACAAATAAAGATGTTATCATTAAAGAAGTTATTATAGAAAACGAGGATCCGAACGAAGATACTCAAACCTATACTCTTGTAAAGCGTTCTGAAAGATATAAGGATATAGAAAAAAACTTTTCTCCTAATATCTATGCAATATTAGCATCAAGAGTTGCAGACAAGTTTCTTAAAGATATTCCCGGTATTTTTGCCGACGTGAAAAATCCAAGCTTATATATTGATGAAACAGTATTTGGTGATAGATTTATGCCGGCAAATTCGGATGTCGCAACTAATACGGTCAAAGAGATTATTACAGCGTCAAAAATGATAAAAACAGTCGATGACATCTCAAAAGCGTCACATATCCTGAAAGGAAGGCTCAGTAATATAAATACTCCGGAAGTTCCGGTGTTTAAGTATAGCATCAGTTTGTATGATAAGGATAACAAACTTATCGATAAATGGTCAGATACAATACGTCAAGTTCAAAATGATGATGGAAGTTGGTGGTAATGAAACTGCTTAAGTTTGCCGTCATAGTTGTTTTTTTATTAACAAATATGGCATATGCCCAAGTAGAAGATAACGCAAATGAAATATCAATTTTTGCGTCCGTTTGTGAAAATATTTTACAAAATGAGAGTAAATCGTCAGCTCGTTTAAGAGCTTCGGATAAGGCATCTTTTAAAGCTGTTTCGGAGATTCCTGAGTTAAGCGATTTTCGCCAATATCTTGATCCTCACAAATTTAATATAAAAGTATACAAATTGATAGACAATTATCTTGAAGACCTAACAATCAATGTTGTAAATCAAGATACAGATAAAGTGTGTGTCGAAGTTAGTGCGTATTTATTGTCAAATATGATAAAAGAGGTTTTTGATGATGTTTCTGCAGAAATGAATACTGATACAAATTTAGAAATAGAAGCCGAAAATGTTGAAGAAAATGTCAGTATTACTATTCCGCCAAAACCTCAAATAAATATAAATGATCAAATTGCTTATGATGACGATGATGAAAAAGAAGTGGAGATCATAAGAGAAATAAATTATCATGTTCCGGAGAATAAAAAATTTCAAAACAAAAAGGTATCAATATTTATTGATCGAACACAGTTTTATAACGACACATCTACCAACGGCTTTTTTGCACATTTGGAACAAGAGATATTAAAAAAAGGCGATGTTGCCGTACATGCCAAATTCGATAATTCAAACTATATTCTAAAAACAAAAGTTCTAAAAGCCAAAGTAGATAATATAAATACAGAAACAGCCAGACTCCATGTCGTAATAAGTGTAGAACTTACCGATACATCTAACTCAGAAACAACAACAGAACACCAAAATCGTTTTGTACTGTTCAACACATCGGAAGATGCTCAAACAAAAGCTTCCGAACTTGTAAAAAAATTGTTTGCCGACGGAATTGCAAAATTGTTACCGAAAATAAAACTTTCCGATGAAGTTTTTTCAAACGATAAGATAATAACTCCGCCGACAAAATAAATTATTTACCACCACTCCGGATGTAAGTTAACATTTTCAATACGAACATGAATGGAATTATCGTTTTCTTCTTGCATACTGGCATAATATCCGTTTATTTTCTCGTATATAATATTTTGATATTTTGCGTTTTCTTCGATATTGGCCGAAGTATACAAGCAAAACTGTATTCCGCCGTCGGGATGGTTTAGGAATTCGGTTACACACAATACGGGATATACCGTATCATAGATAATCTTTAAAATCGCTTTATAATGTTTATTACCTAATCCGTCATAATTTTTTTCGGCAAAATCAAACAATTCTTGATCAGACATATATATTTCTTTATCACTTGCCAAATTGTGCAAAATATAAAGATCACCGGTACAAAGTGCGTATTTGACCAAGGCACTGTAAAAGGTATCCAAATTTTCTTCAATATCATCCATACGCGAACTGATGAGAGTCTGAGCCTTTTCAAATTCTCCGACATTTATAAGACAGTCAACATACAACATTTCCAAATTATCAAAAAGCTCTCCGCCGATATTCCAAACTTGATTTCCTAATGCTATGGCTTTTTCTTTATGTCCTTGCATTATGGCACAAAACATCAATCCGATAAGAGGTTCTGCCAAATGAGGTGCTTGCTGATGTAATTCTTCCAAATCACGTTCAGCCGGAGCTATTTGAAAAATTTCTGAATATGGAAGATTTACAAGTTCATCAATTATATCAATACATTCTTCAATTATATCTGTGTCGTCCATTTTACTATCTCCTTTCCAACATAAAAGTAACAGGACCGTCATTAATTAAACCTACCTTCATATCAGCTTGAAAAATCCCGCATTTTACATCAATTGCATAAGATTTTAAGCAGTCAACAAAGTACTCGTATAATGATTTTGCAATTTCCGGTTTTTCAGCTGTGTCAAATCCTGGGCGATTACCGCAAGAAGTATTACCGGCTAAAGTAAATTGCGATACGGCCAAAATTTGTCCTTTAACATCTAAAACAGATAGATTCATTTTACCATTATCATCTTCAAAAATTCGTAAATTTGCAGTTTTTTTAGCCAAATATTCGGCCATTGATTTGTTATCGCCTTTTTCAATACCGACCAAAGCTAAATACCCTTTATTAATAGAGGCAACTTCATTTCCGTCAACCATAACATTTGCAGTTAAAACACGTTGAATTAAAACCTTCATAAAAACCTCACTGATAAAACATATAAGCCAATAAAATGGCGCTTATAATTCCTATAACATCTGCCAACAAAGCCAAGGGTAAGGCAGAGCGAGTATTGTTTATTTTAACGGCTCCGAAATATACTGCCAAAACATAAAAAGTAGTTTCGGTAGATCCTTGAACTATTGACGAAGCAAAACCGGCAAAACTGTCTACACCATAAACACTAAAAGTATCTAACATCATAGCTCTGGCCCCGCTTCCAGATAAAGGTTTCATAATTGCGGTAGGAAGAGCATATACAAAATCGGTATTTCCGCCAAGCTTTTCTACAACGATTGTAATAAAATCAACAATATAATCTAATGTTCCCGAAGCTCTTAAAACACCGATAGCAGTTAACATGGCCACCAAATACGGAATAATTTTAATTGCCGTGTTAAATCCGTCTTTAGCTCCTTCGATAAACAGTTCAAATATGTTTAGTTTTTTTATCAAACCTGAAACAATAAATGCAATAACCAACCCGTATAAAAGTGCATTACTTACGACATAAGATACTTGAGCGCGAGAGGCAACATCAAGGAGATAAAATCCCCAAATGGTTAGAGCAATAAATGCGATTCCGCCTATGATATAACTCATTACCACCTTATTAAATATATTTATTTTTTGCCACCAAACAGTCGCCAAAAATCCTGATAAGGTAGACATTGAAGTAGCCAATAAAATCGGAATAAAAACTGCCGACGGATTTGCAGAACCGGCTTGAAAGCGATACATTAAAATTGTGATAGGTATCAAAGTTACAGCCGAAGAATTTATAACCATAAACAAAATTTGAGCGTTTGATGCTTTTGTCTTATCTTCATTTTCGTCTTGTAAAAGTTCCATCGCTTTAATTCCCATAGGAGTAGCAGCATTATCAAGCCCTAAAATATTTGCAGCAATATTCATGACAATAGCACCAAAGGCCGGAGAATCTTTTTTTACATCAGGCATAATTTTATGAAAAAGAGGTTTTAATGTCTTAGCTAACAATTCGGTCAATCCTGATTTTTCGGCGATTTTCATCAAACCCAGCCAAAAACATAATATACCGGTCAAATCCAAAGCAATCCTAAAACCTAAATGAGCAGTTGAAAACAAAGAGGCAGATAAATCATTCCAAATACCTGCATTTCCTACAAAAGACTGAAAAACAGCCGAAATAAAAGCAATAATAAAAAATCCGGCCCAAATAAAGTTTAGCATCAACAAAAAATCCCCAAGTTATGCAACAAGAGGATTTTATCATAAGTGAATTTAAAATTTGTTTAAGACTTTTTCTTTTTACGACTTTTTAATTTGGTAAGTTTTTCACTAATAACAGCTGTATTTTTGCCTGAACGAGCCAAGCGTTCATACATACGTGAAATTTCTTTTTCCAAATAAGCTTCTTCAATTTCGTTAGAAAGATTTTCTTTTTCTTCTTTTGAACCGTTCAGCTCAATATTATCTATATTTTCAATCAAGTGTTCAACCCAAATCGAACCGACTTTATTTTTAATAAAATAAGGAAGTTCGTAGGCAAGCTTTCGAGCATGATAATATGCTTCCTTAAAGCTTTCGCAATCGTTATATCTTAACTTTAACAAACGAAAGGCAATTTCCAATTCTTTATTATTATCAACCACGATAAACGGTACAGGTTCTGCAAATCCTGAATTCACCATTTCCTTCAAATATTCCAAAATATGATAGAAAAATCCGTTAATGTTGTAGATAATAAACGGCTTAGTTTTAATAAATCCGTCTTGCATAGCCACACAGTCATACGCCAATTCATCTAAAGTTCCCACACCACCGGGAGCAAAAACTATAATATCCGCATCAAAAAGTTTTTTCTTTCTGTTTTCAATAGTGTCAGTAACCACAACATTGGTAACTTTCTCCAAAACTTCATTTTTTTGGTAAAGATTATAATATTCCTGTGTGGTAATTCCAACAATCGGACTGACTTCGGTATAGTATTTATCTTTATGAGCCTCATATTCATCTAACACACCTTTGGCCACAGCGCCCATAACACCGCTGTCGGAAAAACCATAATCAAGACGAAACCCTAATTTAGCAATAAGTCTGCCCATTTCATAAGTTTGTTCTTCATAAATAGGATCATTACCCGAGGAGTGTCCGCCCGAGACACAAACTCTTAAATTAGTTACTTTATTTTCGCAATTATTCATCAATTATAACTCCTCAATATCACCGGCTTGCTGTTTTGCATAAAAATCTTGAGCAAATTCGTTTAACTTTCCTTGTTCAATAGCATTACGTAAGCCTTGCATCAATCTTTGATAATATCTTATATTGTGCCATGTCAAAAGCATAACTGCAAGAACTTCGTTACATTTTTGCAAGTGATGTATATAGGCACGAGAATAGTTTTTGCATAAAGGACAATCGCACTCAGCTTCCAAGGGGCGCGGATCTTCTTTGTGGCGGGCATTTCTGATATTTATGGTTCCGTGCGAAGTAAAAGCTTGAGATGTTCTGCCCGAGCGTGTCGGCATTACGCAATCAAACATATCAACTCCACGCAATACTGCGCCTACAATATCATCAGGTCGTCCTACACCCATAAGATAGCGAGGTTTATCATCAGGTAACATACCCGGCGCATAATCAAGAACTTTAAACATAATCTCTTGACCTTCACCGACGGCCAATCCGCCGATTGCATAGCCGTCAAAACCTATTTCTTTAAGTTTTTCGGCCGAATAGGCACGCAAATCTTCATAATCACCACCTTGTTGAATGCCAAAAATTCCGTAGCCCTCTCTGTCGACAAAAGCTTCACGAGAACGCTTTGCCCATCGCATAGACATTTCCATAGATTTTTTAACCACATCATATTTTGCCGGCAATTTTACGCATTCGTCCATACACATAGTAATATTCGAGTCCAATTTATGTTGAATTTTAATCGATTCTTCAGGTGATAAGAAAAACTTTTTACCATCAACATGTGAAGAAAATTTAACACCTTCTTCACTGATTTTACGCAGACCTGATAAACTCATAACCTGAAAACCGCCTGAATCGGTTAAAATAGGCTTATTCCAATTCATAAATTTATGCAGTCCACCCATTTTTTCAACCAGATCAGCCCCCGGTCTTAGCATCAAATGATAGGTATTGCCGAGTAATATTTCGGCTCCGGTAGAAGCAACCGATTCCGGCATCATAGCCTTTACCGTTCCACAAGTGCCTACGGGCATAAAAGCCGGAGTGTTAATAATTCCGTGTTTGGTTTGAAGTTGACCGCGACGGGCTTTTCCATCGGTGGCCAAAATATCAAATTTTAAAGCCATAGTTAAACGTTCCTTATATTAAACATAATGTAAGGATAATGCCTCAATAAGATAATAAAAGCAAGTAATTAAATTTAACTTATTCTTCCGAAGAATCGTTTGTATCGATTGCATAACCGGTTGCGCGTACGGTTCTGATATAATCAGGACCATATTCATTCAAAGCACGACGTAAGCGTCGAATATGAACATCAACGGTTCGAGATTCTACATAGATATTATTTCCCCAAACATTTTTGAGTAAATATTCTCTGGAAAAAACCTTTTTAGGATTTCCCAAAAACAGCTTTAACAATCTGAACTCAGTAGGCCCCAGGTGAATATAATTTTCGCCTCTAAACACTTTTTTTGTAACCAAATCCATTTTAATATCTTCAAAGACAAGATCCTCATCAACCACAGGTTCCGGAGCATGTCTTAATTGAGTTTTAACTCGGGCAACAAGCTCCAAAATCGAAAATGGTTTGGTTACATAATCATCTGCGCCGGCACTAAGTCCTTTTATTTTGTCTTCTTCCTCGCCCTTAGCCGTTAACATAATGATAGGGATATCCTTAATATCCGGTTTTGATCGAATAAGTTTGCATATTTCAACACCGGACATTTCGGGCAACATCCAATCCAGCAAAATAACTGACGGATGAAATTTTTCAACATCAGCAACAGCTTTACTGCCTCTTGATTGAACAACGACGTCAAAGCCTTCTTTCTCCAAATTGTATTTAAGCATAATACCGATAGCTTCTTCGTCTTCTATAACCATTACCATATGTTTCATGTTAACCGCCGATCATAAAAAAAGGTTAGACTCATATACACCCATTGTAAAGGTCGTTGTGTTAAAATTATCTTAAAGCAGAAATATTTTTTGCATAATCATTTCCGGAAAATACGGCAGATCCGGCAACCAACATATCGGCACCGGCAGATATTGCTTCCGAAGCAGTCATCGGATTTATTCCGCCATCGACACTTAAAATAATGTTGCGACTACCGATCATTTTTTTTACTTTGGCAATTTTTTCTAATTGATTATCCATAAATTGTTGTCCGCCAAATCCCGGATTTACGGTCATAACCAAAATAAGGTCAAGTTTATCAAGCACATATTCCAAAACACTTTCCGATGTCGAGGGATTAAGAGCAACACCGGCTTTTACTCCGAGTTTGTGTATGGCGTCTAAGGTTTTATCAAGATGAGGGCATACTTCGGCATGAACGGTAATAATGTCGGCGCCGGCCAAAGCGAACCATTCTAGCATTTTATCAGGGTTATCAACCATAAGATGTGCATCAAACATAAGTTTGGTATAAGGGCGAATAGATTTTATTACACAGGGACCAAAAGTAAGGTTTGGCACAAAATTACCATCCATAACATCAAGATGAATCATATCAGCCTTCGCTTCATCAAGTTTGATAATTTCATTTTTCAGATCGGCAAAGTCTGCCGATAAAATACTCGGTGCGATTTTTATCATATCAAAACCTCTTGAAAAAATGGTTATATATATCAAATAGGATAGGGGCAATAAATAAAAAAAGCAATGTAAATCTTGTATAATCTCAAAATATGATTATCTGATTTTTGTTAAATTTTTTTATATGAGGAGAGGTAAAATGGGAGAATTGGCTCAAAAAATTTCAAATGTTGACAAGCAAGAATTATTAAAAATATTAAACATCGCTTTTGCCGAAGAATGGCTGGCTTATTATCAATATTGGCTGGGAGCACAATTGATTGTAGGTCCGGAGCGCAAGGCTGTTGCCGAAGAATTTATGGAACACGCTAATGAAGAATTGGATCATGCCCAAAAACTTGCTACACGCATTATTCAGCTTGGAGGGACTCCGATTCTCAATCCTGACGAATGGCAAAAAGTTGCTCTCTGCAAATACGACGAACCGTCAAAGCCCTATGTAATGAATCTGTTGGAACAAAATTTGGTTGCCGAACGCTGTGCAATCGTCAGATATCAAAAGATTTGCGAGATGACACACGGCAAGGATTATGATACATTTCGCATGGCTACAAAGATTTTACACGAAGAAATTGAACACGAAGAAGAAATCGGAAGCTTTAAGGATGATATAAATGCCTTAGTCGAATATAAAAATAAAATGCAAGATTAACATATTGATTTAGTGTAAAAATCAAATAAAATTGAATCGAATGTATTGACTCATTTTTAAAATTGTGTCAATATTTCGACAAAATAAGAATCGGATAGTGATTAAATAAATAAAGATTTTATCTGTCGATATAGGATCTTATAACACACAGACCATAATCACTACTCCAAACAAACTTCAGCGGTCTGTTTATAATATGAGTACCTGAAACAGATAAAAGAAGCTCTGCTTACAAAAAGCGGAGCTTTTTTTTGCTTTATTCTTGTAACAGATTCAAAAGACAAAAACTATAAGCTTAGGCTCGCTCCTCGCTCAAGCCATGACATAATGGATAAAAAAACAAGCACCGCGACTTTTTTGTCAGCTTTTTTCAAATAGAGAGTCGATTGTTATCCGCCCAAGCAGAGCAATAACATGGTGGGCACATCTGTTTGAAAAAAGCGAGAAAGACAAAAATCTTAAGCGGCAATTTTTGGTTACTTTTGGACAAGCAAAAGTAACATAAGAACTAATTTGAAGATGCCTGACCGCACTTCGCTAACGCTCCGTTTAGGGCATGACATAAAACAACAACAAAGTCATCCCTCGATTGCGTTGAGCAATCGTCTAGGGATCTTCTTTGTTTTTAAACTAATTTGAAGATCGCTAACCTCGTTCGCAAGCTCACTCAAGCGATGACTTTATATATTCACTCAAGGCGATAACAATATAAATAAAAAAGGTAGCGACTTAAAAAGTCGCCACCTTAAACTACAAGCTAGTATCTTAGCGATTAGAACAAGCTCAATACTGATTGTGCAGATTGAGAAGCTAATGACAAAGAGTTAATAGCTAATTGTTGACGTGTTTGCAATGCCAAGTAGTTAGCAGATTCTTCGTTCATGTCAGCCAATACAAGGTTATCAGCACCTGTTTCCAAAACATCAACCAAAGCTTCTGTAAAGTCTTGACGAGTTTCAATAATGGTAAAGTTATTACCAAGTTCTGTTGCATAAGAACGCAAGTAAGTGTTAATTTCAGAAATAGCATCCAAAGATTGGTCAACAGCCATTGCTTTTGTTCTACCGGTTATATTACCTGAACCATCATAAATAGCTTCACTAACTTTACTTGACATTTTAGCCTCGCCGTTTCTGTCAGCATCTTTTGCAATATATTCTGTTTTCAATTGACCACGAACTTTATAACTAGAAGCATCACCTTCAACAAAGCTGTTTACTCTAGACCATGTTTTTGCACTTGTATCAAATTTATAGTACACACCATCAGCAAAATTTTCAGCTGTAACGGTTTCAGTCGGAGCTTTCATCTCATAATATTCATTCTTTACGTGAGTTGTCTCAATAGAATTCCAAGCAACGTTACCCGTTGTTTGAGCGCCTGTTGCGGCATCCACATTCCAGCTAAATCCGTTAGGGTTGGTTTCTTGCATTTCAGTAATAACATCATCACCTTCAATAACCAAAGAGTGAGTACGTGTTTCGTTAAACATAACTGTCAATGTGTTACCTTTAAGCAAGTTAACACCTTGATAAGAAGAGTCTTTTGCCAAAGTAGCAATTTCACTCAAAATATCATTATACTGATCTTGATAAGCTGTAAGCTCTGTATTATAAGTTGTTGATGTAGAATCCAAAGCATAAGCAGAAGTTGCAACTGATTTCAATTGCTCAACATAAGAGGTAATAGCTTCAATACCTTCGTTAGCGGCCTGAATTGTTTGAATACCTTGTCCCATACTGTCTAACAAAGAATCTAAGTCAGAAGCACGGTTTGTTAATGAGCGTGATTGATAATATGAAGAAGCATTATCAATAGCAGAGTTTACTTTCTTACCTGTAGAAAGTCTTTCTTGAGTCTTATCCATTTGTGATTGGATAGATCTCAAAGAAGAAAGGTTAGAACGCATACTTGCGGTCAATGTAATACTGGTCTGAGCCATGGTTTTTCTCCCAAAATTTAAATTACGTTAAACTCAAATACTCTTGAGTTGTTTTTATTATCGTACTAAATAGTTAATTTTTCTTAAACACCCTAAAAGAAAAACAACTTATCCGTATTTCCTCGTTCAGCTAAGGATAAATTCAAAATAATTCTTTTTACAGCGCTTTCAATGTTGCACCGAATTGTTTATCTTCTTGTTCAACAAGTTTTGCCGCCTCTTTAATAGCAGTATAATAGTTACCGACAATCATAGCTTCAACAACTTTGTTTGAATATTCACGCAGACTCGGAGCAGCTTCGTTTAAATCACGAACATACTCAACGAAAAGCTTTTGCAAATCCGTCGAACCTTTGGATAAATACATTTGTTGAACAATGAAGTAGATACGCTTTGCCGGAGTAGTTGCATCTTTTTCGCGCAATATAAATTTCTCGCGTAAAATAGGCACATTACCATCAATATAAAAACGAACACGATCGTTGTCGTTTGTTATTAAAGCATCTCCGACAATAATACTTTCATGAGGTTTTAACTCAATTTTTAATGACATTTTATTAAAAACTCCTGTTAAATTGTATTTCTGTCAAAAATATTATTTAAATAGTTGTTAAAAGTAAATAATTATTTGCAACTTGTGTATAACTGTAATATAAGAAAATCAAAATGCGACTCGGAAAATAAATCTACAAACGACTCGGAGTATTCAAAAAATAAGAAAATGGCTGAAGCACCCATATACACATTAAAAAATATACACTTGGCTTTTGGTGATAATCAACTTTTTGAAAATGTTGAGTTATACATAAATAAAGGTGACAAAATTTGTCTTGTCGGACGCAATGGTTCCGGCAAATCTACATTGCTGAAAGTTATTGCCGGTGTAGTTGATGCTGACGGAGGTGAAATTTTTGTTCAGCCCGGAACCAAAATAGCCTATATGCCTCAAGAGCCTGACTTAAGTCTGTATTCTACCTTAAAAGAGGCAATATTATCCGGTTTGTCTGGTGAAGAAAAAGACCTTGGTTATATAGCAGATATCTGGCTCGATCGCTTAAAAATTAACGGCAATTCTAACCCTAAGGAAGCATCAGGAGGCGAATGTCGCAAAGCAGCTTTGGCAAAAGCCTTAATTTCTGAGCCTGATATATTACTTCTTGATGAGCCGACTAACCATTTGGATATATCAACAATTGAAACTTTAGAAGAAACAATTAACGAATTTCGCGGAGCCGTCGTTGTTATTTCACACGATCGAATGTTTCTAAACCATGTTTCGCGCTCGACATTTTGGTTGGATAGAGGAAATATGCACCTTAATAATAAGGGATTTGCTTATTTTGAAGAATGGCAGGAGCAAATTATCAATCAGGAAATTATTGCTCAAAATAATCTTAATAAAAAAATTGCCGAAGAAACCGAGTGGCTTCACAAAGGTGTTACTGCGCGTCGTCGTCGCAATATGGGACGTTTACGTCGTTTAATCGAGCTTAGAAAAGAACGTCGTGAACAAATTAAATCTGTTGGTAATATTAATCTGAATATAGATGAAGGTGATTTTCGTTCTAAACTTGTTATCGAGGCTAAAAATATTTGCAAAGCATATAACGGGCGCGACATTATCAAAGATTTTTCAACTCGTATAATCAGAGGCAACAAAATCGGAATCGTGGGTCCCAATGGTGCCGGTAAAACTACTTTGATAAAACTCCTTACCAAACGTCTTACTCCCGACAGCGGTTTTGTTCGTATCGGTAAAAACTTAGAAGAAGCCTATTTTGATCAAAATCGTATTACTTTAGATCCTAAAAAGACTTTGTGGCAAACTTTGTGCGATAAGGGCGACCATATTATGGTACAAGGTCGTTGGCGCCACGTTGTAGCATACTTAAAAGACTTTTTGTTTAAGCCTGCTCAGGCTCATACACCTGTGGCAGCCTTGTCCGGTGGCGAAAAAAACAGACTTATGCTTGCATATTCTTTGGCTCAACCCTCAAACTTTTTAGTACTTGACGAGCCGACCAATGATTTAGATATGGACACGCTGGATTTATTGCAAGAAGTGTTGGATGAGTATGCCGGTACTATTCTTATTGTTAGCCATGATAGAGATTTTTTGGATAGAGTTGTGTCTTCGGTTATATACTTAAAGGGCGACGGAACAGCCTATGAACATGCCGGAAGTTACACTGAATGCTTAGAAAAAATGAAAGAGCAAAAAACGGAAAATATTAAAACAAAATCCGTAACCAAACCTATCATAAAAAATGAAATCAATACACCGAAACAAAATAAAAAATTAAGTTATAATCAAAAACGTTTACTCGAAGTTTTACCTCTGGAAATAGAAACTCTGGAAAAAGAAATAGCCTTGCTTAGTGCAGAACTTTCTAATCCAGACCTATATCAACAAAATCCGGCCCGTTTTGATGAAGCTTCAAAATTACTCGAAGTAAAACAACAAGAAAAAGCCTCTAAAGAAGAGGCTTGGTTAGAACTTGAAATTTTGGCAGAAGAAATTAACGGTTAATCGCCTTGAGGAAATAAGTTGATTCCCTTTGACAAGCGAGTCATCTGAGTTTCAATAGCCGTAGACAAATTAAGGTTACCTCCTTTAATAATACCGCGAACTTGGTCGCCTTGAGACGTGTTTGGGTTGGCAAACAAATATGATACGTCAGGCTTTTTTATACCCACACCTACAAGATTTTGATGTAAAACACCAAGCATTCCTCGAGAGAACAAATCGTATGCCAATTCTTCACTCATATCGCCGGCAGCAGCATATTTTACTACCGAATTTATGGCATCTGTAACATTATTTGCATGAATCGTTGAAAGTACCAAGTGTCCGGAAGTTGCCGCACGTAAAACTTCACTTGCCGCATCAGCAGATCTTATCTCCCCCACTAAAATATATCTGGGACGAGAGCGCAAAGCAGACTTTAGGCTTTCTCCCCATATACCATTGATCGGGGTTGTTTGACGACAAACCCCAAAACCACCGCCTTCGGCCTCATATACACCATCTAGAGGATGTTCATTCGGATCTTCAATAGTATATGCAAAACCGCCTTCTTTAATTAAATATTCTTTTAAAAGCGCTGAAATTGTAGTGGTCTTTCCTGATCCTGTCGGACCGGAACAAAGGATCAATCCGGAAGAACGTCGTAGTGCCAGCAAATATTTAATCAATTCTTGAGGGTAGCCTAAAATATTTACCGAGGGCACTTGAGATGGCATTTTTCTAGCACAATATTGAATTCCTGCAATACCCTCACTTCTTTCTATACGATATAAAATTCCTTCATAAGTTATTGAATAAGAAGAATTCTGTCCGTCAAAGGCCTGAACAACAGTATTAAAAAAAACGTCAAAATCATCAGCCTGAAATTCCATTAGTGCATTTAAGGTGCGCCTATCCGGAATGTAGGCCTTTTTACTTTCTGCCAGAATATAAATATCTGAAAATTTTGTTTCTGTAATGGTTGTCATTGCCTTAATCTCCTAAAACGTTATTTTTCTAAAACAGCCTTACCCGCTAAAATTTCGGTGATTTGATATAAAGCTGATTCTATTAAATCAAGTTCTTCTTCACTGTATGGATTCATATCCAATCGTTTTTTTAAATTTTCGTTCATTTCATTTAAGTTTATTTGAGAAGATTTTATAATTTTTGTATTATCTCTAAGCTGATTTCTTACTTCCACATATTCCATCAAATCTTTGATACGCTGTTCTACATAAAAAAATCTTTTAATATCCCAATGTTGAAGCCTAAGCCACTTTTGCAACTCTTTGGGATAGGGTTGCTTTGATTTTAGTGAAGAACTCTTAAAATTTTCGCCAAAAGATGAATGTATCATCCTTTCCCACACATCAAGAAAATCATTTAATTCGTTATAGGTAATTTCGAAATCCTCGTCAGGCATTTCAAAATAAGGCTTATAACGACCGACATCAATGAGCGGTTGGCACAAAAACCAAGCTAAGAAAGCAAAAACCATTAGTTTTATTGAAAATTTTTTACGTATACTCATATCTACCACCTTAGAGCTGAAATAACGTAATTAGGAGATACATCATAATTATTTGATAATTCACGTGTTTTAGCAACATCCGGAATGTATCCTTCACCTAAAAAGTTTACGTGACGTCCTTTGGATATTAAGACAGAATCGAGTTTTAATAACGAGGCCGATTTTATGTCCGTTGCTACATTATCACCGACAATCAAAATATTTCCCACCTGATCTAACCCTTCTAGAGCATATTGCATAATTCTTACATCAGGCTTACCTATGGTTAAAATGCGTCCTCCTAAAATTGCATAATTTTCTGCTATGGCACCGGATGATAACGCTAATTTTGAGTCTATGAAACAAGATGTGTCATTACCGGCACAAACAAAAGGCAACCCTAGGCTAACAGCTTGTTCAAGAACCGGTTTATAAACATCTAAGGAATCACTGGCTGATGAAACTTCACTCATATATACAAAATGAGCATCTTCAATTTTGTTTACTTCTTCAAAATCAAGTCCGTAAAAAACACTCTTATGTGTTTTATTACCCAAATGATAATACTTTGTACCGATTGCTTCATACTCATTTTGAGCATATTTTAATTTATAATGTAATATTTCACCGGATGTAACAATATTTGACAACATATTTACATCTATATTATTGTTTTTTAAAATGCCGACAATTTCACCAATTCTTAAATGCGAATTTGAAACAATAACAATCTTTTTTTTCATCGAAGCTAAAGTTTTTAAGCATTTCTCAACATCAGGCAAAATATTTTTCCCATCATATAAAACACCATTAAAGCCAAAGACAAACGTATCATAGTCACCGGCTATTTTTGATAAATTTACAATAGGTTTAATCATTTTCATTTTAATACAATCCCGACAGTTAAGTCACCGTTTTAGGTAAATTATAAATCGGTTAACTTAAAAACAAGTTAAGAAACAAAATTTTTGCCGGCGGATATTTCTAAGATGATATTGTTCGCAATGGTTAATCCGAATATGGCAGTAATTGTCGGGAGAGAGCCTAAAGTATGTCGAGTACGACCATTAGTGTTTTGCATATTATCAATTTCTGTGGACTGATCGGATAAATTTAATTGTTCTTCCGACCATACGCATTTAATTTTAGATATGTCTATATTACGCTTACGTAACCTTTTACGCACAAACTTTGCCAAAGAACAGTTTTTTGAATTACTCAAGTTGCCGAATTTTATTTTTGATGTATCAGTTTTTAAGGCAGCTCCCATAGATGATATAAAGGGAATGTTTTTTTCCGTTAAAGCTTGAATTAAACAACATTTCGGATTAAGTGCGTCAATTGCGTCAACGACAAAATCGGGATTGTGACTCAACAATTCATCTATGGTGTCATTATTTACAAACATATCAATAATTTTTACGTTTGCATTTGGGTTTATACTTAATACTCGTTGTCTTGCAACTTCTGTTTTTTTCAAACCTATTGTCTCACTCAAAGCCAAAATTTGACGATTGATATTACTTTCTTCAAATTTATCAAAATCAACTAATACAAAACAGCCTACACCGCTACGAGCAAGGGCCTCCAAAACATATCCTCCGACGGCACCAAGCCCGACAATCATAATTTTGGAATTTTTTAATTTGTCGAGTCCTTCTTTTCCAAGCAACATTTGTGTTCTGACAAATCTTTTATCAACCACGACAAAACTCCTCAAAATTTTGATAAACCTGTTTTACCAATTCGATTTTATCAGTGTTTTTAATTTTTGCAACATATGAGGTAAATTCATCAATTTCACTATAATTTGACATATAAGGACCGTCGCTTTCGATTAACAGCTTGTTAATCGGAACGATTTTCAATATATCAATATGTTTTTTTTTCTTTTTTATTGAAACGGATAAAGAAACATATCCGCCATATTTTATTACTTTTTTCAAAAAATCAAGGCTTCCGCTAAAGGCATGCATCATAAATTTTTTTGGCATTTTATTTAACAGTTTTTCTATTTGATTATCAGCTTTTAGTGCATGAATACAGATAGGGCGATTAAAATCTTTGGCGAGTTCAATTTGATAATTAAAAAATTGCTCTTGCAGTTCTTTATTACTGTCTTTTAAGTTATCAAGTCCGCATTCACCGATAATAGCATTGGAAAATTGAACTAAATAATTATTCAATTCTTTTTTTTGAAATGTATCAGCCTCTGTTACATACCATGGATGAATTCCAAATGCAGGTATCACAAACTCAGAATTATTTGTAGCTATTTTGGCGACCTCGTTCCAATCACAAGGCTTTGAAGATGCGCAAATTATTTTTGAAAAGCCCAATCTTTTCATATCATTTATAATTTCTTGCACATTTTTTTCTTTATAATCTTGCAAATGTATATGAGAGTCTGTAAATTGCATTCTATCACCGATATTTTTTTCACTGACAACAGAAAGATAGTATAAAATAATGAATATTTTGACAAGACCGATTTTAGAAATAAATCTAGCAAACGTACTAAAAAATTACAAGATGCTTGCTAAAATTGCCGATAAGGCAATTCCGGCTGCCGTTGTAAAAGATGATGCTTACGGAATAGGTGCCGAAAAAGTTTCACAGTTGTTATATGAACAAGCAAATTGTCGTTGTTTTTTTGTGGCTCACGCTTTGGAAGGTGAACGAATTTCTCACCTTGTTCCCCAAGCAACAATATATGTTTTGCAAGGGATTGGAGCAGATTCTCTTGCCGTTTTTCAAAAAAATGGCAATTTGATACCGGTCATCAGTTCTCCCGAAATGTTGGAGTTTTTTAAGCAAAATAATCTTGATGGTATAAAACCTGCAATACAAATTGAAACAGGCCTTAATCGTTTGGGTTTTCGTGAAAATGAATTAACTCGACTGTCTGATGATGATAAAAAAATATTCGGTTTGGTGCTATCCCATTTAGCATGTGCCGATGAAAAAGATCATTTTATGAATCATCACCAAATTGAAAATTTTACTAAACTTAAAAATAAATATTTTCCTAAAACACTATCAACTCTGTCAGCCTCAGATGGTGTATTTTTAGGCGAAGAATTCCATCAAAATATTGTCCGTTTAGGTGCCGCTATGTACGGAATTAATACAACGCCATATCGTCAAAACCAAATGGAAAATGTAGTAACTCTGAAAGCTCCCGTTTTGCAGATAGCTAATTTGCCAAAAGGAGATTTTGTCGGATATTCCGCAACTTATAGAGCCAGTTCGGACAGAAAAATAGCAATAGTGTCCATTGGTTACGGTGACGGTTTACCTCGTTCACTATCTAATATCGGCAAGGTATTCTTTAAAACGCTAAACAAATTAACCGAAGCAAGAATAATCGGCAGAGTTTCAATGGATAACGTAATTTGTGATGTTACAGCTGTCGAGGGATTACAATGTGGTGATATGGCATATTTTGCCGATGATTTTTACACATTGGATGATGTGGCCAGAGATGCCGGAACAATATCTTACGAAATAATGTCTCGCCTAGGAAAAAACACACGCTTTCTTAAAGTGTATAAATAATTGAATCTCAACGTTTTTTTATTTTTGTAAAAATAAATGCAAATACCAAAGGTATAATTATACCGCAAAGGGTATGATATTACCGTTTGTGGTATTATAATACCGAATAGGCGTTTTTTTTAATCATTTTTTTGTAAGTATTTTGCGATTCGTTTTCCGAGTCTTAACAAAAGGTGTTTCACAAAAAAACATATGAAATTCAATCAGTTGTCAATTGTGAAACACTGTTTTTTATTGGCAGGTGTTGTTTTGGTTTGCGATATATGTTATAATGAAGGGGTAGTGTTAATAAAAAGACACCACAAGTAATGTGAAACTTATTTTATGGGAGAAAAGCCATGTCTATTACATTAACTGCTAGTATGCGTTCAAATCTTTCGTCATTAAAAGTAATTCAAAGCCAAATGGATAAAACTCAAGAGCGACTTTCTACGGGTAAGAAAGTAAACTCTGCTATTGATAATGCTTCTTCATATTATCAATCACGCTCATTAACAAACCGTGCTGCTGACTTGGATTCTTTGTTGGATAGTATGGGACAAGGCGTCCAAACAATTCAAGCCGCCAATGAAGGTATTGAAGCAATCACTTCTTTTGTAGAACAAATGAAATCAGTAGCTGAATCAGCTGCTTCTCTTGATTCAAATGCAGCAGGATATGCTGATAAAGTTGCCGATTATGCTGCACAATTTGATGCAATTAAAGCTCAAATTACCGATATTGCAGAAGATTCATTTTATCAAGGTGTAAACTTGCTGATAGGTAATACATTAAAAGTTGTATTTAACGAAACACGTACAAACGATCTTACTGTTAGCGGTAAAAATATCGTTAACGAGATGGATATTACAGCAGCCTCCGGTGATGAAGGTTGGAAAGTAGGTGCTGAAAAAATTACAGCTTCAATAGGTGAAATTACCACAGCAATAGAAACATTACGTTCTTTTGCAACCGAACTTGGTAATAACTTTACTATTATCGAAACACGTCAAAACTTTACCGAAGCAATGGTTGATGTTTTGGAAACAGGTGCTGATAAGCTTGTTCTTGCCGACATGAATGAAGAATCAGCTAACTACTTGGCATTACAAACACGTCAACAATTGGCTATTAATTCTTTGGCGTTGGCATCTCAATCAGCACAATCAGTGTTAAGTTTGTTCTGATAAAACATAATATCAACTCAATCGGGCGGTACATGTTACCGCCCGTTACTTTTTGAATAATAACATATAGAAAAACTAATTATTAACCATATTTGTTGTACAATTATCAGAGAGACAAAAAATCAGGAGTGTTTTTTATGCTTAAGTATATCTTATCATTTTTTAGTATTTGTTTTTTTATAAACTATGCATACGCCATAGATGAGGGTGTAGTTTCTTTGTTTGAAGACGAACCTGAAATACAAACTAAAACTAAACCAAAGGAAGAAAAAGCAGGAGCAAAGACAAAAACGGATAAAGAAAGTTTTTTTTCGTTTATGAATATGGACATGCCGGTAAACACTTTTTTATCCGACGATGAGCTAAAAGAAAAACCGGCTACAATAGATGATAAGATAAAGTTGGCGGATAGAGGAAACTTACAAGCACAACTGGATGTAGCATATTCATATTTATACGGAGAAAACGGGTTGAAAACAGATCCGGTAAAGGCCTTTGAATATTATAGCAAAGCTGCTTTACAAAACGACCCTATCGGATTGAATAATTTGGGAAGTTTATACTATGGTGGCATTGGCGTAAAAAGGTCATCATCTAAAGCAGCCTCACTGTTTAAGAAAGCATCCGATTTAGGAAATGCAGAAGCTGCTGTAAATATTGGTTTTATGCACGCCAGCGGAAATGGTGCGCCTCAAAATATGGAAAAGGCACTGGATTATTTTGAAAAAGCGATCTCAAGTGAAAATGTTGCCGCAAAATTTATGTTAGGATATGCATATTATACCGGAAAATATAGAGACATTAATTACGTCAAAGCAGCACCTTTATTAAAAGAAGCAGCTGATGCCGGTTTTGATGAGGCTCAAACAATTGTTGCAAATATATATATAAATGGTTTGGGTTTTCCGCAAAACTATAATTATGGGGTAAAATATTTAAATAAAGCCATTATGCAAGGTAATACTAAAGCAATGATGATTTTAGCAGATATTTTAATTGAAGGTAAAAAATATAATAAAGATGTTTCTTATGCACATGTTTTATATAACTTAGCATCAGTTCGAGGAGTTGCCGGAGCAGTACAAAAAAGAAATAATGTAGAAGCCAGAATGAAAATTGACGAAGTTTTGATGGCACAACAAAGAGCAGGTGTTTTTAAGGAAGAATTGACCGAAACAACGTCTTATATACGTAAAACTTATGGAAACAGCATAAGTTCATATTTTGATTAAAAAAAGGCTGTATTAATACAGCCTTTTAACATATTTATCGATCAAGCATATCTTCCAGCCAGTGAATATCGTATACGCCATCAATATATTCAGGTTGAGATATAATTTTTTGGTGTAGCGGAATAGTTGTTTTTATACCGTCTATGACAAATTCTTCCAGTGTTCTGTGAAGACGCATCAAAGCTGCATTTCTGTTTTTACCGCTGACAATAAGTTTGGCAATCATACTGTCATAAAAAGGCGGTATGCTATATCCCGAATAGATTTCAGAATCAACTCTGACACCAAGCCCTCCCGGAGCATGCCACTCGGTAATTTTACCGGGGTTCGGTGCAAAAGTTACCGGATCCTCAGCATTAATACGACATTCAATAGCACAACCGTTAAAAGTAATATCACTTTGAGAGTAACCTAATTTTGCACCATTTGCGATACGTATTTGTTCTCTGACTATATCAATACCGGTTACAGCTTCAGTAATAGGATGCTCTACTTGAAGTCTGGTATTCATTTCCAAAAAATAGAATTTGCCGTTTTCATATAAAAACTCAAGAGTTCCTGCGCTTGAATAACCGATTTTTTCAACAGCTGAGCGTGCAATCTCTCCGATTTCATTTCGTTGTTGTTGGTTCAGAGCCGGAGAAGGAGTTTCTTCAATCACTTTTTGATTCTTTCGCTGTATCGAGCAATCACGTTCGCCCAAGTGAACAACGTTTCCATATGTATCAGCTAAAATTTGAATTTCTATATGGCGAGGTTTTTGTAAATATTTTTCCATATATACTTCGTCACTGGTAAAAGAAGCTTTAGCTTCGGCTCTGGCCATCGTATAGGCAGTTTCAATTTCCGTTTCGCTAAAAGCTACTTTCATACCTTTTCCGCCACCACCGGCTTTTGCTTTAATAATAACCGGATATCCGATCTTTTTAGCCCAATCTTTAGCAATATCAATATTTTCTAAAGCCGGAGATCCCGGTATTACCGGCAAACCGGAAGAAATAGCAGCTTCACGAGCTTTAAGCTTATCGCCCATCATTCTGATTTGTTCCGGTTTGGGACCGATAAAAGTAATACCGTGTTCTTCAACCATTTCAGCAAAATCAGCATTTTCCGATAAAAAACCGAATCCCGGATGAATTGCGTCGGCTCCTGTAATGATAGCCGCCGAAATTATGGCTGTTTTATTAAGATAAGATTCTGATGAGCGGGCTGGACCTATACACACAGCTTCATCGGCTAGACGGACATGCATCGCATTTGCATCAGCCTCAGAATGTACGGCAACGGTTTTTATCCCCATTTCTCTACAAGCTCTGTGGATTCTTAATGCCACTTCGCCTCGATTGGCAATCAGTATTTTTTCAAACATAAGTTTTTTACCTTATTCTATTACCAACAAAGATTCGCCATATTCTACCGGATCACCTGATTCTACCAAAATTTTGGTAACGGTACCGCTACGATGAGCTTTAACCGGATTAAAAGTTTTCATTGCTTCAATAAGGCAAACGATATCACCTTCTTTTACACTGTCGCCGACACCGACATAGTCTGGTTTTGTAGGATCGGGAGATAAATAAACAACACCCACGATAGGAGATTTGACAGTACCTGCATTATTAGAATAACTGTCTGCACTATAAGTGTCATCTTTTGATACATTTGCCGGAATAACGCCGGTTTGTTGCGGTTGAACAACCGGAGTTGCTACGGGAGCCATACTGACGGGAGCCGCACATCCGACAACAAGACCTTTTATTTTTATACGGCAACTTTCGTCTTCATATTCAAGTTCGCTAAGGTTGTTTTTATTTAATACGTCGGCTAATTTACCGATAATTTTGGTATCAATAGCATTTGCCATTATTTTTTCTCACTTTCTTAAATTAAAATGACGTCCTTATCACTAATTTAACAACATAACAGAAAATGTCAAAAAAACAACAAAAAATGCTTATTTTTTACAAAAAAAGCTCAAATTTTGCAAAAAAATGCGAAAAAACAGCAAAAAACGATATTTTAAAAAATTGTGTAAAAAGACATCAAAAAAGCTGGTGTAAAAAAATGGCACGCATTTTGCATATGAATTTTTAGGGTTTATTTTTTTAAGGACATAACCGATGGAAATACAAGATAGAAACAATTTGTTGCAAATGTTAGGTGCTGCCAGAGATGGAAAAGTGCAAATTTCGTCAGTGGAGGGTAATGCTTTTGCAGATATACTAAACTCTGCCAAAGATGTGGTTTCATTTCCGCAAAACGATTATAAGGGTGTGGAGTTAAAGCAATCAGCACGACAAATAGAGGTTTCTGACAGTGTAAAAGACAAGGTGTTTAATAAAAAAGAAAATTCCTCTGAAGAAGTGGTGGTTACGAACAAAGAAACAAGTGTCAGCAAAAAAGAAGATAGCAAACCAAAAGATAAAAGCAAGACAGAAGAAGATGCTCCTGCTCAAGCAAATCAGCCTGACGAAAACAAAACAAAAGTTGATGAAGAAAATGAATCGACTTCAGATGCTTTGGGTGATAAAGAGGTTGATGTTACAAATACAGATGTTGAGGAAGACAGCGATGTTGTCGCGGAAGATATTGTAGAAGTTGAGAGTGTGATTGTATCTCCGGTCGTTCAAGTACCTGTTTTTGAAGATGTTTTGATACAAAGTGAGGGTGTGTTTGAACAAAATAATGTGCCGGTAGAACAAAAAGTGCAAATCGTTGCTGATACAAGTATTGAAGAAGTTTATCAGGCAACAAGTAAGGATGAAGCTAAGCCGTTAACACAGTTTGTTGTTGAAGATGTCGCTGTATTAAGCGAAGAAGAAAAATTGCTCATGGAACAAGCAAAATATTTTGACGAAAAAGTTGCTTCTGATAAAAAATTGAAAATAGAGGTAAGTGTATCGGAGGCAAAAATTGCCGAGCCTGTTATCAAAGATGTTTTAAAAAATCGTTTTGAAGTAGATTCAATGTTTCAAGTTGTAGATGAAAAGTCGGATTTGTCTTTAATCCAAGAAGATGCTGTTTTTGAAGATGATATAATTATCGAGAAAAATACTACGGTTATGCCGGATATAAAAAATGTAGCTTACAATGAAGTTAAGGTTGTTCAAGATGTTACAAATACAGCTGTTGTTAAAGATGCTACTGTTATGGCTGTGTCGGGAAAAGAAGTTGTTGCCGAAGTGGCTAATGTTTCAAAGAACGAGGCTTTTGTTAAAATAAATGAAACGGTTTCACGCGATACCTTTAAAGGTATGAGTAAAGAAGTTATAGAACAAATCAAAGTCAATATCACTAAGTCTGCCGTAAAAGGTGTAGATACTATTGATATTCAGCTTAAACCGGAAGACTTAGGTAAGTTGCAAATTAAAATGCATATTGCCAAAGACGGCAAAGTTCAAGCCGAAATTATAACGTCGCGAGCTGAAACGGCAGACATGTTGCAAAAAGATGCATCATCTTTATCAAAAGCATTTAATGACGCCGGTTATGATACGGATGCCAAAAGTTTTACTTTTAGCTACCAAAATGAAAACCAAGCCAAAGGTCAAGAAAAAGATGACGCAGGTTTGTTAAAGTTTATCGGTGATACCTTAGAACAAGAAGCTGAAAAAGTTGCCGGTAATGACAACTCGGGATATGATCCTGTATTGGGATTAAATATTAGGGTTTAACAGGTAATAGGGAGGTAATATCATGACAGATTTAAGCTCGATTATCACATCAGTAAATTCAGGTGTTTCAAAAGGAACAAATTCAGCTCAAACACTGTCCGCCGATATGGACACATTTTTAACATTGCTTACTACACAGTTGCAATATCAAGACCCTTTAGATCCTATGGATGCTTCTGAATACACCAACCAACTTGTTCAATATTCCAATGTGGAGCAGGCAATTCAAACCAATACAAAATTGGATAATTTGCTCAATTTATCAATTTATAATTTGGGAGTACAAGCAACAGGCTATGTCGGTAAAACAATTCAAGCTATAAGTGATATGATGCCGTTAGATCAAGGAGCTGCAAAGGCTACTTATACTTTGAGCAAGGGAGTAATAGATTGTACTATTGTACTGAAAGATATGGATGGTAAGGTTGTATATTCCGCAAAAGGCGAAACATCTTCAGGTGCACACGATTTTTTATGGGATGGTAAAAACTTAAATGGTGAACAACTTCCGGATGGTGCTTACAAAATTGAAGTTTTAACAACCGTTCCCGAAGGCGAAGCATCAGCATCTGTCACTACAACCGTATTTGGTCGTGTAACGGGTGTTGCCACCGATGATAGCGGAATTTATTTAGGTTTGGGTGATGCCTTAACAACCACACTTGATTATGTGGTAACATCACGCAATGAAGATTATTGGGATAAATTAATTGCCGAAATTCAGAAGAATAACGGCACTTCATCAGAAGATGAAGGTACAAAAGCAGAATTAGAACAAATAATGGCGCAAATTGCGTAAATAAAAAGTTTTAGGAGAAATAAAATGAGTATTTTAGGAGCATTACAAGCCGGCGTATCAGGACTCGGAGCGCAGTCAAGCGCGATGGGTGCCATTGCCGACAATATAGCCAATATGAATACTATTGGTTATAAAACAAATAATGTATCATTTTCAACCTTGGTAACCAAGCAGGTATCATCTAGTAAATATTCTGCCGGTGGTGTTCAATCACACACCTCACAAAGCATCGACTCTCAAGGCTTGTTATCATCTGTTTCATCAACAACGTCTTTGGCTGTCAGCGGAAACGGATATTTTGTCGTAAACTCGCTTAATACGGGTGATGGCACTTGGGCATATACGCGTGCCGGTGATTTTTTGAAAGATGAAACAGGATATTTGGTTAACTCAGGTGGTTATTATGCGCAAGCATGGTCGTTAATGCCTTGGGATGGTACGGAATCTGCAGCCACTGTCGAAATCAACGGTATTATGTATATGAAAGCCTATAAAAATGATAATGGTGAAACCGTATACATCAATGATAACATTGTTGATGAAAACAATCTTCGCGGTATAAACCTTTCCAACATCGGCGGTACGGCAACACCAACAACTCAAATTGCGTTTGGTGCAAATTTGCCTTCAGGAAGCCGGATTGGTGAAACTCATTCTGTTTCTACTCTAATATATGATAGTCTGGGTAATCCCAACAACATAAGTCTTAACTATACAAAAGAAACAGCAAATTCTTGGGGGTTAAATACATCTATTCCTTCAGGTGCAGCTGCTATCAATCTTTACACCAATGATGGTATGGTATATTCTTCAATCGGCCAAATGGAATTTACCGAAATTCCGGCTGAAGGTTCTACCATAAAAATTAACAACACAATCTTTGAGTTTGTTAATAATCCGGATATCACAAACGGCTATGCCATTGGTAATGGTAGTACTAATATAGCCGTAAATATTTCCGAAGCTAACTCGGTAAGAGATGTTATAGAACAATTTTTGGGAGCCATTGAATTAAACATCAGAGATAGTGGTCGTTTTGTTCGTGACAACAATGCAATTAAAATATCTCAATCTTTGACAGGTGATAAATTATCTATTGATTGTAGCGGAACATTAGCTTGTGTTCAGTCAGCTGCCGATATTGATAAATCGTCTGGTTTATCCAATGGCACATTCACAGTTGAAGCAATAGACAATCGCATCAAAAACTGTGCCAGTATAGATTTTAATGTAGTTAACTTAAATGATAATATAACAATTGATGGCGTTAAATTTGTGTTTGGTCCAAATCCTGATCCTGATACACCGACACCAAATACCGTATATATAGCTTATACGGATAATAAAAATCAGCCATATACACCAAATATTTTGGTAGATAAGCTTGTAAAAGCTATCCAAGAAGCAGGCGTTTCAGAACCTGAAAGATTTGTTGCAAGTGGTAAAACTTTGCAAATAATTCCGACATCAACCGGTGAAAATATAAAAGTAACCAATATTAATATCAACGATGCAACAGTTGCGTATATTTCAGGCTCAAACGAAGTGTCAGGAGATATTCCGACAGAAGGCATCAGTAACAAATTCATTTATGATGAAGTTGAACAGTTAGGAAATAAAATTCCGGCCATTATGTTCAACTCAGATGGTACGCCTAAAACTATCAATGTAGAAAATATGGAAATCTATTGGGCAAACGGTGCACAAGATATGACCGGCGAAGTAAAAATGGGCGATGGTGTAAAAATCAGAATCAACATGGGTGAAGAAAACGTGTCAACAGGTTTAACAAACCTTTCGGGCGGGTTTTCTACCGGTTATATTAACCAAGACGGTGCCACATTCGGTAGTTATGCCGGTGTAACAGTCGGAGAAGATGGTGTTGTAACCGCAGTCTTCTCAAATGGTGAAACTCGTCCTATTGCAATTATACCTTTGGCAACTTTTGTAAATGCCAATGGTATGGAAGCTCTTAACAATAACGTTTGGATTGCGACAACTGAGTCTGGAAATCCTTTGTTGACACAAGCAACTACAGGTGGCGCCGGTGAAATAGTATCATCTTCGTTGGAAAGCTCAACAGTTGATTTGGCAACCGAATTTTCAAATATGATTGTTGTACAACGAGCTTATTCAGCAGCAGGAAAGATTATGACAACTGCTGATGAAATGTTACAAGAACTTACAAATCTTGTATAAAAATAAATAAATCCTAAAACTTAAATAGTAAAAGAAGCACCAGAATGATGCTTCTTTTCTTTTTTTATATAAATATCAGTAGGTAAGAAAGAGGCTGTTAATATCTTAAATAAATGGTTAACTAATACATTTTTTTAAGTTAAATGATAAATAAAAGGGGAAATGATTCGCGTTGATTTATAAAAAAATTAGCGGATTTTAATGTTTATTTGCTTATAGATTGGGGAATCTATGAATAATATATTGCAGATGATAAAAAATATGTCACCTTCAAAGGTGGCATCTATAGCAGCCATAATCATTTTTTTGATTAGCTTTTTTGTATATGTAGCCGTTCAAATGAGCGACAAGGATTATGCTGTATTATATTCTGATTTGGAATTAAGTGATGCAAGGCAAATTGTTAATAAACTCGATTCTTCCGGTGTTGATTATCATTTGGATAAAAACGGAACCGAAATTTTAGTTCCTGCAAGCGAAGTCAATCGTTTGCGTATAGAAACAGTCGATTTTGCACTTGGTTCAGGTATATCAAGTGTCGGTTACGAGGTTTTTGATAATACGGATGCTTTGGGGTCGACCAATTTTGTTCAAAATGTAAATTTGTTAAGAGCTTTGGAGGGAGAACTTGCCAGAACGATTAGTTCAGTTGAAAATATCAAAACTGCTCGTGTTCATTTGGTTATGCCAAAACGTGAAATTTTTTCTCGTGAAGAACAAAAACCGTCAGCATCTGTTATTATAAAAACAAAAAACGGACCTTTAAATCCTCAAAGTATTCAGGCTATTCAAAAGTTAATTGCATCGGCAGTGCCAAAGCTTGACATGAAAGACATATCCATTGTTGATTCTAACGGTAATTTGTTAACCGAATTTAGCGAAGAACAGAATGAGGTTATAAAAAAATCAAGCAATGAGACAATGCGTTTGGAACAAGAATATAAGTTAAATCAACGTTTGCAAGATTTGTTAGAGAAAAGTTTAGGCAAAGGTAAAGCTCAAGTTCAGGTTAACTTAGAGATGGATTTTGATGAAGTAGTTACTAACGAAGAGATATTTGATCCGGATAGTCAGGTAATTCGTTCTCAGGCAAGTATGACCGAAGAAGGAACAACAGGGCAGGATGCTTCTCAGCCGGTAACGGTAGGTCAAAATATTCCCAATTCCGACAGTTCATTTCCTTCATCAAACGGTTCTTTCGGCACAATGTCAAAAACCGAAGAGACTATCAATTATGAAATATCGCGAATTGTAAGAAATAAAGTAAAAAATACCGGAACCATCAGTCGTGTAACTGCTGCGGTATCTGTTGACGGTACATATAAAAGAAATGATGATGGATTTTTAGTATATCAACCGCGAACACCCGAAGAAATGGAGCGCATTACTAATTTGGTAAAATCGGCAGTCGGATATGACGCCGATAGAGGAGATCTGGTCGAAGTGGTAAATATCAAATTTTCATCATTTGCCGATGAAGAAAATATGCGACCTGAAAAACTTTATATGGGCTTTACAAAACAAGAGTTAATGCGTATGGCAGAAGGTCTCGGTGTTGCAATTGTTGCGATATTGGTTATTTTATTGGTTATCCGACCGTTGGTTAATAATGCATTTGAGGTTTCCAACAACAATACCGCAGAAAAACTTATATCATCAAGCGGAGACGAAGACAATTTGTTGTTATCTAATTTCCTAAATGATAACTATGAAGATACATCTGATGAGCTTATTAATATGAGTAAAGTTGACGGACGTATTAAAGTATCATTACTCAAAAAACTTAATGCAACGGTTGAAAATAATCCTGACGCCGCAGTTAATATAATTCGCGGTTGGTTGTATGGTGGTGAAGGTTGATTACAATGGCTATAAAACAAAATGTAATAGATGATTATAATCTTTTAACAGGTCAGCAAAAAGCTGCCATTTTGATGTTGTCTATGGATGAAGATCGTTCTTCGGCAATATTTTCAATGATGGATGACGAAGAAATTAAAGAATTATCGGTAACAATGGCATCATTAGGTAAGGTTAATTCTAACGTTATTGAAGAATTGATTAATGAGTTTAACGAGAAAATATCTGATACGGGTAATTTGGTCGGAACATATGAAAGTACCGAAAGACTATTGGCCAAAGCTTTGGATAAAGACAGGGTTTCGGTTATTATGGAGGAAATCAGAGGACCGGCCGGTCGTACAATGTGGGATAAATTAGGCAATGTAAATGAACACGTTTTAGCTAACTATCTGAAGAATGAATACCCCCAAACCATTGCGGTTATTTTATCAAAGATTAAGGCTGATCATGCCGCTAAAGTTATAGCACTATTTCCTGAAAATTTTGCTATGGAAATAGTTATGAGAATGTTACGTATGGATTCGGTTCAAAAAGAAGTATTGGACAGCTTAGAAAAAACATTAAGAAAAGAGTTTATGAGCTCATTGTCAAAATCAACCAGAAGGGATGCTCACGAATTTATCGCCGATATTTTCAACTCTCTTGATAGAAATACCGAAACACGTTTCATGGAAGCTCTGGAAGAACGTAATCGTGAGAGTGCCGAACGCGTTAAGTCATTGATGTTCACATTCGAAGATTTGACCAGAATTGATTCTCAAGGTATTCAAATTTTGTTACGCAATATCGATAAAGACAAGTTGGCGGTTGCATTGAAGGGATCATCTGATACATTAAAAGACCTATTCTTCAATAATATGTCAACGCGTGCCGGAAAAATTGTCAAAGAAGACATGGATGCCATGGGACCTGTTCGTATGCGAGAGGTTGAAGAAGCACAACAATACATTGTTGCTGCAGCTAAAGATTTGGCTGCTTCAGGTGAAATTGTTGTTGCCGAAGGTAATGATAGTGACGAATTGGTATATTAAGGGATAGGCTAAAGTGGTTACTTATCAGAAATACATGTTTGATAATTTCATTGTAAGCGATAACAAAGCTGAAGCATGTACTGATAACAATGCCGAAAAAATTGACAATGAGATGCAAGAAGCAATCAATCCCGAAGAATATATTGATGAAACTGTGGTAGAAACAACAGAAGAATATGTTGAAGACACTGTTGAAGAAATACAGCCGCAAGAAGAGATAAAAAGTGAGGATATTAAACAAGATTTTTCACCTTATAATTATGAAAAAGAACCTGAAATTAAAGAAAATATGGTCGTTTATACGGAAGAAGAATTCAGAGAAGCTTTAGAAGAAGCTGAAAGAGATGCTTTTAACAAAGGTATTACAGAAGCACAAAATTCTTCATTGGAAAAACAAAATTTATTATTGGAAGATATTAAAAATCAGTTGATGACAATTTTTGCATCACTCGAAGATAAGAAATCGGACATAGAAAAGTCAGCACTTGATTTTGCCATAAGTATGGTAACAAAACTGTTACCCACACTTGAAAAAGATATAGCAGAGAAAGAGGTTAAAAATTTTTTGGCGGAAAACTTTGCCAATTTTTCATCTCAAGAAACGTTGTCATTTTCTTTTAATCCTGAGATAATACCTCAAGTGGCTGATAGTATAGGACGGTTGGCTGAACAAAATGATTTTGAAGGAAAGATATCTGTTCACAAAGACGAAACTTTGGGATTGTCAGATTGTAGAGTTGAGTGGAAATCCGGTGGAGTAGAAAGAAGTACATCAAGTATTTTGGATAAAGTAAAAAATTTAGTAAATCAATAAGAGAGGGAAAATGGATAATAATTTAGAATTAGACGAAATCAGCGAAACCAAGGTGGTGGATGACGAGCCGATTTTACGCAAAGATATAGGGGTAGAAGATTTTGATATTCCTACATCAACATCAGATTTGGAGGCTGTGTATAACATACCTGTTAAAGTTTCGGCTGTTTTGGGTAAAGCCAGCATGAAAGTAAGTCAACTGATGAAGTTAAATAAAGGTGCAATTATTGAGCTTGACAGGAAGGTAGGCGAGGCTATTGATATCTATGTAAATAATTCATTGGTTGCTCGAGGAGAAGTTGTGGTTGTTGATAATAAACTCGGTATAACAATGACCGAAATAATCAAAGTTACAGGAAAATAAGGATAATATCAGTAAGATGGAATTGCTCATAATAGGAACATTAAACGGTCAAATAGGAGCTGCCAGTAAAATAGCAATATCAAAAGGCGGACAAGTTTCGTTGGCAAGTAGTGTTGAACAAGCTCTCGAAATTTTGTGTTCGGGTAAAAATGTCGAATTAATAATGGTCGATGTAACACTTGATGTTCACAAGCTTATTTCATCTTTGGAAAGTTCCAGAATAAATGTTTTGGTTGTTGCGTGCGGTGTAGCCAATGATACATCATTGGCAGTAAAAGCAATTAAGGCCGGAGCAAAGGAGTATATCCCTCTGCCTCCTGATCCGGAAATGATCGGAGCTGTATTAGCCGCCGCCACCAGAGAAAATCATGCACTTATTTACGGTGACAAAAAAACCGAGGCAATTTTAAAAATGGCAAAACAAATAGCTCCATCTGAAGCTTCTGTTTTGTTGACCGGCTCTTCAGGTACCGGTAAAGAGATTTTTTCTCGCTTTGTGCATGATAACTCTAAAAGAGCCAATCAAAAGTTTGTAGCCGTAAACTGTGCAGCAATACCCGAAGCTTTGCTCGAATCAGAATTGTTCGGTTACGAAAAAGGAGCATTTACGGGGGCTGTTTCTCGGCGTATCGGAAAGTTTGAAGAAGCTTCCGGAGGCACATTATTACTTGATGAAATATCAGAAATGGATATCTCATTACAAGCCAAACTGCTTCGTGCTATTCAAGAAAAAGAAATTGATAGATTGGGTGGAAAATCTCCCATAAAAGTCGATACAAGAATTATCGCAACCTCGAACAGAGATTTGGAAAAATGTACCCTTGACGGAACATTTCGCCAAGATTTGTATTATCGCTTAAATGTAATAAATATCAATATTCCCGACCTTAAAGACAGAGTTGGAGATATTGTTGTTTTAGCAAAACATTTTATCAAAAAATATTCTGAACTCAACGGGTTGCCCATGAAAGATTTATCTCCCAAAGCCGAAGAGTTGTTACTTAATTATTTATGGCCGGGTAATGTTCGTGAACTCGAAAACACCATGCACCGTGCTGTTTTACTATCCGCAGGTGAAGAAATAAGTGAAGACGCTATCATTTTGCAAACACCGTCTGCTGTCAGAGAAGCAAAAGAAAATAATACGGATAAAAAAGCTAACACTACGGAAGCGTTTGTCGGAAAAACGGTTGCAGAAGTTGAGCGTAAACTTATTTTAGATACCATGGAAGATACTTTGTGGAATCGTTCGGCTGCCGCCACAATATTAGGTATATCTATCCGCACACTTCGAAACAAATTGAAACAATATCAGGAAGAAGGTTACACAATTCCTTCATCTAATCAGGGATAATTAAAAAATGGCCGGCAATGTAACTAAAAACGGGTTTTCTTCGTCAATGAAAGACATGCTCTTAAGCTCTGCAAAAAGAGGCGATTTGTTTTTTGCATTTGCCATTATCCTAATGCTGGTGATTTTAATAATGCCAATGCCTGTATGGTTGTTGGATATATCATTGGCAATGTCCATAACATTGTCTTGTGTTGTTTTGATGATGGCAATTTTTATCGAAAAACCGATAGAGTTCAGCTCATTTCCTCTTGTTTTGCTAATTACTACAATGTTTCGTTTAGCTCTTAATTTGGCCTCAACCCGTCTAATTTTATCGCGTGGTTATTTAGGTGATGACGCTGCCGGTGAAGTTATTAAGGCATTCGGCGGGTTCATTATGGGTAACAATTTTGTTATCGGTGTGATAGTATTTGCCATACTGGTTTTGGTAAACTTCATCGTAATTACCAAAGGTTCCGGACGTATCGCCGAAGTAGCCGCTCGATTTGCTTTGGATGCCATGCCCGGAAAACAAATGGCAATCGACGCTGATTTGTCATCAGGCTTAATAAATGAAGAAGAAGCCAAAAAACGTCGTGAAGATTTATCAAAAGAAAGCTCATTTTACGGAGCTATGGATGGTGCATCTAAATTTGTACGAGGAGATGCCATAGCCGGACTTTTAATTACCTTTATTAACATTGTTGCAGGTATTATTATCGGAATGGTGCAAAACGATATGAGTTTTGCAAATGCCAGTGAAACTTACACTCGCTTAACTGTCGGTGATGGTTTGGTTTCTCAAGTTCCTGCTCTTATAGTATCTGTGGGCGCGGGTATTTTGGTTTCTAAAGCAGGTATGACCGAGTCAACCGACAAAGTTTTATTTGAACAATTGGCTAATTATCCGAAAGCTTTAGGTATGAGCTCAGGATTGGCGGTGGTTTTAGGGCTGATACCCGGAACTCCGGCCGTTCCGTTTTTTATTTTATCGGCCATAACCGGAACAACCGCATATTATTTATCTAAACAACAAAAAGAAGAAGCTGCCAAAGTTCAGGCCGTTTTAGAACAAGAACAAAAACAATCTGCTATAACCAAGATGACGGACGAACCGATAGCTAATGTTCTAAAAGTTGATTTAATACGTCTTGAAATAGGTTATGGTTTATTGCCACTGATAAATGAGGATACCAATCGTAAACTTACTGATCAAATAAAAGCTTTACGCCGAGCGTTAGCCTCAGAACTTGGTTTTGTTATGCCGTCGATTCGTATTCAGGATAATATGCAACTAGATGCTAACGAATATAACATCTATGTCAAAGAAGTAAAATCAGGCAAAGGTGAGATCCGACCGACACAATTGTTGGTTATGGATCCCAGAGGTGATAGGATAAACATTCCCGGTGAAGAAACCGTTGAACCGACCTTTGGTTTGAAAGCTATGTGGATAGACCAATCATATCGAGAAGAAGCAATGTTCAGAGGGTATACCGTTGTTGATCCGGCAACAGTTGTAACAACGCATATTACCGAATTGGTAAAAGAGAATATGTCGGAATTATTATCATATGCCGAAACTCAAAAATTGCTTGATGAAATGGATAAAGAACATCAAAAGTTGGTAAAAGATTTAATACCAAACAAAATAAGTCTCGCTGCAGTTCAAAGGATATTGAAAAACCTTTTACAAGAACGTGTGTCGATACGAGATTTGCCGACTATTTTAGAAGGTATATCCGAGGCAGTAACCTCAACGCACAGTTTGATGTTGATAACCGAGCACGTTCGTACACGATTGTCGCGTCAATTATCAAACGCCTACTCTAACGAATTCGGTGTTATATCATTAGTGCCGTTATCGGCGGAATGGGAGCAAAATTTTGCCCAATCTATAATTGGAGACGGAGATGAAAAACAACTTGCAATGGCTCCCTCTACACTTCAATCATTTATAACTAAAGTTCGTAATGTTTTGGAAGAACTGGCTCTTAAAGGTGAAAACCCCGTATTATTAACCAGTCCTAATATAAGGCCGTTTGTTCGTTCTATTATTGAACGTTTTCGTCCTTTGAGTGCGGTAATGTCGCAAAATGAAATCCATCCTAAAGCCAAGATAAAAACCGTAGGTCAAATATAATAAAACAATGTTAAACGAAACCGAAATAACCGCAAACTTTGCCAAAGAAGCCATGCAACTTAAAGGTAAAAATATGCTCGCAATAATTTCCGGTAACAGAGGTTGTGGCAAAACATGGTTATCAATAAATCTGGCACATGCATTAAGTATACTCAAACAAAAAGTTATGTTGTTTGACGGAGATTGCGGATTAAATAATACAAAGATTCAATTGGGTCTGGATTTTGCCAAAGACCTGGACGCTATTATATACGGCAATCACACTCTTAACCAAGTAATTTATAACTACGAAAAAGGACGTTTCGATATTGCATGCGGTAATTCAGGATCATCAGGATTGTCAACTATGTCAATAGGACGCTTACAAATTTTGGGAGAAGATTTGAATATAGTTTCACAAAATTATGATAAGTTAATTTTGGATATGAGCTCCGGATTAAATAATTCATCAAAAGTTTTGGCCGGTATGTCACAATCGGCAGTCATTGTTTGCAGTGATGATATAAAGTCCGTAACCGATAATTACGGGTTAATAAAACTTATGACAACCCAATATCCGAATACAGCCTTAAGTGTGGTTATAAATCAGGTAAATTATATTGAAGATGGCCTAAGAACATACAAATTACTCAAAAAAGCCTGTTCGGAATTTTTAAAAGAAGTTCCTCCGTTACGCGGTATTATAAGACAAGATACCAGAGTTCGCGATTCTATCAGAAATCAAAGTACAATTATCAGTCGTTACCCTCAATCCGAAGCCGCACTTGATATAATAGCCTTGGCTCAAAGGATACTAAAAAATGAGCAATTTAATTAATATAAACAACATAATTCAAAATTTAAATATAACTAATAACAAACAAGGTTTTCAGTTATCGGAAGTTTCTACAGAGTTACAGCAAGCCATACAAAGCAATAAAAGCGGAATGCTGGAGGTTTTGGCAAAATCAGATGGTTTTGAATTTATTTTACAATTAGGAGATAAAAATTTTTCTGTAAATTTAAAAAATAAACTTAATTTACCGTTAGAAATAGGTCAAAGAACAGAAATACCTGTAAAAATAAATTCAACGGGAAAGATTGTTCCTGATTTATTTCTATTAAAAGGACAGACAGATTCGATAAAAGCAGAAGTAGTGGTAGCCATAAAAGAAAGTTTTAATCATAAACCGTCTATGACACCGATTAAAATACAAAATTTTATTGAGCAAAATATCAAAGATTTTCCGCTTGATACAAATACCAAACAACAAATATTGCAAATAGCCAAAGATCTGGATGTTAATTTGGCAAAAATCGGTGAATTTCCGCAAAAAGAAGCAGATTTAAAAAATATGCAAAATATAATTAAAGAAATGGTATCTGATCCTCAAAAATTTGATGTACTCAAACCACAACTTGAACAGATTATAAATAATCTAACAGGCAAACAACTAGGTGGAGAAATAGCAAACAAAATAAATAAGTTATATGTTGTAAAGACATCTTTGGGTGATACTTATTTTTCTTCTGATGCTAAAATTCCGTTGTTTGAAAAAGTAACACTCAATATAACCGGACATACTTCGGGAATTGATCAAAAAATAAGAATTATTGATGAGGTTATAAAAAACATTTTGCCTGACAGCAGGGGCACAACAAATGTTGTAAATATTGCCAAAGAAACAGTTGTAAAATCATTTGCCGACTTGGTAAAAAACATTGACAATACTACTTTAATGTTAATAGCCCGAAAACTTCCTTTTCAAAAAGATAATCTTTTAGAAAATATCTATAATTTATATAAAGGAATTATAAATAAAGATGTTACTCAGTGGTTGGGAAGAGATATTATACAAGACATTGTAGCTGATAACATAAACGGACAAAAAAACATAACCGAACTTAGTAATATGTTGCAAGGTTCGCAAAAAGAAACAACATCATGGCGTATTGTTGAAATGCCTTTTTATGATGGATTTCAACTATCGGCTATTAAAATTGCCGTAAAAAAAGATAAGCAAAAACAAGAAAGACAAAAAGATAAAAAAACAACAAGATTTGTCGTTGAAACAGAATTTTCAAAGCTCGGAAAATTTCAGTTTGACGGCTTTTCAAAAGTACAATTACGCAGTCTTGACCTGATAATTAGGACAAGTGAACAAATTTCTGATGATTTTTGTTTAAATATTATCAATTTATTTAAGAAATCATTGTATGATTTGGATTATTCAGGCACCATAAAAATAAATCGTGCCGAAAATTTTATAAATTTTAATGATGAAAGCATCATTAACGAAGGGGTATATATATAAATGAAAGATGCATTAGGTTACTATGAAATTTTGCAAGTATCAACAGAAGCTGATTTTGAAGTCATTAAGCATTCTTATCGAGATTTAGCAAAAGTATGGCATCCTGACAGCAATTCGGCAGAGAATGCAACAGATATTTTTCAAAAATTATCTAGAGCATATGACGTACTCGGGAATCATCAAAGTCGTCTTACTTATGATATTTTATCTTTGGTCTATAACAAAGATAATTACCCTGATATTGATACAATGATTCCCTATTCTGAAGGTAATGAAGGTGTAGATATTGCCGTTGTTGATTTGACAGAAGTAATTTCAAAAATAAGCAATTATAAACGCCAGCAAAAATATAAAATTTCCACATACACTAGTGCAATAAAATTAAATGCCAAAGTTGCTGCAATTAATTGGATTTTAGGCTGGTGGCATCCCAAAGGGATGTTTTTAAATATTAAAGCCATTGTCGACAATTTTAATAATCCTGTTTCAAAAAATGAAACACTAAAAATCATGCTTCATAATATGGTTGCTTATGCCAAAAAATCACAATATGTCCCATCAACAAGATGTGCCATAAAGGCAAAGTCCATGCTTTCTGAACAAGATAAAAAACTTATAGATGAATTTATATCATCTTTTAACGTAAAAGTGTTGCCTCCAAAAAAATGGAACGAAAACAAATTGAAATTGAGCCAATGTATAGTTCCTTTGGTAATATTATTCACACTATTTGGCAGTGTAATTTCCGATACTCAAATATGGAATATTTTCGCCAAAAATGATAATATAAATTACTATCAGACGGTAAATACCGGATATGGTCAAAGTACTGATGATGTGGTGGTAGGAAAAGTAATAAGTATACCGGTAAACAAAACAGATTCTGCACAATTGTATCACATAACCGAAAATACTAAAATAATGTATGGTCCGGCAGATGAATTTGATGTAATCAAAAATATTGAAAAAGGTACAACCGTTCGCCTAACGGGCATTACTCCTGACAAAATATGGGCAAGAGTTATGATTGATAATGGGGAAATGGGTTTTGTTTATCACAACCTTATAAAACAGGGCATAGGAAATGAGATACCTTATGGTAGTTCAATTATAGAGTAATTTTTATCGCTTCTATGCAAACAGCCAATCCTGTTTTATCATCAGTTTCGATAAAAGTTCCGCAAACAGTACCTTTTGCTGTGGCCGGTTCCAATCTGTGAGGTGAAAATTTGTCTTTTAATCTTTCAATAGGTGCTTTTATATCAAAGCCTATAACGCTATTGTAATCACCGCACATACCGGCATCTGTTTGATATGCCGTGCCATTGGGGAGGATTCTTTCATCAGATGTCGGAACATGAGTGTGAGAACCGATAACGGCAGAAACTTTACCATCAAAATAATAGGCAAAAGATTGTTTTTCGGCCGTAGCTTCGGCATGAATATCCACAAATATTGCATCGATATTTTTACCAAGCTGATAGTCTTTTAATAACTTTTCAAGAGCCTGAAGAGGACAGTCGACGGTTTCCATAAATACGCGACCGACAACTTCTGCCACAAGAATCTTTTTACCCGAATCAACAGGGATAACTCTGGCGCCGACACCTGCTAAATTGTCCGAATAGTTAAGTGGTCGGATAATTCGTTTACATTCATTTAAATATGGATAAATGTCTTTTTGATTCCATACATGGTCACCGGTAACCAAAGCGCTAACACCGGCATCAAAAAGTTGATTGCAAACTTTTGGTGTGCACCCGAAACCATGAGCAGCATTATCAACATTGGCAATCAAAACATCATATTTATATATTCTTTTCAGTTGTAAAATTGAACTTTTCACAGCTTCACGACCGGACTTTGCAACAATATCGCCCAAATAAACTATTCTCAATTTTTTTATCCCGTAATTACGATTTATAAAAAAACCCCGTTTCAGCAACGGGGTTAAACTTAAATAAAATAATCAGAAACCGTTTAGCCGTATAAGTACATTCTTGAAACGAACCGCGGGTCAATAAGTGGGTGCCATATAAACAGACCACGATCTGCTCAGCGACAGCTCCCTATAAAATAATGTTGGCTCGGAAGACCTGCTAAATTACGTACTACGCAGTCTCTGATGCACTTTATACATAAATCTTATAACATATTTATTTCATTTGCAAGAGTTTTCAACGAATTATTCAATTTTTTTATTACAGATGATAACTCATTGTCGATTCGCTTGAGAGATTCATTATCAATTGTTGAATTTGAGGTATTTTTGTCAGCTTTTTTTAATTCATTTAATTCATCGGCTAACAACAAACCGATCATGGCAAGAAGCATGCTCTCGCTGACCTGATTCGCGCCATCACCCAAAAGTTTTGCTTTTTCATCAAGTATTCGGGACAATTGCATAATGTGAAGTTCTTGCCCGTCTTCACAGGCAATGGCATATTCTCTGGAGTTAATCGTAATGGTAATTTGAGCCATAATACTAAAGCACCTTATCAATATAATTGGTAATATTTTCTATTTTGGCCAAAGCATTTTCGGAAGTTTTGGCAAAATTATTTATAATTTCATCCTTTTTTTTTATCAAATCATTAGAGTTTTTGGAACTGTCGATAATTTCATTAAGTTTAATCTTAATAGTAGCTTCCAATTCAATCATATCCGTTGATAATTGGCTCAAAGCCTCACGGGTGTTGTTAAAATCAAAAATCTCGTTACTCATTGTTGATTTTTCTTTCACTTTTAAAAATATTACAATATTATTATGTTAGATAATAAACATCTGAACAACTTTTACAAGAGATAAAAAAAATTATGCCAAAAATAATATTACAAATAAAAAAACAGGAAGATAAAATAGTAAAAAATGATGAAATCTGTTGCTATTGTTTATCATCAGATTTACCGAAAGCAAAATTTGATGAAGCAATTGCTTCCGGAAAAATGGTTTTGGTTGAAGGTGAAAGTGCTTTAGAAAAATGTAAGGAATGTAATTTGGATGGAGTAGTTAAGGAAATAGATGTTTCAAAACCTCTAAAGGCTCAGGTCAAGTCACTACGCGAAGCTTTGAAGAAAAAAGCTTTAGGAATTATCATTCCTGCTCGTCGCCACGAAGCTATGTTGGCCGGAGAGTTAGAACCCGAATTTATAGCTTTTTATTCTAATGACAAAAACAAAGATGATGACATTATTTCGTGGTATAATGATTTATTTTTAATACCGGTGGCATGGGTATGCGATGGTAAGAATGATAAAGAAAAACAAGATAAGGTTGATTTCGTGATGATATCGGCAGAAAATTTTTAAAAATTTTGGTTGATAAAAAAAGAAGTTTATATTAATTTGCTAGATAATATTGCTTTCATAACTTTTTAATAGGAGTAAAATAATGAAACAACAAGCAGGTTCAATACGTATCGGTTGGGTTATCGAATATAAAGGTAAACCTTGGACGGTTATTAAAACAAACTTTGTAAAACCCGGCAAAGGCGGTGCTTTTATGCAAGTTGAAATGAAGGCTGTTGAAGAAGGTACAAAAACCAATGAACGTTTTCGTACCGAAGATATGGTCGAAAAACTTATGGTTGAAACTAAAGACTGTCAATTCTTGTATGAAGATGCCACAGGTTTAACTTTTATGGAAAGTGATACTTACGAACAATTTTCCATGCCTTCAGATATTTTAGGCGATTCCCGTCCGTTCTTGGCTGATGGTATGGATGTTAAAGTAAGCGTTATCGATGGTAAACCTATTTCAGTAGAATTGCCGTTACAAGTTATCTGCGAAGTTGTAGAAACAGAACCCGTTATCAAAGGACAGACTGTTTCTTCATCATACAAGCCGGCTATTTTGGATAATGGTGTAAGAATCGGTGTTCCGCCTTTTGTCGGTGTGGGTGATAAAATCGTTGTTGCAACCGCTGATGCATCTTATGTTGAAAGAGCAAAATAATGTCGTATATATCAACCAATCTTAATATGTTGACGACTGTAGCCAAAAAAGTATCCGGTGGCTTGGCCAGAGATTTTAATGAATTGGAAAAACTTCAAACGTCGGTAAAAGGTCATGCCGAGTTTACTAAGGCAGCAATAGAGCGCACATTAAATAATTTACGCGCCGAGTTACAAAAAGCTCGTCCTCAGATGCCTGTCGTTACTATCGGTGAAAAAGCACTTGAAGGCGCTTATTTTTTGGTTTCGGCTTTAGATGGGGAACTCAATTTTGTTCACAGCATACCACATTTTTCTGTTAGTATTGCCGAAATTATTGATGGACAGGTTGTGGCGGGGGTTATCTACAATCCGGCAACATCGGATATGTACTTTGCCGAAAAAGGCAATGGAGCCTTTAAGGAAGGATATCGCAATCATGAACGTATGCGCGTATCAGCAAGAAAAGATTTGTCTCAAGCTTTGATTTCGGCAGATGATTCTTATTCGGCCAATGTTGCGGGAACGCGTAAATTTGGTGCTGTAAGTCTTGATTTAGCCAATTTGGCAGCCGGAAAATTAGATGGCGTGATTTCTTTTGATAATGATTCGGCTTCTGTCGCAGCCGGTATTTTATTGGTAAAAGAAGCCGGAGGACAGATTTTTGCCAAAGAGCAAAAAGACATCAGAAGTGCCGATTTGGAAAAGGTTTTGGCTGGAGGTAATATTGTTGCATCAAATTCCGAATTAGGTAAAAAATTGTTTGATTTGGTAAAATAATATATAGGAGGAAATAATGCGTTTCTGTAAAATATTTTTGTTGGGAGTTTTTTTATACGCTTCAATTGCAAACGCACAAGACGTTATGGTGGATTTAAGCGTTTTAGATAATTTGGATACCCCAAACCAAAATGTATCAAAACCAATATTTCCTGTCTTACCGAAAAAAACTGATACCAAGATAAATAAGGTAGCAATACAAAAACAAAAAAAAATTATCAAACCGGTAAAAAAACACAAACCGAAAAAGAATATCGAAAAGGTAAAACCTTTGGATGATGACATTGTTGTTGTTGATTTTGAACCTGTTTCAAATACAGTGGCTGTAAAAAAAGAGCTTCCAAAATCTGTAAAAATGGAAGTACAACCGCTCGAAAAGAACCCTGCTGAAGAGACAAAGCCAGCGAAAGAAGAAAAAGTTATAGAAAAAAGCGTTTCCGCCGTTAAACCTGTGGTTGAAGAAGAAAAAAACAAATTATTGGTAGCAGATAAAAAAAGAACATCTGATAATACTTCTTATATAGTTTTTGCAAATGATGTTTATGAACTTAATGATGAGCAAAAAGCTAAAATAGATTCAATTGTTGCAAAATATAAAAACACGCCCCAAAACAAGATTGCAATATACTCCTATAATCTTGATAACGGAGTGGATAGCTTTAAGAAAAAGCGCACAAGTCTTAATAGAGCTGTTGAAATAAGAAGCTACTTGCTTAAAAAAGGGTATAAGAATTTTAGCATTAAGGTTATAAACATTAGTAATGAATCTGATAAGAATAATATGGTAAAATTGCAAGAAATTTAAAAAAATATTTAAATAATGCTTGCCTTATTAAATTTCTTAATGTATAAAGTGCGTAAAATTATAGCGTTTAACGTAAGAATCTAGGAGTTTTATAAGATGAAAAAGGGAATTCACCCAGATTATCACGAGATTACATATGTAATGACAGATGGTCAAAAATATACAACACGTTCTACAATGGGCAAGGCCGGTGATGTAATCAACTTGGAAGTTGATCCTAAATCTCACCCGGTTTGGACAGGTGTACGTCGTTTGGTAGACACGGGCGGTCAATTGTCTAAATTTAAAAGCAAGTTTGGTGCATTTGGTATTAAAACCGGCGATGCTGAGTAATTTAGTTATTGTTTAAATAACTTACGATTTATTAACCTGCGCTTGTTACTATGAGCGCAGGTATTTGTATTTAAAAGGTTTAAACTTATGGCAAAAATATCTCATTATGAAGTTTATGTTGATTCGGGAAACGGATGGCAATTAATCGAAAGATTTTCTGCCGAACAACGTCAAGAGGCATATAGTCTGGCAAAAGAGAACGAAACATCTACAAATAAGGTCAAGATAATCAAAGAGACATTTGAGATTGCCGATAATAGTTATACCGAATCTGAAGAATATATCAGTTCTGACAAAAATAAAAAAAAGCGTAAAAAAAGTCTAAAGGACATAGACTACCAAAAAGATTCTTTTGAAGCTGTTAAATATATCAGTTCAAGCCGAAATAATATGGCAAAAGCTCTAATTAAATTTTTGGCTCTTATTTTTGTCAGTTTGATATTTGCTAATATATTTGTAAGTTTGGTGTTTCCTATTTTAGAAATATTTATAGGTGAAGATAATCATAACTCAGTGTTATTTTTTATCTTTTTCATAGTTTTTATGGGAATAGCGATTCCGCTGGTAGTAAAAAATATACCATGGTATATTTTTGTTAATCAAGATAAAGATGATAAAATAAATATAAATGAAGAACAATTTTTCGACAAAGCCAAATTATTGGTCAAAGCCTTTAATATAAACTCAAATTTAAGTGATTTAAAGATAGGTTCATATCCGGAGGCATCAATAGAATATAAGCAATATCTTGTATATTATTTAAGTGAAATATTATCAAATTTAGACATTCAAAATGCATTACAGTCGCAATTTTCCAGATTAGGAGTAAAATTTTTAATATTTGGCGGATGTCTGGAATTAGGACGATATGGAGACTTAACAATGAGTGAGGCCAATTCGATATTGTATGATGCTTTTAAAATCATCGATGGAGAAAATGCCGATTTGGAAGAATTTTATGAAACAAAAAATTCTTACAGTGATAATAAAATTGCAATATATTTGGTAGGTGTCGGTGCATTCTTGATGCACCAGATTATTCATGATCAAAAACTTTATACAAAAGTGTTAAATCGCGCATTTGATAAATGGGAAACGCAACGTAATCCTGAAGTACACAACAAAAAAGACGAACCTAAAATCAAAAGCAAACAAAAAAAATCAGAAAATATTGATGTATCGATTATTAATAAAAAAGAAGAAAACTGCATCGTAAGTATAAAAAGCGATTTAAAATTCTTAGATTCGTTTACGGGTGATCAAGAAAAAACCGCAAACAATATAAGCGAAACCATAAGAACCATTATAGGTAAGTTAACGGATATGTATAATGGAAGAAATATTTTGGAAAAAGACGGAATCACGTTAATACTTTTTGAAAAGTTGAGAGCGGGCGCTAATTTTGCCGTTGCTTATCTTGAAGATATTAATAATTTTATCGAAAAGAATAATGAAGACAACCTTGTATTACGAAATTGTGTAGCTGTAATTAAAGATTTATATTCTGACGATAATGACAAGTTAACCTATATTAAAGATATCTTTGAACATGTATACAACAATGAGATTGTAGTAATCAAAGACTTCAGTCAAATACTTGATGGTGAAGGGTTTGAATTGGAGTATCTGGGAAACAAAGTTCTAAAAGAATTAAAAAATTCTACCGAATTATATAAATTAAAATATTAACTAGATAAACAAGCAAAAAAAACTTGTATATTTTAAATAAAAAAACTATTCTTAAAAAAACATTTTTTAGGAACAATAGATTTATTGAAAGGATTTTATCATGACAGCACCTCTAATGCCTAAGGCAACAGCCGTATGGTTGGTTGAAAATACTACTTTGACATTTCGTCAAATAGCTGTTTTTTGTGAAATACATGAACTCGAGATTCAAGCAATGGCCGACGGTGATGTTTCAGGCAATATTCGTGGACTTTCGCCGGTGGATAATGGTCAATTAACATGGGAAGAGATTCGACGTTGCGAAGCAGATAAAAAAGCTAACTTAGAAGCTTGCGAGATGGAACGTAATGTAAAAGTTCGTAATTTAAAGGCAAAAAAAGTGTTGTCGCCTTCACAACGTCAGGACAAGCCGAATGCAATTGCGTGGGTATTAAAAAATTATCCTGAAATTAAAGAAACATTACTTTGCAAATTGATAGGTACAACAAAATCGACAATTCAAGCAATTCGTGAAGGAACTCACAAAGATTACGCAACGATTAAACCGAAAAATCCGGTAACCATCGGCTTGTGTTCGGAAGCAGATATAGAAAAAGCATTGCGTTCTTCTCAACCAAAACCTAAAGCAGAAAAGAAAGCAAAACAAACCAAAAAAACAACTGCAAAAAAAGCAGAAAGTAAAACAACTAAAAAGTCAGAAAAGAAAGCAAAACAAACCAAAAAAACAACTGCAAAAAAAGCAGAAAGTAAAACAACTAAAAAGTCAGAAAAGAAAGCAAAATCAACTAAAAAAGCAACGACCAAAAAAACAAATAAAAAGGTAAAAGCTTAAAATTAACAGATAATAAAAAATTCCGCTTTATATAAAGCGGAATTTTTTATTATCTTCCGTAAGCAGCTTCAATTATTTTGTTGTTTATTACTTCATCCAAGTCATAATTGGCCTGAACATTAAGTTGAGGCGCCACAGCTTCAATAATTTCTTTAGCGGTCGGCACACTGTTCCATCCGGCATTGTTATAGCCGGAAGTATCTTTAGAACGTTTAGGGTTGTCCATCATTACAAGTAATGCATATTGAGGGTTTGAAATCGGGAAAGCCGATACAAAAGTGGTCATAACTTTGTTTTTGTCATAACCTTTGCCGTTTTGGGCTAATTTATTGGATGTTCCTGTTTTTCCACCTATATCGTATCCGATAATTTCAGCTCTTTTACCGGACCCTTTTTTTACGACGGCTCGCATTAATTTTCTCATTTGTTTTGATGTGTTGTCAGAAATAACTCTCACACCTTCATTATTTGAAACCGCAGATTTAACCAAAGTAGGATTATAATAAATTCCTCCGTTTATCATAGCCGAGAATGCCGATATAATATGCATAGGTGTAACAGATATACCATAACCGTAACCTATGGTAGCTATTTTTGAATCTGTTATTTCCCATTCTCTTTTTGAAGGGACTAAAGGTGAAGCTGTTTCTATTATCTCCATTTTAAGTCTTTCCGTAAACTTAATTTTTTTAAGGAAATTATATTGTTCATCGAATCCGCTTTTTAAGGCAATTCGCGCTGAAGCAATATTTGAGGAGTGTACCAATGTTTCTTCAACAGACAACCATCTGTTTTCAGGATCAAAATCTCTTATGGTATGAGCTTTCAATTTTAGCGGTTGCGTAGCATCAAAACTTTCTGAAATTCTGATTTTTCCGCTATCTAAAGCCATTGCCGTATTAAATATTTTTAGTACAGATCCCGGTTCATATACATAAAAAGTAGCTTTATTAAATTGAGCAGAAACATCTTTTTGGGTTATATCATTGGGATTAAAATCAGGTAAAGAAACCAAGGATACAATTTCACCGTTGTTTACATTCATCAAAATAGCCGTAGCACCGTCAGCACTGTGTTTTTTCATATTAGAAAATAAAATGGAACGAATGGTATCCTGTACCCCGATATCAATGGTAAGCCTTAAAGGAAGTTGTGTATCTGTGATTATTTCATCCATTCCTTTTTCAATTCCGCTTAGTCCTTGATTATCAATATTAGTAAATCCGACAACATGAGAAAGTAAATGTTTATGAGGGTAAACACGTTTTTCGGTGTTAATGGCCTCCAACCCAGGTTCTCCTATTGCCAAGACCTGAGCGCGTTGGTTTGGAGTAACGCCTTTTTGGATAATAAAATTTCCTTTTCTTTCTCTAAGTTTTTTATACGTATCTTCAAACTTAAGGTTGGAAAAAATCCTAGAAAGTTCCATAGCCGTATTTCTTGGTGATACAATATTTTTTGTATTTACGTTTATATCAATAAAAGGTAAAGACGTAGCTACAATATTACCGTTTGTATCAACAATTGATGTTCGGTGTATGCTTTGTTTTTTAGCAGTAAAATAACGTTCTTCCGTTTCATTCATATTTGGCAAAATACAAATACCGAATAATCTTAAAGCCACAAGGAAATAAGCAAATAAGCAACAACATATTACGATATTAACTCGATTTTTTCCAAAATAACCTGATGTTTGAGACTGATTATTATTCCATGATGAAAATATACCGCCACTTCCGAGATTAATTTCTTGTCCCGGAAGGTAAAAGCTGGAGTTGTTCTCCTTTTTTTTATTATTCAGTTTATTCATTCTCTCTGCAACTATACCAAGAATAGATTAAATTATCTGCCTGATTTTGCTACTTTTTTCAAGGATTTATTATTTTGAGCCAAAATAGCAATATTTTTACGAGCTTTGTCACGTTGCGATTCACCCGTTTCATAATTGAATGGTAACGCAGAATAGTTAATAATTTGTTCAGCTCTGATAGGTTTTAGAGCAATATGATTTTTGGCCAATGTACGAAGTCTGGTAGGATTGTTTAAAGTAGACCATTCGGCATCAAGTACATTGATGTTTTCAATATTTTTTTTGTTTTGCAAATTTATATACTTTAATTCATTTTCCATTTTATAAACGGAATTTTTTATATGCGCCGAAATGGTAATTGAAAACATAACAAGCACAATCCATAAAGCATTTTTTGTTAATTTACTCATATTCATTTTTTTAGCTCCTACTGGGCATAAAAAGTGGGTTAATTTTTAATTGCATAACGCAGTTTTGCCGAGCGAGAGCGAGAGTTAAGCTCTAATTCTTGAGCTGTTGGCACAATCGCTTTAGAAGCAAAGGAAAACAATGCGTCAGAGTTTAAGTTTGTATTTTGACGATAACGAGAAACATGTTCTTTTTTATCGCAGTTTGTTTTCATAAAAGTCTTTACAATGCGATCTTCTAAAGAGTGAAAATCAACGACGACTAAACGACCGTTTTTCTTCAAACGAGAAGTTGCACCCCAAAGACCTTTGCTTAATTCATTTAATTCATCATTAACCGCTATGCGCAAAGCCTGAAAACTGCGAGTTGCCGGATCAATATTTTGATTAAATGAACGTTTGTTAATTTGATAAATAATATTTGCCAATTCCAAAGTTGTTTCAATCGGTTTTGATTTACGCGCTTCAACAATTTTTTTAGCAATTTGGCGAGATTTTTTTTCTTCACCAAAGTTATATAAAATATCTGCTAAGTCTTGTTCCGAAAGAGTGTTTACCAGATCTTTAGCAGAAGTTCCTGTTTGTGACATTCTCATATCCAACGGTGCATCTTTTGAAAAAGAGAAACCTCTCTCGGTTTGATCAAGTTGCATTGATGAAACGCCGATATCAAAAACAGCGCCATCAATATTTTCTTCAATCAATGATACAAAGTCGCCGAAGCAACCGAGCCTAAATTCAAAACGGTCGCCAAATTGTTTTTTTAATTCTTCTACACGAGGAAGAACTGTATTATCTCTATCTAAAGCAATAAGCCTACAGTTTGCTTTATTAAGAATAGCTTCGGAATATCCTCCGTTACCAAAGGTTGCGTCAACATAGGTTTTATTATCAGATACATCAAGGCTTTTCAAAACCTCGTTTAACATAACCGGATAATGTATTTGATAATTTGCCATTTTTATCTTGCCTCCTCAGTAACAGGTCTGATTGATGGGCGTTTTTTTAATACTTCGGCACGAATACGTGCTTCTTCTTTTTTCCAATTTTCAGGGTTCCAAATTTGGAATTTGCGCCCTTTGCCGACAAAAACGGCGGTATCGGTAATTTGGGCGTGTTTAAGAAGTTTTTCCGACAACATAATTCTTCCTGTCGAATCGAAAGAATAGCGTTTGGCGTCACCAAACACTAAATTTGTCAGATCATCTTGTGTTTCAGAGAAAAAGTCCAAAGCATCTTCCATTTCGGAAGCTAATTTATCAAGCAGTTCTTCCAAGCAACCCTCAATACAAGGAGCAGTCAAACTGCGATAACAAATAATTTCAGATTCTTTGGATTTTACAATTGCGCGATAGTCGGAAGGCAATGAAACACGGCCTTTGGTATCGACCTTGTTTATTACGGTATCCATAAACAAAAATGTTTTACGCAATTTTCAAATCCTTTTCTTAAGCTTACTTTAAATGGTATATCACGGTATTTTATGGGAATCAATGGGAAATTTTAGTATTTTTTTAACTGTTCGTATAATGTTCTGGCACTTGTCTTTAAAAATAAGGCGTATCAAGGCGTTGCAATATTCAAAAAATGTGCATTATTTTTTTTAGTTGTTTGTGTATTATTTTTATGTTAAAATGATACAAATTATTGGTGAGGATAAGTAAATTGATAAAAGTAAAAAAACAAGATTGTTTATACTATAAAACATCATCTCAGGTATTGGCTGCTATGCCGGTAAATATTGAACATATGTATATGGGAAAAGATAAGTTATGTGGATCCATTAGCATTACAAATGATGAAAAAAATATTGGTAATGTTCAATATGGGGTGTATGAAAAATCCGGTATAAAATATATAAGGTTTGAAGGTCTTTCCTCACATGTTGAGGGTAAAGGTGTTGGAACTAAACTTATTTCAGAGTTGATAAAATTGAGTAAAGAAATGGGTTGCGAGGGGCGATTAGCAGCTCAAGCATCTCCGAGTCCATCATACAATAATACGGCAGGTGAGAGTAAGCGACCTTTAACAAATATGGAGTTTTATTATAAACTGGGGTTTAGAGCTGATGATGAGGCGAAAGATAACAAGATAAAGTCGTATATTGATAAAGGAGAGAGAGTTCCTTTAAGTCTTAATGTGTTTACTGAGATAAACTTATCAAAAGAGGCTGCCGAAAAATTGGAAATTAAGCAAAAAGAACTGGAAGATGCTTATGAAACTCAACAATCAACATTAAAAACACAAAATAAAGTACTGAATAAAATTCAAGATAACTCTTGCAATCATTAGCGGAAGTGTCTATTCTAATCAACAAATAAGACAGCCGGACAGTTGCGCTATGGCTTGACTATAGTGAGGAAAGTCCGGGCATCAAGGGAACAAGATACCGGATAACGTCCGGCTGGGGTAACCCAAGGGAAAGTGCCACAGAGATATACCGCCGAGCTATATGTTCGGTAAGGCTGAAAAGGCGAGGTAAGAGCTCACCGCGGTGGTGGTAACACAACCGGTCCAGGTAAACCCTATCTGATGCAAGACCAAGTTAGGAGCTTCAAGGTGTTGTTTTTATGCAACAAACCGGATGATATGGGGTGTTCTCTACCCACTCCAGAGGTAGGTCGCGACGAGCTGTTTAGTAATAATCAGCCAAGATGAATAACTGTCGCTTTTTAGCTTGTCTTTAAAGTACAGAACCCGGCTTATAGGCTGTCTTATTTTTTTATTTAGAGATGTTTACAAGGGCTGATAATGCAACAAACAATAGCAAAAGAGTTAGAAATCGAAGGCGTCGGACTTCATTCCGGTATAAAATCAATTCTCAAATTAAAACCGGCTAAAATAAATACCGGCATAGTTTTTGTCAGAACAGACTTAAACGGAGCCAAACCGATTAGTGCAACTTATGACAATGTTATTGACACCAAAAATTGTACCTGTATCGGCTATGACAAATCAAATATGGTTTCGACTATTGAACATTTGATGTCAGCTCTTTATATTATGCAAATAGATAATGTCATTGTTGAAGTAAGTGCACCGGAAATGCCGATTATTGATGGTTCAGCTCAAACTTTTTTACAAAAAATGCAAGAAATTGGGGTAACAAAGCAAAATACTCCCAGAAAATATGTAAAGGTATTAAAAAAAGTTGACGTTGCTGATGATAAAGGCAACGCAATATCGTTAGAACCGTCAGATGATTTTCATATTAATTTTGTGATAGAATTTCCATCTAAAATTGTCGGAAGACAAGAATTTGACGGAATTATCGATCAAGAAATATTTGTCAAAGAAATAGCACCTTGTCGTACATTTTGCGAAAAATATCAAGTAGATTATTTACGCTCAATCGGTTTAATTAAAGGTGGTTCTTTAGAAAACGGCGTGGTTTTGGATGGTGATACTATTCTAAACCCCGGTGGATTTAAGGTAAAAAATGAATGCGTAAATCACAAAGTTTTAGATGCAATAGGCGATATGTATACGGCGGGTTGCTCTGTTTTAGGTAAATTAACCGCAAACAAAACCGGACACTATCATAACAACCTGATACTAAAGACATTGTTTGCCGATAAAACCAATTATCAAATTATTGAAAAGGAATAAAACATATGAAAAAAATTGTTTTCGGACTATTAATGTTTATGGTTGCTTGTGCTTCAAATCCTAAAGAAGTTAAAACGGAAACAGCCGAAGATTTGTATAATCAAGCATATGCTGAAATGGAGCAAACCGCATGGAAAAAAGCAGCTGCAACTTTTGAAAAAATAGAACTTGAACATCCTTATTCAAAATTAGCTGCCAAAGCTAAATTGATGAGTGCCTATGCATACTATAAAGATGAAAAATATGATGATGCAATATTAAGCTTAGATCGATTTATTCGTTATCATCCCGGCAACCAAGATATTGACTATGCATATTATATGAAAGGTATGTGCTACTATGATCAGATAGTCGGTTCCGAAAAAGCACAAGAAAATACACAAAAAGCCGAAGAAGCCTTTAATCAGGTAATTGTTCGTTTTCCTCAATCCGAATATGCTAAAGATGCTTCAGGCAAGATGGCTCTTATCCGTGACCACATGGCCGGACACGAAATGGAAATCGGCAGATATTACTTAAATGAAAAGAATTATCTTTCAGCCCTAAACCGTTTTACTACCGTGGTAAAAGATTTTCAAACAACTCCGCAAATTGAAGAAGCTTTGTATCGTCAAGTTGAAGTTTACACGATTTTGGGTTTGAAAAAAGAGGCTGAAGATTCCCTTGCGGTTTTAGCCCACAACTATCCCAAAAGCGAATGGTATAAACGAGCAAAAGAAATAACTAAATAAGGCAAAAAAATGCTTCGCTCACTAAATATATCCGATGTAGTTTTAATTGACCGGCTAGATATAGACTTTCAAGCCGGTTTCGGAGTATTAACCGGCGAAACAGGAGCCGGAAAATCTATTTTGCTTGATTCTTTAGGGCTCGTTTTAGGTAAACGAGGCGAAACATCTCTTATCAGAAAAGGTGCTGATAAACTTTCGGTTACGGCTGTGTTTGACAACATTACCGATAAAGAACTGCACAAGTTGTTGCAAGAAAATGATATTGAAGTTGACGACAATGAATTGATGATAAAGCGTAGCTTAAATACCTCAGGTATCGGTAAAATTTTTATAAATGACCAGCCTGTATCGGCCAAATTATTAAAAGAAATCGGCAAATATTTGGTTGAGATACATGGACAATTTGATAATCAGGGTTTGCTTAATCCGGTCAATCATTTGAGTATATTGGACAATTTCGGCGGATATGAAGCTTTGCTTAAAAATTGCAGTCAGGCTCATAAAGAATATAAAGAAATTATCAAAAAAAGAGCTCAAGCCGAAAGCGATATCTTAAAAGCTAAAGAAGACGAAGAAAACTTAATCCATTGGATAAAAGAGCTTGAAACATTGTCGCCAAAATCAGGCGAAATGGATGAATTACAAGCTCGTCGTCAAGAGATGATGGGAGCTGAAAAAATTATCGAAAATTTGAATTATGCATATGCTTCACTTACTCAAGGTCGCGATGTTTCATCAGCCATTCGTTCAGCTCAAAGTGGAATAGCTAAAGCTAATAACTATGTTTCAGGCAAATATGATGAAATATATGCTTCTCTTGATAGGGCTTTGATAGAAGTAACCGATGTTATTGATCAAATCGAAAATTTGTCATCTCAAATAGGTATAAATGCCAACGAACAAGAAAACATCGACAGTCGGATTTTTGCATTGAAAGATGTTGCCAGAAAACACGGGTGTTCGGTTGATGATTTGCCCGAAACTTTGGAAAAATTCAAATTTATGATCAATTCGATAGAAAAAGGTGAAGACATCTTATCAGATTTGCGCAAAGAAGAACAAGTCAAACGTTTAGCTTATATTGAATCGGCGAACACCTTACATAAAGCAAGAGTTGAAACAGCTCAAAAACTGGATGCCTCGGTTATGGCAGAACTTCCGCCGTTGAAAATGGAAAAAGCCAAATTTGTTACCGAAATCAAACAAAAGAGTGAAGATTTTTGGTCAGATAAAGGTTTTGATGATGTATGCTTTACCGTTGCCACCAATCCGAACTCTCCGCAGGGTCCGATTAACAAAATTGCCTCCGGTGGTGAACTTTCTCGCTTTATGCTGGCTCTGAAAGTAAACTTAGCATCGTCGACCAATATTCCGACCATGATTTTTGACGAAGTCGATGCCGGAATTGGTGGAGCAGTTGCTCAGGCGGTGGGTGAAAGATTGTCGCGTCTCGGCAAAGAAGTTCAAGTTTTAGTAGTTACCCATGCGCCACAGGTAGCTGCATTGGGCAACTATCATTTTAAGGTTGCCAAAACCACAACAAACGATATAACCACAACCGATATTTGTGCGCTTAATGATAATGAGCGCAGAGAAGAAATTGCCCGTATGCTCGCCGGCGACGTTATTACCGATGAAGCCAGAGCCGCTGCGGTTAAGCTTATGAAATAATAAAAAAAGGAATAAATAAAATGACTACACGTACACGTTTTGCTCCGTCGCCCACAGGATATATGCATATCGGAAATTTGCGTACGGCATTATACGAATATCTTATTGCCAAAGCCAATGGTGGCGACTTTTTGCTAAGAATTGAAGACACCGACCAAAAACGTTATGTTGAAGGAGCAACCGATATTATTTATTCAACCTTAAAGATGGTCGGTATGAATTGGGATGAAGGTCCGGATATCGGCGGTAATTATGGTCCTTATGTTCAGTCCGAACGCAAAGATTTGTATGCACCTTATGCTCACAAGTTGGTAGAATTGGGCGGTGCGCATTATTGTTTTTGTTCTGAGAGAGAAAAACAAGTTGACGAAGACGGCAACGAAATTATTGCCAAATTTGAAGATCCCTGCAAACATATTCCTTTGGAAGAAGCTAAAAGAAGAGTTGCAGCCGGCGAACCTTATGTTATTCGTCAAACTATTAACAAAAAAGGCAAATCGCAATACGAAGACAAAGTATATGGCACAATCGAAATTGACTATGACGAATTAGATGAGGGTGTATTGCTAAAAAGCGATGGTTTCCCGACATATAACTTTGCTAATGTTATTGATGATCATTTGATGAATGTTACCCATGTTGTCCGAGGTAGTGAGTATTTGCCCTCAACCCCGAAATATAACTTGATGTATGATACTTTCGGCTGGGAAAGACCGGTATATGTTCACTTGCCGCCTGTAATGAAAGACGCTACACACAAGCTTTCAAAACGCAACGGCGACGCGTCGTTTCAAGATTTGGTAGCCAAAGGTTATTTGCCGGAAGCCATTATCAATTATATTGCGCTTCTTGGTTGGAATCCCGGAACAGAAGAAGAAATTTTCTCGATTAAAGATTTAGAAAAAATCTTCTCAGTCGAAAGATTAAATAAATCGCCATCGATTTTTGACATTGTAAAACTAACTTGGATGAACGGTATTTATATTCGTAATTTGAGCGAAGAAGAATTTTATAAACACGCCGAACCATATCTTAATGATTTGCCAATCGGTGTAGATAAAAAAGCTTTAGCTCGCGCTCTTCAACCGCGTATTGAAACATTGGCACAAATATCAGAGCAAATTGCGTTTGTTAAAGAAGTTCCCGAATACTCAGCCGAACTTTATGTTAACAAAAAGATGAAGACAGACATTGAAGTTGCTAAAAAAGCTTTGCCTTTGATTAAGGAGGTTTTGTTAAAGCAAAACGAGTGGAACAATGATGCCTTGTTTGCTGCGTTAAAAGCTTTAGCCGAGGCCAATGAGATGAAAAACGGTCAGATTTTGTATCCGGCGCGCATTGCATTTTCCGGACTTGAAACCACCCCCGGCGGAGCAACTGAATTAGCCGTAGTCTTGGGTAAAGAAGAGTGTTTAAGACGCATTGACGCCGCTATTCAGAAACTTGCATAACAGCTTACCTAAAGCAATTTTACGGGGAAGTTAAAAATTCACGTAGGTCTATCTACGCTAAAATTTTTAACTCCCCTAGAAATCACTTTATCTAAACTATTCTTCAAGTTTCTTAAAAAACTCGGATAATATTTAAGGAGTCATGCCCTGAGCGGAGCGTAAGCGAAGTGAGGTAAGGCATCTTTTAATTAAATAAACCAAAATTGTCATCCCCTGAGTGAGCCTTGGCGAACGAGGTAAGGGATCTTCCTTGTTTTAAAACTAATTTGAAGATCGCTAACCGCACTCCGCTTACGCTCCGCTTAGGCGATGACATTATTCACTTAAGAATTAATTTTTCATTTTTTGTCTAAAAGCATATTTACTTAATCTTAAAAATATGGTAATATAAAGTATATATTAACAAAACTAAGGGTTTTAAGATATGAGTGAAATAATGTGTAATATCAACAAGGAAATAAGTGTAAAAGTGGCGGAAATCTATATACATACACATTTAAACTCTGCTAAGCAAAATATAAACGAGATTAAAACACCCAAAAGGTAGCCCAAACCTTTTGGGTGTTTGTCTATGCAACATTAATAAATAAAGGATAAAAGAAATGGGACATCAAAATTATGTAAAATCTTATGAACAATTTTTATCACTCCCATCAAATACCAAGGATATGGAGTTTCAAACTGGAGAGGATGATAATCACGCATGGAAGCTGCATATTTTTCTTGATCAAGAAAAGCTAACCGTTTCTAACCCGATAGTTAAAGATACTGTAAAATATCTTATGGATGAAAATATTAGTTTCAAAATGGGAAACGGGGGAGATGGGGGAAAGGTTTTTACTATATATGTTGGGGAATATGACAGAGCACAATTTGTTGCAAAACAGTTAAATGATCAATTTGGTGATAGGTATAAAAAAGATTTTCCGCAAGGTGGAGTAAAACTTCCTGAAGATATACATGTTTTCAATAATATAGGAATGAGATTTGAAGGTGTAAAAGATAATTGGCATGTGCAAAATAAAGATTCTGCTTTTTCTTCTTATGGCCACCAGGGGGTTCCAACTTTTAGAAAATTCATTATTAGAGGAATAAAAGATGAAAAGTTATCGTCGCTTGCTTGTCATATTTTTTTAGCTGAAAAATGCGGTGCAAAATACTTGGGAGAAAATTATAATCAAAATCCATGGGCAAATAAAATTTTCGAAGATTTGCCAAAAAAATATACATATGAGGAAGTTCAGGGTTATGTATCAGATGCATTAAAGATTCTAAGATCGTTACATCAAGAAGAATTTATTTATGATAAGAATAGGGTTTCTTCAGAACAGGGAGTTTCATTATCAATAGATGATATTATACCAACATTTAAGCAGTCATCATTAAATAAAGAAATTAATGTTAGTGTAAAAAATTTGGAGATTATGCCAAATGCTGATAAAATTACTATACGAAAAAATGAATATGGTAATGATATTTTAGAATATAAAAAAGGTGATAAAATTTTAGCCAGTTGTTCATTAAATGGGGAAGAACATTGCGTTCGTTTATATTCTGATGATGGCTTATTTACGGAATATATGACATCTCCTAATAAAAAGACAAAACGAATTAAAGGCGATACTTTATATCCTATTACAGACAGTTATTTGGAAGCCAGAATAGATAGTATAGCATCATTAAGTAAAGCACTGGGAGATAGTCATTTAAAAAGTAAAAATATGAGTGAAGACGGGTTAATTGAAGAAGAAAAGCAACAAGTCGCTATGAAAGGGATGGGAAATAAATTGGTTGAATTACGTGGTTTAGGAAAAGAAAAAAAAGGCCCTCCTGTAAAAACTACTTTGACAAGTAATAATTTGCCAAGTAATAATATTATGGTCAACAAGATGATAGAAAATAAATCTAAACAACCCCCGTCTTAAAAAAAGACGGGAGTTTTATTTTAGTCACTTATCTTATTTAAGCTTTTTTAAGCATAACTTCCGGTGATTCTATACCCAGCAAATATAACAATTTTACCAAAATATTGCGTACCAATTTTGCCAAAGCCAAACGAGATGATATCAACTCTTCTGTTTCTGCACTCATAATCGGCGACGAATTATAAAATGTTGAAAAAGTTTGAGCCAAAGTATAAACATAATCGGAAATGATACTTGGTTCTTTTTCCATATGAGCACGCCAAACAGCCGCATTAAGTTGCGCAATCTTCAAAGCCAGATTGCGCTCATCATCGGTAGTAATAATGATATTTTTCGGAGTAATATTTTTTTCTTCCGCTTTACGCAAAATCGAGTTAATACGGGCAATCGCATATTGAATATATGGTCCTGTTTTACCTTCAAATTTAGCAAAATCATCCAAATCAAAAATATAACCTGATGATGTGGTGTTTTTCAAATCTTGGAATTTGATTGCTGCAATAGCAACTTGATTAACCAATTTTTCGATTTCTTTTTCGCCATATCCTTCAACTTCGTTCGGATTAGGGATAGATTCTCTGACTTTGTCTTTTGACATTTTAATCAAGTTTTCCAAAGTCATAACTCCGCCATCTCTGGTTTTGAAAGGTTTGCCGTCTTTGCCGTTTACCGTTCCGAAACCATAGTGTTTCATAACTAAATTAGGCGCAAATTTCAGTTTTTCAACCGATTGGAAAACCTGTTCAAAGTGAAGAGATTGACGTTGGTCAACGAAATAATAAACTTCGTCGGCTTTCAAATCTTCCACTCTCATTTTGATAGTTGCAATATCGGTAATTTGATAACCGAAACCGCCGTCTCGTTTAATCAAAATTGTTGGAGGCATAGGCTTGTTTGTTTCTTCCAAACGCATAATAAGTGCGCCATCATCCATTTCGGCCAAGCCCATTTGTTTAGCCATTTCGACAATATCGCCACTGGCATTGTGGGCATCACTTTCACCAAGCCACAAATCAAAATTAACATCTAATGCTTCATAATTTTGTTTAACAGCATCAACAGATATATTTCTGATGTGTTGCCAAGCCTTGCGATATTCTACATCACCGTCTTGCAATTTTGCGGTAATAATACGAGCAGTTTGCTTCGCATCTTCATCTTCTTTACAACGAATATTAGCGCTTTTATAAAATTCGGTTATTTCATCAACATTATAAGTTGTAGTTTTACTTAAATCTCCATCATGATTGATAATCTCACTCAAAATCATACCCATTGGAGTGCCCCAATCGCCGAAATGTACGTCAGATATTACATTGTTGCCCAAAAAACGTTCGATTCTGGAAACAGCTTCGCCGATAACACCGGCTCTTAAGTGTCCTACATGCATAGCTTTTGCTACATTTGGTCCGCCATAGTCAAGTACAACCGTTTTCGGTATGGCAATTTTTTCAATACCGAGCATTTCATCATTTGCCAAGTCTTGCATATTTTTTGCAATATATTCATTATTTAAGCAGATGTTTAAGAATCCCGGTCCATCAACACTTATTTTTGCAATATCGGCATCATTTTCTAAAACCGAAGCGATATTTGTTGCTATTTCGCGAGGATTTTTCTTTTCAATTTTAGCCAAAGCCAAAGCGCCGTTACATTGAAAATCGCTCAAATCAGGTCTGTCCGATACCTTAACAGTTGCAAATTTTTTGTCCAAACCGAGTTTCTCAAAAACTCCCTCAACTTTTTGATTTATTAATTTTTCCAAAGATATGGTCATTTTACAAAAATTCCTTATTGTTCACATTTAAAGTAGTAATGATTCGGTACAAACAAACGACAGGTAAAAACGGTTTGTTTTACCGGAACGGCCGTATTTCCTGTTTTTTGTTTTTTACATTCTTCATCGGCTAAGTTTTTTACCTCATCATAAGAAGTAAACAAAATATTATAACAAACAGCTGGTTTTTCAGGCGTGGATTCACCTACATACAAAGCACCGTCAGCAAAACCGCCGGCTTCACGTCGTCGATCAACAAAAGGCTTTAATTGGGCACATCCGCAGAGTAGCGACACTAAAACTGCTATATTTATAATTTTCGTACTTGCCAATTCAATAAAACTCCTTATACTTAACAAAAAATTTTAATTTCGCTAACTATAACAAGAAGAACTCAAAAATGCAAGCAAACAAATATATCGGTGATGAAGCTTTTGTAAAAATGTTGGAACATTATTCCTGTCCGACCCCCTTAAATGTAATAAAAATGCGTTTTGCCGGCGCGATTTGTTCGCCAAACCTGAATTTACGTCCGACAGATGTAATCTCATCATTTTGGGAGGCTGGTCGAGCCCCGCGATTGGAAACCAAACAAGAAGCCGATTTGTTTTTTAAGTTTTTTATGGGTTTGTGGGATGAAGTTTTTGAAAATGTCAAAAAAAATGAAGTAAAACTTCCCTTATCCAAAGAAAATGATATTGAGGTTTATTGTCAAAACCGCTTTGAAGAAGTAGAACAAGGTTATGTTGAAGGCTTTTTCGGAGGCGAAGAAAACTTAAAAATCCCCGGTTATATTGCACAAATTGTCGATTCTTTGTCTGAAATGGCTACCTTATATACTAAAATTGCCCTAAGAAAAGAGGCCAATCAAGCTACTTGGGATGCCGTAAAACATACCGACAAAGTTGTTGAACGTTCAATAGCCTTTATTGTCGAAAATTCTGTACTTCCGCGTATTGAAGATATTAAGCGCAGTGTAAACTAAACCAAAATACAAGAATAAAGCACTGCAAAAAAGTGCATAACCGTTCCGCAAAGCACGAAAAAGTGCCAAACGGCATGGGTATACTTTTTTGATTTTTGAATATAAAACAAAACACCGAAAGTATAGAACAACCCGCCTAAAATCAAAAAGATAAGTCCTAAAGATGAAATAGCGCTAACCAACGATTTTGAAGCAAATACAATCAGCCATCCCATAATCAGATAAAGTGATATGGACCAAATTTTTGTTCCGTTTCCTGAAGTAACAAGTTTTAATATCGTTCCCAATATTGCCAATCCCCATATAATGCCGAATATTACCCATCCCGTAACACCGCGAAGTGATACTAACAAAAACGGCGTATAAGAACCGGCAATAAGGTAGTAAATAGATATATGATCAAACTTTTTTAATTTCTTTTTTATTGTTTCATCTCTAAAAGCATGATAAAGGGTCGAAGCAGTGTATAATACAACCATACTTACACCAAAAATGGCTGTTGAAACAATGGCCCATACATCAGCATAAAGCGAAGCAAAAACCACCAATAACACCCCTCCGGCAATACTCAAACCGATACCAAGTCCGTGAATAATGCAATTCCACATTTCTTCTTTTGATGAATAGGTTCTTAAGTTATCCATAGCTTTTTCCTTTATAAAATTTATAAAAATTTTGTCATTCAGCAGGATATATGTCAAGAAGGCACTTTTTTGCAAGTAAGTATGGTATAAGAAACCATTGTAAAAATTTTGACAGACAATACACTGTATCGTAATAAATAACATGATAAAGTTTTTGGTTACTTTTTACGGATAAAAAGTAACGTAAGAAAAAAAGTTGAATATTGCTAACCTCGTTCGCTAAAGCTCATTCAAGCGATGACATTTTAAATTTAAACGTCATCCCTCCGAACGCAGTGAGGTCTAGGGATCTTCTATTTTTTTAAAAAGCGGAAGATGCCTAGTTTCGCTCATTTCATTCGTTCAAGGCATGACGTTTTGGTTTGTCTCGTTCGCTAAAGCTCATTCAAGCGATGACATTTTAAATTTAAACGTCATCCCTCCGAACGCAGTGAGGTCTAGGGATCTTCTA
>JAFVWM010000057.1 GCA_017501665.1 Alphaproteobacteria bacterium | reverse complement strand
GACATTCCCGTCATTGCGAGGAGCGAAGCGACGAAGCAATCCAGAAAACATATACACTGGACTGCCACGACCTAAAGGTCTCGCAGTGACGGGGCGTTGCGGCGCCAGAAGGGGTAGCGGAAAAGACCGGAGCCAGATTTTTTCTGGCGAGGACTTTGGAGCGAGGGGTTCTCGCAACGAGCACGAATGTGTGAAGTTTCTAGCGAGGCTTTCCCCTCCTAAAAAACGAGGTATAAAATGAAAGCGTTATTTATTGGTGGAACTGGGACTATTTCTATGGCAATTACAAAAAAATTGCTTGCGGAAGGTCATGAAGTTTATTTATTGAACCGTGGAAATAGAAATGCAGATTTACAGGGGAATGTTCATTTTTTGAATGTTGATGTAAATGATGAAAAAGCGGTTTTGGAAAAAATTGATGGTTTGCAATTTGATGTTGTTGCAGAATTTATTGCTTTTGTTCCGTCTCAACTTGAACGAGATTACAGACTTTTTAAGGGACGCACAAAACAGTTTATTTTTATTAGTTCGGCTTCGGCATATCAAAAACCGGTTGGAAATTATGTAATTAGCGAAAAAACTCCACTTGCAAATCCTTATTGGGAATATTCACGCAACAAAATTGCTTGTGAAGATTATTTGTACAAGCTTTACCGCGACGAACAGTTTCCAATAACAATTGTTAGACCAAGTCACACTTACGACGAACGCTCGGTTCCACTTGGTGTTCACGGCGACAAAGGAAGTTTCCAAGTTATAAAAAGAATTCAAGAAGGAAAACCTGTAATTATTCACGGAGACGGAACAAGTCTTTGGACATTAACTCACAATTCTGATTTTGCAAAAGGATTTGTTGGTTTGATGGGAAACATTCACGCAATTGGTGAAGCTGTTCAAATTATGTCTGACGAAAGTGTAACTTGGAATCAGATTTACGAATGTATTGCACAGTCTTTGGGCGTAGAATTAAAAGCAGTTTACGCTCCTTCAACTTATCTTGCAAAACACAGCAATTATGATTTTACTGGCAGCCTAATTGGAGACAAAGCAAATTCTGTTGTTTTTGATTGCAGCAAATTAAAAGCCTTAGTTCCAGATTTTGTTGCCACAAAACGAGTTGATCAGGGAATAAAAGAAACTGTAGATTATGTTGTGTCTCATCCAGAATGCCAAATTGAAGATGTTGAGTTTGACGCTTGGTGTGATAAAATTTGTAAAGAATTGGGAGAATAAAATGGTAGATGTAAAAGGAAAATGGGCTTTTATTACTGGCGCGGCCAGAGGAATTGGATATTTGTCTGCAAAATTTATGGCAGAACGTGGTTGTAATTTAATTTTGCACAGCCGCGACGCAAATCACACAAAAAAAGTTTATGACGAAGTTTGTGCAATGGGGGTAAAAGCTTTTTGTGTTAGTGCAGAACTTTCAGATTTAGACGCTGTTAAAAAGATGTTAGAAGAAATTGACTCTTTTGGTGTTGAAGTTGATATTGTTTTGAATAACGCAGGTATGCAAATTGCTTACAGAACAGATTATTTTGCAACTCCAGTTGAAGATTACACAGAAAGTTTTAAAATCAACACAGTTGCACCAGCTATGATTTGTTATCACTTCTTGCCAAAAATGATTAAAAAAGGGTTTGG
>JAFVWM010000056.1 GCA_017501665.1 Alphaproteobacteria bacterium | reverse complement strand
GTAATCGCTTTAGCATTTGGTTGGCTTTTGAAATTTATTGCAAAATTTAAAAAAGATACAGCTATGCGACTTACCGTGATTTTTTCTGTTATATTGGTAGTTTTGCTTATAGGATATATCGCTATCATAAAGCTTGATGTCTTTACATTGCTTGAAAAAGCAGGAATAGACACAAGTGGTCGTGTGACCATTTACAATGCCGTAGATAAGTTCTACGAATTTTCACCGGAGTTTCTGGGTAACGGAATCGGGTTTTTAACATATCAGTTAAGCACAAATATGAATGTCGGTGTTTCATCGGTTCATAACGATTTTTTGCAGTATTTTATAGACCTTGGCTTTTGGGGATATATCTTATGGCTTGTTTCTATGACACTCGTCAGAGTATGTTATTTTGGCAAAAAAGGAAAGGTTGAAAATGGGATTATTGCCCTTGCACTCAGTATATATTTAGTTATAGTTTCATCAACCGATAACACTATGAATTATCCGCTTCTTACAACTGTTCTTGCCATTATAATGATTGGACACGGATTTGATGAAAAGGTGCGAAGTAGCGAGACAAAAATGTTTGGATATATTTCAGATGTTAACAGAGAAACAGAGGGCAGGATAATATTATGAAGATATTGATGGTGAATAAATTTCTATACCCACGAGGCGGCAGCGAGAGCTATATGTTAAAGCTTTCAGAAGAGCTTAAATCACAAGGACACGAAGTTGAATATTTCGGTATGTACGACGAAAAAAACATGGTGGGAAATTCTTTGGGACTTTACACAACTAATATGGATTTTCATTCAAAGGGTGTATCAAGATTTCTATATCCGTTCAAAATAATATACTCAAGGGAAGCGCATAAGAAAATCGGCAAAGTTTTAGATGATTTTAAGCCTGACATTGTTCATATGAATAACATTAATTTTCAGCTTACGCCATCGATTATTTATGCGGTGAAAAAGAGAAATATCCCCCTTGTGCAAACAGTTCACGACTATCAGATGATTTGCCCTAACCATCTTTTGTATAGCTTTAATGAAACAAAACCCTGCGACAGATGTATAAAAGGCTCAAAATGGAATTGCTTAAAATTTAATTGTATTCATGATTCCAAAGTCAAAAGTCTTTTGGGTGTAATTGAAGCAAAGTTTTATTCATTTTTAAAAACATATAAAAAGGTTGATTTATATATATGTCCGAGCAGATTTTTGGAAAATAAGCTTTTGAGTGCTTCAGATATATATATGGGAAAGACATTTACAATACATAATTTTATTGAAAAGAATAATACTCTCGCTAAAACGGATAGTAAAAATCCCTATATTGTTTTTGTTGGCAGACTTTCAAAGGAAAAAGGCGTTGAGCTTCTGGCAAATACCGCAAAAATCTTGCCTGACATTAACTTTGTCGTAGCAGGAAATGGTCCTGATGATGAGGTTTTGAAAAATATCCCGAATGTTACCTTAAAGGGTTTTGTTACGGGGAAAGAACTTACCGATTTGATGGCAAACGCAAAACTTCTTATTGCTCCATCGGTTTGTTATGAAAATAATCCTTTATCCATATTAGAGGCTCATTCTATGGGAGTTCCGGTTGTAACCATGAATTACGGCGGAATGGCAGAGCTTGTAGAAGATGGAAAAACAGGTGTGTTGGCAGAGGCAACACCTGAATCTGTGGCTGAGGCAGTAAAAAAATGTCTTGGTAACAAAGAATACTATAAAACACTTAAAACAAACTGTGAAACTAAAGGCAAGAATATAATGGGTGTTACAGAGTATTGTGGCATCTTAATACAAAAATACAACAACCTTATAATGAATGTATCTTAAGGAAAAACGTAAAATACGTTTTTCCTAATCAAAACATTGTTTTGATTAGGAAATTGCTTCGCAATTTTCTGATACTTCATTACAATGAGGTCCTCGAAACCTATTTCTTGAAATAGTTTTCATAACAGCAAATAATTTGCTGTCGTGAAATAGCGTAAAAACGCTATTTCGCTAAAGTATACTCATTATAGACAAGAGGTGAAGAAAGTGACAAAACCAAGCTTAAGCATCGTTGTGCC
>JAFVWM010000055.1 GCA_017501665.1 Alphaproteobacteria bacterium | reverse complement strand
AATGGCTCTTATGGATTAATTGAAATCAAACTCGGCGGTGACAGACTTATTGAAGAAGGGGCGACAACATTAAATAAGCTAGAAGCCAATATTGATACAACAAAAATGAAAGCTCCATCATTCAAAATGGTTTTAACCGGTGTAGGTAATTATGCTTATCGTCGTAAAGATGGTGTTTTAATAGTTCCTATTGGTTCACTAAAGGATTAAGGGATATTAAATAAATGATGGAGAATTATCAGATTGATATCAATAAAGAAAATAAAAAAACAGACGATATTTACAATATTGCTAATGAAATACTTAAAAATGCTCACCGTATAGCTAAAGTACAAACATCTTCCAAGGATATAACAGAAGTTATTCAAAACTATGATAGAGAAAAAGCAATAATTTTAATTGCTCAATATATTAATAAATATAAAAACATTTTAAATTTTTTATCTAAATATACAGGCCGCTATATTATTTATGAACCAAATTTTTATATTGATAAATCTGATGAGATAATTCTATGTGATTTAAAATATATAAGAAACGTAATTTATGTTGATGAAATAAAAAATGCCGGATTGGAATATGTTTTTGAAAAAGCATTAAAAAAACTTGGCTTACCATAAAATACTTTCATAAAAAATACCCCTTAAAATTTGAAAAAGAGCATTCCTGCAAGGATACTCTTTTTTTTGTAAAAATTATTTTGCTTTGATACATAAAACTTTGTTTTACCATATAATAATTATGATACTGTTCGGTAACAAAAACTTGATATCTGCACAAATTTATACACTATTGATACCGAATGGTAACAAAAAAAGAGGTTTATTATGAATAGCCAAGATTTAACAACAATGAAAGATATAGGAAAATTAATACGAGATATTCGTAAACAACAAGGAGTAACCCAAGAAGAACTTGCTGGAATATCAGGAACGGGGCGTAGATTTATCAGTGATGTTGAAAACGGAAAAAACACCACTCAAACAGGTAAATTATTACTTGTTCTAAAAGCTCTCGGATTAAATCTATATATTTTTAATAAATGGGAAATTAAGTTTACCAAAAATAATTAGAACAATTAAAAAGATTTAAATTACCGAATATAAAATCATCAAACAGCCGAACGAAAAATCCACAAACTGCCGAATGAAAAACTCTCAAATTGCCCTCGATAAAACCAAAGAGCTGTTTAAGATTATGCAACATCCCGAGAAGATCTTGGCAAAGATGAGCGAACTCGATAAATCACTTTTAGTCAAAGAGTTAATTGAAAACATTACCGTTTAATGTGATAATTTGGAAATCAAATGGACTGCTTTGGCGCTGGATATTTTACCCGATAAATACGCCTCTCAAACCAAAGACGGCATTATGACGATAGATGTCACTCTTTCCAGAACGCACAGTATATTACAGGTGACAGTTCCGGAAGCTTTAACGCAAACCTCTTGCCCAAATAAAGAGCTTATCAAAGCCCTTTCCAAAGCGTTTAAGTATCAAAAAATATTAATCTCCGGTCGAATGACTATTGCCGAACGGTCGTTACATGAAGAACTGGATGCCGGTTATTTGGGTCGTATTCTTCGAACTAAAGAAGCTTTATTAAGAGTTCGTGCAGAAGGTAAAATATTAGGACGCCCCAAAGGGAGACAGAGCACTTTTGTTAAATTAAGTGGCAGAGAAAATAAAGTAAAAGAACTCATAGAACAAAAAGTTTCTAAAAGTGCTATGGCCAGAATACTAGGAGTACATAGAATTACTGTCGCAAAATTTATTAGAGATAGAGTAAAATAAAGGTTTTCATAAATGATTTTGTTGAATTTATGTATCAGATCGATTAAACTAGCGTATAAAAGGGAAAAATTAATGATTAAAGTTTTATTTGTGTGTTTAGGAAATATATGTCGGTCGCCGATGGCGCAGTTTGTGTTTAAGCAAATGGTGGATGAAAAAGGTCTGTCCGATCAGTTTGAAATAGATTCTGCTGCGACCGAAGGATACAATGAGATGTGTCATGCCGGTATTCATTATGATACGCGTGAGATGTTGAAATCTATGCACGTTCCTTTTGAAGAACATTATTCTCGTCGTATTCGGCCATCTGATTATGCGTATTATGATTATATCTTAGCGATGGATGACAGTAATATTGAAGATATTAATTCTATCGCTGGCGTGGATACAGACAATAAAATTTATCGCTTACTAGATTTTGCAAATAAGCCTCGCAATATTAAAGATCCTTGGTACACCGGTAATTTTGATGAAACCTATTGGGATATATACGAAGGCTGTCAGGCATTTTTAGAACATTTGAAGCTGTAAGGCTTGAATTAAATATACTCGGCGAGGTTGATTATTTTTTTATCGTATTTTCTCGCAATTTCAACTGCCTTATAGGCTCCGCCTGATTTACGATTTATGTAGCAAACAATATAATCGGCATTTTTAGCAATATATTCGTTGCGACGTAAAATAGCAACTTGCGGTGGCGCTTTGGCTACTTCATCCGGATGCATCAAATCGTAATCATTATCATCCATCCAATCAAGTTTAGCATTATTTGGATAATATGCGGGAAATATGCAAAGAGTTATATATTCAAATTCTTTTTTTAGTTCTCTCATTACAAGGTGGGATAAACAATCAAAAGTGCCTTGTTCGCAAAGCCAAAATTCAGTTACATCATGATTTATAATTAAGCCTCTGACAACTTCCGATAAATGGTTTTCTATAGAAGTTGACATCGGGGTGTCGCGGTGGCCGAAAAACGCGCATATGCTCAAACTGAATTACCAATCAGCCCAAACAAATTCACCCACCTCGTAAGGTGGGTGGACGTTGACACTACAATCGCTATGATAAGTAGCCCAGCTATTGGGTATGTGCCTTATTCACTGGCATCCACCCGTTACGGTGAGATGCCCAATATGGCAATCGTCTTTTATATTACAACGTAACACAAAAGTTATGTTTTGCCCATAGCGATTAGACTGTCAATGTCCTGTCAGGACTTGGGCTGTCCTAACGAAATTAACTATAAACAAGGAATCTTAAAAAAACAATAACTATTTTTCTTTCTGTTTTTGATACTGAATATGAAGCTCATTTTGGCACTGTTTGTAGCGGGCGGTCATTTGTTCGAGTTTGAATTGCAGGCGATTGAGGCGGTCGCGCGATCTGACCGGTAGCGGGCTACCGTAGGCTTTTTTGAGTAAAGTTTCAATTTGAGTGAGGGTGCGGCCGTCGTGATAATAAACCATCATAAAATTTGTCCGGTTGCTGGGCTTAATATCCTCATATTTGCGCATTTTCATAATTCAACTCCCATATATCGGCAATAACTTGAACCGGAAGGATCAACATAGAGCGTTGGCTTGCCTTGGCATTTTATAGCGACTACTTTGCGGTGTCCAAAATCATCATAACCACCTTTACCGGATAAGAAAATATAGCTGTCTAATGGGCGTTGGCAGAGAGCCTCATACCAAGTTGGTAATAGATTGACAGTTTCTTCAATCAAGACCTCTTCAGCCTCATGTGCGTACTTTTTGCATAAGGTTTTTACTTCTTCAAAATCCGAAGGTTTTCGCACCATATAAACTTTAACTGTTTCCATAATGACTCCTTTCGTTACAAGACAATGAATGCTTGGAAAAAAGAGGAAGTCCAGTAAAATATATAAAATATTTAGATTATAAAAAATAGAACAGCCAAACCCCCAAAAGGTCTGGCCGTTCTTAATAATTACAGTTCTTCAATTGGAACTAAATCCCAATCTTCTCCATCACAACTAGGCAAATGATTAGGTTTATCAATAGGAAACCTTTGTCCGCAATGTAAGCATTCGACAATTCCATGATAACCGTCTTCTTCATTAAATTCATCAGAATGCGCTTCAGTTTCAGAAAATGTTTCATTCCACATAGCATCTAGCATTTTTTCTTCTTTTATGTTTTCGATGAATGCATTCTTAGTATATTCCAAGCTTTCATCTGAATCATTTATCAGCTCAGCCCAACTTTTACACCCCAAAGCTTGCGCAAGAAGATGTTGTGCTTTCATTAATGTAGGCTGTTCATGTGCATTTACCTCATAAAGTCGAAAAAGCTCCTTAACATTAAAGCCAAAATGCTTTTGCTCTCTATTTTGCCAGTCCTTTAAGAGTAATTTTGCTTGCTTTTTAAAAAAATCTATATTTGTCATAATATAATCCTTTCTATTACTTCAAGGTTATTATCAGAAAAAAGCACTCGTAATCTGTAGTTTGATAACAATCTTGAAAAAGGTTATATTATCAATAATTGGCTGACCAAAAGTCTTTGCACGAGTGAACGGGCTCGCCAACAAGCACACTCAAAAATATAGATGTTATATTTTTAAAAATCAAGCTAATAAAAAAATATTAAAGCATTTTTATAAAGTATACGTTTCCAAATTCTGTTTAACCTGGTGATCGATATGGGGTGCGAGGTTGGGTGGTAAGAAAACCCCTCAAATTAGGCATTTTTTTGTTTTGGACGAGGTCAATCCAAAAGTATCTATTTTTCGTAATTTCAATAAAAAATCACTTAGCGGTAGTTCATATGCTCACATCATAAATGAAACATTGAATCTCACAAACCCCACAAAATGTGGGCTTTTGAGGCCTCATCAAGATACAAAAAAACCGGTGAATCAAACACCGGTTTAAATAAATGGTGGTGGAATATTGATGAATTACTAACTGAAATAATCTCCTATTATGAAGAGTTCCAATACCAATTAAAAGAGTTCATATAATGGATTT
>JAFVWM010000054.1 GCA_017501665.1 Alphaproteobacteria bacterium | reverse complement strand
AAATCCATTATATGAACTCTTTTAATTGGTATTGGAACTCTTCATAATAGGAGATTATTTCAGTTAGTAATTCATCAATATTCCACCACCATTTATTTAAACCGGTGTTTGATTCACCGGTTTTTTTGTATCTTGATGAGGGCAAGAAAGCTTAAGTAGTTGCGGATGTTTGCAAAAAATTAGTTTCGGGTACACAAGATGTATCTGATTTTAGATTATATCGATGTTTTATGCGTCCGGTTATAGCTTTGAGAGTTTAATGAGCACAAAAAACAGTTCTGAGTTAAAAATCAGAACTGTTTTTTGTGCAATATTAAATCAGTCTTTATGGCGGAAGGTGATGCGACCTTTGGTTAAGTCATAAGGTGTCATTTCAATATCGACTTTATCTCCGACCATAACTCTGATGCGAAATTTGCGCATTTTTCCGGCTGTGTGAGCCAATATCTCAACACCGTTTTCCAATTTTACTCTAAACATGGCATTGGGAAGTTTTTCGATAACTTCGCCGGTTAATTCCAAAAGTTCTTCTTTACTCATTTATTGTTCCTTAAAAAAATATTTTTATCAATTTGTTATTGTTTATAATACCTGTTTTTCTTTATTGCAAGTTTTTTTATATTCAGGAAAGGTCAGAGTGAAACAACTTCCTTTGCCAACTTTGGATTTTACATTTATTTTACCACCAAATTTTTCTATAATAGATTTGGTTATGGGCAATCCTAACCCTGATCCTGAGGATTTTGTATCTTCGGCTTTTTTACCATTTGAGAAAAATGGTGTAAATATATAATCTATGTCACTTTCATCAATTCCGCATCCGGTGTCGGTAAAGCTTATAGATAGTCCTGTTTTGAACGATGTTGAAATTTTTATGGTGATAATACCATTACTTGTTGCGTTTATAGCATTTTGAATAATGTTTATTATGGCAATCTTGAAATCGGTTTCATTACCGTTTAGTATAATGTTTTGTTTAGGCAAGTTTAATTTTAAGTCTATACCCTTACGTTTGGCTTCAAAATCGAGCATTTTTATTATTTCGACAAGACTATTTATACAATCAAATGAGGTATCTTCAGTGGATGAATAACGTGTCATTTTCAGCAGGCGTTCAGGAATATTTATGGTATTTACCAGTTCTGCATGAAGCGTTTTTAGTAGTTTTTTATATTCGCGTGAATTGATTTTTTTGTGGTTGTTGTTTTCAATAATGTGTTCTAAAATGATTCGTAATGCACCAAGATTGTTTTTAATTTCGTGAGCAATTGATGATGAAAGAAAACTTAACGAGGTTATTTTTTGTTGATGTGAAAAATCAATATCGCCACTTAAATCACGAATTGATTCAACAATATATCGATGAGTTTTGTCGTATTGCATTAAAGCTGCATTAACGGATAAAAATTTGTTAGGATTTGAGGCAAATTGTTGAATTGTTAAGGTGTGTTGTTTACCTCTTTGTAAGATTTCGTGTAACGGACACTGTTCATTTAGACAAGGTTGTTTGTTACAAAATGAAGAAATATAGCATTTTTGATTAATTTTGGGAGTATCGTTACTTTGAGTGTAATAAGTTTTGTTTGCTATTATGATGTTGTAATTTTCATCTATTACTCTGATTCCGTCGGGAATGCTGTCAATCAGCGATTGTAAAAATTTTTCTTTATCTTGAATTGTTGAAATCATATTTTCGATATTGTCTAACATCATGTTAAAAATGTTACTAAATTTATCCAATTCGTCTTGATATTTTATATTTGTACGTATGGGAATTCTAAGCTTTATGTTTCCTAAACCGATTTGTTCACTTATATTTGAAATTATATTTATCGGTTTTAGAACCCAGTTGTTAAATAAATAACCTATTAATATAATAAAGGATGACAACAAAACCGTGTTAAATAAAATTAAGCTGACACCTTGGTATATAGTTTTATAGTTTTCATCAAAAAGTTTTGTCCTTTCGGCCAATTTTTCTTGTTCATTCAATAAAAAATTTGAATGCGCGGTGTTGGATATAAGTGTATTTATTTGTGGAAATTCTTTTTCATCTATTTTTAAATTGTTATTCTTTTTTAATAAGTTTTTGATTTCTTTTATAAGCAAAATATTACGTTGCAACAAATCAGAATATTGCATATTTCTGGTAATGGATATCTGTTGATCTTTTGATACTTTTGATGAATAAGTTATATAAAATGTAGAAGCGAAGATTATGGTTGATGTTAAAAATAATAAAAACATTGAATAAATGATTTTACGATTAATACTTAAAAACATACTCTTTTCCTTTTGAATTGAAATCAAACCTATGCGTATTGTAATATAAAATGGTTGCTAAATTATAAACAAAAAGGCGAAGTAAGTATAACTTCGCCTTTTTTTTAGGTTTATTTATAAATTAAGCTTCACAGAGTAAAGCATAAATTTCGGTTGGTTTTGACATTTGACGCAACTTATGGCACATATTTTCATCTTTAAGTATGCGGGAAAGCATAGCCAAAGCTGTTAAGTGATCAGCACCACTATTTTCCGGTGAAATAAGCAAAAATACTAAATCTACCGGTTTTCCGTCAATGGCGTCAAAATCAAGATTACTTGAAGGTTTTGCAAAAAAAGCATAAACATTATCAATGCTGGTAAATCGGCTATGAGGAAGAGCCGTCCCTCCGCCAAATCCGGTTGAACCGAGGTTTTCTCTTTCTAAAATAGAATCGAATATCGATAAAGTATCAATACCGGTAACTTCTGAGGCTTTTTGTGCCAAATCTTGTAAAAATTCTCGTTTATTACCTGATTTTAGATTTAGAAAAATACTTTTTTCGTTTAATATGTTTGAAATATTCATATTTTTAACTTTTGTTATTTTGGTTCAACCCAACCGATATTACCGTCTTTACGGCGATATACCATATTAAAATTGTTTGTTGCCGTGTTTTTGAACATTAAGGCAGACTCATTGTTCAAATCCATGTACATAACAGCTTCGGATACTGTACAAACAGGGATATTCGCTTCTAATTCGGCAATTGTTAAAGGAGCATCGTCAATAGCTACTTCGTCAGCTTCTTCGTCAAAAGGGAAAACAGCTTCGTAAGCAACTTCAGTTAAACCTGCTTTGCCTTTATGGTCGTTGAGCTTTGTTTTGTGACGACGCAAACGTGTTGCAATGTGTTCATTGGCAGAATCGAATGCAGAATAAGGATCGCCGGCTTGACCGGTTCCTTTTAATACGATATTTTTAGCCGGATGGACTGTAACTTCGGCAATGAATTCGTCTTTAACTTTTGAAAAATTAACCGAACAACTGATTGGGGCCGGAAAATATTTGTTAACTGAATTTAGTACGTTTTCTTCAACATGAGAGCGGAGTCTTTCTCCGATATCAACTTGATTGCCTGATAGTGTAATTTGCATATCTTTTTCCTATAACTAATTTTAATACAATATGATTAAGAGCAATTATCTAAGACATACTCTAATCATTTGGTATAATGAAATACTATTTTATTATAGAGAAGTCAACATAAAAGTCAAATAATACAATTCGTTTATACCCGTTTGATGCGTTTGCGTTCGGCAGAGGTAGGAATTGACATTGATTCGCGATATTTTGTAACGGTTCGACGAGCAATTTTTATGCCTTCTTGACCAAGGATTTGTACTATTTTGTCATCAGATAATATGTGTTTTTTATCCTCATTTTCAATAAGCTCTTTTATCTTATGTTTGATAACTTTTGTTGAGGTGTCATCATTACCGATATAGCTACCGGCAGCTGATGAAAAAAAGTATTTGAGTTCAAAAAGACCCTGCGGTGTGGACATATATTTACCGGTGGTTACTCGGCTGACTGTGCTTTCATTAACTTCTATGGTTTCGGCAATGTCTTTTAAGGTCATGGGCTTTAAGTGTTCAATACCATTTTCAAAAAAACTGTATTGCCGTAATACAATTTCTTCACAAACACGTAGAATATTGGTGGCTCGTTGATGCATGGCTTTTATTAAAAAGTTAGCATGGCTTAAATTTTCACGTAGATATTTAGAAGCTTTTTTGTCCTTTTGTAAGGTTGTGTAATAATTGTGATTTATTAATACCTTGGGTAATGACATGTGGTTTAGTTCTACGCGATATTCACCTGATTTTGATCTTTTTACAAAAACATCCGGTATTATATAATCAGGTTTTTCAAACAAGTAGTCGGATGCAGGTTTAGGATTTAGCGTTTTTATAACGGCAGTGAGTTTTGCAATGTCTTTAATTTCGCAATCACAAATTTTAGCTAATTCTTTGAATTTGCGTTCGGCTAAAAGTTCTAAATTATCAACAAAAGCTTCCATTTCATAAGTTAACTCATCTCTGTCTTTGAGCTGTATTTTTAAGCATTCGGCAAGTGAGGAAGCAAAAATTCCGGACGGTTCAAAGGTTTGGAGTGTTGATAAAACTTTTTTCACTCGTTCTTCGGAAATTTTTAATTTTTGTGCAATTTCTTTTATGTCTCCTCGAAAATATCCGGCTCTGTCCAAATGGTCATTCAATATTTTGGCAATTATTTTGTCGCCGGAATTGATAAAACAGACACCGATTTGTTCGTCAATAATTTCATATAAAGATTTTTCTTTGGTAAGACGTTGTTCAAAATAATCAAAGGCATCGTCGTTGGTGCGATTTATTTTTGATGCGTTATAATCAGACCAATCGGAGTTTTCAAAACTGTTGTATCCTTCCGTATCGGAGCCATAGTCATCAAAATCGTTTTGATAGTCGGCATCGTTTGCAATAGGTGCTTCTTCATAAGGATTTTCTTTTTGAGTATTTATATCGTCAATAGTTTGAGAAAGGTTATCATCTTGTGATGCAAGTTGATCATCTTCCCTTTCCAATAACGGATTTCGTTGAAGTTCTTGCTCAATAACTTCATTTAATTCCAAATTGGTCATTTGAAGCAAACTGATTGCTTGACGTAACTGCGGTGTCAGTAACGTCGAAGTACTTTGTTTGATTTCCAGTCTGGGTGTTAATGCCATCCGTTAATATTTTGTGATTACATTGAGAAAGTATCGCCTAAGTATACTTTGCGAACTTCTTCGTTTGCTACAATTTCTGACGGAGTTCCTTCCATCAGAACCGTTCCGCCATGCAAAATATATGCTCTGTCGGTTATATCAAGTGTTTCTCTAACGTTGTGATCGGTAATCAATACGCCCAGTCCGCGATGTTTCAGCTGTGATACTAAGTTTCGGATTTCGCCGACAGCAATCGGATCAATTCCGGCCAAAGGTTCATCAAGCAAAATATAATTTGGCTGAGAGGCTAAAGCGCGGGCGATTTCCAAACGACGACGTTCACCGCCGGATAATGCCAAGGCCGGTGATTTACGCAAATGCGATATAGAAAATTCGTTAAGCAGTTCTTCTAACATATTTTCGCGTCGGCTTTCATCTTCTATGACCATTTCCAAAACGGCTTTAATATTATCTTCAACACTTAATGTTCTGAAGATGGAGGCTTCTTGCGGAAGGTAACCGATACCTAGGCGTGCTCTTCTGTACATCGGTAAGTGAGTGATATCTTGCCCATCGATATGAATGTCACCATAGTCAGGAGTGATGAGTCCGGTCACACAATAAAAACATGTGGTTTTTCCGGCTCCGTTAGGTCCTAATAACCCGACAGCTTCACCGCGCCGGACATATAATGAAACATTACGCAACACCGGACGTTTTTTATAACGTTTGCCAATGTTGAAAACTTCTAATTTTGCATCAGTAGAAAAGTTTGACATTTTTATTCCTTTTCTTTCTTCTTTTCTTTAAATACACCACTGACACGACCTTTTTGACCGTCAGATAAAATTTTACTTATTGACGTTTTCAAGTCGGTTTCGGCGCGAGATCCTTTTAAGACATTACCGTTTTGAATTATTGTGACGTCATCGTAAAGGTATATTTTTTCTGTCAACGCATTGTATGTTCCTTTTAAAGCCGTAACGGTTGTATCTTTGCCGGTAATTTTGACGTTTTGTTCAATGTCTATTTTATCTAATACCAATTGGTTATTTGTATCTTTGGTAAACCAAGCGGTCATTAGGTCGGCATATACATGATTACCTTTACTGTCTACGGCTTCAACACCACTGTCGGCAATGGCTTTTTGTTGACTTTGATAATAAGTTATCGGACCTTTTGATGTTATGTTAAATTCGGGAGATTTTATTTTTGCCGGTGTACCATTAAGTATCGCCGTGTCTTTTTTTACATCATAAATCATTTTATCGCCGAATGCCGATGTTTCGGGAGTTGTCATTTCAACGTTTCCGTGGGCTTCGATACGAGATATTTTGTTTTTGTTATCTTTGCCGTAATATCCGATAAGGGTATCAGCTTTAATGCTTAAATCTTTTTTCTTGGCAACGGCATTGCCTTTGGCAATTAGTTTTTGTTCTTTTTGATGGTATTCAACACCTTCATCGGCATCAAGGGTTATATCATCAGCTAAAACAGGTGTTGCAAGAAAAGAACATAACGACAGAATAAATAGCTTTTTTAACATGTTATTATTCCTATTTTAGAGATTCTTCATTTAGTAAAATATGTGTTTTTCCCGTAAAAGACAATATATTGTTTTGCCCTTTATACTCAAATCCCTGAGCTCGAATTTGTCCTATAAAACCATCTCCGTTAATGGTGTGGTTTGAATATCCGTATGATTTGTGAAAATCGAAAAAGGCTTCTTGGGTAGAGATATTCATTCCTTTGCTGTAAAATATTTCTACCATATCGGTTAGTTTTAATAGAGATGTATTTTGATCAAAAACGCCTTTGGGAGATTTTATGTTTATCCATTCTTCGTTATCAAGAGGCATCATTCCTTCCGGATTTAATAAATCGTATATTTTGGAGTTGGCGGAAGTTTCTTGAACTTGCTGAGCCACAAAATTATTTACACGATTTTTTTCATCAGTGACGTACATGGTTGTGTTTTTAATGTTTAACTGTTCGATGTCGCCTTTGCCGATGTTAAAATCAAGTCCGAAGTCTTTAATATCATCTTTTAAGGAGGGTAACACTATTAAAGTTACGGCAAGTATGGCGGCTATTGCCGGCAAAGTGTGTTTAGCTAACATAACCTTACGTGTATGACGCGCGATTTTTGCTGATGAGACTTTTTTCTTTAAGGCATCAGCATTAAAATAGGTATCAATTTCTTTGGGATCTAACAATTTTTATGCAACTCCGATACGCAAACAATCATGGATATGAATTACGCCGACAGGTTTGTTATTACTATCAATAACAAACAATTGGGTAATTCCTTTTCCGGTGTTGTTCATAAGATTTAACGCTTCGACAGCCATCAATTCAGGGGCGATTGTTTTGGGATTTGCAGTCATTACATCTTTGACTTTTTTGTTCATAACGTCAGCAGAAAGGCAACGGCGTAAGTCACCATCGGTAATAATGCCCTTCAAGGTTCCGTCTTTAGCGATAATACCCACGCAACCGAGCATTTTTGAAGTCATTTCAAGGAGCGCGTCTTGCATTATGGTATCTTCATCAACTAAGGGCATTTCTGTTCCGGTGTGCATTAAGTCAGATACTTTTTTGAGCATGGCACCGAGCTTTCCGCCGGGATGACGTTGTTTGTAATCAATTTTGCTGAAGCCCTTACGTTCCATAAGAGCAACCGCCAGAATATCACCTAATACCAAGGTGGCAGTGGTTGATGAAGTTGGCGCCATACCAATCGGACAAGCTTCGGCAGCTGATGGTAATTTTAATAAATAGTCACCGGCCTTACCTAAAGAACTGTCCGGATTTTTGGTCATGGCAACGAGAGGAATTTCATTGCGTTTACAATAGGCCAAAATATCTGAAAGTTCTTTGGATTCACCGCCGTTTGAAATGGCGATGATTGTATCATCGGAAGTAAGCATACCTAAGTCACCATGGCTTGCTTCGGCCGGGTGGACGAAAAATGAAGGAGATCCGGTAGAAGCCAAAGTGGCAGCAATTTTACGAGCGATATGACCTGATTTACCCATGCCGGTTACTATAATTCGACCTTTGGTTTTTTCTAAGATGTCGAGTGCTTTTGTCAGATTTTCATCAAAGCTGTTTTCCATTTCGCGCAGAGCGGCAATTTCCGTTTCAATGGTTTTTTTTGCGGAAACGATATCTTGTTCTTTCATAGGTTACTAAGCTCCATTTTTTATAAATTATGAAATGTAGCTTAGGATTTTAATTTGAAGATAGCAAGTTTTTTTTGTTACTTATGCAAGAATTGTACCAAAATATTGAGGCGCGTTTGGTCAAAAAAAATATTGCAATTTATGTTTAATTTGTGTATAAGAAAAATACTTGAATATATTATTGTGTAACAAAAAAAATAAAAAAAAATGAAAAGAATTATTTTAATTGCCATAGTCATGTTTATGGTAACGAGTGCTTTTGCACAAGAGGTTATTGCCGTTAAAATGGTAATATGGAAAAATGAAAATGTTGACGAAGCAACTAGCCGTGGGATCGGTAAATACGATGGTAGCATAGTTGAGTTGTCTGATGGTACTACCTTAATATATTGTGCGCGTACAGCAAACAAATTTAAGGATTTTTGGTACTATTATACAGAGGATAACAGTACAAAAATTGTTAACATTGACATCCAGATGGGTGCAGATGTTGAAGGTCGGTTGTATAAGCGGGTCTATACGGGTGAATGTAACAATGAGGTTGTAACATTCTTTCCCATCGCGCCTGAAAAAATTGGAGTGTATACCATAAAAAAGGCATCTGTACATGAGGTCAATTCGGAATTTTCCGCAAACATGAATGCTGACCTTAGTTACAAATGTTTTTTTGTAATCTTGACCGGAGGCGGAAAAGCAACAAGTCAAGCAACAGGATCTGCAAAAGGTGGACTTCGAACAATTGTTAATATTTTTTTTGACAATAGTAAGAATATAACCATTGAGGCGTCAACTGATCCGATTTGGTTAGATGCAGAACCCGGGATGCAGGTCGAGCATTATCGTATTGGTAATAGAGATTGTTATAACCTGTTGTAAAAGAAGAAAAACAGTTCTGAGTGTTGTTCAGAACTGTTTTTTTGTGAAAATTTTGTTATACCAAACTATATACATTCATTGCTTTGAACTTATAGTGTTGTACTTTCATTCCTACTTTGGCATCAAGCCAAACAGGGTCATCGGAAGCACTAACACTTGCTCGTGTACCATCATTAAAAAGTATGTTAATGATGATATGTTTAGAGCAACAGATGTTGTTGATGCTTCCTTTGTTAAAGGAAGTGTAACTAAAATCACATGAAATCTCACAATCGGAAGATACTTCATGTTGTGAAATGTCGCTGATAGTTAAATCAGCGAGTTGTGTTAACTTGACGATTTGATAGCTATCTCCTGCTTTGTAAACAAGAGTACCTTCGGGGTATCCTTTAAGGCCATGACTGCCAAAATTAATTATAACCTTTGAGTCATCAGCTAACCTGCGCCACATTGTTATCCAAAAACCGCCGTAGTACAAAACTTCGCCATTTGATAATGAGATAAATTCCGTCTCATTTTCAATTGTATGGCTTACTATCCATACAAAACTTTCTTTTCTCATAATAATTTATTTTTATAGGTTTATCGTTATTATAATGTAAAATTATATTAAAAATGTCAATATTTTATGTGAAATATCTTTAGAAAAAAAGCCTTGACTAATTATTTTTATGAATCTAGTATGCCGAGACTCAAAAAAGGCGAGGAATCGCATTTTTGTGAGTTTTTTGTAATAATAACTAAAATTTTAAGGAAATTTGTGATGCCTACAATTAATCAGTTAATTCGTAAATCACGAACACCCAAAGTCAAGAGAAACAAAGTTCCGGCTTTGAAAGCTTGCCCGCAAAAAAGAGGTGTTTGTACCAGGGTTTATACTACAACCCCTAAAAAACCAAACTCCGCTTTGCGTAAAGTGGCTCGCGTTCGCTTAACAAACGGCTTTGAAGTAATCAGCTATATCCCTGGTGAAGGTCATAACTTGCAAGAACACTCAGTGGTGCTGATTAGAGGAGGCCGTGTAAAAGACTTGCCTGGTGTTCGTTATCATATCATTCGTGGTACCTTGGATACTCAAGGTGTGGCTAAACGTCGTCAACGTCGTTCTCATTACGGCGCTAAGAGACCTAAATAAGGAGATTTGATAATGTCACGTCGTCATAGAGCTGAAAAAAGAATTGTACTACCTGACGCAAAATATGGTGATACGGTAGTCGCTAAATTTATTAACAATGTTATGGAACATGGTAAAAAAGCTGTTGCCGAAAAAATCGTTTATTCAGCTTTTGATATCATTGCACAAAAATCTAAGCAAGACGCTTTGAAAGTTTTTGCCGATGCTTTGGATAATGTTAAGCCTTTGGTAGAAGTTAAATCTCGTCGTGTCGGTGGTGCTACATACCAAGTTCCGATGGAAGTAAGAGCTGATCGTCGTCAAGCTTTGGCTATTCGCTGGATTATTGAAGCTGCTCAAAAGCGCTCAGAATCTACAATGACCGAAAGATTGGCTAACGAATTGTTAGATGCTTTGGCTAATAAGGGTTCTGCCGTTAAGAAGCGTGAAGATACTCACAGAATGGCTGAAGCTAACAAAGCTTTCTCACATTATAAATTTTAATCTGAAACGCTTAAGGATAAAACAATGGCTCGTACACATAAACTTGAAATGTACAGAAATATCGGTATTATGGCTCACATCGATGCCGGTAAAACTACTACTACGGAGCGTATCCTTTATTATACAGGTGTTAACCACAAAGTCGGTGAAACACATGAAGGTGCTGCTACTATGGACTGGATGGAACAGGAACAAGAGCGTGGTATTACAATTACTTCTGCTGCTACAACCTGTTTTTGGAAAGGTCATCGAGTTAACATCATTGATACACCGGGACACGTTGACTTTACAGTAGAAGTTGAACGTTCTTTGCGCGTATTGGATGGTGCAATCACTGTATTTGACTCAGTTGCAGGTGTTGAACCTCAATCTGAAACAGTTTGGAGACAAGCTGATAAATATGGTGTACCAAGAATTTGTTTCTGCAACAAAATGGACAGAATCGGTGCAAACTTCTATCGTTGTTTGGACATGATTAAAGATCGTTTGGGTGCCAGACCTTTGGCTATGCAATTGCCTATCGGTGCCGAAGATGATTTTACAGGTGTTGTAGATCTTATGAACATGAATGCTATTATCTATACCGGTAATACTCCGGATTCTCCTATCGAAATTAAAGAGATTCCGGCTGATTTGGCTGATAAGGCTGCACAATATCGTGCCGAATTGGTTGAAATGGCTGTTGAACAAGATGAACAAGCTATGGAAGATTATTTGGAAGGTAAGGAAGTTTCCGTTGAAACTTTGAAAAAATGTATACGTAAAGGTACAATAGCTCAAGATTTCGTTCCTGTTTTCTGTGGTACCGCTTTCAGAAACAAAGGTGTTCAACCTTTGTTAGATGCTGTTATTGATTATTTACCTTCGCCGATGGATATTCCGTCTATCATAGGTATTAATCCTAACACAGATAAAGAAGAAGAAAGACACCCAAGTGATAGCGAGCCTTTGTCAGCCTTAGCGTTTAAGATTATGAATGACCCGTTTGTAGGTTCATTAACATTTACACGTATCTATTCAGGTACAATGACTTCCGGTTCTTATATCTATAACTCGGTTAAAGATAAGAAAGAACGTGTGGGTCGTATGTTGTTGATGCATGCCAATAAACGTGAGGATTTGAAAGAAGCTAATGCAGGCGATATCGTTGCTTTGGCCGGTTTAAAAGATACCACCACAGGTGATACTCTTTGTGATCAATCTAAACCTATCGTTTTGGAAAACATGGTTTTCCCTGATCCGGTTATCGAATTGGCAGTTGAACCTAAAACTAAAGTTGACGTTGAAAAAATGGGCTTGGCATTGTCAAGATTGGCAATGGAAGATCCTTCTTTCAAAGTTTCTTCTGATCCTGATTCAGGTCAAACAATCATTAGAGGTATGGGCGAACTTCACCTTGAGATTATTGTTGATCGTTTGAAACGTGAATTTAAAGTTGAAGCTAATGTCGGTGAACCGCAAGTTGCTTATCGTGAAACGATTACACAACCTTGTGATATTGAATATACTCACAAAAAACAATCAGGCGGTGCCGGTCAGTTTGCTCGCGTTAAGATCAAATTTGAACCGATTGAAGGTTATACAGGTTTTGAATTTGAAAACAGCGTTGTCGGCGGTAACGTACCGAAAGAGTATATCCCCGGTGTTGAAAAAGGTTTGCGTTCGGCTATGGATGCCGGTGTTATCGCAGGCTATCCGGTTACCGGTGTTAAGTGTAATCTTTATGATGGTGCTTACCACGAGGTTGACTCTAACGTTATGTGTTTTGAGATTGCTGCAAGAGCTGCTTTCCGTGAAGGTATGCGTCAGGCAAATCCTAAATTGTTAGAGCCGATTATGAAGGTTGAAGTTGTAACCCCTGAAGAATATATGGGCGATATTATCGGAGATTTGAACTCTCGTCGCGGTTTAGTAAACGGCATGGATCAACGTGCTAACGCTCGTGTAATTGATGCTCAGGTTCCTTTGGCTAATATGTTCGGTTATGTAAACACATTGCGTTCTTTGTCTCAAGGACGTGCTCAGTTTACAATGGAGTTTGATCACTATGCCGAAGTGCCAAGGGATATTGCTGAGAAGGTAAAAGCTAAGAATTCATAAACTGCTCTTAATGGGCACCTAGAGGCGTGATGCGGTGCTCGAAACTCATGTACTTCTTTGTACACTCAAGTTTCTGTGCTCCGATCACACCTCTATTTGCCTCATTATTAACAGTTTATGTTATTTATTAAAAAAAATTTTTATTTAACTAACTTAATTTTATTTTTGGAGAAAATTTAAAATGGCAAAAGAGAAGTTTGAGCGCACAAAGCCTCACTGCAACATTGGAACAATCGGTCACGTAGACCATGGTAAAACTACATTGACAGCAGCAATTACAAAAGTATTGGCCGAAGCTGGCGGTGCAGATTTTATTGATTATGCAAACATTGATAAAGCTCCTGAAGAAAGAGCTCGCGGTATTACCATTTCTACTTCACACGTAGAATATGAGACAGAGAACCGTCACTATGCACACGTTGACTGTCCCGGTCACGCCGACTATGTAAAAAACATGATTACCGGTGCTGCTCAAATGGATGGTGCAATTTTGGTAGTATCATCAGCAGATGGTCCGATGCCACAAACACGTGAACACATTTTGTTGGCACGTCAAGTAGGTGTTCCGGCTTTGGTAGTATTTATGAACAAAGTAGACCAAGTAGATGATCCTGAATTGTTGGAATTGGTAGAAATGGAAATTCGTGACTTGTTGTCATCATACGAATTCCCTGGCGATGAAATTCCAATCGTAAAAGGTTCAGCATTAGTAGCTTTGGAAGATGGTGATCCGGCAAAAGGAAAAGAAGCAATCAAACAATTGATGGCCGAAGTAGATCGTTACATTCCGCAACCGGAACGTCCGAAAGATCAACCTTTCTTAATGCCGATTGAAGACGTATTCTCAATTTCAGGTCGTGGTACCGTTGTAACAGGTCGTGTAGAACGCGGTGTATTGAAAGTTGGTGAAGAAATCGAGATCGTAGGTATCAGAGAAACACAAAAGACCACATGTACCGGTATCGAAATGTTCCGCAAACTTTTGGATCAAGGTGAAGCCGGCGATAACATTGGTGTATTGTTGCGTGGAACAAAGAGAGAAGAAGTTGAACGCGGTCAAGTTTTGGCAGCTCCGGGCTCAATTACTCCTCACACAGACTTCCAATGCGAATGCTATATTTTGACAAAAGAAGAAGGTGGTCGTCATACTCCGTTCTTCTCAAACTATCGTCCGCAATTCTATTTCCGTACCACAGACGTAACAGGTTCAATCGAATTGCCTGCCGGTACAGAAATGGTAATGCCTGGTGATAACATTTCAATGACAGCCAAATTGATCCACCCGATTGCTATGAACGAAGGTCTTCGTTTTGCTATTCGTGAAGGTGGTCACACTGTTGGCGCCGGTGTTGTTTCTAAAATCTTGAAGTAAGATTTAAGACAATAAACCGAATATAAATTCAGCCCCGTTTCTTTTTT
>JAFVWM010000053.1 GCA_017501665.1 Alphaproteobacteria bacterium | reverse complement strand
AGCAATCAAGACGTTAGTGATTGTTTAAGAGTAATAAAAACCATTGACAATAAAGCTTATTACGGAAATGATGAAATAGGCTACTATCGTTTATACAATTTCGTTTACGGTGGCATCAGCATTGAAACAAGCCCCACGAAGGAGCAATTTGAAGTAAGTGGTATCGGTTTTGGCAAGTTCCAAAAAATGCTAGATGGGTATCCTGCAGAAACAATTAAGGATTCCATACCTAATTTTCACAATACAGTTGATAGATTTGCTAAATTTGAGAACGCTATAAATAAAAACTCTTTTGATAGACTCCAGGAAGTAGAAGCTGAGGTAAAATGGTTTTATCAAAGAAAACACTATTGTTCCAAGGTACTAGATTTGATTAGCGCCGGTGATATTCCTCTCCGCGTAACCCACAACGATACAAAACTAAACAATGTTTTAGTGAACATAGATAGCATGATGCCCGTTACGGTAATCGATTTAGACACGGTTATGAAAGGCTCTATTTTATATGATTTTGGCGATAGTATCAGGAGTGGAACAAATACCGGCAAAGAGGATGAAAAGAATCTCGATAATGTAGACTTCTCTTTAGAGCTTTACGAAGCATTCTGCAAAGGTTTTCTTGGCGAAGTAAAGGATAGCCTAACACAAAAAGAAAAGGAAAACCTCTCTTTTGGGGCAATACTTATGACCTTTGAGTGTGGCATGAGATTTTTGACAGACTATCTTGAGGGCGATCACTACTTCAAAACCCATCGCGAAAAACACAATTTGGATAGATGCCGTACACAAATAAAAATGGTAGAAAGGATGGAAGAAAACTTGGAGCAAATGAACACCATCGTTAAAAAATATTTGTAAATATGAAAAAACTGATTTGCTTTGGAAAATTAAAAGATAACTTTGGTGGTTTTGCAAAAAATGAAACTGACTATTCTCTATTGTTTGAGAATGATTCGCTTAATCTATCCTTTGTTTCTTATGATAAAAATATTTTTTCAAAAGGTAAATCATACAACGATAAGTTATACGAAGGAGATACCGTCGAAATTTTTATTACTCTTGGAAAAAGAAATAAATATTTAGAGTTGGAAGTCAACCCTGATGGCGTGCAATATGCCGGCGTTGTTGAAAACAATAATGGGCAACTAAATATAACCTATCTTCCTGCTTCTCCTTTCTTTTCACGCGTTGATAAAAAGCATGATTGCTGGGACTGCTACATGACTATCCCTATCGCTAATTTACAAAGACTGGGCTTTCAAAAAGATAATGCTTATTTTAATTTGTTTAGGCAAGATTATGATGAGGATAAGCTAAACCTATATGCACTTAACCCTACCAACAAGAGCACTTTTCATGATTTAGACAGTTTTGTAAAACTGGAAATAGAATAATTAATTAGGCCGCAATTATGAATAAAAATATTAATATTAAATTTGATGAAAATAACTGTTCTTATGATATATCATATAATGGTTTTTCTTGGATAAACGATGGAAGAAAACCTTTCGTTGCAGTTAGTAAAAATATCGGTGATAAGCAAAAGATTAAGAACATACTTCTAAAGTCCGCAAAAACAAAAAGCACAGAATATGCTGAAAACAAAACAACAACCTACTATTCCGATTTTTTCCTAGATGGTGAAAAACTACCATTTACTATCATCTGTACTGCCGAAGTCGTAGAAGATGACGTCGTGTTTTCGCTTAAAACCGAAAATGAAACTAATGGTCAAATCCAGGGCATTTTCTTCCCGGGGGGCTTTAATTCAAAAAATAAAACACAGAATTCCTACCATGTAGACCCCATGCGACAAGGATTCATTTTGCCAGACGGTTACAAAAAAAATATTTTTGCAACCCACTATTATACAACCATTAAAAGACCTATTAATTCTGCCGATTGCTATATGCCACTTTGGGGAAGGGTTTGTGATGGGCACTCTTTGACTGCAATTGTTGAAACCCCCTATGATGCTTCAATGTTCTCAAGTTACGGAAAACGTTGGGCTTTTCTTAATTCCGTTTATTGGCAAACCTCGCTTGGAAAAATCTCTTATGAAAGAAAATTGCGCCTTTGTTTTCATAGCGATGGGGATTATAACACCATAGCAAAAACTTATCGTAGTTATCTAATGGAAAACAACCTATTGGTAACGCTTGATGAAAAAATGAAAGGTAACCCTAATATACAAAATATTATCGGCGCCCCTGTTCTTCATCATAAGATTTTTTCTAAAATAAACGAAAAGTCACAATTTTATAATAAAAAGGGCTCTAATGAAATCTTATGTGCCACTTTTAAGGAACGCTCCGAGCAAATGAAAAAATTAAAGGGATTGGGCCTTGAAAAACTTTATATCCACACCGATGGTTGGGGAAAAAATGGATATGACAACGATCACCCTTATATTTTGCCTCCTTGTGAACAAGCCGGTGGCTGGGATGGTCTAAAGGCTTTTGCCGATACCTGTCGCGAACTAGGTTATGTGTTCGCAGTCCACGACCAATATAGAGATTATTATTACGACAGTCCAGTATTTGACAAAAACAAAGCTATAACTAATGCCGACGGAAGCAATCCCTATTGCTCAATATGGGATGGTGGAGAACATACCTATCTTTGTTCTTCTTTCGCTTTGGATTTTGTTAAGAAAACCTATGACGAACTTGCAGAACACAATATTGACGTGCAAGGCGCATACCTTGATGTTTTTGCAATCATGCAAGGTGATGAATGTTTCCATGAAGAACACTCTGCTACAAGGGAAGAAAGCATAGCCTTCCGTGCAAAATGCTTTGACTATCTCAACGAAAAAGGACTTATAATGTCTTCCGAAGAACCCGGAATGCAACTACTCAATCACCTTGCCCTTGTTCACCATGGCCCTCACGCATTAAAACCACAGGAAAATGGTAAACCTATCGGCATACCAGTACCTCTTGGCAATTTAGTATATCACGATTGCATAATCATACCTTGGAATTGGTTTAATAATTGGGGTATTCCAAAAGGAGAAAACGGCGATTTATATTGTGCTTTGAATGCCGGTATGCCTTACTTGCACCCATACGGAAACTCTCTTAAAAAAATAGGAACCGACAATCGTACAGCCGATATAGAAATGATGAATGATGAAGAATTAAAAAAGGAGATTGCCCGTATTGAACCCCTATGTGATTTACAAAAGCGATTATATAACAAAGAGATGCTGAAGCACGAATTTCTTGGAAGCTATCGCAAACAAAAAGCCACCTATTCAGACGGCACCTCTATCACTATTGATTTAGATAAAAACACTTATAACATTGCTTAGTTCATAAAATGATAAAAGACCTTGTTTGAAACAAGGTCTTTTTTTTGTTTATAGTTATATGTGTTTTAGGTTCCTAATTAGCCATAAATGGGACCATAAACACTACAAGCTTTGTAATCTGCTGATTGACTGTCTTCGGTACCAAACGCTGCCCATGAATGAGGACGGAAGATTTTTTCTTGCGCTACATTATGCATATTAACAGGTATACGAAGCATGGATGCAAGTGTAATAAGGTCTGCCCCTACGTGCCCATATACCGTAACACCATGGTTTGCTCCCCAGTTTGCCATAACCGAGTAAACATCTTTGAATGCACCCTCGCCCGTGAGAATGGGAGTAAACCAAGTTGTAGGCCATGTTCTATCCGTTCTTAAATCAATAGTCGTGTGTGCATTATCGGGAATATTTACAGTATATCCCTCT
>JAFVWM010000052.1 GCA_017501665.1 Alphaproteobacteria bacterium | reverse complement strand
CTGCCATATATTATAAAGAGCACTCGCTTCTGTTATTGGAATGAACTTAGGTAATGCAGAGAACAACAAAAGTAAGCCGGTAATTGTCGTGAGTGATATTGTCTTACGATTTATCATTTTCCACTGAAAGACAATGCGGACGAAAAACGTAATGAAATAGCACCACCATGCGATATTGTAAATATTGAAGATCACATTCTGTTCTTTGTCGTTAAGCACGAAGCCATAGTCTATCACGCAAGCCGCTATGTTGAGAGCAGAAATAAGGAATATTATCAACTTATACCAGAAGGAGATTCTATTCTTCAACGTTTGTGTTATGATATTATCTAAGATGTTATTTTTCATTTAGCTTTGTATATGGTGAAGATATTATTGGGTTCAAATATACAGATAAACATTTATATAACAAATTTTTTCTGGTTATTTTTGAGGAAATGAGGAGGTGGAAAGTGAAGATTGTGGAAATAATCGATTAGTTTTTTTATTTACAACAATAAAATATTAAATTTGTACTTTCAATGAAGAATTTCTTAAACACTTTTGTTTTATGAAAAGAATATTAATCTTTGCAGTGATATTGACAACATTAACAAGCTGCGCTCAAAATGACAAGAACATGAAAACGTTAGTGACTTATTTTTCCGCCACAGGCAACACCGAAGCCATAGCAAAGCAGATTGCCGACATCACAGGTGCCGACATTTTTGAAATCAGACCTGAGGTGCCTTATTCGCAAGCCGACTTAGATTGGAGAGACAAAACTTCGAGGAGCAGCGTTGAGATGAATGACCGCTCTTTCCGTCCGGCTTTCATCAAAGACTTGAAAAATCACGATGACTATGATGTCATCTACATCGGTTTCCCAATTTGGTGGTACACCGCTCCTACCATTATAAATTCGTTTGTTGAAGAATATGGATTTGAAGGAAAGAAAGTCGTGATGTTTGCGACATCAGGTGGCAGCACTCCCGAAAAGGCTCTCAAAGAATTCAAAGCCACATATCCTGAAATCGACTGGGTTGAAGCGAAACTCCTCAACGGAGCTACGGAAGAATCTATCAAAAAATGGATTGACGAAAAATAAAATATATGGGAAAAGCAGGGACGTATGCGATACGTCCCTACGTTACTATATTAATGCATAAAGTCTTACCGAATTGATATTTTTGCCCTTTGGCAGAATGAATATGTCCAAACAGATGTAATGACGGTTGCGATTTCATGACAAAATTCAAGATCTCTGTACTTCCCATATCATCATCCAAAATTCCGTAAGGAGGATAATGCGTAACCAGAATATCCAAATCGGTAGGAATATTCTCGTCGGCAATTGACGAATCAGCATCTATCGAACCAATTATCACGCCGTCGCAATCGTAAACTGCGTTTTGCAAGACTTGTATGCCTTTTTCAGACATTGCTTTTTCAATTTTTTCCGATTGACCGAGTTCGAACGAAAGTTCGTGATTGCCAGGAACGAAAAATTTCCATTTGGCAGGAAAAGAAGAAAACCACTCTATGAAGTCGGCATATTCATCGCCGTTGAGGTCGTCTTCCACGGCATCGCCAGCACATATCAATATATCGGTTTTCTCCGGCACTCTCAAATCACGATGGCAACCATGAGTGTCGGAAAAAGCGAAGATGGAAAGGGAATGCAATTTTAATATCATTTATCTTTAAATGCAAAATCCATATAACGATCACTTAGAAAACCCATCAGACCTTCTGGCAGTTCTTTACAATTCTCAAAACATTTCCACAATTGCTTATATGTCATAAACTCCATTTTTAAGTTACTTGGAATAAGTTTTTCTATTCTTAACTGTTCATAAAAATCGTAATATAATTTTTTATAATCTGTAAATTTATCATATTCATTTTTAAATCTTTCTTCATCTGGTTCAAACACAAGATTTATGAATCTTACATCTTCATTATTATATTCTTTACCTTTAATTTTAACACATTTATCCAACCAATTTGTTAACCCTATAAGATGACATATTCCTTGTTTTATTCCATTCCAATACCCAGTCTCTTTACTACTACCCGAGATGGAATCAATAATTCTAGTCCATTTATCTCTATAATCTTTTTTAAAATACAAACTCTCATTACGATAAGAATCTGACATTTTAAATTTTCCTCTATTTAAGTATTCTGTAAATTTTGATTCAATAAAAAGCCATTCACCAGTTTTATTATTCCTTAAAACAATATCCATATTTGCTTTCTTTTTGCCGTTTAGCACTGGTATCTTTACTTCAAAAAGCACTTCGTCGTAAGTTATTTCTTTTTTATCATTAAAAGTAATTGTCAGCTTATGTTCTTTATTTATCCAATGAAAAAAATTATATCCTAACATTGAAGAAGAATGAGGCGCACAAGCTTTTGAAACAAGTTCGGATCCATCTCCTTTTAGAAACATTGATATATATGTTTCATCCATTTTACCTGTAAAAACATTTTTGCGAAAATCATAAAAATAACCATTAGCCTTTACATCACTTTTATCTACTCTTTCTTTTATTTTATCTATCAATTTTTCCATTATTATATCTATTTAACATTTTATTTATCATTCCTTTTATCTCTTCTCTCAAACTCATCGGTTCCAAGACCTCGACTTTATCTCCGAAAGAAAGTATATCTTGTTTCAAGTCGTAGTCAGTCGTCAGGAAATACGAGAAAACGCTGTAATCGTCGTGAGTTTCAACTTCCTTCTGACTTGAATGCAAAGGCAGAGAGCGGAAATACTGCACTTGCATTCCATAGACCTTGAGGCGAACCGCTTCTTTCTTCATATCAGGATAGATTCGTGCGCCATAAACTCCGGCAAAATAATCCTCTGTAACAAATTCCTTTGGCATCGTAAAATCTTCCGTGAGATCGTCAACCTTAATCATACGGTCTAAGGCAAACATATGCGGACCATCGGCATCGCCTTTGTAACCATAGAGATACCAACGTCGTTTAAATTCCTTCAGAAAATATGGATCTACAATAAACTTTTCTTCTTCCGACTTTCTATAACTTTTGTAACGAATCTCCAATTTCTTACTGTCGCGTATTGCTCTAAT
>JAFVWM010000004.1 GCA_017501665.1 Alphaproteobacteria bacterium | reverse complement strand
TCTTATTGATAACAATGCCATTGACTTGAATTTGCCGGAGCAAGAGAGAATCCCCGAGTTTTGTGATATGGTAAAGCTTATTAGTGAATACGTTGACCTAGTGCAAATCGAAGGTAAGCCAAAATACTTTGCAAAATGCCCCTTCCATTTTGAGCATCAGCCATCAATGATAATAAACGCAAAAGAGCAATGTTTTCATTGTTTTTCTTGTGGTTTAAGTGGCTCTTCAAGTGATTTTGAGGCATTAGTAGAAGAAAAAGGCATAAAGAAAAAGGGCGATTAATTCGCCCTTAAGCCTTACTTATGTTTTTGACATTTTCACGTATTTTATTAATTTCGTTTTTATAGTCATTTAATAATTCGGATAAATTTTCAATCCCATCACTTATTTTTATTTCTTTATTATATCGACATAAGGTAATGGTTTTACCTTTGCCATACCTAACCGGTTTTTTAAAAGGATTATTTTCTTTCCGCCAATTATCTAAACACAAGCTTTCACGGATGGGTTTTGTAATGGTCTCTTTTTTATCGTCTGCGTGTGTTACTCTTATGTCAAAATATAATTCATTGTTTTTTAATACGAATTGGAAATATAACTGAAAAAGTCCGGCATTTGTTTTAACTTGGTTGTTTTTATCGGAGTGTTGGTATAGAACGTATTCACCACCGGCTGGGTTATATTCAAAAGCGTAATCACATTCATAACCTTTGTTATTTAGTTGCTTCTTAAGGTGTGCAAAGAAGCCATTCTTCGCATGATAATCCCATTTTTCAATGTCAGCGTTCTTCCAACTATCGGTTTGATTGCAAATATGTTCAACAAAAGAACAATAGTTTTGAAAAATGTCGCTCTTTATATTGGAGTATTTCTTATTACAAAAAAAATTATATACGTTTTTACCTACGCAGGCCTTGTAGTTATTTTTTTTAACATTATCTAAATTACTTTGAAGCCCTGTTTTATAATAAATACAGAGAAGATGTTCTTTATCTATTGAACTATCTTGGCTTTCTATTGCTTCTTTATACCTTTCAAGTTGGTTGTCGTGCTCAGATGTGGATGTTTTATCTTCAATGATTACTTTATATTCTTTATCTTCATCATTGAACTTAATAGTTAAAAGTAGGTCTATTTTGTTGAATTGTCTCTCAGGTGCTTTTGTTAGCCAAAACTCTCTACCCTTAAATTTATCATCTGTAAAAAGGAATTCGTTAAGAAAATCTTTTGCGCATTTTGTTAATTCCCGATCGCGATCTCCAATCCCTTCAATTGCATGCGAAAACAACCATGCGAGGAAAGCATCTTGTGATAATTCACTTGTTGCATATGTAAATAAATTGTTAACCATTAGTGTTGTCCTCCTATTTTTTCTCCTTCTCACGATATGCTTTTTGTGCATATTCAAGGTCTTTTTCTAAATCTTTTTGCACTTCGAGTCCGTTATTTATTATAATTCTCTATCGCTTTTTGTAGGTCGGTTTTAATATCGTTTACTAAATTTTCGGGGCTAAGTATTTTAACGTGCGTTGCGTATTGTAGCGCCCAAAATTTCATTGCCTTTAGGTTTACTTTGGTTTCGCAAAGGACTTCATCGTTTTCTTCTTTTATAAATCGTATATCACTTCCAAACCAGTCCATTAAGTCGTTATAAAGATAGGTTTTTGCCTTAAAAGTTACTTTTTCACTTTTCCCACTAAACATATAGATATGTTCTGCCATATGTTTT
>JAFVWM010000051.1 GCA_017501665.1 Alphaproteobacteria bacterium | reverse complement strand
AGGATATTTTAAAATCGGAGTTTAAAGACATTATTTTATAATGTGGAGGTTATTTCTTTTACAAAATCTATTGAAAAAACGACAATTAGCGTGTATAATATCATTGTTGGCGTGACAACACGATGACAACAAAAATCTTGACAGTCCGTATTTTGCGGATAATCTGAACACTCCCGATAATATGAGTAAAAATACCCATACAAAATTGTTTAAGTTACAGTTTTCGGGAGCGAATGGGAATAATACCGACTTAATACCATATATCCATAATGACAGACAGTGGTTTTTCATTGCCTGTCATTATTTTTGCTGCACCATTATTTAGAGTGCAACAATTATCCGCAGCAGAGCCACAGAAATCGTAAATCACGATATTATTTACAACTAACCGAAGCACGGCGGCAGGGAGATTAACACCTCTCTGCCGTTTTTTTGATTTAATGGCGAATAGCAATTTTTTGCAAAATAATTTAGTATATCCTTGACTTATGTAGATAATCTATATATAATATTATGTAGACCATCTATATAAGGAGGATAATTTATGGCTATTGATAAGTCCCTTATCTCCGGAAATACAGATATGCTTGTGCTACGGCTTTTGAAGGATCGAAATATGTACGGTTATCAAATTATCGAAGAACTTGCTCGACAATCAAATCGAACATTTGAGTTGAAGGCGGGAACGCTATATCCTTTATTGCATTTGCTTGAACAAAAGAATTATCTTGAATCCTACGACGGCGAGACTGTTGCAGGGAAAACAAGAAAGTATTATAAAATTACCGATTCGGGATGCAAGTATCTTGAGTTAAGACAGGCGGATTGGGAAAGCTATACACTTGCTGTAAACAATGTTTTATCGGGAGGTGTCTTGCTTGCAGGAGTATAATTCACCCGATGAATATATTGCTGACGTTCAAAAGCATATTCGTTGGAAAAGAGCAAAAGTTGTTGTAACAAAAGAATTATATGAACATATCAGCGATCAGTTTGATTTCTTTGTTGCTAATGGTTTTGAAGAATCAGAAGCGATGAAAAAAGCGATACAAGAAATGGGAAGTGCTGATGTTGTAGGAACAGAATTGGATAACGTTCATCGCCCCAAAATGAATTGGTTATTGCTTGCTTTAATAGGGTTGCTTTTGTTGATCGGTATGACCATATCATTTATGCTATTGTCAACTACTGAAACCCTGCCAAAAGTTTACGGTATTGTGTGTGGATTTGGCGTTGCTATTTTTGTGTACTACGTCGACTATACAGTCTTAATCCGATACCCAAGACTTATATACTTTATCTTATCAATATTAGCAATTATTACATCGGTGTGGGAATTGCGAAACGGTTTTTCTGTTTTAGGGTACAGTTATACCTTTTATTTGCTCTTATGCTACCCGATTGCTTTGGTTGGGATTCTATTTAATATTAAAAATAGTGGTAGTAATATTGACATTGTTTTATATGCTATCTACGCTTGTTGCCCCTTGGTGTTAGCTATATTAAATAAATCCTTCACCGCTTTCATCACAATTCTGATTTGTTCTGTATTTTTGCTGATTTATGGATTGAAATTAAATTGGATAAAGTGGAATAAATTAAATATAATCGGAGCAAGCTGCATCGTGGCATTTCTTGCTATATTCGTCTTTTTTATAAATCAGTTTTATGGCATAGCATCTGATACTATACATATAGATTCAACCCAGTTCTATCAGTTAAATTTATTTTCTGCTCTTGGCAATTCTGAACTCATTTGTAAAAGTTCAATATCCATTAATGAACAGTTATTGGGTTATCTATATGACCATCCTATCAGTTTGCTATTGTATAATTATGGAATAGTTTTGGTTCTGTTTTTGCTTGCCGCTTTCGGACTGTTGTTTTATTTGCTATATAAAACAGTTAAAAAACAAAATACAGAAGTCGGGAAATTGCTTGCAAATATGGTGTTGATGATCTTTGGTATTAAACTTGTCGGCACATTAATGTGTGAAATCGGTATTCTTCCCGATTTCAATATAGGATTTCCATTTGTGACAACCGGCGGTGTATTTATTATTTATGACCTTGCCCTAATTGGAATTATACTATCCATTATTCGAAATGAAAGTATTGCTAAAGATTGGGTTAGGTTAAAAGAAAAACGGAGGATTGAAAATGAATAGAATTTTCGGATATATATTAAATATGTTTCCATATATGCTTATAGCCATACCGGTAGTAATTCTGATTCGTGTGATTTCTTGCAGCTTCTTAAAGAAAAAAGAACATAAGACAACGGTTTGGCACGAATTAGGAGTATGCCTATTTTTCTTATTTCTCGTTGGACTTTTCTCGCAGACGATCATACCGCAATTCGACTTCGGAGTTGGCGGTATAAGTATAACTAACGGAAATTTATTGGGAGAAATAAACCTTATTCCCGGCAAAGTGTTTATTGATACGTGGAGAGAAAGTATGGTTGGTGGATATTGGTTGTATTTCGCAATCAACTTTATCGGTAACATATGTTTGTTTGTTCCCATTGGCTTTTGCGTGCCGCTTCTGTGGAATAAATCTTCTTTACCAAAAACACTTCTGGTCGGTTTTTTGATATCTTTATTCATTGAGCTTTGTCAACTTCTGCAGGCAAGAGGTACGGACATTGATGACTTATGGATCAATACCCTTGGAGCAATGATAGGGTATCTTCTATATGTTGGTGTATGTCGGATTTCAAAACAATTTCTTTTGAAATTTAGAATTCAAAAGAAAGGTGAATCAAATTAAGCAAAGCCCCTTGAATTTCTAAGCAAAATCGTTTATAATATATTCAATCCCAAGTCCAAATTATCCACGGTAAAATTATTCTTGTTATCAACGTCGATAACAAAATGATAACAAGGGCGGTTTAACACAGGATAATACAGATACATCGTGTATCAAAAAAATCAGGACTAACGAGAAGCAAAAACACATAAACAGAATTGTTTAGTCTTGGTCGAGTGGGAATAATTGCATATGTTCGAGAACAATCTTGGGTATTCCCAAAAGAACACCCAAAATCATTCTCTCCCAATCTTTTTTCAAATACAACAAATGCCTTTCCGGATTTAGCGGAAGGGCATTATTTTTTATCTTTTAAGTTCAACTTTGGCCTTGGAATAAGTTTTTCTAAAATCGCTTGGGGTAATACCGCTGATGCTTTGGAAAATACGATTGAAGTTTCTCACGCTTCCAAATCCGCATTTAAGAGCAATTTCGGTTACAGACAAATTTTTGTCTGACAATAACGCGCAGGCCGCTTGAAAGCGAAGCTGGTTAACGAAGCTTTTGAAGTTGATGGAAAAATATTTGTTGAACAAAGATGAGAAGTAATGATATTCATAATTTAATTCTTCTGCGATGGTCCTAAGTGAAAGATGGTTGTTGAGGTTTTCGCTTATGTAAGAAATAACTATTTGTTTAAAATTATAGTCTTGCGAAAAATCCTCGGTGGTGGCTTTTTCAACGCATTGATTCAAAACCAAATGAAGCATAGAAGTCAGCATAAAATGTTCGGGTTGCTTTGCAATGAATAAATAACGCTTTAAAATATCGTCAATCGTCGCCTCACAGGTGAATTTAGAGTATTTAACGCTGTTGTGCGTGCGTGCGAACGAAGGAATAAAATCCTCTGAAAAAACACCAACCCAGGTTTCCCCTTGAGAGATATATAATGAGTGTATGGAAAAAGGCGGTATAACTAAAAGCTCGCCGCGGTGCAGTTTTTCGGGGATACCGTCAATCGTGGTCTCGCATTCGCCCTCAATAACGTAGATAAGTTCGTAATTGGAGTGAAAATGCTGTCCGTATTCAACGTCTGTATAAACAAAGGCATTATAGTTGTAATTGCTGAGGGAATTGTGTGTCTGATGATATACCATAAAATCACCTTAATCTTAATTTCTGTCTGAAATTATATAATATGTTTCTTGCGTTGTCAAGGCGCTGATGATAAAGTTAAATGGGTGATAGTTATGTATGGACTCGTTTTTTCAATAGAAGAGTTTTCTCCTTTCGATGGACCGGGAATTAGGAGTACGGTGTTTTTAAAGGGGTGTCCGTTGCATTGCAGCTGGTGTCATAACCCCGAGGGGCAGAGCGCTTTCTCGGAGATTGTGCGAAGTCCAAACGGATGTCTTGGATGTCTTTCCTGTGAGAAATACGCCGAGGTAAAGAACGACAAGATAATCTTTACTGAGCAAAGCATAAAAAACTGTCCAAACGGACTGTTGCGAGTTTGCGGAGAAAAATTTTCATCCGAAGCGCTTTGTGATCAAATCTTAAAAAACAAGCGCGTCCTGCAAAACGGTGGTGTAACCTTTTCGGGCGGTGAGCCGCTTATGCAGAGCGAATTTTTGATCGAATGTCTTTCGCATTTGAAGGGTCAGTTACATACAGCCGTGCAGACGAGTGGCTTTTGCGAGATAAGTACCTTTCGTAGGGTAGCGGATGTTGCCGATATGTTTTTATATGATTTAAAAATATTCGACGATGAACAGCATAGAAAACATACAGGTGTTTCTAACGAAAATATAAAGAAAAATTTTGTTTATCTCGCCCAAAATAAAAAAGACTTCATAGTAAGGATACCGCTTATACCGACAGTTACCGATACCGAAGAAAACCTTTCGGCCATTGCGAAATTTTTAGAGCAAAACGGTGTCAAACACGTAGAGCTGCTTCCTTACAATAAGATGGCGGGCGGTAAATATGCGCTCGTAGGGCGCGCTTATGAACCGCTTTTTGACGAAAAAACTCCCTGCAATCCGAGAACCGATATTTTTCAACAGTACGGTATTTGGGCAAATGTTTTATGAGGTGATGTTATGAACGATAAAATTAAAGCCTTATTAGATCAACTGAAAGCAAAAGAATATAAGAGTTTGAGACTTTACAAAGAACCAAAACCAATAATTTTTCCTATAGATTATTTTGGTTTTAATATCGGTTCGCCCGAGAAAATACCGCCTTGCGGTGGTAACAACACCCCTGATTATGAGTTTGTTATAAATACAGGCTATGAAGCAATTAAAAATATGTTGTCCGAGAATATAAAAAAGACCGATGACAACGAGAAAAAGTCTTATGGCTTTAATTGGATAAGAAAATTAGATAAATGCATAAGAATTTGTGATGAGCATCGGGAGCTGGCAAGGGAAACGGGTAATACTCGTCTTTACGAAGCCCTTGGTCAGGTTCCGAGAAAACCCGCTCGCAGTTTTTATGAAGCGTGTCTTTTTATGAAAATCAGCACCTTCTTTTTGAGAACGAATTTGGTTGTGCATTTGGGACTTGGACGTTTTGATCAGTATATGTATCCCTTTTATCTTCGTGACAAGCAAAACGGTGTAAGCGGCGAGGAACTTTTCGAAATCCTTGAGGCTTTCTTTATATCGCTCAATTATGATACTGACCTATATACCGGTATGCAGCTCGGCGACAATGGTCAATCGTTGGTGCTCGGCGGTTTTGATTTAAACGGAAACTATATGTATAACGAGTTGTCCGAGAAATGCATGCAAGCATCGCTTGAACTTAATCTTATTGACCCTAAAATAAATCTTCGCGTTGGCAAGAAAACGCCTGATGAGGTTTTCGTCAGCGGTACCAGACTTACGCAAAAGGGATTAGGTTTTCCGCAGTATTCAAATGATGACGTCGTAATACCCGGTCTCATAAAGTTAGGTTATGAGCCCCAAGACGCAGCGGATTACGTTGTTGCGGCCTGTTGGGAGTTTTTGATTCAAAAGAAAAGTTTTGAAAACGCCAATGCTGCCACAATGAATTTCCCGCTTATGGTGAGTCGTGCGCTTTCAAAGCATTTGAAAGAATGTAAAACCTTCCTTGAGTTTTTAGAGTGTGTCAAGGAAGAGATAAAATCGGAATGTGATGCGATAGTAGAAAAATACATAGATTGGCCAATGTCACCACCTTCTAACGGTATGATTTCGCTTTATTATAAAAGCTCTGTTGATACCCTAACTGACGTTTTTCACCATTCGGCCAAATACCGCAACTGGGGATGTCACGGAGCAGGCATTGCTAATGCCGCGGATGCACTTGCGGCAGTAAAGAAAGCGATTTTCGAAGATAAAAAGTATTCTTCGGATGAACTGTTAGCTGCTTTGAATGACGATTTTTGCGGACACGAAGAAATGCGAAATTATTTGCGCAGTTGTCCCAAAATGGGTAATAACGATGATTACGTTGACAGTCTTGCTATTGAGATAATGGACTTCTTTCAAAAAAATCTCAACGGCAGACCTGTTGCCGGCGGAGGGATTTGGAGAGCCGGAACGGGCGCTTCGCTTGAGTATATAAGTGAAGGTGAAAAATGTCCGGCGACCGCCGACGGAAGAAAAGCGAGAGACCCGTTCGCTTCGAGCTTTTCGCCTTCGCTTGACGTTAAGCCTAGCGGGATATTGTCGGTTATTCAGTCTTTTACTAAATATGATATGACGAATATAATCAATGGTGGGCCGTTAACGCTTGAGATACATGAAAACCTTTTACGAAACGAAATGGGTATTGAAAAGGTGGCAAGCCTTGTTAAAACCTATATTGAGCTGGGTGGCCATCAATTGCAGTTAAATTCTATTAACCGTGAAACTCTCATAGATGCTCAGATGCACCCTGAAAAGTATCCCAATTTAATTGTTAGGGTTTGGGGTTGGAGTGGTTATTTTAACGAACTTCACAAAATGTATCAAGATCATATTATTCGACGATTTGAATATTAAAAAACACCCGACGCAAGTCGGGTGTTTTTCTTATCGTTCGTGAAAAATGGTTCGCGTTTTTCAAAAGAGCAAACAGCTTCGAAGTGCTCGGCTATAAGGTAGAGTGCTTTTTCTGCATATTGACCGACTCTGTCGGGCGTGTGGGCATCGGTTTGCCACCTATTACTATAGATGCCTATTTAGTTAATAGCCTGTGTAGAATAGAAATTTATGTTTATGTAACTAAATGCTTTTTCTAATAGTATATAGAGAATATTTGTTTTTGTTCTTTATAGGATATTTGAATTTGTATTTTTACAGCATATTAACTCTCAGTGGGCTGAAATCGTTTGATTTCAGCCCACTTATTTGCTTTGAAATATAGTTTTCTTATCAGCGGTGATAAGAATTTGATAAGCGCTACGAAATAATAGTAGAAATCGCAATAATTCTATTTTATAATACTGTTAGAAATCTTGGCTTTGCCGTTCCAACAGGGGGTAATACTTATGTTTAATCATTTTTTATCTGAGATTGCAGAATTATCTGATAGCAGAAAGCAAGCTATCCTTACCGCAAAGGACAATTATTCTGCAAAAGGCACAAAATACTATGTCAGCGCCGATGGCTGTGATTCAAACGACGGTTTATCTCCCCAAAGCGCCTGGAAAACCCTGCAGAAAGTATCTGCAATGGCAAGCTCCTTACAGCCCGGCGATGCCGTGCTTTTCCGCCGCGGAGATGTTTTCAGGGGGAATGTTGCTGTTGCCTCCGGTGTTACCTACGCTGCTTACGGCAATGGCGAAAAGCCCAGGATCTATGGCGGCAGCAAAAATCTGAGTGACCCGGCGCTTTGGACTGAAATTGATGCTGAAAACCATATCTGGCAATTAAACGAAGAGATTTTGGATATCGGCACCCTTGTTTTCAACGACGGCCAGTATCATGCCTACAAGCACATTCCTTCTTATATTAACGGGCAATTTGTTTGCCGGGATGAGATCAGCAAGCCTTTTATCGTTTCAAATGAACTAAAAAACGACCTGGATCTTTTTTGGCACTATGATAAGCAAACTACAACCGCTCCCTCCAAAGGGCAGGATTTTCCCATTCCCGATGTGACAGCCGACAGCTTCGGCACCCTCTATTTAAGATGCAACAAGGGAAACCCCGGCGAAGTGTTTGAAAGCATCGAGCCTGTTGTTCGCCGCCACGGCTTCCTGGTTCTCAAAAATCACGATGTGCATATTGATAACATTTGCATCCGTTATTTTGCCCAGCACGGTGTCTGTGCCAGCGGCCATGCTAAAAATTTGCATGTTTCCAACTGCGAAATCGGCTGGATCGGCGGCTCTATTCAGAATTATAAAGGCATAGATCCCAACTATCCGGAAGGCCCTCGGGGCAGCGTTACCCGCTACGGCAACGGCATTGAAGTTTACGGTGGCTGTGAAAACTACCTCGTGGAAAACTGCTACATTTATCAGTGCTATGATGCAGGCGTTACCCACCAGGTAACCACAAACGGAAAATTCTTCAAGCACGAAAATGTTACCTACCGAAACAACCTGATAGACAACTGTGTGTATTCCATCGAGTATTTCCTGGATAAAACAGACGGCGATACCGAAAGCTATATGCAGGGCGTTGAGATCAGCGGCAACATTTTACAGCGCAGTGGCTATGGTTGGGGTCAGCAGCGGCATAATAAGCACACCCCTGCCCATATCAAAGGCTGGAGCTATATCAACACAGCTTCTGACTACAAAATCGTGGGTAATGTGTTTGACAGATCCGCCTTCCGTTTGCTGCACCTTGTGGCGCAAAAGGAAGAACGCCTGCCCCAAATGCAGGATAATATCTACATCCAGAATATGGGCGGTATGATCGGCCAATACGGCTTTAATGCGGTAAAAGAGCCGGACATCGTTTATGTAGACGAAAACTTTGAAAACACTGTAAAAACCGTCTTCAAAGACAAAACCGCCAAAACCTTTATTTGTGATTAACAACCGCCTTTCCGCATTTAGCGGAAGGGCATTCTTTTTTTCAAAAATTATTCCCACGGGGGTAGTTCCGCCCGGCATAAGTTGTTTGACCTACTTTACTTGTAAATAAAAGGGTTTTAGAACCCTTTGCCACCTATTATTATAGATGCCTATTTAGTTAATAAAAGAATAACTCAACCCCATGCTAAACAAAAAACCGAAAGCCGAAGCTTTCGGTTTTTGCAGTTATATTTTTATCTTTTTACCCGAAGCAATAAACGCCAACGATGAAAGCGCAAACAGCATTGCAGCTATTGTCATAACCGAGGCATCGCCCGTGGGCGGAATGGGTTTGGGTGCATCAGGCTTAGGTGTGGGTGTGGGTGTGGGGGTGGGGGT
>JAFVWM010000050.1 GCA_017501665.1 Alphaproteobacteria bacterium | reverse complement strand
TATCAATTTTCTAAGCCAATTAAAAGAATATTGTGAGAGTTAAAAAAAGCCTTCGAAGCAATTCGAAGACTTTTTTGATTTGTAACGCTTTCTATACTATCCGTATATCTTTAGCATTCGGCAACTCGAGGAGTTTCAATTGTGCTTCATCGCAAAGACCGTAATTTGAAATATAGATTTTCAAAATATCTTTAGCATTCGGCAACTCGAAGAGTTTCAATTGTGCTTCATTGCAAAGAGAGTAATCTGAAATATACAGTTTCAAAATATCCTCAGCATTTGGCAACTCGAGGAGTTTCAACTCAGCTTCATCGCAAAGAAAGTAATCTGAAATATACAGTTTCAAAATACCTTTAGCATCGGGCAATTCGAAGAGTTTCAATTGTGCTTCTTCGCAAAGAGCCTGTTCTGCAATATACAGTTTCAAAATATCCTCAGCATTCGGCAATTCGAAGAGTTTCAATTCAGCCTCTTTGCAAAGACCGGAATTTGAAATATAGATTTTCAAAATATCCTCAGCATTTGGCAAATCGAAGAGTTTCAATTCAGCTTCTTTGCAAAGAAAGTAATCTGAAATATAGATTTTCAAAATATCCTCAGCATTCGGCAAGTCGAAGAGTTTCAACTCAGCTTCATCGCAAAGACCGTGTTCTGAAATATACATTTTCAAAATATCTTTAGCATTCGGCAACTCGAAGAGTTTCAATTGTGCTTCATCGCAAAGACCGTAATTTGAAATATAGATTTTCAAAATATCTTCAGCATTTGGCAAATCGAAGAGTTTCAACTCAGCTTCATCGCAAAGCATATGTCTGTTCTTCACAAAACTTAATACTCTCAGATACGCATCTTGTTGCTTAAACATAACAAGTTGCGCTTTTTTATCTGTTTCTATCATAGAATAATCGTCGGTTATAAAGCATCGACCCGTCGCTCTTAAATTACACAATATTTATTAATAATTATTTTTTAATTATCTTTCTATATCATAAAATATTATTAATTCAAGCTTTTTTATTTAAACAATGAAACGTCCAATCCTCTCTAATGTTTGAGAAGATTGGCATTATATCAATTTTTGTGCAATTTCGATATAGGCTTTTGCATATTCACTATCAGGATCGGCAAAAACAATCGGTTTACCGGCATCGGCATGTGAACGAATGGTATAATTAAGTGGAATTTCGCCTAAGAATTTTACCCCTAAGCGCTGAGAGGTTTCTCTTGCGCCGGCATGTCCGAAGATATCATCACGATTTCCGCACTTAGGGCAGATATAATAACTCATATTTTCAATAATTCCCAAAATCGGCACATCAACTTTAGCAAACATATTAACACCTTTAACCGCGTCAATAAGAGCAATATCTTGAGGCGTAGACACAATGATTGCCCCATCAAGTTTTAATCTTTGTGATATAGTAATCTGAATATCACCGGTACCGGGAGGCATATCCAAAATCATAATATCAATTTCGCCCCAGTTAACTTCGGTTAATAGTTGTTCTATTGCACCACAAGCTTTAGAACCGCGCCAAATAAGCGGTGTATCACGATCAATCAATGTTCCGATAGACATTGATTGCAGTCCGTAAGCTTCAAACGGTTCAAAAGTTTTACCGTCTTTAGATGTAGCGGGTTGATTTTCATAGCCTAACATTGTCGGAATGGAAGGTCCGTAAATATCCGCATCAAACAGCGCAACTTTTTTACCCAATTTTGAGAGGGCTAAAGCAAGATTGACCGATGTGGTAGATTTTCCGACACCGCCTTTACCCGAAGCAACGGCGATAATTTTTTTTACATTTTTAACTTTCCACATTTCCGGCGCATCTTGCAGTGTCGGTTGCGCTTTGTTTGCCGTATATATAATATTTACTTTTTTTATGCCTTCAAAATTTAAAAGTTCAGCTTTAAGTTTGTCTGCCAGTTCTTTGTTTTCGCTTTCATTTTGAATGGTGATAATGATACGAGAATTAGCATAATTTATTGAAGCAATAGAGCTTTCCTGATAATATTTGAGGGCTGTTTTTTTTATCAAGTCTTCCATAATCTTCCCCTGTTGATAGATGTATGATTATTGTTTTCTTGGACTATTTATATTATATAATCCGAATGATGCAACTAAAAAAGTGGAGAAATTTAAATTATGGCAAAAATTCCTAGTCCGTGGGACGATAATGATGATGATAAAGGACCTTGGGCCGACAACGAAATTACAAGCCCAAAGGTCAAACAATTCAAACCAAAGAAACCGGTTGAGGTAGAATTCAAATGGTGGTGGGGTGTAATCGCTGTTTTAGTAATATGGTTAGGTTCGGGATTCTATCAGGTTCAACCTAACGAAGAAGCCGTTGTTTTGCGTTTTGGTGCATATAACGAAACCACAACCCCCGGTCTTCACTATCACTTACCATATCCGATAGAAACGATTAAAAAGGTAAATATTACACAAGAACGCAGTATTAATTTAGGCGGTCAAGAAACAAGAGAAATAGGTTCTAATACTTTTACCGAAACGCACATGTTGACCGGTGATGAGAACATCGTTGATATCAACTTAACCATTGTATGGCGTGTTGAAAATGCCAAAGACTATGTTTTTAATATGCAATCGCCGGATCAGACGGTAAGGGTTGCCGCTCAGTCGGTTTTACGTGAGATTGTAGGTCAATCTCAAATGTTGCCTATTATTTCCGGCGATAGAGGCAAAGTCGAAGACGAAACCAAAGAAGAATTGCAAAAAGTTTTGGATGAATTCGGCGCCGGTATTAAAGTTGTACGTATAAAGTTGCAAAAAGCCGATCCTCCGAAACAAGTGGTAGATGCCTTTAACGAAGTTCAGCGTGCCAAAGCCGATATGGAACGATTCAAAAACGAAGCCGAAGCATATCGTAACGAAATTTTGCCTAAATCTCGAGGTGAGGCCGCTCAACGTCTTCAAAATGCCGAGGCTTATAAACAAGCTGTTGTCAGCAAAGCCAAAGGTGAAGCTGAAAGATTTTTGTCGGTCTATAACGCTTATAAAAACGGTAAAGAAGTCACCACCAAAAGATTGTATCTTGAAACAATGGAAAATGTCTTAGGCAATTCCGATAAGGTTATTATCGATTCTTCTGCTAAAGGTAATAACGTAATTCCATATTTACCGCTTGATAAACTTAATAAAGGAGCAAAATAATGTCAGATAAATTAAAATTGATTATTGGCGGAGTTGCACTTGCCGTTATCGTTATTTTGTTTGAAACAATGTTTATCATTAATCAAACCGAACAAGCCATTGTTTTGCAATTTGGTGAACCGATAAGAGAAATTAAACAAGCCGGACTCAAATTCAAAATTCCGTTCATTCAAAAAGTAGTTGTCTATGATAACCGTTTGCTCAACCTTGAACCTCCGGCTCAAGAAGTGGTGTTAAACGATAAAAAACGTCTTGATGTCGATAACTTTACTCGTTATCGCATTGTCGATCCTCTAAAGTTTTATCAAACTGTGCGTAACGAATACCAAGCTCGCTCAAAGTTGGAAGAAATCGTAAATTCTTCCGTGCGTAAAGTTTTGGGTCGTATTACATTACAAGAATTGTTGTCAAGCAAGCGTACACGAATTATGGCCGATATTTCAAAAGCCGTAAAAGTAGATGCCGAGCAAATCGGAGTTAGTGTTGCCGATGTTCGTATACGTCGTGCCGATTTGCCGGTAGAAGTTTTGCAGGCAATCAATGCTCGTATGAAAACCGAACGTGAACGTGAAGCCAAAGAATTCAGAGCCACAGGTCAGCAAGAAGCTCAAAAAATTCGCGCAACAGCCGAAAAAGAACAAGCCGTTATTATTGCAAATGCTGAAAAACAAGCTCAGATTATTCGAGGCGAGGGCGATAAACAAGCTATCGAAATTTGGAACAAAGCCGCAGGTGTTGATGCAGATTTCTTTGCTTTCTATCGTTCTTTGGAAGCATACAAAAAATCAATGGCCGGAGAAGGCAACACATCGTTAGTCTTGTCTCCGGATACCGAGTTTTTTGATTACTTCAAAAAAACAACAAAAAAATAGGACGTTGATTAAATGGTAAGACTCTTTGCGCTGATAGTGTTTACATTATTGCAAACAACAAATGTTTTTGCTCAAAATAATGTCGGATACGGTATATCATTTGCCCCTTTAGTTGAAAAACTTATTGGTGGTGTCGTAAATATATCTACTACTCATAGTAATAAAAATGCAGAAGCCAAACCGGAAATTATCAGCGCTAATGAGTTTATCAATAATTATTTTGTTCAAGATGAGGGCGGATATATATCTCTCGGTTCCGGCTTTTTGATAGATCCGCAAGGATATATTGTTACCAATGCTCATGTCATTGACAAAGCTAATGAAGTTGTGGTCAAAACCTCAGATAATATTCAATATAATGCAAAAATTATCGGCATTGACGATATGACCGATTTGGCTTTAATAAAAATAGATGCCGACAAGCAATTTCCTTTTGTAAAGATCGGCGATTCCGATAAGTTAAAAGTCGGTGATTGGATTTTGGCGATAGGCAACCCTTTCGGACTTGGCGGAAGTGTAACAGCAGGAATTGTCAGTGCCAAATCTCGTGATATAGATGCCGGCTCATATGATAATTTTATCCAAACCGATGCTTCAATAAACCAAGGATCATCAGGTGGCCCCATGTTTAATATGTCCGGCGAGGTAGTCGGTATTAATACGGCACTGTATTCAACATCAGGATTAAGCATGGGAATAGGCTTTGCCACACCTATAAATTTAAGCAAATTTGTTATTGAACAGCTTAAACTTTACGGAAAAGTAGAACGAGGATGGCTGGGGTTAAAAGTTATGGACAATACTCAAACAATTACTTTGAGCGAAAAACAAACCTATGCCGAAGGTGTCGTCGTAAGCAGTGTTATTCCTGATTCTCCCAGTGAAAAGGCAAAAATTCAAGCAGGAGATATAATCATCTCAATTAACGGTAAAGATATAAAAAATGCCAAAAATTTTTCGCGAACAATTGCCGAAAGTAAAATAAATTCGGAAATAGTTTTACGAATATGGCAAAATGAACAAACCAAAGATGTCAGCTTAAAAATAGCTAAAATGCCCGAAACAAAAAAAGAAATTTCAAATAAGGATAAAAAGACACTTAATAAAATTCCGGAAGGATACATTTCGGCACTGGGAATTATCATAAAGAACGAAAAAGATTACGTTATAATTGAAGAAATATTGGCAGATTCCGATGCCAAATATAAAGGTATAAAATCAGGAGATATCATCAAAAAAATAAATGATAAAAATGTAAATACGGTTAAAGATGTCAAAGCCTATGTTGACTACGCCCTAAAAGCTGATAAAGATAATATAAAGCTTGATATATTGTCAAACGAATTGCCTCAATCATTAAAAGTGAGCATAATAAACAATGACTAGGATAGATTTTTATCATTTACAAAAAGCATCAGTTGAAGATGCGTTACCTAAACTTTTGGAAAAAGCCTATGCAACAGGTAAACGAATATTGGTAAAAATAGGTACGGAAGAAAGAGTCGAATTTCTTAATACGCACTTATGGAGTTATGATGAGACATCTTTTTTACCGCATGGCTCCAAAAAAGACGGCAATGCAAGTATGCAACCTATATGGTTAACCTCGCAAGATGATAATCCTAATGAAGCTACAATTTTGTTTTTGGTCGACTGTGCTAAAACAGATGTTGAAAATACACACTTATTTGAGCGCATCTTAAATATTTTTGACGGCAACAACCAAGAATCACTCGACTGGTCACGTAAGTTTTGGAAGCAACTAAAATCTCAAGGAGAGGAATGTTATTACTGGCAACAAGATGATAGAGGAACTTGGCAACAAAAAGCTTAACATTATTTGTTTTTATCTACTGCTTTTAAGCGGTCTGCCAAATCACCAATTTTTAATCTTAATTGAGTATCCGGATTATATTTTTTTGCCGTTTCGAGCTGTTTTTTAGCCACATCAATATTACCTATCCTAAAAGAATATTCTGCCGAGGCATAAGTTGCTTTTGCCATATCTCCGGTAATTCCGTAAGCTTTTGCCAAAAGCAACCATGTAACAATACCTTGCTCTTTGACAAGAGATTTATTCAATAAATTTATGGCTTGTTTAGCACTACTCATATCAGGGTTGTCTTCTAAAATTGCATGAGCATAGTTTATTTGCATTAAATGAGAATCAGGCAACAATTCATAGGCTTTGGCAAAATTTTGTTTTGCTTGTTTTATTTTTCCCGTTTCTAAATAAATCTGTCCTTTAAGTTCATAGAAAAACGGATTATTCTCATCTCGTAAAATTAAAATATCTGTTTTATTCAAAGCCTTTTCAAAATCTGATTTTTTCATATAGGCAATAGCCTGAGCATAAACGGCAGGAATATCATCTCTCGATAGAGGATAATCTTTGAAAGTTTGCTCCGGCTTTTGTAAATAGGCCTTAATTTTTGCTTTTACACGTAAGAAAAAATCATTTTGAGGAGCCTGCTTATATGGCGAGTTTATTAAAGCGTTTTCAAAAAAATATATTCTGTCGTTGGTAACCGGATGCGTTCTGAAATAAGGAGTTTCTTCTCTACCTTCCATAATATTTTCTTTTTTTATTTTCTTCATAAAATTTAAAATTCCGGCAGGGGACTGTTGCGTGGCATTAAGCAGTTTTATTGCCGCTTCGTCAGCAGAACGTTCTTCTTCGGTTCGATAATGAGTAAAATGATTGATTAAAGACGATTGACCGCCCAACATTACAGCCATCGCAGCATCGCCACGTCCGCTGACAGCAGCAGCTGCACCGGCTAAAATTGTCGAAAGCATGGAAACTTCGTACATATCTTGTGCTTTAAGTTTTTGCCTTATGATGTGTCCTCCCATAATATGTCCTGTTTCATGAGCTAAGACACCGCTTATTTCATCGGCGGTATCTGATTTTGTGATTGTTCCTGTGTGTACAAACATTTTATTTCCGTCAGCAACAAAGGCATTTAGTGAATTATCTTCAACAATAAAAATATTATTGCGATAAAAAGGAATATCTGCAGCCTTAAACAGCGGATAAATTATTCCGGCCAAAAATTGTTCGGTTTCTTCATCTGATATAAGTTTTAGTTCTTTGGTATTTGCTTCAAAAGGCAAAAGGGCCGAAAACAGGATAATCCCGTCAATCAGCCCTTTGCACATTTTTTTGAAATTAAAGACTAACCCTTGATGAGTTTTTTCCACCAATTAGATTTTCCTTTCTTTTCATTACTTTTTGCATCATCAATTACTTCAGTATTATTTTTTTCGCCATGACTGTCGTACAAAATAATAGGTTCTTGTTTTTCTTCAACATTTTGATTTTCAACAGCAGTCTCATTATTTTTATGATAACGACCTCTGCGACGATCAAAACGTCCGCGACGATTCTTACGGTTTTTATAGGTTTTATCCGACTTGTCAGAAATTTCTGTTATTTTATTATTTTCTTCTATAGTAACATTTTTTTCTTCAATTTCAACAATCGGAGTGTCATCGTTTTTTACAGATGCTGTTTTGTTTTTATTTCTTCCGGTTTTTTTGTTCTCATCTTTTTTTACTTCATCTATTATAACATCTTCTGTAATCGGCGTTTCATCTTTAACCGTAAGTTTAATTCTGTCAATTCTGCTATCCGAAACACATTTAATTGAATTGTCTGCACAAACGGCAATTTCCATTTTATATTTATTTTCAAAATCAACCAAAGTTTTGCGTTTTTGGTTAAGCAAATATACAGCTACGTCTGTGGGAACAAAAACGGTAATTTTAGAAGAACGATTTTTGCAACCTTCTTCTTCAATAGTACGTAAAATATACACACCTGCAGATTCCAAAGTTCTGGTAATACCTTTACCGTGACAATAAGGACAAACTTGATAATTACTTTCCCAAAATGCCGAATGCATACGTTGGCGAGAAAGTTCCAAAAGTCCGAAAATACTCATCTTACCGATTTGAATGCGAGAACGGTCTTTTTTCAAAGCTTCTTTCATTCTTTTTTCAACAGCATGATTATTTGCCGGATCATCCATATCAATAAAATCAATAACTACAAGACCGGCCAAATTGCGCAGACGAAGTTGACGAGCAATTTCATCACAAGCTTCTAAATTGGTTTTCAAAGCAGTTTCTTCCAAATCTTTCTCTTTGGTGGCACGACCGGAGTTAACATCAATAGAAACCAAAGCTTCTGTCGGATTAATAACCAAATATCCGCCGGATTCAAGCTGAGCATTTGAATCATGTAATTTATCCAACTGTCCTTCGACTTGAAAACGTTGGAACAATGGCATGTCATTATTGCGATAATTTTTGATTTTTTTCAAGTTATGTGGCGACAAAATCTTAAAGAAATCTTTTGCCAACTTATAAGCCTCATCACCGGCAACCAAAATCTCTGATATCTCTTTGGTATATATATCACGCAAAGCACGCTTAATAAGGTTACCTTCTTCATAGATAAGTTTAGGAGCTTTATTTTTAAGAGAGTCGATTCTTATTTTGTTCCACGCTCTGATAAGATAGTTATAATCACGGACTATTTCGGCTTTAGTTTTTTCTTCGCCGGCAGTTCTAACAATGATTGACATATCGGGATTTAAAGGTAAGTCTTTGACGATTCCTTTAAGTCTGTTTCTGTCTTGAGCATTGGTAATTTTACGAGAAACACCTCCGCTTTTAATACGGTTTGGCATCAAAACGCAATATCTTCCGGCCAAAGATAAATAGGTAGTTAAAGCAGCACCTTTATTTCCGCGTTCCTCTTTTACCACCTGAACTAACACGATTTGGCCTTCTTTAATAACATCTTGAATTTTATGGCGATGATATAGTTTGCGAGAAATTATAAGTTTTCTTTGCAATTCAAAATCAACATTGTCGTCATCATCGTCATCATCATCGTCG
>JAFVWM010000049.1 GCA_017501665.1 Alphaproteobacteria bacterium | reverse complement strand
GCGGATTGCTTTACCGTTTACAACCAATTTGCCGTCTTTTACCTCAACTTCACCGTCAAATTTGCCGTGTATGGTATCGTATTTGAGCATATATGCCATATACTCAACATCGATTAAGTCATTGATACCTACGATTTCGATGTCATTTCTTTTTTGGGCTGCGCGAAAAACAAAACGACCGATACGGCCAAATCCGTTAATACCTACTCTGATTTTTTTTGAATTGTTCATAATTTTTATTTTTTTAGTTATTAATAATGAGGTTAATAATTTATAATTAACTCCTAGATACTTTATTTTATTTCATTTGTCTACAAAAAAAATGCTTCGTATCGTTACAATAAAAAACGGATATATATCGCGCAAAAAAAAGCACTCTGTCGAGTGCTTTTTACCTTATTAAACGGTTATTACCAAAATTTTACTTTATCAAGTAATCCGCCAATTTCATCACCGGCTTTGCCCTTGGCTTCTTCAATGGCTTTGTTGGCAAGTTCATTGACCTTTTCTTGGGCATTAAGCAAGGCTTTGCTTACAACTGATGTTGCATTGTATAAAATCTTGTTAAACACGGTAGTCACCGTTTCTTGAATATTCATTTTATCACCCTGTTCACCGATACCGGTAATTTCAATAGCCGGCATTGTTAAAGTGAGGGTTTCAGCTTGAAGAGGAATCATCGCACTTAAAGAACCACCGTCAACGACAACTTTTTTGATAATAACATTTTTAGCCGGTTTTGTTTGAGCTGGTGATTCTTTTGAAACTTCTTCTGTTTTTACCGGTTCTTCAGCGTTTGATGAAGCGGTATTTTTTGCAATATTTTGTTGGATTTGCATTACATTGCTGGTTGATAAATCGGGCATTTCATATGTTAAATCTATTCCGTTAACAGAAACCTCATCAACAACAATTGTGTCTGTAAACAAACTCTTTACATTAACTTTTACAAAAACACGACCAAGATTTATCAGGTTCGGCGTTTTGTAACCTTCCGGATTGGCAACACTAAGACCGGTAACTTCTGCCTCGTCGACAAAAGGTGAAAATTTGAAGCCTTTTAAATTTACTTGTGTACCGACAATTTTTGTACCGACTGTGTTTACAGTTGTTTTTACCAAAGGCTCTAAATACAGAAACAAACCGATAAAGGCTGTTAACAATACTAAAAGCAATCCCAGTAATGAATATTTTAATGCTTTCATCTTATATATTCTCCTAAAATTATGACAAGTAATATATTTATATTACAATTTTTAATTAAAGCAATGTTTTATTTATTTCTGTTGTTTTTAATATCAATGCTTGAAGACCTTTACGACAAAGTTTTGTATATATCGGAGTGTCAAGAGAAAACATTTTTATCAATGTTGACGGTTTTTGGGTTACCCACATGCGTGATATTGTTTCTTTGCCGTCTTTGACCGTTTTTATCATACCGCTCGGAAGTTCACTACGACCGATACATGATGATAAATATACAAAACATTCATCATTGTCTTTTAAATTATCCAAAGCTATTTGACGCGCATAAATATTTAATGTCAAATCGGCCTTTGTTGCATCTTTGGTCCAAGGTGAACCGCCTCCGATTGCACTGGCAGTAGAGTAAAAATCACAAGCCAATTTGCGACCGGTAATACCGCAATCGGCAATTGATGAATGACAGGTATAACTGCCGGTTGCATTAACGATTATGTTTTCAGGTTTTTCGCCTAGTGTTTCGATAATAAAGTCGGTTAAATCCTCATGTTTTAACATCGGAATCGCCACTATTGCCGTTTCGATTTTGTCATCATTTAAAGTTATTTGTGTTTTTATATCTAAGCCCAAATTTTTTGATTTTAAGGCCTTTTCATAAAGTGCTTTGTTTAGTTTGCGAGCCAAATATAATTCCTTGTTTATATTACCCTCGCCCTGACAAGCATAGCCTACAAAAACACCTTGATCTCCCCACCCGTTCTGTTCAACACCTCGGTTAATTTCACAAGATTGTTGACCGACCAAATTGATAACGTTTATTTTTAACGGATTGATAGCATAATCGCCCCAAATTTTTGAATATTCTTCGGTGTAACCGACTTCAGCCAAGGCTTCCGTCACATATTTGTTTACATTATTTAATGATACATTTCCTTTTATTTCTCCGCCTAATACGACCGTATTGTCCTTTATCATAACTTCGACGGCATATTTAACCGAAGAATCTTGTTCTATCATACGGTCTAAAATATAGCTTGAAATATAATCGGAAACTTTGTCCGGATGTCCTAATGACACTGATTCTGCTGTTTTTTGCATAAGTTTATACTCCTTATTTAGTCCTCTATTGCGGGACAAGTTAGGTTAAATCCACATTTGAAACTGCTTTATGCAGTATTTACATTGTCAATTTCATACTTTTTTATTGTAAAGTCAAGAAAAATTTATTGTTTGAAAATTGATGTTTTTTATGTTATTATTTTGATAAATCGGAGATGGTGTTATGGATAATAAAGAAAAAATTCTAATAAATGAAATACAAAAAATTGTCGATAAAGTTGCCGGAAGAAAAATTAAAACCAATGTTTTTTTATCTCCTCGGCAATTGGATATCTTTTCTCAACTAAACGAATTTTCCACAAATAAAATACTAAATGACGATGAAGTTATACGCGACCCTCGTAAAATTGCTTATAAAACGAATCAGGAAATAAAAATATCTTTGATAGCACTGTGCCTTAGCATTGTCCTGATAAATCATCGGTCAAAAAATAAATATACCAAAGAATTTTTTGAAGATAATATCTTTATAGAATCAGAAAATAATGAAACTGTATATATAAAATTTGAGAATATTGAAGAAAAAATAATTGATGATGCCATAAATCCCGAACTTATTTTTGATTGGATGATATATCGTGATAATGAAGGAAGAGGAATTTTTTCGCTTATTAATGAAAAAGTATGTGATATTAGTGATTTGAATGATTATAGTACCGGTGGAGATGCGGTTTATGAATTTGCTCGTTTTCAAAGAAAATATCATACTTATAAAAAGAAAAAAGAAACAAAAAGCAAAGAAAGTGCTCAGGAAGCTTTCAGAAATGCGGTTGCACAACAAGTTGCCGTACAAATTACTTCACAACAACTTCTTAGCGGTAAAGATCCTATGGAATTTGTTAATATGTTGTTCTCTAAACCTGATTTTGAAAACTCAATAAAAGAAATTACAAGTAGTTTTGACGCTAACAAACCTAAAACACCTCAAATTACATATAAAAAGAAGAAAAAAAAGAAAAACAAATAATGGTTGCAATAGAAAAACACCCTCTCTGATTTGAGAGGGTGTTCTGTTTATCTAATTTATGAAATTAGAACAATACTTTTGCATTCAAACCGATTGTACGGTCGTATTCGATATCTTTGGGGTCAACTTCTTCCCTTGCATCACCACCGAGATAATATTCGGCATAAGCACCGATAGAGAAGTTATCATTAACCAAATAGTTAACAGCCAATTCTAAATCAACTCTTTCGTTATGACCGTTACCATTGTAATCAACGCCGTATTCATTATCTTCTGATTCATTAAATGTGTAACGAACACCGGCATCTGCTGTGGCTTTAGACCATGCTTTATGAAGACCCAATTTCCATGAGTATTCTTGTTCGTTTGCATTACGATCCAATTCACCCAAAGCAGTAAATTCGGTATATGGTGTCATGCAACCCATGTCATAACCTACACGAACATAACCGCTTAATTCTTTCATCCAGCGATCGTTAGTTTCTTCATCATGGTAATTAGCTTTACCTTCCCATGATTTTTGATTCCATGTATTGTACATAGCACCGGCTTGTGTCATCAATTTGCCGTTTACATAATTGTATTTTACACCCAATGAATAGTCAAAGTTATGATCATTGTTATAATCATCATCTTTATTATAATCAAAAGTATTTCCGATACCGGCAACAACAGCAAAATTATCTGTAACGCCATAAGTCAGTTCTTCACGGGCATATGCAGATTTTTCAACTCCCTCTTCTACACCACTATCTGTTTTACCACGATTCATTTCAACAGAAGTATCTGATAAGAATTTACCCTTTGTAGGCAAATAGAAAGGGTTTGTAATATCAACGGCCATTGCTGATGTTGTAAACATAACTGCTGCTGATGCAAGTAATAAAGTCCTAAATTTCATAAAGTCTCTCCTTAGTTTGTTAAATTTAACATGTGAAAAATTTTCTTTTCACGTTAAAAATCGTATTTCAATATTTTTGTAAATTCAAATCACAAAATATTACAAAATACTAATAAAACCCCTTTGTTAACAAAAGGTTAATATTGTTTTGCAAAACAATATTTTATGAGATAAAGTCATTTTATATTAAGGAGATTTAGTTTATGAAAATGAATGTAAAATATTTAAACAAAAATATGCCAAAATTATCATCTGATTTATATGATTCAGGATATGATATCAGAGCATCAATTTCAGAAGCTTTAGTTATAAAACCTTTCAGTATTGCCACAATTCCAGCTGGTTTTGCATTGGAAATAACCGATTATCCGACACAAAATAATATGTCGGTCGAAATTCAAATAAGACCTCGTTCCGGATTGACCAAAAAAGGTATTGTTGCACAGCTTGGAACAGTTGATGTGTCATATCGCGGAGAATTTATGGTTAATGTATATAATTTTAACGATCACGAAGTTGTTATCGAACCATATGACAGAATTGCTCAAATTGTTGTTTGCCCGATATACAAGCCGGAGATTGTCGAAGTTGATGATTTGAGCGAAACAAACAGAGGGGGTAAAGGTTTCGGTTCAAGCGGCACAAAATAATATTATCCGGCTTGTTAATAAGCTCAATTTGTTTGACTATACGCGTTATTTATTTTAAGCTCACAATCATTGCAGTTAACATGAAAGGATTTGTAACATGAAAGGAATTATTCTGGCCGGCGGAAACGGAACGAGATTATATCCGCTTACCAAGACTACATCTAAACAACTTCTTCCGGTTTATGATAAACCGATGATTTATTATCCGCTGTCGACTCTTTTGTTATTCGGTATCAGAGATATTTTGATTATATCCACCCCTCAAGATACACCAAATATTGAAAAACTTTTCGGTGACGGTAAAAAGCTTGGTCTTAACATTTCTTATGCCGTTCAACCCGAACCGAAAGGAATCGCTCAAGCCTTTACAATCGGGGCTGATTTTATCGGCAATGATGACGTTTGCTTGATTTTGGGCGACAACATATTTTATATGGGTGAACAGCTTCATACCTTTAGAGATGAGGTAGAAAAAAACAAAGGCGAAAGAGCAACTATTTTTGCTTATCACGTTTCTGACCCTGAACGTTTTGGAGTGGTTGAGTTTGATAAGAACTTAAAGGCTATTTCCATTGAAGAAAAACCCAAACAACCAAAATCTAATTATGCTTCGGTGGGGCTTTATTTTTATCCCAAAGATGTGGTTGAAAAAGCTAAAAATCTTAAACCATCGGCCAGAGGAGAATTGGAAATCACCGATCTTAACAACCTCTATTTAAACGAAGGACGTATGTCTGTTGTTCCCATGCGCAGAGGTAATGCATGGCTTGATGCCGGAACTCCCGACAGTTTGATGGAATCAGGCGCTTTTGTTCAAATTATTGAAAAACGTCAAGGCTTAAAAATTGCCTGTATTGAAGAACTTGTTTATCGCAGAGGTTTTATTGATGATGAACAGATGTTAACTTTAATCAATGAGCTTAAAGACGGAAATTACAAATCATATTTGAAAAAAGTATATGAGGAAAGACATGAACTTTATTAAAACTGATATTGACGGTGTTGTTATCGTCGAACCGAAGGTTTTTGAAGATAATCGAGGCTATTTTTTTGAAAGCTATAATGAAACGGAATTTAATAATAACGGCATTACAGCTAAATTTGTTCAAGATAATCAATCAAAATCCTCTTATGGAGTTATCAGAGGACTTCATTGTCAGTTGGGTGAACATGCTCAAGCAAAGTTAGTTCGAGTATTAAAAGGTAAAGTTTTAGACGTTGCCGTAGATGCCAGAAAAAATTCTTCGACATATGGTAAACATGTCGCCGTTGAATTGTCCGACGAAAACAAACGCCAACTTTTTATCCCCAGAGGTTTTTTACATGGCTTTTCGGTATTAAGCGAAGAAGCTGTTTTTGCTTATAAATGCGACAATACTTATTGTAAAGAAGCTGAGTTCGGAATCAGGTATGATGATGAAGATATCGGAGTTGATTGGAAAATCCCTGCCGATAAAGTCATAACTTCGGAAAAAGACCGACTGGCCAATAAGCTAAAGGATATGCCTGATGAATAGTAAAGTTCTTGTTACCGGCTGTAACGGTCAACTGGGTAATGAAATAAAATTGTTGTTGTCCGATGCTATGTATACTGATGCCGATACATTAGATATTACCGATGAAACAGCCGTAAGTAACTTTGTTAAAGAAAATGACATTGACACTATCATCAATTGTGCGGCATATACCGCCGTTGATAAAGCTGAAGATGACGTTGATTTAGCAAAAGACATTAATGAAAAAGGCCCTGAAAATTTGGCTAAAACAGGGTGTAAAATTATACATATTTCTACTGACTATGTGTTTGACGGTTCTAATTGCAAACCTTATAGGCCGGAAGACAAACCTAATCCTGTGTCAATTTATGGTAAAACAAAATTTGCCGGCGAACAAAAAATTGTTGAATTTGCTAAGAAATACGCCATTATTCGTACGGCTTGGCTGTATTCGACATATGGTAATAATTTTGTTAAAACAATGCGTCGATTGGGAAGTGAAAGAGAAACTCTTAATGTCGTATGTGATCAAACCGGTACCCCTACATATGCTAAAGATTTGGCTGAAGCCATTGTTAAAATTTTGCCACAACTTAATGAAGCAAACAGCGGTGTTTATCATTTTTCAAATGAAGGTACTTGTTCCTGGTATGATTTTGCCGTAGAGATTATGAGTTTATCAAATCTAAACTGTAAAGTGTCGCCTATTTTATCGGCAGAGTACCCCTCAAAGGCTGTAAGACCTTTTTACAGTGTGTTGGATAAATCAAAGCTGAAAAAAACTTTTAATATTTCAATTCCACATTGGAAGGAGAGCTTAATAAAATGTCTAAAACTATTTTAGTTACCGGTGGTGCCGGTTTTATCGGTTCAAACTTTGTACCTTATTTTGTGGCAAAATATCCGGAATATAACGTAATTAACCTTGACAAACTTACTTATGCCGGCAATTTGGATAATTTGAAAGAATGTCAAAATATGGCTAATTACAAATTTGTACAAGGCGATATATGTGATGAAACATTGGTAGAAAAACTGTTTGATGAAAATGATATAAGAGGCGTTGTTCACTTTGCGGCTGAAAGCCACGTTGATAACTCGATTAAAGGACCTAGAGCCTTTATAAACACTAACATTGTCGGAACATTTAACCTTTTGGAAGCTGCTCGTAAGCATTGGATGGATGCTCCAAATAAATATAAACAAGGTTATGAAGGGTGTCGTTTTCACCATATTTCAACCGATGAGGTATATGGTACTTTGGGTGATGAAGGAATGTTTGAGGAAACTACGCCTTATGCTCCAAACTCGCCCTATTCGGCTTCTAAAGCAAGTTCGGACTTTTTGGTAAGAGCTTATCATCATACCTTCGGTATGAACGTAACAACTTCTAACTGCTCCAATAACTATGGACCGAAACAACACAACGAAAAGCTTATTCCGCATATTATTTCAAAAGCTTTAGCTAAACAGCCTCTTCCTGTTTACGGCAAAGGTTTGAACATCAGAGATTGGTTATATGTTTTGGATCATTGCAAAGCAATTGATTTGATCTATCACAAAGGTAATGCCGGCGAAACTTATAATGTGGGCGGAAGAAACGAACGTAACAACATCACTATTGTCAATACCATTTGTTCAATATTAGATGAGAAACGCCCCAGAGATGACGGTAAAAAATATGCTGAACTTATTACCTATGTTCAAGACAGAGCCGGTCATGATTTTCGTTATGCTATTGATGCAACAAAATTAGAAAATGAGCTTGGTTGGAAAGCTGAAGAAACTTTTGATACGGGTATTGTTAAAACTGTTGAGTGGTATCTTAACAAATAAGGATATTGTCTTATGAAAATTATGATGGTCAGAGATCGTAACGTGTTGAACACCAATTGGTTGGTTTATCTGGCAAATTTGTTTGCATCTCGCGGGCATGAAATTGTTATCGCTTGTGATACTTATGCAAAATTAGGTAAACTAGGTGATGAATACACTCTTGATGAAACTATCAGAGTTGTTAACCTTAACGGCAAAACAAAAAATCCTTTGATAAATATATATCGTTTTTTGAGAGGAAAAGTTTTTGTTCCTTATTTTCGCTTTAACAAGCTGATTAAAGAAGAAAAACCTGATGTATTGCTTTGTTACTTTCCGGTTGATTTGTACAATGTTACTCGTTTTCAAAATCATAATATTCCTATTGTACAAATGGTACATGGTGAACCTTCGAATGTGTTTAAGAAATATTTGAAAGCTAATTTTATCACAAGAGCTATTTGCAAGAAAAGTTTTGATAAAGTTCACACTTTTCAAATTTTAATGAATTCGTTTGAAAAAAGAATAAAAGAAATTACCGGCGCTAGAAATGTTGTCAGAATTGCCAATCCTGTTAAACAGTATAAGACTGACGAATTGGTCGATTTGGATAATGAAAAGAAAAAAATTATTTATGTCGGCAGAGTGGAAAAATCTATTAAACAACCACATTTGCTTGTTGAAGCGTTTGCTAAAATTGCCAAAGATTTTCCCGACTGGAAGGTTGAGATTTGGGGCTTAGCTAAGTTTGAAAACTATAATAAAGAAATAAACAGCTTTATCAAGAAACATAATCTGGAAGATCAAGTATGTTTAGCAGGATATTCCAAAGATATGGATGCTTTATATAGAACAGCCGATATTCAAGCTTTTCCGAGCCGTTCGGAAGGATTTAGTTTGGCTATAGCTGATGCTATGGCAATCGGTCTTCCTCATGTTGCTTTTGACTATGCTATTTCTGTTAATGAAGTAGTAAAAGATAATCATAACGGATTTTTAGCTAAAGATGTTGATGACTTTGCTGATAAACTAAAAATATTGATATCGGATAAAAACAAGAGAATTGAATTCGGCAAAAATGCCTCTCAAGATATGAGAGAATATGCTCCTGATGTATTGTTGGACAGATGGGATGAGCTGTTTTACAGAATTACTAAAGGAAATAAATTATGATACCTAAGATGTTGCATTATGTTTGGTTTGGTGATAAAGAATTCGGTGATTTGGAAAATATGTGCTTAGAAAGTTGGCGCAAATATTTGCCTGACTACCAAATAATGCGTTGGGATAACTCTTGTATCGATAAATTTGATAACCTTTATTTTAAACAAGCTATCGAAAATAAGAAATATGCTTTTGCTTCAGATTATGCAAGATTGAAAGCTTTGTGGGAATATGGCGGAATTTATGTTGATACTGACGAAGAAGTTTTGAAGTCTTTAGATGAATTTTTGGTTCATGATTATTTTATGGGATGTCAGAATTGTGGTTCGGCAAAAGGACCTAATCCTGCTTTAATCGGCGCTGTTCCTCATAATGATGTAATAAAAAAACTGCTTGATGTTTATGATGATGTTAAGTTTGTAAATGATGACGGTTCTTTTAACTTGACTACAAATCCGGCTTATTTTGAAAAAGTATTAAATGAAGTTTATAAGATTAAGACAACCTACCTCGAAGAAGGTAAATTAGAGTTTTACCCTAATTCGTTTATGTATGATTGTTATTTGTTCGGTAAAAGGAACAATACTTCTTATGCTACACATCACTATGCAGGAAGTTGGAAACCTGATTGGAATATAACAGATAAGGCAAAATTTTCATTATTCGGCAAAAATTATATTTTGAGAAAATACAAAAAAAATAATCCTGACGCCGAATTGGAAGCTAATAAGGGAGAAAAAATCGTATTTAAGCTCAAAACTTCCAAAAGATCGTTTTTGGTAATTTCACAAAAAGTCGGATAATGTAAAATGAAAAAATTAAAACGCTTTTTAATATCTAAATTAAACGGATTTGATTTGCCTAATCCGCCAAAAATAAAAAAATGGGAAATAAAAAAAGACGATAAAATTTGTATTTTGGCACCTCATGCCGATGATGAAGTTATCGGTTGTGGCGGATTGTTGGCAAAATACGGTAACCAATGTGATGTTATTTTGTTAACTGATGGCGCTTTTAACGGTGATAAAAACATTCAAAAAATAAGAGAAGACGAGTTTACAAAAGTAATGAAGTTCTTAAAAATTGAAAACTTTTCTTTTATGAGAGCAAAAGATACACAACTTGTTGAAGCATATGATTTATTTGAGAAGATTGATTTTAGTAAATATAATTATGTGATTATGCCTCACCCGTTCGATCCCCATAAGGACCATGTTGTACCACAGGCTTTTTTCAAAAAACTAAAGAATAAAAAGCACTTAAAGGCAAAAGCCGTTTATTATGAAGTTTGGGGTACAATGAATGAGCCGACAAACTTTGTTGATATATCTGATGTCGTGGAAATAAAGCGAAAGGCTATTGAGATGTATGAATCACAAAAAAATATCGACTATGCCGGTCGCATTTTAGGATTAAACCACTATCGCGGTATGCGTCATAATGTTGAGTTTGCTGAGGCTTATACAATAGTTGACTAGTTGTAAATTCCTTTTTGACAAGCTTCTTTCATTTCTTTTGAACGCAAAACACCTGAAAGGGTTGAAAAACGTTTTGCATATGACTTAAGCTTATTAAAATTAGGTTTGGGTAAAAGAATTTTAGTATATAAATATGTAGCAAAATCAGCACGTAAATACGGCATCTTAATGTTTTTCTTTACATATTTCCAGTTTGCCGAAACTGCTTTTAAGTTCATTAAAGCAGACATTTTTTTATCTAAGGTTTTGTAGTTTTCAACTAACATATTATAGTTGGCAAAAAATCGGTCATGATCTAGTTGAATGGTATTTTTACTTAAATTGTTTGTTTCTTTAGGGACCAGAACCACATAGTTTTGCATCTTTACAATTTTGCCTTTGGCAATTTTGGCACAACGAAGCGGAATAGATTCATCTTGGATAAAAACAAACGGATCAGCACCTTTTGCCCCTTGCAGAACTTTGCGTTTTATCAATTGCCCCATACGAGTAAAGCGACCTGTTAAAACGGCCTTTAGGGCATTATCATATGTTTTGTAATCAAGCGGAGTGTTAGTCTTTTCGGCAGTTAAATCTTGAGGTTCTTTGCCGGTTTTGGTAAAGCAACCATAAACCATATCTGCTTTATTTTTCTTAGCAATATCAAGCATAATCTCGGTTGAATCGAGCGGAAAGATGTCATCGGAATCGAGCATTCTGACCCACTCGCCTTTGGCTAAGGCTATGCCTTGATTGCAAGTTGTGCTGATACCTTCATTTTTATCTTTGGCTACAATGGTAACATTTTTAATGCCTTTGGTCATTTTTTTAATAATTTCGACAGAAGCATCTTTTGACATATCATCAACAAAAATATATTCAGGATTTTTAACACCTGATTGATTGAGCAGGGCTTTTAAAACCGAAGGCAGGTAATATTCTTTGTTATATACACTCATAACAAAAGAAACATCAATCTTTGGTTCTTGCTTAGATTTTATTTTGGTTGATTTTTTCATGAAAGACACCTCTTTACTAAAAAAAAGTGGTGCCGATTACGTGACTCGAACACGTGACCCACGCATTACGAATGCGTTGCTCTACCAACTGAGCTAAATCGGCACACTGACAGAAACCTTTTTTATTATATTTTTTTTTATTTGGCAAGTTTTTTTACACAATTAATAAAATCTTGTCCCCTTTCCATAAAATTTTTATAATATCCGAAGCTGGGTGCCGTCGGAGAAAATAAAACAAGATTGCCCTTGGCCAATTTTATTCCCTTAAAAGCCAAGTCAACAGCTTCAGAAAGTTTTTCGGCCTCGATCAAAACAAAGTCATCTCTTGTAACATATTTTCTGATACTATCAGCAATCTGCGAGCCACACTGGAACAAAGTTATAGCAATTTTTACCTTAGGGTTTGCTTCGATGAATTTGGCATATTCGGTGTAATCTTGCTGGTTTATGGTACCACCTGAGATAATAACCATATTATTATCAAAGCTTTTCATTGCGCTTATTGCTGCTTCGGGAGCTGTTGAAATACTGTCATTAATAAAACGAACTCCATCAATAACCCCCACATCTTGCAAACGATGTGCAACCTGTTCAAATGACGGTAAAAAGCTTAAGGCTTTACGCCAATCCAACCCCAGTGTCTTTATAACCGTCATCACTCCGGCCAAATTCTCCATATTGTGATTACCGTTAATTTGTAAATTATCAATATTGCAAACAACTTCATCTTGATAAAACAATTCTTTATCTTTTGCATAAAACCCGTTTGCTTTACCATAATATACAATATTCGGTAAACTTTCGGTATATTTTATCAATTCAGGATTGTTACTATTTACCACAGCAACATCGGCCTTGTGAGCGAGATGTACTTTATCTCTGCAATAACCTTCGTGTCCTTGATGCCAATCGGTGTGTACCGAAAACAAATTAGTAAACATTACGATGTTCGGAGAATTTTTAATATCTGAGGCCTGATAGCTTGAAAATTCGCCGATAATGTAATCATTTTCTTCATCAATAAGCTCGATTAAGGCTTTGCCGATATTTCCGCCAAGCGCAACTTTTAAGCCCATACCTTTCATCATGTGATACATCATTGACACACTTAAAGTTTTGCCCTTTGAACCGCTGACACCGATAACTTTAGTTTGACGTTGTTTCATTTCGCTTAAAAATATGTTAGAGCTTGAGGTTATTTCAAGACCATATTTTTTAAGCATTGCAAATTCAGGTTTATAAATACTGACACCGGGAGAACGAATAACCACATCGGATTTCTTGGCTAATTCCTCCAATATATTTTGCCCGTCGCTATCATTATATTCATAAATGTTTTTGGCTAATTTATGTTTGGTTAAATAGTTTTTGACGGCTATCCCTTCGGTTCCCATTCCCCAAATAATAATGTTTTTATTTTCTAAGTCCTTAATTTGCATTTTTCTTAGCCCCTTTCTTTTTGGCATAGAATTGATTTTCGGTTCTGTCGGCAATTTGCGAACCTTGGTGAATTACCATTTGCTTAAACGGAATTTCGATACCCTCTTCCTTAAAACGTTTGTTAATTATAAAACGAACATCACTTGGTGCGGTCCAACCGATATTTATATCCGAAACATAAAAACGTACTTCAAAATCAAGACTGTTATCGCCAAAGTCTTGAAACAACACATATGGTGCAGGTTTTTTGGCAACTTTCGGATGAGATAGTACGCATTCAAGTAATAAATCCCTAACCTGCTCAACATCACTGCCATAGGCCACACCAACTTTTACTCCGTAACGAGCCCAATTATTTTCATGTGTGCGATTAACAACTGAATTTGAAAGCACCTGAGAGTTTGGAATAATTACGCTGGCACGATTGAATGTTTGAACTTCGGTTGAGCGAATATTGATTTGCTTGACCTCACCTTCTTCTGCTCCGATTACTACCCAATCACCTACTTTTATCGGACGTTCAAACAACATTATAATTCCGGAAACAAAATTGTTTACGATATCTTGCAAACCAAGTCCGATACCGACTGACAAAGCACCGGCAATCAATGCTATATTGGTTAGGTTTCCACCCATAACAGCTATTGCCAGAAGACCTGCCAACACATAGCAAATATAAGCAAATCCTGAGGCTAAAGAGTGTTTGGTACCGCTGTCTAAGCTGGTTTTTTCCAACATCTTAAATTCTATTCGGTAACGTACCATTTTTATTATCCATAAGCAAAGGGCAAAAACTATTAAGCCCCACATTATAGACAATAACGAAATCTTGATACCGCCGACAGTAAATCCGGAAATTGCTTTGTATGTATTTGATTTTAATACATCAAACGGAACACCCCATAAAACCAAAACAGCGCCGATAAGCACCAACAACATTATCGGCTCAGCAATAATACCAAACCAAAAATCAAATTTGCGTAAAAATACCTTACGCATACGGAATGTTTTTACCCAAAGTCCCATGAGTAAAATATGTTGAATCGTATCGTACACAAAATTACGCAAAATGCTAAATCCGCCAATAACAATGGCTGAAAGTAACGAACGATCAACAATAAATGAGGCAAGCCTTGCATAACCGAATAATGACAGCCCGATAATCGTAATGGTAAAAATACTTACCAACATACCGATTTTATATGTATAACCTTCTTTTTCATTTATTGTTTCATCATCATTTTCATCCGGATTATTTTCAGATTGTTCATCGGCAAAATATATATATGAAATCCATGCTACGCAAAGAGCTTTTATTGATGCTGAAACCGCTAAAATATAGGTCAATAACTCTAAGGGATATTTGCTTAAAGTTACGACATTTTGCAAGTAGGCAAATACTCCGACCATAAATATGGTAAAATATATTGCTTTGGTCATACGTTTGGCTTTATCGGTTGTCATATTGATAAGACGCCACTTTTCATTATAGGGCGTAAATACAACCCGACATGTTGCTCTGCCGATAATAATGTATAATAAATAATACAAAGCAGAATGCAAAATCAAACCTAAAAAGCTACCTTGTATCAAAGTTGCCTGTACCAACCAATGCAAACAAAAAGCAATAATTGCCGTAGGTATAATACCATAAGCGCACCAAACAGCCAATGAAGCAACTATTTTCCGAGCCAGTTTCGGAGAATCTATATCGATACGATATCCCCAACGCTTAATGATAAAGTTACGTAAAAAATAACCCAGAATAGTAATAAATGAGATTATTAATATGATGGTGACAATATTATTATTTACTGTTTTTTTCTGAGATGAGCTTAGCGTATTATACCATACACCAGGTGATTTTATGATATCCAAACCGAATGAAAGCAACTCGTGATTTGCTTTTAATAAAGTTGCCGGATTAACCAGTGTCATTTCGGTTTTGAGCATATCACCCCATAACATTTCATTTCTGATGTTAAATATACGTTGGTTAAGTTCGTCAATTTTTGCCGACAAAATCTCTGTTTCGGATAATCTGGTTTTTTCTCTTGTCAGTTCTAAGTTATATTCTTGGCGCTTTTGAGTAATAACTTTTGCCTCGGCAATATTTTCATTAAATTCACCTAATGCCTCTATTCTTTTTTCGATAAGTTTTATCTCTTCATTTATGGGAGCACGAACCGCATTTATTTTTATCGATATTTCATTAAGGTAGGGAATAAACTCTACAAGTTCGTTGACATTAATGTCTTTGGCTTTTGTTTGCTTTTCAATCTTATTTAAGTCTGCTGATATTTCTTTATAGCTTAAACCACCCCCCAAATCATCGGTTTTTATAAGATTTGAGGCTAAGCAATTCTGCCAAAACAGTACAACAAACAAAAATGTGATAATTTTTTTCATTATATTTCCTTTTTTAAGAATTGTTTTAACAAAGCCAAAATATTTTGAGCCGCTATTTTATATGCATCACCGCATATCCATAAACTTATAGCGTTTTCTGCACTAATATCTTGTCTGATACGACTGACGAATACCGAGCTTTCACCTTGGGCATCGTTTATTGTTATATAACCGCCGTCTTCTTGTCTATCAACTACCAAAACACCTTTGGCTTTTTTTATATCTTCTCTTGCTTCATCTGCATCAATTTCTTCTTCAACTTCAACATTGGCATATATACCCTGTCCTACAAACACCGGTACAACTGCACAGTTGGCATGAACTTTTGTATCAAAACCTAATACCTGCTTTATTTGTGAATTATACAACCACTCGACCTCTGTTTCTTCACCAATAAAGGAACTGACTTGTGGAATTACGTTAAAAGCGATTGTTTTATGAAACAAACCTGATGCTGAAACAGTATCATTCATCAAAATTTTGCGTGTTTGATTATAAAGCTCGGTCATGCCGTCTTGGTTTTCAAAATCAACCGAAGTATATGTACTTAAATTTATTCTCTTGATAGTGTATTTTTGCACTATTCCGACGATTGCTGATAAAAATTCAACCACAAAAGGATGAGGAACGTTTATGATGTTTTTGCTTGCTTTATCGAGTAAATTTTCGTTTATTCCGCCTACTATCATCGGAATATTTTCATCGCCTTCAAAAGTTTTGGTAGCGTTTATGATACGAACTTTGCTTTTGGCAAACTTAGTCCCGTAAATTGAAGCTGTTTTATCATTTTCGGTAAAGATTATTGCAGAAAAATCGGTCGGATTAAGTTCCTTGATATCGGCAACAATTATTTCATCATCACCTAAAAAAACTTTGGTGTTTTTTTGAATATTATTTGAATAAATTTTTACATTATTCTTATCATATCCGCGAAGCGATAAAAGTTCCAAAATATTTTTAACCAACGCATTGTTATAGCCGATTAGTGCAATATTATTCATATATATTTTCCTTTATTGAATTATATGGTTGGAATCCTATTATTTTTTGTTACATTTCTCAATAAAAACTTTATCTTATATCACAAGTTTCTTGACATAATGCGCAAAATAACGTTTACTATTTTTCGGTTTATTTGATTTTATGGAGATATTGACATGACTGCACGTACTTTACAAGGATTTATGGAACTTTTACCGCAAGAACAATTGGTATTTAACCATATGAAGTCTGTCATTGCTCATACTTATGAAAAGTTTGGTTTTGCTCCGTTGGATACACCTGTTTTAGAATTGGCCGAAGTTTTGCTGTCAAAATCAGGCGGTGAGACCGAAAAACAAATTTATGAATTTACACGAGGTGATACAAATCTTGCTATGCGCTTTGATTTGACGGTACCTTTGGCTAAATATGTGGCTCTTTATAACAATGATCTGACTTTTCCGTTTAAACGCTATCAAATCGGAAAAGTTTATCGTGGCGAACGTCCTCAAAAAGGTCGTTTCAGAGAATTTTATCAATGCGATATTGATATTATTGACAGAGATGAACTTAATATTGTTTATGATGCTGAGGTTTTGGCCGTTATTTATACCATTTTCAGTGAATTAAAATTGCCGGCTTTCAAAATTTATATCAACAACAGAAAACTGCTTGGGGGATATTTACAATATTTGGGTATTGCCGATAAAACCGTTGATGTTTTGCGCCTTGTCGATAAAATTAAGAAAATTCCGGAAAATGCTTTTTTGGATGAACTAAAAGACTTAGGACTGCCGAACGCTAAAAACAATGAACTGTTAAAATTTATCAAAATCAACGGACTAAACAATGAAATTATTGCAAAACTTGAAAATTTAGATATTCAGGAAGAAAATTTTGTAAGCGGTTTAAGTGAACTTAAAACCGTTATTGATATGGCTCAAAAACTTGGAATGCCTGAAGAGAACATTCAAATTGATTTGTCAATTACTCGCGGTCTCGATTATTATACCGGTACGGTTTATGAAACGTTTTTTAATGATTATCCGCAATTCGGCTCGGTATGTTCGGGCGGTAGATATGACAACTTATCTTCGGTATTTATGGATAAAAAATTCCCCGGTGTCGGTATTTCTATCGGTTTAACCAGATTATTTGATCAATTAAGAGCGAATAATTTATTACCGATAAAAGCCCTTACCCCAAACAAAGCACTTATAATTACTCAAGGCGAAGAGTATATTTCTGAAGCTGTTAAGTTAGCGGGTATGCTTCGTGGCGCAGATATTCCGGTAGATGTTATGTATCGTCAATGTAAGTTCAAAAAGAAAATGGAATATGCCAATAAAATAGCTGTTCCCTATCTTGTGATTATCGGTGAAGAAGAAGTTAATACAAAAAAGTATGCGCTAAAAGATATGACAAGCGGTGAACAACTCTGTTTGACGGTCGATGAGTTAGTTGAAAAATTAAAATAATTAAAGAAGCGCTCTTAAAAAGAGTGCTTTTTTTTAGTCATTACTGAGACATAAAATCAGAGCTTCTAAATTTTTGGCTACGTTTTTATTTTTAATTGCAACAAATTTTTTTAATAGTTCTTGCATTCGGTTGCTGTCGGCAAATTTGTCACTATCGTTTATGTCTTGAAAAAAATAATTTACGTCAACACCTAAAAATATTGCAATTTTATAAAGATAAAAAATATTAAGTGAATTTTTTCCGCTTTCATAGTTTTGTATGCTCTGAGGAGATACATTTAATAACTCGGCTATTTTTCTTTGAGATAATTTCAATATTTTTCGGCGAAGATATAATCTATATCCGATTTTTTTATTAAACTCTTTTATAGCAATCTTTGTCATATCATCACCTTTTTTTAATATAAAGAAAACCACCTTTTGATTAAAAAAGGTGGGGACGTTCAAAAACTGCTACAACATAAGCAGCCCGATTTATTCGGACAAGCCTATTCATCGGCATCCCCACAAGTAAATATGGGTATTTATGCCGACATTTCTTTATAGTCTTAATGTCAAAGACCATGTTGTATTAAGGTTTTTGAAGCCCTATACATAATAATTAAAAATCGATTTTTATATAATCGAACATTTCTATTATATAAAAATTATAACCGATTGCAATATTAAAAAAAATCCCCGAAAAAAATCGGGGATTTTTAACTCATGCGAAAATAAAATTATTCGCTTTTTGCTTCTTCACGAGCTTTGGCTGCAGCAGACAAATCGTCGGCAATACGAGCCGAACGACCGCGCAATGCACGCAAGAAGTACAATTTTGCACGACGAACTTTACCTATACGAGAAACTTCGATTTTGGCAACATTCGGAGAGTATAATGGGAATACTCTTTCTACGCCTTCACCAAAAGAGATTTTACGTACGGTGAAAGATGAGTTCAAACCATCATTTTTACGAGCGATGCAAACGCCTTCGTAAACTTGGATACGTTCTCTGTCACCTTCTTTAACCTTGGTGTGTACTTTTAATGTATCACCGGGTTTGAAGTTAGGAAGTTCTTTTCCTGCGAGCAATTTTTCCATTTGCTCTTTTTCAATGTTTTCGATAATGTTCATAGTTTTACCCTTTTCCATTATTTTGTTAATCGTCTTTTACACCTAAACTTTTTTAGATGCAAGATATTTTTCCCACAGGTCAGGCCTGCGTTGTTTAGTTATTTCTTGAGATTGAAGATGACGCCACTCATCAATTTTTTTATGATGCCCCGAAAGTAATATTTCGGGTATTTCATGCCCCATCCAATTGGTCGGACGAGTATATTGAGGATGTTCCAACAACAATTCTTCAAAACTTTCGGCAATGGTCGATTCAGCATTTCCCAAAACATCGGGCAATAATCTGATAATGGCATCAAGCATAATCATAGCAGCTTGTTCTCCTCCGGTTAGGATATAATCACCGATTGAAACGTCTTCGGCGTTATATTCATCGAGAACTCGTTGATCTATTCCTTCAAAACGAGAACAGATAATTGTGAGCTCTTCTTCACAAGCAAGCTTGTGAGCCATATCTTGAGTAAAAGGAGTTCCTCGAGGCGACATATTTATCAATCGTCCACCTTTATAATTAGCTTTTAGTGCTTCTCCCAATACGTCAGCACGCATAACCATACCTGCTCCGCCACCGGAAGGTGTGTCATCAACCGAACCGTGTTTATCAAAAGCATAATCTCTGATATTTACCACTTCGATTGACCATTTGCCTTCGTCTAATGCTCTGCCCGTTAATGAAGCCCCTAAAAATCCGGGGAAAAGTTCAGGAAATATGGTTAAAATCTTAACCTTCATTACCCTCATCCTCATCATCTTGAGCATATTGCATCATCTCAACAATAATATAGTGTTCTTTAATATTTATTGTCGGAACATAATCTTTGGTAAAAGGCAACATTTCTAAAGAACCCTCGTTTAGTTTGAGCTCAATAATATCACCGGCACCAAAATTATACATTGCATTTACTTCGCCGATTTTCTCACCGTTTGAATTTTTGGCTTCCAAACCGATAAGATCGGTATGATAAAATTCGTCTTCTTTTAAATCAGGCAACAAATCTCTGTTTATATAAAAGGCTGTTCCGACAAGAGTTTCGGCTGTGTTTCTGTCGTCAATACCTTTTACTTTTACGCGAAGCAATTCTTTTGAATGTCCGACAATCTTGAGTGAAAAACTTTTGTCTCCGGCCTCGTTGGTAACATTACCATAGCGAGTAAGGTTCTTTTCATTATCGGAAAAGCATTTAACCTTAACTTCGCCTTTTATGCCATGTACTCCAACAACAGCACCTAAACAAATTTTATTATCACTCATAGTTTTTTTAACACCTTAAAATAACTAATAAAAAAGATATTATTCAGCAGATGCTTCTTCAGCAGGAGCTTCTGCGGCAGCTTGAGCAGCAGCTTCGGCAGCGGCAGCTGCTTTTTCTTCTTTTTCTTTAATGCGTTCTAAAGCTTTAGCCTTAGGAGCAGATTTTTTAGGTTGTTCACGAGTAGCAGGAGCTTTTACCAAACCCAAAGAAGATAACAATTTTTCAAGTCTTTCGGTCGGTTGAGCACCTTTAGATAACCAATATTTTACTCTTTCAACATCGACAATAAATCTGTCGGCATGTTCTTTTGGCAACATCGGATTATAAGAACCCAATCTTTCAATAAATCTTCCGTCACGAGGAGCGCGTTGATCAGCAGCTACAACCTTGTAAAACGGACGTTTTTTAGAACCACCACGAGACAGTCTGATACGTACTGACATTTATTTTCCTTTCTTTAGTTTTTAACTTTTTGATAAATTACCTTTTATTTAGTTAAAAAGGGAACTTACCGCCCATTCCCCCAAAGGGAGAGTTTTTTAACAAAGGTGAACCTAGCAGTTTTGACATTCCGCCAAGTTTACCCATTTGTTTCATCATTGTAGACATTTGCTCGTATGATTTGAGCAATTTGTTTACTTCATGAACTTCTACACCGGCACCGGCCGCAATTCTTTTTTTGCGTGATGCCTTAATGATATCCGGATTACGTCTTTCTTTAATTGTCATCGAAAGAATTATTGCCTCCTGTTTTTTGATGATTTTATCACCACCGGCTGCTTCTATTTGCGCCGAAAACTTAGACATTCCGGGTAACATTCCCATTATACCGCCGATTGAACCGATTTTTTGGATTTGCTTTAATTGGACAAGCATATCTTCCAAATTAAAAGATCCTTTCATCAGTTTTTTTGCCATATTCTCTGCATCTTCACGATTGACGTTTTCGATAGCTTTTTCCACTAAAGATACAACATCACCTTGTCCTAAAATGCGAGAAGCCAAACGGTCGGCATAAAACTCTTCAATTTCGTCCAGCTTTTCACCAATACCCAAATATTTGATAGGTACATTGGCTACCATTTTCATTGACAAAGCCGCACCGGCACGCGATGAGCCGTCAATTCTGGTTAAAACAAGACCGGTAACTCCGACTTGTTCATTAAATTCTTTAGCAACTGTACAGGCGTCTTGTCCCATCATGGCGTCAGCTACCAATAAAACCTCGGTAGGATTGGCTATTTTTTTAACCTCTTTAACCTCATCCATAAGTTCTTGATCGATATGCAAACGGCCTGCGGTATCCAACACAATCACATCAAAACCGCCTTTTTTGGCAAAATCTATGGCTCTTTTGGTTGTTTGAGCCGGTTTTTCGCCTTTGATAATCGGTAATGATGCGGCATTTATCTGAGTTGCTAATTGTGTTAATTGCTCTTGAGCTGCCGGACGATAAATATCTAATGATACCAATAATACTTTTTTCTTTTGCTTGAAATTTAGCCTTTTGGCAATTTTGGCCGAGGTTGTGGTTTTACCTGAACCTTGCAAACCGACCATCAATACACAAACCGGAGCCGGAGCTTGTAAGTTGATTTCGGCGTTTTCGGAAGAAAGAAGTTTTATCAACTCATCATGAACGATTTTTACAACCATTTGCCCCGGTTGAATCGATCGAACAACTTTCTCGCCTAAGGCTTGTTCTTTGACATGAGCAATAAAATCTTTGACCACCGGCAGAGAAACATCTGCTTCCAACAAAGCAATTCTGATTTCTCGCATTGCGGTATTGATGTCGTCTTCGGATAAAACACCTCGTGAGGTAATTTTATTGAAGACTGCGGTCAATTTGTTACTTAATGCCTCAAACATATACCTTTAATCCTAATACCTATATACTATTGCACGCCAGTGTGCGAACCCTCGCTGACTGGCGGCACTCCTTGGAGTGTGTAAATTTTCAAGCCTTTAATTTAGAAAATTTGTTTGTTTTATATAGACTTTTTTGAAAAGAGTCAAGCTTTTTATGCAATAAATTTCGGCAATTTTTATATTTTATTTTTATATCACTAAAAATATTTCAATAAATGCTTATATTCTATCTGAATTGTTTAAGGAGAAAAATTATGCGTGTCGTAATTATCGGTGGCGGAACAGCCGGTGTGTCTGTGGCTACACATCTTAGACGAAAAGATGAAAATGCCGAAATTATCATTTTGGAAAAATCAGATGAATTTGCCATTTCATCTTGCGGTCTGCCATATATTTTATCAAACACTTTAAATGCCAAAGATGATATTATCGGAGCTACTGTCGCACAAATGCAACGTATTTTTCAAATCGACGTAAAGCTTAATACCGAGGTTTTGACAATAAAACCAGAAACAAAACAAATAACCTTAGCCAATAAAAACACCTTAAGTTATGACAAATTGGTCATTGCAACCGGTGCTCTCCAATTACGTCCTGATATTAAAGGAATTTTGGCAGGAAACATTTTTTCTCTTAATTCATTACTTTCGGCACAACGTATAAATGATTATTTTAAAGGACTTGATGCCCAAAATATTTTGGTTCTCGGTGGCGGTTTTATCGGTCTTAGAACGGCTGAGGCTCTTACCAACTCAAACACAAAAGTTAATGTTATCGATAGTGCCTCACATATTTTAAGTGATTTTGATTATGACTTTGCAACAATGATTAAACAAAAAATTTCTTCTTCGCGTGTCAGTTTTTACACTAATACTTCGGTTAATGAATTTGCCTCAAAAAAAGCATTTCTTTCAAACGGCGAAACCATAAATTATGATATGGCTGTTATTTCTACCGGTATCAAACCTTTGGTTAAGCTCCCTATTCTTTCGGATATTGAATTAAGCGAAACGGGCGGAATAAAAGTTAATGAATATTTGCAAACCAATATAGAAGATATTTATGCTTGCGGTGAAAATATAGAAATAAAAAATTCAATAAGTAACAAAGAAATGAAAATAAATGATGCGTCTTTGGTTGTTCGCTCAGCCAAAGTTGTTGCCGAAAATATTGCCGGAATCAAAACAAAATTTACTCATGCTTTAAGAAATTATATTATTAAAGTTTTTGGTTATACAATCGGTATTTGCGGTTGTAATGAAGAAGAATTAAAATCGGCAGATATACCTTATTACAAATTGTATTTTTCACAAAGTAACGGTGAAATATATCTTAAATCCAGTTCTTTTATCAATGCAAAACTGCTATTCGGACATGACGGCAAAATTTTGGGAGCGCAACTTATGGGAAAAAAAGGCATCGATAAACGTTTGAATATTATTGCTTCAATTATCAATCATAATGGTAAGATTGATGAATTGGCTGATTTTGTTATGGCTTATTTCCCAGAGTTTTCAAAAGCTAAAGATATGATAAATAATATGGGAACTTTGTCTCAAGAAATATTGAACAATGAATTAAAAACTTTGGCTCTTGATGATTTAGTAAAAGATGATATTTTGCTTAATGTTTGTATGCCTTCATCCGTTAAATATTTTACAAAGGCTCACATTATGCACTTGCCTCTTGCCGCAATCAGAAGCAACTTATCAGAAATTTCAAGAAATAAAAGAGTTATATTAGCTTGTACCACCGGTTATACGGCTTATATTGCTTATTGTTTACTTAGACAACGAGGCTTTAATAAATTGTATTTACTTAATTCGGAAGAAGTGTGGAAATAATTTTTTCTATTTGATAAAAAATTACTTGCAAGTTAAAAAAATATAGATTATTAAATCATCTGTTACCTTGTAAATGGTTCCATCGTCTAGCGGTCTAGGACACCGCCCTCTCACGGCGGTAACGCGGGTTCGAGTCCCGCTGGAATCACCATTAAAAAAGCCTTCCTTTATGGGAGGTTTTTTTAATGTGTATTTCAGTGGAGGTGAAGAACCCGCTCGGGTTTGAAACTTCTCTTAGTGTTGCAACATTTATTAATAAAGATGGTGATATTTTTCAATTTGAACGCGAAGGTGGAGAATTTGAAATATCAAAAGAAAAAGTTGATATTCAATCACCTTTTGCTTGGTCTGAACTATGGAAAATAATATATTTAAAAGAATATAATAAAAATCTTTGTGAACTCTCAGAACAAGAAGTCGCTGAATATTATGGAAAAGCAGGCGCTAATGGTAGCATTCAACAATTTGTTAATTGGTATATAAAAGAGTATAAAAGATAAAACATACGTTTTCACTATAATGCCCCATATAATTACCGATATAAACTGTTTTACTTTGTGAATGACCAAAATTTTTGGCGGAGCAATTCATTGTTATAATTTATTGTGAATTGAATTTATAATCTTGCGCAATCGTAAATACCATGGCATTTTTCACACAGTTTGTACATTTTTTGCATTTTTATAAAATTTTGTATTGTATAATTTTTAATTTTGTTATAACTTCGCTTTCCTGTATTATATTATTAAATTTAATTGTTATGAAAAATTTAAATCTTTCTAAGGTTAAGACCGATTTGGAATTTTCCACTAAACAGTCAGGTTTTGTAAAAATTGTCGAAAATACTTTTTTTACCTTTAAACAAAATCCATGTATACTTCGCGATTTTGTATACAACAAAATCATTAAGCACAATGTTGATTTTGAAATTCTGGCTGTTGATAAACAGAAGTTTGTCGGTTCAAAAGAGCATGCCGAAAAACTTTTACATGCATATGGAGGAAGAGTTTATCCGGCTGAATGCAACTATTTAGCAGTAAATGCAAAGGCATTATATGTATGGGAATTGCCATACAATTCTGCAAAAAAAGACGGCGAACTTTATAACCCGCATCCGTTGGATTGTGATAAAGCGGTAAAAGTCTTATACGGATAAATAAAGAGACCATTTTTTTATGGTCTCTTTATTTATATATTATTTACATACACAGATTATAGGTGTCTTGAGCAATTACCAATTCTTCATTTGTTGGTATTACATATACTTTTACGGTACTTTCTTTGGTTGACAATTCTACAAGTTTACCACGCTGAGCATTTATCTCCTTATCAATTTTTAATCCCATAAAGGCTAATCTATCGCAGATTTTTTGGCGTAAAAATGATGAGTTTTCACCTATTCCTGCCGTAAATATAATTGCATCAACACCGCCCATTTCTGCCGTATATGCACCTATATATTTAACTACATTATGAACATATACGTTGATTGCCGTAATGGCTTGTTCGTCACCTTCATAATATTTCTTTTCAATATCTCTTGTGTCGGAATAACCTCCTGATAGTGCATATAAGCCACATTCTTTATTCATCATAAGGTTAACTTCTTCCGCTGTTTTATTTTGTGTTTGCATAATATATAACGGAATGTAAGCATCTATGTCTCCACATCTGGTTCCCATTGTTACTCCGCCTGTTGCGGTAAAACCGAGTGAAGTATCAATACTTTTACCGTTTTTTATGGCAGTTATGGAAGAACCGCTTCCTAAATGGCAAGAAATAACCTTTGAGGCCTGAGGTAAAATTTTTGATAATTCACGAGATACATAGTAATGAGATGTGCCATGAAAACCGTACCTTCTTATGCGATATTTTTCATATTGTTCCGTCGGAAGAGCATATAAATATGCTTCTTTGGGCATTGTTTGGTGAAAAGCCGAATCAAAAGTTGCAACCTGAGGAACATCGGGAAGAATGCTTCTCATTGCCTCTATTCCATATATAAAGGCCTTGCCATGAAGAGGTAATAAGTCTTTTGTTTCATATATTTTGGTCATAACATCGTCGTTTATAACAACCGATTTATCAAAATATTCACCGCCATGACCAAGCCTGTGACCGACGGCACTTATTTCATCCATACTTTGTAAAACGTTCTTTAACAGAATATCAAATATTGCCTTTAATGTTGTTTTGTGATTGTCTAATTCCAACTTAAAGATTTGTTTTTCATCGTTTTGCGCTTGAAAAGAAATATTTGAACCTGGGATGCCGATACGTTCAGCCAGACCTTTGGCCAATACATTATAAACTTTGCCGTCTGTTTCAAAAAGTTGATACTTTAATGATGATGAACCGGAATTTAAAATTAATATTTTTTTCATTATGTTACCTCCAGTATACGAAAGACATTAAAAAAAACAGCTCTTACGAACTGTTTTATATTAACTTATTTTTTTGAAACTTTTTTCATTGAGACTTTTTTAGCTGAATTTTTTGTTCCCTTATCAACTTTTTCTTTGAAAAAATTTACATATGTAGCTTGAGCTAAAAAAGCAAAAAGTAATATCAAATAAACTATTGAAGCATACTTAAAATACAAAGGAAGCTCGTGTTTTGCATCAAAAAAGAACCCCGGAATCAAGCCAAATAAAATATTAAAATACTGAGCTCCGCCGACAGCTTTCAAATAATTTGAAACCTTAGGATTATTGGCATCAAATTTATCTAAAAATATGAAGTTTTTTTTGAAACATAGTATAATAAACAATACTACAAAAACAACAAACAACGCTATAAGAGCATAATAAGTTACACTATCTTTACATGTGTTCAGTATAAAGGATAGTATAAAATAAAATCCGCTGAGCATTAACAATTGGTGCATAAGTTTTGACATATATACTCTCCTTATTATGTTTACTGAGCTATATTTAATCACTTATTTTTTATATTTACAAGATAATTTTTTATCTATGTTAATTCTCTATAAAAATAAGCGGTATCTTCATTTCTTGTTCGGAAATTCCCGCGTGTTCGCCGATTAACATCGTCTTATCGATTTGGGGCGTTACATAATGTAATGATTTTGCAGATGTTGATATGGCTACAAAATCAGCAATAAAGTCATCTACTTTACGGTGTGGAGTGCCGCTTCCAAGCAATCCTGATGCCATAAACTCAGCTCTGGTATATAGTTTAAAGTCATCACCGAAATATTTATTAAACAATTTGGAAAATTCAACTTGGTGAGTGTCTTTTATGGCAAAAGTAACTACCCTTGATTCCAATGACGGCGGACGAATAAAGCAATTACAAACATCAGGATAATCGTTTAAGGTTACATTTTGAGTATCAACCATACCATGATCGGCAGTAATAACAATTAAAGTGTCTTTCAATTTTGAAAGCAAATGATTTAAGTTTCTTTCAATATCTTTCATTACATTTTTAGCTTCTTTGCTTGTAACCCCATGATGATGCATGGTATGGTCCGGATCATTCCAATAGGCTCGAATAAATTTGTGTTTATTGCTGATGGAAACTTGCTCGGCAATTTTTTTGCACATTTGATTAAAACTTTTTACTCCGTCTTTTATATCAAATGGCGGATTGATTTTGTGAAACTCAATATCAGGATTTTGTTCAACAATACGCGAATATATATCACGACATTTCAAAATATCGTCGCAAGGGGGCGGCGTGGTCAGACGTTCGCCGGTGTAATAATCGGTATTTAAGAAATTTTCGATACAACGGTCATATTCTTTGTAATATGTCATCCAAGCAATCCAACCATGCTCAACGGGCGACATTCCGCTGTGAATCGAAGTCGTGGCGGCTGTGGTGGTGGGAGGAAAAACCGAATAAATCTGATGTGCAATATGTGATTTTAACAAGCTGTTGTCGTCCAAATGTTCGTTGATAACATTTATACCCATACCGTCCAATATTAATAAAACGATGTTTTGATATTTTTTAGAATTAAGCTTGGTATCAAGTTCGGATAATGAAGAGTGAAATGTTTTTACCCCGTAAAATTTTAAAAACGAGTTACTTAATGCAACCAAACTTTTGTCATAATCAAAATCAAAACAGCATTTCATTATACTTACTCCTGTATTTTTTAATATTAAAACTACAAATAATATTAGTCAATAAACAAATAAATCTCTTTATTTTTTTGATATGTTATGATAAATATTCAATAGTTTCAGACTAAAAAAAGAAAGGATTAAATTATGTCAAAAGTTGTTACCATGATACCGGTCAGAATGGCGTCGACCAGATTACCTAACAAACCTTTGCTTGATGTTAACGGTAAAAGCATTTTGCAAAGAGTTTATGAAAATGTTAAGGCTTGCGTTCCCGGTGATATTATAATTGCTGCAGGCGATCAGATTTTGGTTGATGAAGCAAACAAATTCGGAGCAACAGCTGTTTTGACAGACCCAAAACTTCCCAGCGGAACAGACAGAATCGCTGCTGCACTAAACGAGATTGACCCTGACGGTTCGAAATATGATATTGTGGTTGATTTTCAAGGTGACGGGCTTAATGTTGATCCGAAAATTAACCTTGATTTAATTAAAATGGTCGAAGAAACCGATTGCGATATAGCTACTTGCGGAATGTTGTTTAAATCGGAAAAAGATGTGAATGATCCCAGTATGGTAAAGATTTGTATGGGCTTAAGAGAAGGTGAAAATGAAGGCAGATGTCTGTATTTTACCAGAGCTCCTGCTCCGTTTATCAGGAATCCGGAAAAATGCAAAAATCATGACTATTATCACCATATCGGTATTTATGTTTTTAAGGCTTCGTCTTTGAAAAAAATCGTATCTTTGCCGGTCGGCGTTTTGGAAGAAAAAGAATCATTAGAGCAACTGCGTGCTTTGGAAAACGGTATGACTATCAGAGCCAAAGTGGTTGATAATATGAAACTTATTAATGAGGCTCCGGCTGATATTAACACACCGGAAGAATATCAGGAAGCATTGAAATGGATTAAGTAAGAAAAATTCCCGAATATAAATACCCTTCCCCCGAAATTTAAATAGTTAATTTTTCGGGGGATTTTATTTTAAATTATGACTTGCTTTTGATAAAAAATTATATACAATGCTGACAAAATAAATATTATTAATAACTTAAAAATTTGTACAATTATGAAACAAAAAACGATTAAAGAAAAACCGCTTGATTTCATGTATTTTTGTTGGGTTAAATGGAAAATTCATACCGGTAAAAAACTTTCTCTCAATCAAGAGATAAAATTGCTTAAGCACCCTAGGGCTTGCGAACTTCTGAGTGACTATATTAAGGTGTATAGACTTAGTGACCAAGCTCAATTAGAATTGATTTGTCTGCCAAATGTTTCTGATCTGCTTGAATCGTATATTAAAATACGCCATCTTTGTAATGCGGCTGAATTGAGATTGTTTTATACACCCAATGCACAAGAACTTATTAAGCAATATATTCAAGTTTGTCATTTTTCTAATGATGCTGAATTGGAGATGTTTGAGCAGAAAAATAAAAGTGAACTTGTAGAGATGTATATTCAAAAGTATGATCTTTACGGCAAAGCGGAATTAAAACTGTTTGAGTTACCTAATGCCGAGGAAATTATAGAGATGTATATTGAAGAATATTATCTTTGTGATGCGGCGCAATTAAAGCTGTTTG
>JAFVWM010000003.1 GCA_017501665.1 Alphaproteobacteria bacterium | reverse complement strand
TCGACTAAAACACCTCATACCATTTCCGCACATTTGGGCAACAGAACCGTCAGAATTATAGAATATCCACGAAATATCTGCTTTATCAGTATCCGGATTAACTATAATAAGTCCGTCTGCACCGATAGAAAAGTTTCTGTTGCATAGTTTTTGTGCTAATTTGTCAGGTGATAATTTTGTTTTTTGAAATTCTGAATAATCAAGTATAACAAAGTCGTTACCAAGGCCGTTCATTTTGGTAAATTTTATTTTTGGCATAATAAAAACTCCTTTATTTTTTTAGAAATTTTTTTCTTGCTTATTCCCTTATAATTAATATGCGAAGATGTAATCGGTTGTTTATAGTCATATTTATTAATTGAGTGTGAATCAACTATTACAGATGGCGGTAAAATAGACCATTTATAAAGGGCATTAGACATTTTTCCGTAAAATTTATCAAGCCACTCAATTTTTAATTCTTTTGGTATTTTTTTGTGTTTCTCATATAAAAATTCAGAATTCAGCATGTCGTAATAATGTTCTTTTTTGTTTTCTATTCGCCATATTATCTCATCTAAAAATTCGTAAGGCATTAGGGCATCTTCTGCAATTAATGTTTTTCCTGTTTTTGGATTAATTGCAAGTTCTGCTGTGGGTTTTTTATGAATGATATTTAGAGGAATTGCATTTTTTTGAGGTCTGTTTTTGTTTAACCATTTTGCAAGTGAAAAAAGTTTCGTTTTTGTAACATCTGCAATAGGTGCAAATCCGCCTGACATATCACCGTTTATTGTTGCATATCCCATATATAATTCAGATTTATCAGATGTTGCAATAGGCAAAGTTTTGGAAAATTCATTACTTATTCCCCATAAAAATATTGCTCTTGACCTTGCCTGAATGTTATCCGCAGTAGATGAAATTTTATATCTGTTATCCCATTTGCTTTCAACTTTTTTAAATATACCTTTTAAGGAATTATCAATGCAATCAACCACATCTTTTACGGGCGTTTCAAGAAAATTTATTCCTAAGTTTTTTGCCAAATCTATTGCATCATTTTTACTTTCTAAAGATGTTATTTCAGATGGCATACTTATACCAAAAACATTATCCTTGCCAAGAGCATCGGCTAATATGACAGCACACACACTTGAATCAAGGCCGCCCGATAAACCAATAACCGCCTTTTTAAAACCTGTTTTTTTAAAATAATCTTTTATTCCCTGAACTATTGTTTTATAGGTTCTTTCTAAATCAGGTTCATATTCAAGAGTATATTCTTTTACTTCTGCTAAGGTTTTTTCAGGACCATTAGTTAAAGGATAAATCTCTCCAATATTTTTAATTGGATTAACTATCAAAAACTGTTCTTCAAATGATTTTGCTCTTGCAAGCAATTTCCCCTCTTTATTAAAAACTCTGCTTGAACCGTCAAAAGAACTGTTGTCTATTGCTCCAACTTGATTAACATATACAAAAGGAGTCTTATATTTTTTAGAAATGAATGAAAGCATATTGTGTTTTAATTGTTCTTTTTTGGCACGTGTAGGGGAAGCTGAACAATTTATAAAAACATCGGGATTTTCTTTTGATAGCTCTTCAACAGGATCTTTTGAATAAAGAACATTGCTGTTAAAAAATTCTTTATTGTTCCAGCAGTCCTCACAAATTGAAATTCCATATTTAATACCGTTTATTATAATTGTTTTAGGGTGGTTTTCAATTTTACTTTCATCAAAATTGCATAATGTATTTGCACTTTGACACCCTACAACAGGTGACGGTTCAAAATATCTGTAATCGTTAAACTCACAATATGTCGGCAAGAGTGACTTTCTTACAATGCTTTTTATTGCTCCATTTTGAATAACAGCAAGTGAATTATAATATTTTTTG
>JAFVWM010000048.1 GCA_017501665.1 Alphaproteobacteria bacterium | reverse complement strand
TTTCACAAATGGGCAGGGAGTCTGCTTGACAGAGTTAAAAGGATACCAGCCAGCTATTGGTAAATTTATTTGCCAACCCCGCCGCCCGAATAGCCGTATAGATAAGGTTCGGCATATGTTCCACAAGTTAGCTTAACAGTGAGTAGGGTGCAATTTTTTGCACCGAAATAATCAAACCATCTGTCCAAAGAAATCAAATCATGTGTCTTTTTACAATTAAAAATTTTTGTGATTTTGAATTTAACATATTAATTAATATATAAGATAAAATAAAAAGACGGAATTCATATTTGAGTTCCGTATTTTTGTATTTTTATTATTTTATTATATGCAGGACATGTCGTTCATAACATAAACAACAGCGCCAATAATATTCACACTATCAGTTTTTAAATCCACTTCAAATGGTTGGTATATTGGGTTATCGCTTTTAACTAATAATTTTCCCGGCATATATTGCAGGCGTTTTACAAATAAGGCGTTTTCTATTCTTATTGCATAAATACCGTCATTTATATATTCTTTTACACTTGTATCTACTATTATTTGCGAACCGTTTTTAATTCTGCTGTTACCACCATCCATTGAATCGCCTCTGACGGTAAACATAACCAAATTATTTATATTCGCACTTATATGCTTTTTAATCCAATCTTTACCGAAAGACACAAAATCTTTAGTTGATTCAATCTCTTCAGTTAATGAACCAAATCCTGCTGATACATCCATATTTACAACAGGAATAAATACTGTGTTAGTTAAATCAACATTTGCAGGCATATTTGCTTTTGATTTATCTTCTTCAGATACAAACATCTCTCCGACACCCTGTAAAAGCCAAAAAGGATTGGCATCATATACTTTGATTAATCCGCTGATATACGAAACACTAGGTTGTCTTTGTCCTCCCTCATAACCATAAATGGTCGGTGCTGTAATTTTACATCCATTTTTCAATAGCTCTTCGCAAAATGCATCAATTCCTGAAGATACTTGCATTCTAAAAGATTTTAATCTCTCTTGTATAGTCATCTGTAATAGCACTCCTTTTCAAAAAACATGTTTGCATAAATTATTCAAATTTTCAACAAAACTATTCGCAACTTCTTTACAATACTTCATATTTTAATATATCTTTATGCGTTATTTAATCAGTATTTTAAAATTATGAATTAAATTTTTCTTGTTACTTTGTTCACAATTTTACTAAAATCATTGACGCAGTATTCATTTTTAAATAGTATATTAAATAATGAATAACAAAATTTAAAAATCGATTAGAGGACGGAGAGAATGAGGCTATCGTTAAATCAAAAATATATCATTGGTTTAAAAGAATTGAAGATGACTCAAAGTGACTTAGGCAAAGAGTTAGGCTTCTCTCGTAACTATATAAATATGCTTATTAAAGGTAGCCGAAAAAATGAATTATTTGACCAATGGATGAAAGAAAACGTACTGATTTTATTCAAAAACAAAAGGAGTGTTAAATAATGAATAACACTTCAGATGTTTGGTTAAATATTGAAGAAGTTTGCAGTCTTACTAATAGTAAAAAAGAAACAATTAGAAGAAAATGCAAATCCGGAGAATACAAGTGTAAATTTGAGCTTGCAGGTAGGAATAAAAATTATCAAATTCTGTTGTCATCTATGCCTTTGAAGTATATCGAAAAGTATAAATCATACCTTACACCGACTTCACAAAATGAAGTAGAACAAAGTTTAGAGGCATATTCTAATGCTCCAAAATGGATGAAAGCTAAAGCTGAAAAATATTTGGAACTGTTTAGACTAACAGAAGGAATGACATATCAAGAAAAAATAGATTTTCTTGCAGACTGGTCGCAAAAATATCCTCATAAAAAAGCTTGCTATTCTTCTCTGACAATAGCTTTGAAAAAATATTCTTGTGGTGGAATAACAGCTTTATTATCCCATTACGGAAATCATAGAAAAGGTTTCAGTAAAGTTGATAACGAATGCTTTGAATATTTTAAAAGTATTTATTTAAGAGAAGGTGCTCCTTCTGTTGAAACGGCTTGGAGCATAACATTAGGATTTGCAAAACGGCAGGGATTTGACTGCGTTAGTAATTTTCCAACAAGCAAAACCTTCATCAGAAGATTAAGAAATGAAGTGCCTGAACAAGCTATTTTTATCGCAAGATATGGCGAATCAGCTTGGAATAAAAAATATGCGAATTATGTTCCAAGAGATTATTCAAACTTAAATGCCGGAACTTGTTGGGTATCAGACCATGCTCAAATAGATGTTGCAGTCGATTTCAACGGTACGGTTTGTTTCCCTTGGGTTACAGTATTCAGAGATGCAAAAACTTCAAAATGGTTAGGTTGGTTTTTACACGCAGATTCTCCAAACTCTGACCATATTTTTCAAGCATTTTATTATGGAGTTCTAAATTTTGGAATTCCTGAAGATGTTTATCTTGATAATGGTAAAGACTATCGCTGTAAAGATTTTGCAGGTGGTAGAACAAGAACCGTAAAAGTTAAACACAAAAAAGATGGTGGTTCTTTAATTCAGAATCTCGGCATACACATCCATTTCGCACTCCCCTATAATGCCCAAACAAAACCTGTGGAAAGGGACTTTTTGAAAATAAAAGAATACCTTTCCAAAGGGTTTGTTGGGTATCGTGGAGGCAAAATTACCGAAAGACCTGAAAAATTAAAGAATGAGATTAAAAACAATCAAATTATGAAATTTGATGATTTTAAAATTCTATTTGATAGATTTATTGAAAATTATTTAAACAAAAAGCCATCTAAAGGCAAAGTCTTGCAGGGTAAGTGTCCTGACGAGTTATGGGCTGAAGAATTTACCAATAAAAAAGTTATCAGCAGAGATGCCTTAAAATTGTTCTGTATGAGAACTACAAACAATATAACAATCAAAAGAAATGGTATTTTTGATTCTCAATTGCAAATTTCTTATTGGGCAGAGTGGATGATTACCGAAAAAGGCAGAAAGGTTTATATCCGCAGAGATATTAACGCTTATCAAGAAGCTTGGGTATTTGATGCTCAAACAGATGAATATTTAGGTAAAGCAAATGCAAATCAGCCTACATCGTTCTTGGCAAATACGGATATCGAAAAGAGCGAATACCAAAAACAAGTTGCGATTAAGAATAAAGAAAAGAAAATTTTAAAATCATATATTAAGACAAAATATAATCCTACAAACGAGGATATTGTTGAAAATCTGATTAATAGTCTTGATAAAGTTGATTTCAAATCAAACGTAAAAGTATCAAAAATATCTAATACAAAGATGGATATGGTTGTAAAAGAGGAAAAGAATAACAATTCTATTCCTGCAAAATATGTTACCCCAATTCAGCCAAAGAAAAAACTA
>JAFVWM010000047.1 GCA_017501665.1 Alphaproteobacteria bacterium | reverse complement strand
TATTTATGCCATTGAAAACCCTTCATACAAAAAGATTGAGCAGGTTTACCGTGCTGCCGAAATAAACTGTGACTCTCTCCCACTTACAAACGCAGGTATTGACAGCAAAGCGCTTGCTAAAACACAGGCAGACGTATTACACACAACTCCGTATAGAAGCTACCCCAGTGGTGTTACTGCAACAGCATCCAAAAGGCATGAGTATATTCGATGGTCAGAGAAAAACAATCGTTACATTATAGAAGACGATTTTGAATCTGAGTTCTCAGTTTCAGCCAAACCGAACGAAACACTGTTTGCTCTGTCCAATAATGACAACGTCATCTATCTCAACACATTTTCAAAGACCATCTCCCCTTCACTACGTATTGGGTATATGGTACTGCCCAAGCATCTTGTGGAGACATTCGATAAGAAGTTAGGCTTCTATTCCTGCACAGTGCCAACCTTTATGCAGTATGTTCTTACTGAACTTATTAACAACGGAGATTTTGAACGACACATCAACCGCGTCAGAAGAAAAAAACGAAAAGAATTATCAGCACAGAAATAAATAAGGGCGCCGCAGTAATGCGACGCCCTTAAAAATTATTATAGATTAAATCTCTTTCTTCCAAAGTCCGTGAATGTTGCAATACGCATATGCTGCAACGGGCTTTTCATCCGCAAGAGCAAAGGTCACGGTAGGCTCCTTACCTACCTCAAGGCATTTACGCTGGCCGCCTCTATCGGTCTGGAGATATACCCAAACGATATGATGCTCTTCAACCATAGGATGTTCAACGGAACCAATGGTTACGGTTACAATGTTATCCTCTACAGTTACAACAGGGATATGCTTTTCGTGGCTTGCTTCGACCACTCCGGGTTCAAGCTTGGTCATCTTCTGACCGCAACACATCATCGGGACCCCTGCATCGTGGATCATTCCAATCAAATTACCGCAATGCTCACAAATGTAGAACTTATTGTTATCACACATAATCAAATACCTCCCAGTATTTTTTATTATTTTACCACCAAATTCCGGTTTTATCAAGTGTACAGCGCAAGAACGCATACAATTACCTGATTTTAATAAAGCACACACCAAATGTTGCAGCCAGAAGCACAGATACAATCACGCCGATTACCGTAATGTAACTGAAGCCGAGCATCAAAGCCAACAGAGATGTAGCAGTTGCGAAACCGGAGACGTTCATAATTGCAATATTGAGGCACTTATATGACTTGAAGAGGTAGACAACCACCAGAACAAGTAAAACGCAGGTCAGTATGGCAGTAATCAACGGACCGAAGTTCGCATATCCGAATGGTGTCAGACTGAAATAGGAATATGTCCTGCACCACGGTTCGCCATCAGGATTTGCAAAGTTCAGTACGGCTCCGTATGGGAGCCGTTCGAGAATCAGTGACACGAGAAACAAAAACAATAAAAGGATTTTTTCATTTTCATATTATTGCTCACCGCCTTTGGGTTGGGTTGAGTCTGTTGCGTACAAAGGGCTACGCAGGCTTTTTACTACCAAATTATAATTTCCTTATCGCTCTGGGGAAAAGGTGGCAGCCATTATACATGAAAACGGTTGGTTTAGTGTGCGTGGTGGCGCTAAGGCGATCTATGAAATAAATAAGGAAAGAAAAGAAAATATTCTCAGCCAACAGTTTACTGCTTCAGCACCAAACGAAGTATGGATCAGTGATGTGACTTACTTCACATGCAAGAAAATTCAATATTTCATCTACGTAATTATTGACCTATTCGCAAGAAAAATAATTGCTTACACCTTTTCCACCGGCAACAGTTCACGAATCACAAAAGAAACACTGGCAAAAGCATACTATGATCGAAATCCAAAGGAAGGTTTATTATTCCATAGTGACCGCGGTGCCAACTATACTTCACGTTCTTTCTCAACGTTTTGCAAAACACTGGGAATCACTCAATCGCTATCAAGAACTGCAACACCGTACGGCAATTCAGTTATGGAAGCGTTTTTCAAATCCTTAAAAGCCGAAGAACTATATCGAAACAATTATCGTTCTGAAAGAGAGTTTAGGGAGCGAGTACAAAAGTACATTGATTTTTATAATGACAAAAGACCGCACCAAATCAATCGATATCGCACGCCAAATGCTACAGAAGAAGCTTATTACAAGCGCCATGCTGATGATATAAGCGAAACAATTTAATCGAACTTTCGTGGTTCAAATCATTTTAATTTTTCGGATATGGCACAGTTTTGAAACACTTCTTTCATTTGAGTTCGATTAAATAAAAAAATAAGGAACGGCCAAGAAAGCCGTTCCTTACTGGGGTTATAAAAGAAGAATGACATCCTAATCGAACCGTAACAGTTCAGATTTGGGATGTCATTCAATTTGTTTTAGACCTGATAAATAAAGTTATAATTGAATAAATTAAAAATGATATATCAAAATAAAAAACATATGAAGTAGCAACAATCAAATCAAACCCTATTCCATAGGTTGACATATTTCCGCTAATCCAAGGCGAAGCGAATCCGATTATCATCGCTTCAATAGAATACGGAAGTGTGGCAATCACAAAAAATGATATAGTACAAGCAGCTACCAAAAAAGAAAACAACGGACGATTTATAGAGAAAAACGCTCCCACGCAAGATAGAAACAATATCGCCATTACAAAATATGGTTGAACAGCACTTAGGGTATTACCGAAAAAACCAATAAAACACTCATAAAAATTTCGTTTTTCACAAAACGGCAAAAAACCAACGACCACAACAAATACAAAAACGCAAATATGAAGCACAAAAGCACAAACACTTGTTATATGATAAATTTTATCATTTTTAGTCATTATCCATCACCGCCTATGTGTATAAAATCTTTATATTCTATAACTTTGTTATCACCTGTTTTTCCGTCATTATCAAATCCCGTTTCTTCTACTTTAATAAGACGATTCAACTTATCATAGTAATAATTCGCCTCATAATAATGACTCATTTCTCCGGAACTTTCATAATGAACGGTTTTTGTATATAATAACTTTTCTTCCGTATCATAAGTATAATTAGTTTCATCCCAAACATATATAAAGTCGTACGACATCACCATATGTTGTTTTTTAGTTAGTTGATTTTGCTCATCATATACATTTTCAAATTCAAGTTCTTTAGTGCCATTAGAATATAATTTATATTCTTTAATACAATTTCCGAATTCATCATATTCATATTCATATGCGCAAAGCGCATCCTCATAATCAGACGGATTAATAATTTGCTTTTTAACAAGCTGTTGTTTTTCATTATAAATATAGTGATAACCTTCATCATAAATCTGATGTCCATCCGTTATATTTGTACAAAAATCTTCTATATGTATAAGTTCTTGGGATATGTCGCCATTTTCATTATATGTATACTCTATATCATATTGTCTCTCTCGAACGTTGAATACCCCCCAAAAACCTTTTGTGTATTCCGTCTTCTTTATAACATTTCCTTTTTCATCATATTTGTAAACAGTCTTATACTCACTATGAAATCCGCTTGAATTTTCACGGGTGAGTAATTCTGTTTTGGGCAAATAAGTATATTCTTTACTTGTATCCTTTTTACAAGCCGAAAAACAAAGAATCATTATAAAAACAATTATTATTGAAAATAGTTTTTTCATAGCGTCACCGACCTTTAAGTGTATTATAGTATAAAAGCGGCAAAGTCGCAATACTTCTTCACTATTCACTATTACTTCTTACTTTCAAAAATCCCGAATGTGAGTTTAGTGAAGAGTGTAAAGTGAAGAGTGTAAAGGTAATAAGTAAAAATCCCGCCCACTTACGTGAACGGGATTTTTGGGGTGTTTTGAACTTAATAGCACGAATAAAAAGTGCCTGAAAACTGAAGATTATTGAAATTACTATATGATTTCTCTTCTAATTACCTTGATATGTTCTTTATCCACTTCTTTTCCATAATACATATCATAAACAGTAAATTTAAATTTTTTTCTCAACAATTTATTGACATGTACAAACTGCTTGTATGCACTTTTCCCTACATTTTTCATTGGTACGGAAATGGCTAAACCGAATTTTTCATCTGATGCTTCAAGAATTGGAAACGATTCTAAGTGATTATATTTTTTAAGTAACTTATTGAGTTTTTCCCAATTCGGTTCAGTTGTTGTTTCACACAAAAAATTATAAGCCATACTATTCCCTCTCTGACGCAAACTCAAAACTTGCTACATAATCTTTGATTTCATTTCTAATATATTCACGCGTTTCATCCGAAACACTTTGTCCAACATCATCAATAACAACAGTATGAAGAAATTCATTGCGAAAATAAGTATTACACCATTTTATTCTATTAACAATAAATTTAATGGTGCGCTGGGCAGCTTCAGGGGTAGAAATAAAATGGTTAAAAACATGAACCATTTCGTTTTCCTTTGAAAACTCAGGAGTAAAATTTCCCCAATCCATATTAGTAAGTTCCTTAACTTTTAGTTCGTTCATAAAATCACCGCCTATGTGAACTATAGCATAAAAGTGGTAAAGGGGCAAGGAGTAAGTTTAGCGTTATGAGCGCTTTGCGCGTGATGATTTTGCTACGCAAAAGTTATGATATGATTGCCATACAGTTTTGCCGTAGGCAAATTATAACAATGCGTAGCATTTCCTAACTCATAACTTACCCAAGGCAATCATAGTTGAAAAAGAAAAGACACGCTCTCGCGTGTCTTTTCTTTTTGTCATTCGTGTCCAAAAAAAGAGCTGGAAGAAAACCGAGAATTTCTTTAAACTAAAAATATATGATACCAATAAGGCCAAATATAATCATCTGCCGACCCAGCACCTGACCACAAAATGCTATCTACCATATCAGTATGCTGCCAACCGTTAGGTGTTTTACTGAAAACCATCTCTCCGCCCACTTTATATTCTCCATCCGTCCCTTTTCCTAGTGTGTTTACAAAATAGATCACAATTTCTTCCTCCGAATAGGAAGTGATTCTATACCAGTCAAACTCAGAAAGCGGTTCTTCAGTTTCAGCAAATTTTATGCTGTTAAATTGATCTTTATAGATTGCCGTAACCAAACAGTCTTTTACCAATGCGCCACACCAAAATAAAAGAGGAATAACAAAGACACAAAGGCATATCCATATCACAACTTTTTTGGTTTTATTTTTCATATTATCACCGACCTTGGGTTGAGTATAGCATAAAAGTGGTTGCGGTGCAATAATTATTCATTATTCATCAGCCGTAGGCTTCTTCACTCTTCACTATTACTTCTTACTTTCAAAAATCCCGAATGTGAATTTAGTGAATAGTGAAAAGTGAAGAGTGAAAAGGTAATAAGTAAAAATCCCGCCCACTTACGTGAACGGGATTTTTGGAGGCACCACCCGGAATCGAACCGGGGAATAAAGGTTTTGCAGACCTCTGCCTTACCGCTTGGCTATGGTGCCTTATAAATATAGGACGCTTAATGGTTCTTAAGCGTCCTTTATGTTGGAGCGGATTACGAGGCTCGAACTCGCTACCTCCACCTTGGCAAGGTGGCGCTCTACCAGATGAGCTAAATCCGCATATGGTGCCTCCGATCGGAATCGAACCAATGACACGGGGAT
>JAFVWM010000046.1 GCA_017501665.1 Alphaproteobacteria bacterium | reverse complement strand
GCTCTACCAATTGAGCTACACCAGCGAATATTCAATTCACTATGCTATTATACAATAACTTTTTAGAAATGTCAATACTTAATTTTAATTTTTTTACCTATTTTATTTTGGTGTGTATATACATAAATTATACCGTTTTGCCAAAAGGCAAAAATACACATCCCTGTGGATGTGTATTTTATGGTACGGGTGTTCTTATAGGATTTACTCACAAATGCCGTAAAATCAAGGGTTTTAGACGGTCAACATAAGCACTTATCCTCTAAAAACAAAATATTTATCCCCGAAAACATCACGATAAAGCCGTCGTGATGTTTTTAATTTACCATTCACAAGCCTTAAAAACTTTCGGCTATCTTGAATAGTATTATACCATAAATCATTCAGATAGTCAAGAAATCGGAGGACAGATATTTTATGAACAAGGACACCGGGCAACTTTGCCCCACTTGTCAAACAGGACAAGACACATATTTGCTTGACAGCAAAAATCCTTTTTGTCCGTATTTGCATTGTCATAACGGAACGAGCTGCACAATGTATAAACCCATAGAAAAACAAAATATCAAAACCGACAGCGTTAAGGAAAATTCCTAAACGCTGTTTTTTTGTACCCTTTTGTCACGGAATAGGCATTATTTACGCAAGTAAAATAAGGGATTTTAACCTCTTAAATCAAGTAGGTAATGGAAACATATTCATATCCCTCAAAAACGGCTTCTAATGCGTGACATAAAATCAGCGAAAGGAGGATTTTTGTATGGCGGTATTCAGAATAGACAAAACCCGTGATTATACCGTAATGTCAAACCACCATTTGAGAAATACAAGCCTTTCACTCAAAGCAAAAGGTTTGTTATCTCTTATGCTTTCCCTGCCGGAGAATTGGGACTACACCACAAAAGGACTTTCCAAAATCTGCAAGGACGGCATTGACAGTATATGCAGTACGATTAAAGAGCTGGAGCAGCATGGATATATCATACGGCAGCGAGTACGAAATGAAAAGGGACAGCTTACTACGGTTGAGTACACCATTTTGGAAGCACCTGAAACGGCTTCACCTAAACAGGAAAAACCTAAACGGGAAAATCCAGTTTTGGATAACCCAATCTTGGAAAATCCTGAACAGGTTTTACCTATCTTGGAAAATCCCGACCAATTAAATACTAATATATCAAATACAAAAAAATCAAATATTGATTTATCAAGTACGAATATATCAAATCCTATCCAATCAAATCCAAAAGGAAATTCGGAACGGATTGGAATGGACGAGATTGACGCATACAGAGAAATCATAAAAGAAAATATTGAGTATGATATTTTGGTAATTAACAATCCGCTTGAAAAAGTACGGATTGATGAAATCGTGGAACTCTTAACCGAAACGGTATGTACCTCAAAAGAGTATTTAACAATAGCCGGTGATGATTACCCTGCAGCACTTGTAAAAAGCAAACTCTTGAAGCTGGACAGTGAGCATATCGAGTATGTATTATCAAGCCTTCGTAAAAACACAAGCGAGGTACGAAATATCAAAAAATATATGCTTGCAGTTTTATTCAATGCTCCTACAACAATAGACAGCTTCTATTCTGCACAGGTAAATCACGACTTGTACGGTGGCTGATATGAATAAATCCGTATATAAAAAATACAGGCCGCCTTGATATTTGGCAGACCTATCCCAAACCAAAACAAAATTTGAACAGGAGGAAAATTCTCAAATGAAATTAAAAAATAAAACAAAATCGATTTTGTCGGCATTTCTTGCCGTATGTATGCTTTTAAGCATTTCCCCCGTAACAACATTTGCGGCGCAGTCAAACGAATATGTGGACCCTGCGGATAATTGGCTTTCCTCAAATAACAGGACGAATGAGCTTGATGTCAACGCAACCACAACATACGAAACGCAGTTTTGCTGTGTATGTAATATGCAGACAACAGTATTGACATACCGTGTTCCTGAATATACCCGAAGCGGTGAAACAGCACTCAATCGTGATGTAAGATATTCAGACGGTACTTGTTTAGATGAAGAAAGAAAAGGAAATCTTGACTCTGGTACTCCCGGCATAGATGCTTATTATACCGGCTACCATTGGACTAAAGCCGTTTGTCAGAACTGCGGAACGATAAACTCCGGTGACGGAATGGCAACCTATTCATTTAACAACAATGTATACTCGTTAAATCCTTGTGATAATAATTTCTTTTTACAGTTTGACAATACAACTCACGAAAAATATGATGATGAATACCATTTAACCACTCTCAAACGCGGTGAGTATTGCAAATTCTGTAAAGGTACTTATGCAAGAGCTACAAGAGGACTTGCAGACCATAATTTCACCGAACAGGTTGACGGACAGGTGGCAAACAACAGATTTTATATTGCCGAGACCTGCGACGACTGCGGATATGAAACAAGCGAATATGTTACTGCAAAAGCGGTTGTTTCTTCATACTATGGTGTTGAGGACGGCGAAGCT
>JAFVWM010000045.1 GCA_017501665.1 Alphaproteobacteria bacterium | reverse complement strand
AATTAACTAAAAAAAATTATTTTGTATGAAAAAGTTTAACTTGTTGGTATCTCATGGAGATACAGTAAGAAAAGTTTCTTTTGAAGAAGGAAGAAACAAAAAAATTATCGGGATATTCCCATTTTCTTATTCACCGGTATTTTTATTTACTGATGAATCGGAATTAAGAAAAAGATTAGGCGCTGATCCAAACTCTTTACCTCATATAGGCTTTTGGAAGTCTTTGATGTCGGTAAAAGATGAGCTTAATAAAGCGCTAACAGAATTAAATCTTCCCATCATAGCGGGCGATTATTTTACTTCTTCAAATTACAGTTATGATCAAAATTTGATTGTAACAATCAATGGAGGTAAATTATCTTCAGTGTATGCCGATGACAGAAAAAAGGCGAAACTTCGTTACATCAATATTTTTGAAGAAGTTTAAAACTCAAAAAAGCTTGGATAAAAAATCCAAGCTTTTTTGTATTCTTGTAAACGTAAAAATTAACGTTTTGAGAATTGGTAGGAGCGACGAGCTTTAGCCTTACCATATTTTTTACGTTCAACAGTTCTGTCATCACGTGTCAAGAAACCGGCTTTTTTCAAGCAATCACGTAATTCGGGTTCAAACTCGTTCAAAGCTTTTGAAATACCGTGTTTAATAGCACCGGCTTGACCAGACAAACCACCACCTTTTACTGTGCATACAACGTCAAATTCGTTAACGCGATTAGCAACTTCGAAAGGTTGATTAATGATCATTTTTAATACCGGACGGGCAAAATATTGATCAATAGATTTGTCGTTAATTGTGATATTGCCTTTACCTGCTTTGATCCATACACGGGCAACGGCGTCTTTTCTTTTACCTGTGGCGTAAGAGCGACCGAGTTTGTCTTTTTTAGCCTTACGAACAACAGTTTCAGCAGCTTCTGATTTGGCTGCGTTTTTAATATCTTGCAAAGATTCGATTTTTTCAGCCATAATTAGATGCTCCTTTTATTCTTCGGGTTTTTACCGGCGATATCCAAAACAACGGGATTTTGAGCTGTGTGAGGATGTTCAGCACCGGCATATACTTTTAACTTTGTCATTTGTTGACGACCCATCGGGTTGCGAGATATCATACGTTCAACAGCTTTGATGATAACTCTTTCGGGAAAACGACCGGACAATACTTTGCCTGCGGTTGTTTCTTTGATACCGCCGGCCCAACCGGTATGTTTGAAATATTTTTTAGCAGCTAATTTGTTGCCTGTTAATTTTACTTTGTCTGCATTGATAACAACGACATAGTCACCACAGTCAATGTTAGGAACGAAGTTGGCTTTATGTTTACCGCGTAAGATTTTAGCGATTTCGGCAGCCATACGACCCAAAACAACGCCTTCGGCATCAACTACGTACCATTTTCTCTCAATATCAGAGGGTTTTGTAGCATATGTGTTCATATTTTTCTCTCTTTTTTATTAAAATAGAAATTTAACTTCGAGGGCTAATATATATAAATAAAAAATGTTGTCAACTAAAAAATTTTATTATTTTTCAGTGTGTTATTAAAGGGTATTATTTTACCATCTAGTAACATATTGATTTTACTAAATTTATTAATTTTTAGTTTTTGTTGATGCTAAAAAAAAATTTTTCTTCTTTCCTCTTTCCTCAGTTGTGTTTCCGCTTCTAAATGCCGCCGGAGTAAAGATTTATTATGCTTGTGCTTCTATACCAAGTGATGCAATAACTGCTACGACAGTTACTTATGGTAGTACAAGTGCAGTTTATTAGTAATTCTCGAAGATAATATATCCCCGAGGATTGAAAATCCTCGGGGAAATGGTATTTTTATACATAAGTAGCATAAAATAAAGATGCGATAAAGCTAACTTTTTCATCAATAGATAAGTATTATTATAGCAACCAATGACACTATAAGCATGGTTCTATCGTTTTATTATTATACATGTATCCCCTGTAATTTAAAATTACAGGGGATCCATGTTACCGAGAATTACTAATAAACCACGGTAGTATCACCATAATTAATTGTCGAAGGAGTAGCAGTAGGTACTGATTGGCAACTATAATAAATTTTTGCTTTATCTGCACTTTTAGCAATAATCTTATCTACGCACATTTTGGACAACACACCATTATTAACAGGAGATAAACACTTTGAATCAAACAGATATCCGGTTTGGGTAGTTACTTTACTTTCTAGTTCAAACAAATCAGCAAAACCATTTGGGCATTTAGCTCTTGCTTGTTCTTTTATGTATCCTAATGTTAAACTTGCCGGATATGTTACCGTTAGACTTAGTTGTGCGAGAGCACTACGGGCATTACTACAAGCAAAATATATTTTTTGGCCTTTATCCGATATTGCTGTGGTATTATTACCTATTGTCCCTGATGATAGACTATAAACACCACTGGCAGTCACAACATAACCGCTTTCTCCTGATAATATAGTTCCTGTATTAGTAGTAGAACATAAATATCCCCCACAGTTTGTTTTTGCCTTTTGGGCAAGGGCAGTTGCTGCTACCGGTGTAGTATATGTAGTAGTATACACTTTTAATTCAGTACATGGACTAATATATTGTGGAGTCTCTTCGCCTGTTGCATCGTATAGTGTTACAACACCTCGGCATGCATAATAAAATTTTGAAGAATCAGCAGTAAGTACGTTAGCTGATGGAAGAGAACTTCCAATTGAGCCTGAATTTACCTTGAAAACACCTTCACCGGCAACCATATATCCTGTTTCACTTGATGCAGCCATTTTTAAGGTACTTATAGGACACAAACCACTTGAACATTGTGCCGTTGCCTTTTGATACAGGTATGAATGTGCCAAAGATGCAGGATAAGTTAAACCGGTTAAGGTTAATTGTTCAATGGCTGTACATGGTGTCATACAAGAATAATAAATATTTTTTACTGAACTTATTGTTGTGACAGATTTTCCGGTAATAGCTCCTGAAGATAATTCATACATACCATCTCCCGTTACAACATATCCGGTTTTGTTGGCAACATATGCTTCTATACTTGATTTAGGACATAGTCCAACCGGACATTCTGCAGCTATTGCATTTTGTATTCCACTAGATCTTGTCGGGACTGTATAAGCTACCGTATATCTTTGAGCAGCTTCGCACTCTACAAACATGTCATCCGAAGCCGTACTGAACTGCGGGTAGAACATATCTTGATTATCTTCACTTGCTTTGCAAGCAAAATATGCTTGATTTGGACTAGGTATACTAGTAACTGTAGCTCCGCTGGTTGTATTAATAGCTTTATCCGAAAAGATAATAATTCCAGACATTTTTTCTGTGTCAATAAGAGCTTCACCAAATTTTTCATAAGAACATAACTCACCTGAAGGACAATAATTTGCTACATCATTTATCGCTACTTTTGTAGTTATATCACTTCTAGCTGGCGTTTTGCCATAGGCTATAACTTCACATTCATTAGTAGGTATTGGATCCCCACCTTCTTCAGAAGAATTTTTAACACAGATACCGTAATTAGCATCGAAAGGGCATTTGATAAAAGTACCGTCATCACAGGAAACAGAAGTGATATCAACATACCCGAGCGAAGAGCAAGAAGGGACGGTAGTACAATCTACAGCAAGAGTGGGGCTAGCAACAGCTGTACAATACAAGAAAGAAGAAATAAGTAATAATTTTTTCATAGCGGTTCTCCTAAAAAAAGTAACATAAAAAACAAAGCAACAAGCAAATTATAGAGTATTAGGGATACAAATATATTTATCTTCCAGAGGGTGTTTAATTTTAACCCCGGTGCAAGCAGATGTCGATGACAAGGTATATCCAAGAGTCTTGGCATCTATGATCGATGTTATGAGAGAGCTATCCACATAACAAGCCATAATGACTCTCCAATCATCTTGAGGGACTTGACAACCTGTTTCTTTATAGCAGAGGTATGGAGCCATTTTACCGGCATAATCACCGGAGCTATAATTGATTGTGGCAATTTCATATTCATAAGTCCTTCCGGATAACTCTCTATCAAGTATACTACGAACCTTCTGATCTAAAACTTCTGGATCATATTCAAATAATCCTACCATATACTCACCACTAAACTCAGGATGAAGGGTATATCCAGCTTCACATCCTACAAAAGTCACACAGGCTAGATTATTACCGATATCATCAATTTTAAAGACAAAGCCATCCTTATTTTCATAAGTTGAGATAGCCTGATTATAATTCATTTTCAAAACACCCAATCCTGTGGGACAAGCAAGAGCCGTTACATATTCACAAGAACTGTATGTAAGCCCCCTACCACCGGGACGATAAAACTTAAAGGACACAGTAGCCGTAGCAGAAGCGGAAGCAATATCACAAAGACCACCATCAGTAGTAGTATTACAAGATCCATCGAGGTAGTAATACGGAAGACCATTAAGTTTTGCATTAGCCATAGACACCTTGGCGCAATTAACATTAAAATTATTTGATAAAGAAACAGCTTCCGAAAAAGAAGAAATGACATGAGCGTCCGTTAAGCAATAGACAGTTCCACTAGTCTGAGTTTTTGCAGAAGCGACAAGGTCGTATTCAATAGGCTCATCTTTTCCAGGAACAGAGACTTTATAAATAGGATGAGAAAAAGAAGATCCGACAGCGTTATAAACATCCGTATAAGAATATTGTTCACCTACTTTACAAGAAGGATTAGTTAAATAGTGACACGTAACACTGCCATCACCAGAAGCATATGAATCAACACCATTAAACACGCCCTTAATACTATTAACATATGTAGGGTCTAGTGCATCATCTGAGCAAGAGCAAGATTTAGATTTACCCTCACAAGTTTGATTAGATCGCACGAATCGTTGAGCAGAAGGACAATTAGAATCATCATACTTAAACTCCGAAGAGCAAGAACAATTACGATAACAAGTAATAGACCCTTTATTAAAAGATTGACAAGTCATATTGGAAGGAGGAGAATCAAACTCACCTTGAGAAGCGTCACAAGAGGGGACATAAGGATCGTCTCCACCTTCAATTCCCTCACCAAGATTAGTAGATCCGTAATACAAGAAATTTTCTAAATCATAAAGATTGATAATTTCGGCCGAAGCAGGAGAAGCAATAAACATTGCTAATGCCGAAAAAACTAACATATTTAAATATTTTGTCATAACACCCCTCCTTTTATGTCGGTTATCACAGATGCTTATGTGTCTACGCAATACACCCTGTTTTATACAGACACATTTCACCCTTTGAATGATATCTTACCACAAAAATATAAAAAACGCAAGACCTACACAAGTATTTCACAACACCTTACCTACTTTATAACTCATTGATTTTACACAATTTAAATCACCCATTAAAAAATGTAACAAAAAGTTAAAACTTCTTAAGCAATAAAATATATTAGCAAGCTGTTGTATATTTTTATATCGAAATTATTTAAATTCTAACCCCATTTTATTTTAATTTTACAGGTTAGATTTTTATGATTGATGCTATAAAAAACAAATATTTTATTGTTGCCCTATCCTTCTGCTTTGTAATGCTGTTTTATAAAAATGCAAATTCAATCATCGAAGATGAAAATACTTATCTTATCGATGCTTTGCCCTTAATAAAACAAAATATCAATATTACAGATGAATATGTGGGATATGTTACCCCTATAAAATCGGTTGAAGTTATGGCTAATGTATCGGGATATGTTGATGAAATTTGGGCTGTCGGCGGTGAAAAAGTCAGCCTTGGCGATAATTTGGTGCTTATTGATCAAAAAACCTATAAGGCTGAGGTCGATACCCTGAAGGCTTCGTATGATATGGCAAAGGCTAACCTTATTAATGCAAAAAGCTATTATGAACGCATTAAAAAAGCCGGTATAAATGCTGTGTCGGCTTCGCAAATCGACGATGCAAAAGCACAATTTTTATCTGCCGATGCAGAGGTTAAACAATCAAAAGCCGAACTTGAAAAAGCTAAGGTTATGCTTGATTATACCGTTTTACAAGCTCCTATTGACGGCGTTTTGGGGGATGTCGGATTAACTAAGGGAAATTTTATTTCGGCCGGACAAACCAAACTTTTTGAAATTATTCAACAAAACCCCATAAGAGTTAAATTTGCCATTTCAAACAAAAATTATCTTAACGATTTTAACTTAAATAAACCTTTTGAAAATTCGGTCATTAAACTTAGATTGGCTAACAACTCTTTGTATCAATTTTTGGGTAAATTCGCTTATTTTGATAACCAAATTCAAAAACAAACTTCTTCGGTTGATGTGTTTGTCGATTTTGAAAACCCTAAAGGCGAATTGTTGGCTAATTCTTATGTCGACGTGTTGGTAGAAAAACCTATGTCCGATGTCTATCTGATTAAACAAAATTTTGCTACTTTGGAAAACGACGGTATCTTTGTCAGAATTATTAAAAATAATAAAATAAGAAAAGAAAAACTTAATGTTTTGGGTTATTATGATGATGCATATGTCGTTAATAACAACTTTAGTAAAAGCGATTTTTTGGTTGCCGGCAATATTAATAATATTCCTACCGGCGCTAAATTAAAAGTTAAACTTATTGATAAAAATGCGGAGAAAATGTAATGTTTTCTAAGTTTTTTATTGATAGACCTCGTTTTGCCGGTGTCGTATCGGTGGTACTTGTGTTGCTTGGGCTTTTGGCTATTGCCGTATTGCCTGTTTCACAATATCCGGATATTACTCCTCCGCAAATTATTATCAAAGCAACATATCCCGGCGCTTCGGCAAAGGTTTTGGTCGATACGGTGGCTATTCCTATCGAAAACGCCATAAACGGTGTGGAGGATATGCTTTATATGTCTTCATCAAGCGATGATAACGGAAGCTATAAACTTACCATTACATTTAATGTCGGCACAGATCCGGATATGGCTCGCGTTAAGGTACAAAACCGCTTGCAACAGGTTAACTCACAATTGCCGGAAATTGTTACCAAAGAAGGCATTGATATTACTTCGCAATCTTCCAATATGTTGGCAATGTTGGCTTTGCGTTCGCCTAAAAACACCTATGACAGCCTTTATTTATCAAATTTTGCTTATAATAATATCAAAAATCCGTTACTTAGAATCGACGGTATGGGAAGTGTTGATATTTTTGGCGCACAAAATTCTATGCGCATATGGCTGAAACCAAATATTATTGCATCTTTGGGGTTGGGGTCCGATGATATTATAAATGCCGTAAAAAGCCAAAATATTGAAGCATCAATCGGATCTGTCGGCGCAAGCCCCAGCCCCCATAATAATCCGGTTGTTATATCTTTGAGTGCTAAGGGTTTGCTTAATACCGTAAAAGATTTTGAAAATATTATCGTTGCCACTTCTGATAACGGCGGTATCGTCAGACTAAAAGATGTGGCTGATATCGAACTGGGTGCCGATACTTATAATATGAACGCAATGTTCGATAACTCGCCGGCGGTTATTATCGGTTTGAGCCAAACTCCAAGCTCTAATTCGCTGGATATTATGAAAGATGTCAGAAAAGAAATCGAGACTTTAAGCCGGACATTTCCTGAAGATATGATTTTTGAAGTGGCTTATGACTCTACCGATTTTGTCAGAGCTTCCATTGCCGGTATTATCGAAACATTGGTTATTACATTTTCTTTGGTGGTTTTGGTTGTCTATGTGTTTTTACAAAAGGCTAAAACAACACTTATTCCGTTGATTACCATTCCCGTTTCGCTTATTGCTACTTTTGCCGTTATATATGCACTGGGTTTTGATATTAATATACTGACTTTGTTTGCTCTTATTCTGGCTATCGGTTTGGTGGTTGATGACGCTATTATCGTAGTAGAACGCGTTGAATATATTATGAAAGAAGAAAAACTCAATGCCATGCAAGCATCTGTTAAGGCTATGAGCGAAATATCAAGTGCCATCGTCGCAACAACTTTTGTTTTGATGGCCATTTTTATTCCGGTCGGACTTATGGCCGGAATTACCGGAAAAATTTATCAGCAGTTTGCTGTTACCATTGCTACTTCCATTATATTTTCCGCTATAAACGCGCTTACCCTAAGCCCTGCCCTTTGCGCTATTTTTCTAAAAGACAGCGGAAAAGATAAGCCTCATAAATATTTTGAAAAATTTGACAACTTTATCAATAAGGCTAAAGAAAAATATCTGTCATTTGTTAAAATATTTGCTCAAAACATTAAACTTACGGCTATTGTTATTGTTTTGGCTATTATATTGGCTGTTGTCGGATTCAGGTTTACGCCTACATCTTTCTTGCCGGAAGAGGATCAGGGAATTATTTTTGCCAATATTCAACTTGATAATACGGCAACCATTAACCAAACCAACGATGTCTTGAAAAATATCGGTAAAGATGTGCTTGATATGAACGGCGTTAAGTATTTTATCGGTGTAGCCGGTTATTCCATACTCGGCGGTGGCGGTGAAAATGTCGCTTTGGGTGTGGTCGGATTGGATAATTGGAATAAACGAAAAGGAAAAAAACTTTCTATGGAAAATATAGCTGCCGAACTTATGAAAAAATATTCGGACGATAAAACAGCTCAAATCGACTTTTTTGCTCCGCCGTCAATCCCCGGTGTAGGTAATTCGAACGGACTGTCATTTGAACTTTTGGCTGTTGACGGCAAAACAACCGGTTTGCAACTTTTTAACCGATTGATGCCGTTTATTAAAGCTTTGAACCAAAATCCTAATATTGCTTATGCTTTCTCTACATTCAGAGCCGATACACCGCATATATTTTTGGACGTTGATCGCACAAAAGCCGAAAGCTTTAATGTCAGTATCGCTTCGCTTTTTAACGCTCTTAATAATAACTTCGGCTCAAGCTACATCAATAATATCACGCTTGACGGTCAGGTTAATAAAGTTATTGCTCAAGCTGTGTTTGATGACAGAAAAAATGTCGAAAACGTCTTAAACCTGTATGTAAAGTCTAACAATGGCGATATGATCAGAGTTGACAATTTTGTTGATGCTAAAATCGAAATATCGCCCAAAATATTGTATCGCTATAATACTTATTTAGCCGCTTCGGTTACCGGTGGAGTAGCAAACAAAAAAAGTAGCGGTGATGCCATTAAAGCTATATCCGATGTTGCAAAAAATATTCTGCCAAAAGATTTTAACATTTCTTGGACCGGTCTGACATTACAAGAAGTGGAAGCTCAAGGTTTGGCGGTTATTTTAATCGCTTTGGCTCTTGTATTCTGCTATTTGTTCTTGGTTGCACTGTATGAAAGCTGGATGTTGGCTTTTGCGGTTATGTTTTCGGTCGTTTTTGCCATTTTGGGCGCTCTGCTGGGACTTCATTTTATGGGACAATCTTTGAGTATATATGCACAACTCGGACTTATTATGCTCATTGGTTTGGCTGCTAAAAATGCTATTTTGATTATCGAATTTAATAAAGACTACCGCCAAAAAGGTTATTCGATTTTTGATGCGGCAATTATGGGGGCTAGTGAACGTTTCAGAGCCGTATTGATGACTGCATTAACCTTTATTTTGGGTGTGTTTCCGATGATTATTGCCAAAGGAGCCGGTGCTTCGAGCCAAATTGCCATTGGAACATCGGTATTCTTCGGTATGATAGCCGCAACATTTGTAGGTATCGTATTTATTCCGGCTTTGTTTGCGTTGTTTGAACATATTAAAGAGCACTCTTCAAAGAAAGGAGAAAAATAATGAATAAATATTTGTTTTCTCTTTTGCTTCTTTCATGTAGTGCTTGTGCTATCGGTCCAAACTACGAAAAAACAATTTTTTACTCCGATGAAAAAATTGCTCAGGAATTAAATTTGCAAAATTCTAAAAAAAATGTCGCAACCGATTGGTTTAAAATTTTTGGCGATGACTACTTAAATGAGCTGATTGAAACAGCCTTGAAAAACAGTCCGACAATCAAAATTGCTAAAGAAAAACTGCAACAGGCTCGCTATGGTTTATTCTTGGCTGAGACAGGTTTGTTACCTGATTTCAATATCGGCGGTGAATATGTTAAAACTTCACCTTCCAAGGCTGTTGAACCTATGGCTGAACAAGATTATTTTCAAATCGGGTTTGATGCTTCGTGGGAAATCGATATTTGGGGCGGACAACGTCGCTTGATTGAAAGTAATTATGCAATGTTAAAATCTGCCGGCGCCGATCTTGATAATATTAAAATTGTACTTATAAGTGAAATTGCATCTAAATATATCTATTGGCGATTGTATCAAAAATTGATAGAAAATACTAAAATAAATATTGAAAATCAAAGCATGATTTATGAAACAATTAAAAGTCAATATCTTGCCGGATTGGTCGATGAAAGAACATTTAATCAAGCTGAAAGTTTAGTAAAATTCAGTGAGCAAAAACTTCCTTCTTTTGTCATGTATGAAAAAAATATGCTTAATGCTTTGGCTGTGTTAGTCGGTATATTGCCCTCCGAGATAAAAAAGGTTAAATCTTCTTTGTTGGATAATGAGTTTAATTTCGATACGGCATCAATTTATAATATATCGGCAAAAGCAGTACAATCTCGTCCGGATGTTTATAGCGCCGAACAAAAACTTATCGCACAAAATGCTCTTATCGGAAACAAAATGAGTAATCTTTTGCCGTCTTTGTCATTATCAAGCTTTTTGGGATATCAAAATAATACTCTTTCACCAATATTTGCTAAAGATTATAATATGTATTCGTCAAATGTGCAGTCACTTCTTCCGCTGTTTCATTGGGGCAAAATTGTAAATGATATAAAAATTCAACAATCTATTACCAAAGAAGCCTTAAACAATTATCATTCTGCGTTGTTGCAAGCGGTTGTTGATATTTCTAATGCCATTATATCGGTTGAAGAAAATTCTAAAAATGCCAAATTAGCAAAAGAAAATTTTGTACTTTATGAGAATATTGCCAATTTGAGCGAAAAAAAATATGACAGCGGTTTAATATCTTTCAGCGATTTTTTGGATGATAAGCAAAATGAAGTATCTGCTCAAATTGCAAAATACCAAGCTTTTGCCGATTTTTATATCGGCATCATATCATTCTATAAATCTGTCGGAGGCGGACTAAATGCTAATTGTAGTGTGCCGGACGACCGAAAGGATTTGACAACATCGGCTTGCGAGCCTTGTATAGATTTATATTAGTAATTTCGGGAATTGTGTGATTTCTATACCAATAGCCTTTTTGTTTCATGCAAGCAACATATTTATCAGGATCAACATCGGTATCATCAATTGCAGAGTTTACAACTAACGGTTGGGCACCGGGGTATGGTATATACGAAGCCCATATACCGGAGGTAGAATTCCAGTCCGCTTTGGTATTAAGCTTGGTTTCCTCGGTATAAAACCATGAACGAAAATCAGGAATAAATTTAATAGCTTTTGCGCCAGTCATGCATTCCGAGTGATCTCTCGAAAATTTTTGCACACCGGTATTGGATCTTTCCCAATGATATACGAGCTGTCCTTTTCCGCCTCCAAAATATGAGCAAGAACAAAGTAAAACACATATAAAAGCTGTTAATTTTTTCATATTAAAAATCCAAATTAGTATAATTTTTTGCAGGCAATATACCTCTTATATTGTCCTTCAAAAGATCTTTGAATGATGGACGTGATTTAATCTTGGAGTACCATAATTTTGAAGCCGGAAACTCGTCCCAAGGAACGTCGCCCAAATAATCTATAATTGAAAACTGAGAGGCAGCACTTAGGTCAGCCAAAGACAATTCTTCACCAACCAAATATTGATGTTTACTCAACAACCACTCAATATATTCTAAATGATAACCGATGTTATTAAGTCCTATCTTCAAAACTTTAGAATCTGGAGCAATCCCTTTTGAAAAGCGCTTATTCACTTTTTCAAAAACAATATTTTGATAAACTTCGCGATAAAATTTATTATCAAACCAATCCGTCATACGACGTATCTCGGCTTTTTGTTTAGGTGTTCCGTATATAAGCGAAATTTCTTTTTGCGTCTCTTCCAAAAACTCGGAAATAGCATAGTGCCCGAGAATAACTTCGCCATCGTTTAAAAATACGGGAAGTTCACCGGCCGGATTAAGCTTGTATAAATCTGACGACAAGTTCCACGGCTCTTCTTCCTTTAGGGCGAAAAGCATCTTTTTTTCACTCATTTGCAGGCGTATTTTGCGAGCAAAGGGCGATGTTGTGTGATGAATCAATAAAACCATAGTACTTTGAATATATATTTTGTTTTATAACTCGTCAAGCGCGTTATTTATCTTTTTTACATTAATTATCGGCTTCGGATGATTGCGTCGACATAACCTGTTGCTCTGTTGTTGTATTTTCTCGGACAAATGTGGGCGGAACAACGCCACTATATCTTTGTTCAAATTCGGTTATCAATGATTGTAGTTTTTGTTCTACAGACTTTATATTATTCTTGTCCGTCAAATATTTTGTTATTCTTTTTGATATCATTTCACGATTACGTGATGTTTTTGAAACACCGATAAACATGGGAATATTCCACAATGTTTGTTTTGCCGGTGCAATTTGTTTTTTTAAACCTAGTTTTATAGCCTCAACCATTCCGTTATAATAACTAGAGATCAGATAGTCTGCTTCTCTGGTAAACAACTTTTCAAAAGCTTCATAGGGCGAATCGACTGCAGTAAGTTTATATTCCTTAATTCTCTTTTCAACAAAATCACTGAAAACCTCTTTAGAATTTCTGATTCCTTTTAATTTTTTCAGATCTTCGGTTGAAGATACTTCGTTAATGCGGTTTGGCAACATAAATACAGTTACAGGATTATATAAAACAGCCGGATATAAAAGATGTAAACCTTTAAACATTTCTGTTTCATTATATGCGCCCATAAAAAAATCTATTTCTCCGGAACGAACTTTTTGAAGTATTTGATCTAAATCTTTTACATATATTATTCTGTCGATTTCGACATTTGCCTCTTTATCGGTTTCAAACACATTAATCAACGGTTCAAATACCGTGTAATTACCGTTTCTTCCATTTTCTTCATATTTTTCATTCCATGAAAACGGAGCATAGTCTATATGTCCTGACATTTTAAGTTCTGTTTTATTTTTTGGATTCTTTTCTTCATAACGGACAAATGCGTAAACATTATTTATGCAATAAAGTCCAAAAATCAAACTAAAAATTGTTAGCAGTATTTTTTTCATGGTTGCTTTTATCCTCATTATTGTATATATGATAGTCTACATTGTAGTAAATTATAATATTCATCTGTTAAAAAAAACTTTATTTTAAGGAATTAAAAGAAATGAATACAGTGGGCGGATATGTTCAAAACGAAATTGCCGGTATGGGTGAAGCTGAACTAGAGATAAGAGCTTTGATAAATACAGCATCCGCACTAAATTCCGTTAAAGAGAATTGGGATACAAAAGAAAAAGATGCACTTAACAAAGCATTGGATAAGAATCGCCGTTTGTGGAGTATTTTGGCGTCGGCCATGCAAGAAGATGACTGTCCTCAACCTCTTGAAATAAAACAAAATATTATAAATTTAGCTAATTTTGTTTTCAAACGAACCACAGAAATAATTGCAAAACCAGAACCGCAAAAACTTGAAATATTAATAACAATTAATATGAATATTGCACGCGGCCTGTCGGGTAAGGCTTGATATTTTTACTAACAAATTAAATTATTATAAAAAAAATTGATAAAACTAAAAAAAACTATTGACTATAAAAAATAAATATATTATCAATGCTTTCAGTTTATGGGGGTGTGGCGGAACTGGTAGACGCGCTAGACTCAAAATCTTGTGGCCTCAGGCCGTGTCAGTTCGAGTCTGACCACCCCTACCAAACTGTAATGGCGTTGCGAAAATTTTTGCAACGCCTTTGTTTTTAAGGCTTTGCTCCACTTCGTGTGATTTTCCACACCCAAACTGTAATTGTTGGTTGTAATTTGCTTGTAAGTCTTGATTTACAAGGCTTTGCTTTTGTTCGTGTAATTCTGTTGTGTTTTTCTCTAAAATCTTCGTTTTTGTAAATTCATTAAACGGAAAATTCAATTTATATGAAATTTCTCCTTCGGTTAACGTTATGTTCTCAAAGACAAATTTTAGCAATAATCTTTTTATTTCCAAATTATCTGATTTGGCAAAAGTCTGCCCTACTTCTGTTGTAATATCAATCTTCCTCTTATTTTTCTCTGTTCTTGGCACTTATCCCATAGTTCTTTACTTACTATTGGTGGGTATATATATAACAAAAAACTACTAAAAAAGAGCTGACTACTAAAAGTAGTCAGCTTTTCCTGTTAAAATTTGAAGCTTACTCGGGCTATTATAGAGGTATACAAGCCTTCTGTATATCCCTCTACCTCAGAACCGAGACCGCATGAGGTCCATGTAGCGACCCCAATTCGGCCTATTAAAGCGAACGTGAATCTTCGCACGTCCACTTTAACTGGTTCTACCAGCATAGAAACTCGGCATCCCAGTCCATGCGAGTTTTCTTTTTTGATCTGCTCGCTGGCTTGGCGCCAGTTTCGGGCATACCGTCCGCCAGCTATTTCCATTCCGATCCCCGGACGGAAATGGGAATATTTCTCACCTATGTTGAATTTTACACGAAAGCCAACCTCTAGGTTTTGGTTTTCGTAAAAATTCGCAATAAGCGAGGACATTTGTTGGACATTGTAGTCCAACCATTTCGCCTTGGCGAAATCAAGTTCCGTCATGTAACCGAACTTAGAATTTCCCGCGCTAACGCCAACTTCATAGTTACTTTGGGCTTTTGCGCCCACCGTAAACATTGTTGTCATTAAGACAAACAATGTTAAATTTTTTAAATTTTTCATGGTTAATGATATTTAGTTAATAATAAATAATAATTTCTTACATCTTAAATATTATCATATTTTTAATGATGTTGCAACAGTTTTTGACAAAAAAAGACAAATTTTTTTTACATTTATATAAAATAATATAATTCATTAAACGTAACTATATGTTTTTTATAAAAAAAATACTACCGAGCGTATGTTCTCGGTAGTATAAGAAGGTTACTCAAATGCTATTGCCAAACGATCATGCAAATAGCAACAGTCTTTTTCTGCTATTTCGGTATAATTATCTTCTATATCAAAGTAATAAGCATTATTGCCATTATACTCTTCCTGACACCAAATTATACCTACATAATTGCGGTCGTTTGCTGATTTGGTTTCAGCATCGACATCATTGTTGCAAAGATACATATCCATAGACTGGATTTCATAGACCAGTTTATCGGTCCAACAATCTTGCAATGTTTGAAAAGACGGTAAAGAACCTTTTTTGCCGTTGAAAATGCAATTTTCGGCAAAAATTTTGACCTCGTTCCATGACGTGGTTTTTACATTTTTGTCGGGACCTGTTTTTTTGGCCAGAATGACGCCCGGTATTATTTCAAATCCCCAAATTTCATCTTTTCGTTCCAAGATAAGTTCCGGAAGTATTTCAAAATCATTTCCCTTTTTATAAGCAATTTTGAAAGCCGGATGAGGTTGACGTAAAGTCCACCATAACGTTAGTTCTTCTTCTGTCATTTTTGATGTTTCAATTACAGAATCAAGCTTTTGAATTTTTTCTTTTGTTTCCATAATTTATTTTAATTTAATTGATTAATAATTTCGTTACGTGGATGTATCTAGCATATTTTGACAATTTTGGCAAGTTTTATTTTCTCAGATCAAGTGGTTGAGGTATTGTATTGATTCTGCGTGTTTTATTGTAACTTTGGGATAACTTTTAAAAAAAAAGTTTATTTTTTTATTTTTTTTTGATATAGCTGTGTAAAGTTGTTGCAACCAGCTGTAATATTTTATGAAATATAAAAACAAATTTAAATTAAGGCGTAAATACTCGCCACATTATACCGAAAAGAAACCGATGTTTTCTGAGAAAGAAATTATATTCAGAGGCTCCGGTAAGGCTATGGTGTTTAAAATTTCTTCAAAAATGCAACTGTTTTTTCTGATGTTGGTGCTTTTTATTTCTTTTTGGTCTTTCTATTACTACCATATGTACAATAAATCAGGTAAAATTATTTTAGGAAAAGATATTGAGTTGGTACAGACTCGCGATGCTTATGATGATTTGATGAGTGATTTTGTTGCTATTCAAAGAAATATTGATGATGTTCTTAACTCTATCGGTTCGGCAAAAGATAAAGATATTGAAAGATATAAACGTCAAGCAATGATTGTGGAAGACCGAATTAAGCAAATTACCGGTGAAAAAAGTGTCGCTGATAACAAAAAAATTAATGACAAAGCTGAAATTAACGAAATTATTTTACAGAGAGATTTGGTTTCGGCTGAACGTGATGCTTTGAAAGAACAACTCAGAGAATTGGAAATCGCCGTTCAAAACATAAAGAAAGCCGAAATGGAAGTTTTCAGCAAAGTTGAAGCTATTGCATCTAAGGAAGTTAACAAGCTTAAAAGTGCTTTTTCAAAAGCTAACAGCTCACTCCAAAGAAAAGGTCTTTATTTTAATCCTTTAGCTAATTCTAAAAAAAGAGACTCTAAAGGCGGAACTTATGTTCCTGACACAATATCGGACTTACAAGATAAAGATATTATAAATAAAATAAGTAAAATATATAAAACTGTCGATGATTTGGAATATTATCGCGAGGTTTATAAAAATGTGCCTTTCGGAAAACCTATCTGGAGCTATTGGGTAAGTTCAAAATTCGGTGTCAGAGATGATCCGTTTAACAGCAAAAAAGCCGGACATAAAGGTGTTGATTTAGCATCTCGCACAGGTAACAAAATAAAAGTTCGGGCCAGAGGAAAAGTTGTCAGAACCAATATATCAAATAAAGGATATGGAAATTTGGTTGAAATTGATCATGGAAACGGATTTACCACCAAATATGCTCATTTACATGTTATATATGTAAAAAAAGGAGATTATTTAGAAGTTGGCGAAGATATTGGTGAAGTAGGTAATACAGGTCGTTCCACAGGACCTCATCTGCATTATGAAATATTGTACAAAGGCCATCCGGTCGATCCGATGCCGTTTATGCAGGTTAAATTGTAATATAATGAAGGATAACTGAAATGTTTATAAAAAAAATCAAAAGACTTATTTATGTTAAATTAGCTCGTCGTTTAAGTAAAAGTAATACGGGTGCTCCGGTTCCCAGTATTGTCAGTGAAAATACAAAACTTATCGGAAACATTTTAAGCGACGGGATTATTCATGTTGACGGAGCTGTTGATGGCGATATTTCTTGTGATGAGCTTATAATCGGTATAAAAGGAAGTGTCAACGGATCTATAACTGCCAATAATCTGCAACTTTATGGTGTTTTAAAAGGTAAAGCCATGATTGATACTTTGTTTGTAGCAAAGTCAGCAAAATTAATCGGTGACGCCATTCATAATACAATAGCTATTGAACCGGGCGCATACATTGATGGAAGATGTATGAAACAAGGCGATCCTATTCCTGCCGAAGCGCCAAAACCTGATTTGATGTTGGTTGACAAAAGAAGTAAAAACAAATCAGCTTAATGTTTAGCAGTATAAACAATTTTAGCCACTTAATAAAAGTGGCTTTTTTTGGCACAAAAATTGCATATATTTATTCGGGTTAATTTAAATAAAAGGAACAAATATGACATTAGCAAGTTTTATTCCTTCTGTTTCCGGATTAAATGCCATGAGTACTGCTCAACAAAGTGTTGCCGAAAACATTGTAAACATGAATACTGTCGGATATAAACAACAGCAAACATTGTTTTATACCTTGTTGGGATCTTCCGGAATGAATGCAGGATCACAAAGCGGTTTACATTCTTCTCGTGCAGATATTACCGGTGTTGATGCATATAACAGAACAAATATTGATATCGAGGGTATGCCCAAAGCAACAGGCAATACATTTGATGTTGCTATTGCCGGAAATCCTAATGCTTTCTTTAAATTAAATGACGGTTACGGAAACTATTTTTATTCCAGAGCCGGTGATTTTAAGAAATTATCCCAAAACGGTAATGTGTATTTAGTTTCTTCCGGAGGATTATTCGTGCAAGGATTTGCTTCAATCAATGGTAAAAATGAGTTCTCAAATACCATTTCTGATATTACCATTGATGCACCAAGTACTATACCGCAAAAAGCAACCACAAAGGCTTCTATTATAGCTAACGTTCCTGCAAAAGATATTGATAGCAGTATTTATAATGTGTTTATATATTCTGACAACTATGACGGATCAAACTTAAGCTTGATTTTCAAAAAAATTGAAGGACAACCGAATGCTTGGAATTTGTCTTTTGAATTGGAGGACGGGACAGCTCTCGGAAATACTGATACTGTTATTTTTAATGCTGACGGAACTATTGAATCTCCGGAAAATATAGATGTTTCTCTTACATGGAATGATGGAAGCACAAGTAATGTAGATATTGATATTTCAAAAATGACTCAATTCGGTATGAATTCGGAAATTGTGAATATTCAACAAAATGGCTTTTCGTCAGGAAACTTGGTCGCTCTCAGATTTAATAACGATGGTGTTTTAAGCGCAAAATACAGCAATGATAATGAAATATCAATCGCAAAATTGGCTGTTGCCGGCTTTGTAGCACCGGAAAACCTTACATCTTATAATACGACATTATTTGAAGCGAATGGTGAAGTTGGCAACGAGTACTATGTTGATACTCAGAATATTATTGTTCCTGAAGCTGTTGAAGCTTCAACTGTTAATTTGGAGGAAGAATTTGCAAGAATGATTACCGTTCAGCGCGCATATAGTCTTAATGCGCAAAGCCTTACTGTTAATGATGAAATGCTTTCATTACTTGTAGATTTGAAGAGCTGATAAATGATTAAATTATTTTGGAAAATATGGGATTTTTGGTTTAAGCTCCCCGACAAACTTAGGTTTTTATTGGTTGGAGGTTTTAATGCGACCGTTCAATATTTGCTTTATGTTTGCTTTTTGTTTTTCGGCGGAGAAGAAAAGTATCAAAGAGCCCTTATTTTGTCATGGATAATATCATCATTATCCTCTTTTGCAACTCAGAAAATTTTTGTTTTTTGCACCAAAGGAAAACCTTTTGAATGGTTGAAAGAATATGCTAAATGTGTAGGTGTGTGGGTTGTATCTTATACTATAAATGCCGTTATTTTGGGTGCTTTGGTAAATTTTGCTGACATGAATGCTTATTTAGCACAAATAGTCGCCGTAACCTGTACAACGATCACTTCTTATATTTTATTTAAGTATTTTGCTTTTAAACACTAAAAAAAACGACCGGTAACACCGGTCGTTTTTTTTGTTTATAGTTTATTATTTGGATTTTTTTGATTTGTTATTTGTATTACTTGCTTTAAGAACAACAGATTTTTTAGCTGAAGACTTTGTTTTTGAAGCTGTTGCCGGCTTTAAGATTATTGATTTTGCAACTCTTAAGCTTGTCGGTTTAATTTCTTTTTTCTTAGGCATTAAAACTTTTAATGATGCTTTTTTAGGAGCTTTCAATTTAATCGCTGCTTGTGAAGCCAGTTGATTAATTGCAGCATCCCAATCGCTTATACTGGTGTTAGCCTGACAACCGTTATTTTTCCATATAAAGTAAGCGGCTTCACGAATTGCATTTTCATCAAAATTATACATTGTAGTTCTCCTAAAATAAAATTATCACGTTTCTGTGATTGTTGTTATAAAAGCTAATAGTTAATTTTTAGTTTATTACAAATAAAATAAATAAAAAAATGGCAAACAAAAGCCATTTTAAGAGCTATATTTCAAGCAAGATCATTAACAGGGTGCCAAACGTAGTGCAATAAAGGATTGACGGGGCTTTTCTTGCTCATAAGCTCGTTCCTCGCTAAATCGCTACGGTCGCTTACTTCGAGCGCGACACTCCAACGCTTTAAAACAAAAAAGCGCCCTTATGGGCGCATTTTGTTTGTAAAAAGCGGGAGTGACGGGGCTTTACCAGTTCTATTTGTAACACTCGCTCTTTTCGCTGTCGCTCATCGCTCATTAACAAATTATCACCGCATAGGCAAAAAAGATTCACCGGATCTTTTTTGCACTATGCGCCCGCGACATACGGTCGCTTACTTCGAGCGCGACACTCCAACGCTTTAAAACAAAAAAGCGCCCTTATGGGCGCATTTTGTTTTAATGGCGGGAGTGACGGGGCTCGAACCCGCGACCTTCTGCGTGACAGGCAGACGCTCTAACCAACTGAGCTACACCCCCAAGACGAATCATCTTATAAACAACAAAAAATATAATTGCAAGTATTTTTTTCATTTTTTTTATTTTTTTATAATTTATTCACTTTTTGTATGTATAATTAATCCAAGTTATACACATAAAACTTATTAAATCTTTATTTAACACAGGTTTTTTGATATATTTTCGAAAAGTTAAAATTTGTAGGAATTAATGCTTTGAATTATAACATAAAAGATTACTTTGATTTTAAGTTTAGATTAAAACCTAAACATAAACAAAAAATTATAAACACTTGCTATTTTTCGGCTGTGTTTGTTGCTTTTGTTCTGTCTCTTGCTCACAATAACCGAGTTGAGGCTTCTATTGATAATCAAGATTATTTTTCTTACATTATCGTCGAAGATAATATAAATCAAAATGTTGAAAATGAAGAAACTATTGACACATCAAATAACATAAAAGCCATGTTTGATATGGTCGACAATCTTCTTACAAGTAAAAATATCGAAAAAGAGGTTACCTTAGAAAGTGGGGATACTCTTATTTCTATGTTAAAGAGAGTCGGTGCTGATAGAGAAACAGCTAATGATATTTTTTACTCACTTAAGGAACATTATGATCCAAGAAACCTTAAAGCCGGTCAGAAATTAAAGGTAAATGTGGCTATTGATACTAAATCAGAAAATATTAAAAGTATCAATTACCTGATGATCGAACCGGTGCCGGGAGAAAGAATTATTACTGCAAATAATAATGGAATTTATGAAACACACGTTGAAAAACAAGAGTTTATTGATGAAATAAGTTCTATTAGCGGTACTGTTGACGGAAATCTTTCTGCTTCGATGAATAAAAAAGGTATCCCTATGCGGGTAATAAGCAATTTTATCAATTTATTTTCTTATTCTGTTGATTTTAAGCGTGATCTTCAAAAAGATGATAAATTTGAAATTGTATATGAAAGTCAAATCTTACCTGACGGAACATTAGTAAAAAGCGGAAATATCTTGTATGCAGGCCTTATCTTACGTAAGCAAAAAATATCTCTGTATCGCTTTATGGATTCTAACGGAAAAGTTGATTACTATACCGAAAACGGTCGAGCTTTGAAGAAAATATTGGATCGTAAACCTTTGGCCAATAAAAATGCCAGAATTTCATCACCATTCGGAAAAAGATTCCACCCTATATTGAAAAAATATAAAATTCACTGGGGTGTAGATTATGCTGCAGCAACGGGAACTCCTGTTTATGCAGGTGGTGATGGTGTCGTGCAAGTTGTTAAATATAACGGATCTTATGGTAACTATATAAAAATTCGCCATAATTCTGAATTTTCTACTGCTTATGGTCATATGTCCAGATTTGCAAATGGTATTCGCCCGGGGGTAAGAGTTACACAAGGACAAATAATTGCTTATGTCGGATCGACCGGTCGTTCTACGGGACCTCATCTTCACTATGAAGTAATTCAAAACGGAAGACGTGTTAATCCTAGGACAATTAAAGCGTCTACCGGTGAAAATTTAAGTGGTAATAACTTGAAAAAATTCCAAAAAGTAGTGGCTAAATTTGATAAGGATTTCGGCAAATCTTTTGCTAAAGGAAAAGACCTGAAATTAGCAAAAAGATAAAATAATTAAGGAGCTTTAACCTAAAGCTCCTTTTTTTTACATAATTCAAGCTGTTGCCTTAGTTTATTTATACGCCCTACCCACTCCCAAAAATATTTACCTTCAATATTTTTGATTTCTTCGGCGACTTTGTTGCCTGCAATCGGATATGTAGGACAGTAATTATAATTTGTTGAGGTACATGAGTTTAAGTAAATCAAACTTATCAGCATTAGGAGCTGATAATATTTCAACTTCTTTGTTTTTAACATAGCGTACCTCTTTTATTTCTCGTGTAAGATTTTTATTTTTGCAATTAATAAAACCCAAACAAAAAACTGATATTAATATTATAAAAAACAGTATTACTTTGGTAAACATATCTCACACTCCATTATAGCTATCAGTCCTTTTACGGCTTGTTCTATATATTGCGGTTTAATAATAATAACTAATGTCATTAATACTAAAGCAATTATGCTGATATAAATTTTTATCTTTTTCATAAACGAAATATCCCTGTTTCTATGGTGTTGGCTATACGAATCGCTCTAGTCCCAACATCTTTGGCATATTTGGAAGATAAGCACTCTTTTGATGCTGTTTTAAAATCACCTTTTTCCATTGCTTTTAACATTTTTTTAAAACGCAATACCCCCAATATACCTAAATTAAATGCCATATCAATTAATGCGTATTGACGTTCTGAATCCAAATCGATAAAAAAGGAAAGCTCTTTTTTTAATTCTTTATACACCTTTTTTATATCGTTTCTCAAAAGATACATGGCTGAGCATTTGGTGATTCCATGTCGCCAATCACCGACTGTCTTTTCTTCTTCGGACGTTAATGGGTTGGTATCAAGACATCGCCCAACCCCGATAGTAAGTTTTTTCTTGCTACAAAAATAGGGTTGCAATCGCAACCCTTCATGTATGATAAGTCTTTGACAAATAGTATATATATCTAACATTTGTGCTTTCCTTTCTTTCTTTTCTTATTTTTTTTGTATGTAAACAAACTGTTGTATGCTCTATTTGCCACGTATATTAAAGTACACAAACTTATAAGTATGGTAATTATTTGATTAAATATTTGAGCATAATCGATTAATACAGCTATTGATGCGGAACCTATAACTTTGCTGTCTTCTATTAGGTTTTCGGACATAATTTATATCTCCGTCGGATAAGGATATCTCAGTTTGATTTCCTCAACTTTAGCTTTTCTTTCCGCAACCAAAGAAGCAATCTCAGCAATAACTTCAGGTGTCTGATCTTCATCACCAAGCCTTTGAATATGACAAGTGATAGGGTCAACTTCGTTTTTGTAAGCATCTGAACGAAGTGCTTGTATTTCTTCTTTTGTTGGCTCAGGTTTCTCAGGAGCAAATCCTAAAACATACCAGTTTCCGTCATAAGCTTGTTCAACATCCATCTCTGTCATTCCGATAGATTGATAAAAGTTTGAGTTAGTACCTAAACCGACTTCACAAACCTTGGTTTCTTCATTTATTACTTTTGCGTATTTTTTCATTTTAATTTACTCCTTTAAGAGGATAAAAGATAAGTTTATTTCCGCCACCTGTTAGCTTATATGTAGTACCTTGAGGAATCGGCAACATCAAAGCAACACCATGCGAATACTGTGCTTGAGTTGTTAAATTTATACTTATACCATTTATTGTTAGTGTGTTTGTACTTGTAGCACCTGCATAATTATATAAAAGAAACCCATCGCTTTCGGCTGTAAATTGTGTGTTCGCCGCCTTGCCAACACCTGCACTATAATCAGGCATACCCCAACCAACAACAGTTTCTTTATCACTTTTAACAGTTCTATCAATACAATTTGCAACCTTTGTCAAAACTTGACTTGCCGCAATACCATTAGCATCTTGAATTGTTTCGCCGACATAGAAGTATAGTTTTAAGCCATTAGACGAAGTTTCAATACCGGATTTGAGAGGGTCTGTGGTTACACTAAGGTTTGCGCCATCTGTTGGATAGGTATCACTGGCTGATATTGACGGTATTGTTTTTCCATAACTGTCTGTTCTTGCCGATATTGCTCTTGCCGCTGATGAGCTCCACGTTGTAGCACCATAATTTTTAGAGCCATCTGTTAAGCCTAACGCCATACCATTACCAATAACAGCATTACCACTAGCAAGCTTAACCTTAATGGGCAATCTGAAAGTTGTATCTGCTGTATTTAATACAAAATCGGTATCAGTATAAGCTTCTGTACTTAACTTAACACTTACACCATCTTTGGTTTCTGTTCCGTTATAAATCTTTAGCAACAATTCATAAACAGATACATAAGTAACACCACTATGGAAAGCACCGTTAGATAATAACCAAGAGGCATTACTTATTTCATACTCAGACCATTTGTAGTCTAGTAAAGAGAATGGATTGTTTAGTGTTATTTCCTGCATTATATCAATTTCTGTATCTTTTCCGGTATAACAAACAACATATGCTTTGTTATCGGTAACATTTTCTTGCAAAATGGTCGGAATCTTAATTGTCTTTTGCTCTTTATCTATGGCGAAAAACTCACAATTTCCGGTAGTTAATATTTGATTTTCGTATTCTTCCAATGATACATTTTTAAGCCTGTCTTCCAATATCATATTATATAAATCAGGATATTGTTCTTCGGTTAAAATTTGCCCGTTACAAAAAACAGCACCATGTGGTGCTGATGTTCTCAGAGTATATTTTATATCACCTATATTCCCGCAAGCAACTTCTTGTGCCAATTCTAACGATGAACTTAAATTATTATAAGCTTCGCTTGCATTTGAGGATGCTTGAGAAGCAATTTGTGCATATTGATAAGCATCGTTTTTATTTTGTTCAATATCTGGCTTTACTTCATTAATAATGTAATTATTTATTTCCGATTTCATAGATAAAATATTTTCATCTATAACTTCTTTGGCGGAAATACTTGCCTTTTTTTGTGCCTCTGAAATACCATTATCTATCTGTATTTTCATTTCCGATTTAGCGTCTTCAATAACGATATTTAAGCGTTTTTTAGAAATATCTTCTACATAATTTTCAATTTCTTTTTTTCCGGATTCAATATAACGAAGAGAACAATCAATGTCTAAACTTACTTCATCTTGCATTAAAACGTCGATTTTTTGACCGGATGTTAAAATAATTGTATTTTCCATGATTTTTACTCCGTTACATGTTGTGTGATAATAAAAGATGCAACTTGAGAAAGATTTTGCGGATAAATGGTATGAGTTTCACCATTACCAAAAGTTATTTGAACATCGGTTATATATTCATTATTTATGTTTAGCTTAATTGTATCTTCCGGTAAAATCGCAATATGAGCTTTTCCGTTTATTCCATCATCAACGACACCTTGTTTAATTAAAACAGTTTTATTATCTGCTTTATTTTTTACATACATTTTCAGTGTTGAACCACTGATATCAATGAATTTATTTTCATCTTTGAACTGAAATAAAACAGTAAAATTGTCACCCTGACGAATTTTTATATAATTTGGAGTTATTGTTCCCACCATTGTTTTCTCCTATTCTTCTCTTTTTGCCTTAATAAACCAATAAACAGCTTGGTTTTCCGGAGTTACATGTTCTGAAGCCCCATATATTTTATTAGATTTAGATGCATCAAGACTAAATGTTGCCCAACCTCTACCACTGGTAGAACCAGAAGCTGAAAAAGACTGATAGCTGATGTTTCCTGTAGATATTGCCCCGCTACCACTGCCATTAATCATTGCCACACTTGATCTTTCACCTAGTATATTCGGCAATCCTTCTTCCTGACTTGTGTATATATCTTGAGCTGAATTTCCACCTAAACCACGTAAAAACTTGCCTTGATAATCGGGAACATTAAAAGTTGTAACTCCATTACCATCGCCAAATTTATCACCAATAATGTCAAATAATTCAGCATACTCAACACGAGATAATTCTTGTCCGTTACACAAAACCCAATTATCATGATTTTGAGATATTACCGATGCTTTAATATCACCTACTTTAACCAAAATATTCATAAACTCTTTGGCTGTTTGTAATGAAGCATCAAGTTGACTTCGACTTACTGCATCATTTGGAAGTGTTCCTTCGGCAAGATTCATAATCTTAAAATTGCCTGCATTAAAATTACCTTCCATTTTCGATGTCCCGTTTTTTAAAAAACATTTGCTTAACCCGTCGGCAAAATTATTATCTTCCTCATCCATATGGTCGGTTACAATATCTATGTCGTTTATTCTGTCATCTTCCCAACTATGAAGTCGAGAAAATATTCCTTCACTGTCAAATGGCATTTTTTTTCCTTTCTGAATTTTGTTTAACAAAAAAGCCGTTAAAATACGTACTTTATCTTACAAATTTGATTGCATTATCTATAACTCTGTTACCCTCTGCGATTTGTGCTGACGTGTTAGACGCTTGATTTTGGCCGATACGAGTTTCTCCTTTGTTTTGGATATTATATTTATCCATAGCAACATCATATCCCGAATAAGAATTTTGCAGAGCATTAAGAAGTTGATTTATATAATCGCTTTGTGCATTATTAGCAAAAGTTGCGGTATTTATCTGATCATTGAGACTGTTTGAATATGCTTCTTGTCCTGCCAATACAGATTGTCGAGCGGCTTCGTTTAAAGCACTGTTATGTGAAGCATTTAATCCTCCCATTGCACGCATATAAGCTTCTGACCCCACCGCTATTCCTTTATTTGCAAGAGATGTGTGCAAATCTGACATTTGTGCCGAAAATTGCGGTTGAAGTTTATCGACATATGATTGATATGTTGCCTGTTCAGCTCTGTTTCTGGCCTCATCAGATGCGTTTACGCTAAAATTATAATTTCCCATGTTACTCAACTGTTCTGACGCATTTGACGCATATGAAGTAAGATTGTTTAGAGTGTTATCATAATTTGATGTATCATAATTACCCAAATATTTTAACACTTCATTTTCTGAACCGTACATAGATGTCGGCGCCCCACCTGCACCCATAAGTTTTCCTATTGCCTTACTCATTTTATTTACTCCATTCATTTTCTGATTTTAACATTCCGTAAAAAAGACAGTCAGAACCGTCATCCATATATTTACGTGATAAACCTTCTTGTTTAAAACCCAGTTTTTCAACCAGTTTTCTGCAAGACTTGTTGTTTACCGACACGGATATACTTATACGTTCTACCTGCCACAAATTAAAAGCGAGTGAGAAAATAACTTTCAACACTCGCCTATTACACCACCTTTTATCAGTAGTATAAATTGTCATCCATAAATCTCTATTTGGTCTTATATTATGATAAATTAAACCGCCAAGTAATTTATGACCTAACTTAAATCCCAGTGTGTAATAATCGCCTTCAAGCCAATTTTTATCTGTTTTTAATCCATCACATATCCAATCGACCAAACTGTTATCATACACAATATTATAAAATTCCGACGGCTGTTTCATAGCGCACCCCCGTATCATACCACTCTATAAGATTGCCTCTGGTTTTGGTTTTAAAAACAATGCTTGCTTTGTAACCGGTTGATGAATTGGCAATCCATTGTGATCGTATTTTACCGCGTAGTGTTTGCCATTTTGTTCCTATCGGATTTTTTATACTTGACCATTTTGCTTCATTCCATTTGGTAACTCCGGCAATTCCGACATTTTCGGCATATGTTGCTTCTTGATCATCAAAATCTATATTGGTATATATAACCAAAGCGTATTGTGTTGATGATTTTGTTCGAGGATTTAATAATTGAATTTTTTTTAATCCGTCAAATCCTAAATTAGAATAAGCTTGTTCAACTTCACCATAAATATGATTACCGGCGTCAGAATAGCCGTCGTCAAACAAATAAACTCCATAATCCGAACCAAAATAAAGTCTTCCTTCAAAGATCTCCCAGCAATGTGATTTGATGTTGGTAAAACGACACCAAGCACCACTGTTTATGTTTATTACATGTTGCTCATAGTTATTGTAAACCGGCACATTAAAAACGGCATATCCTCCTTTGGAATAAATTACGGCTTGCCAGCCTTCTTTGTTTTTGTTATTAGCCGTTCTGTCCAATACCAGCCCTCTTATTTTGTCGGAAAAAGCTATTGACGAATTTGAAGCCTGATTTAAGGGCAGTACCTTTGACAAAGGCATGTAACCTTCTTCAGTTATTATGACAACATCACCTTGATATGCCAAAGTACATTTGTAACCTATCGGCTTAGCAATTTTATATGACCCTTTAAGTGTCCAATTGTCAGCATCATTTGGGTTACTCCCCGAATATACCAAAGCTTCGCCTTCAGAGGTTAAAAATACCGTCAAATCATCAATTCCTTGTCCGCCGTCAAGCATCCAACAACAGACGGCTACCAAATACCCGCCAAAACGAGAAACACTGCTTAGATCAAATTTGTATAAATTACCGGCAATATTGCCACCTTCTGCGGTGTACCAAACATTTAGGCTTCCTCTTTCAATAAACCATAAAAACTGCTTGGAAACAGCTCCTGATATTATCTTTTCCGGCAACAAATTTTCGGCTGATAAATTCCAATCTTCAAACTTTTCATTTTCGTTTTCATCTATATAAAAAACTTTAGGTTTATCAACCCCATTCATAAAAAACAGGCGATCTTTGTATTGAAATGTTTGACATCTGCTGTTTGTGAAATCTACTCCTTCAAAGGTTGTTACATTATTTTTTGATGTCAAATTATATACCTTACCACCGGATATACCCAACAATAATGACTTGTTATATTTTTTGTACGAACACAATGTTAAAAAAGAAGTTTTACTTTTGGCATATTGTGTATAACCTTTACGTAATACAACTTTGGTATCTTTGGGAATATAGTTATCCATTTTTATGGCATCGGACAAATCCATATTATCAAGGCTGTCACGCATATTTAACCCGCCACAAGGTGCCGGTAAAGTATAATTTACGGATTTATTGGCTCTATTTATCGGTTTTAACATAAATTGATACTCCTTGTGAGCTAACATCTTCAATCATATTACTAAGATTTATATCTTTTATGGATAACGATGATGCAAATTTCTTTTTGATTTCTCGCTCATATTCATTGTACTCTTCGTTATAATCCATGCCGTTTCTTTTCAGCCAACGCCACAAAATTCCCAATTTTACCAAATATTCATCAAAAATCGGAACATCGGTATTTTTAGTAATTGAATTTTTTTCCATATAACCGTTAGTTACATCATAGCACACAATATTGGAACGATATTGAAAAACGATTTTTATATTGTCTTTGGGAGGTGTTAAAAATTTTATCATTCCGTTTTGAATAATAAATTTTGTATCAGAAGAAGTTTCATTAAAATATTTTTCTCTCATCCAGTCTTGAGGAGTTATTGCACCAATCAATTTTTCATTACTGTCTTTTACATAAATTGTATTATTCAAAAGGCTATAAAAATCAGGACAAAATTCTTCCATTAAATATTTATCTTTTTTTCCCGATGTCCTTAAAACCCCCTCTTTTGTCAGTTCTTGCCAATCACCATAACGCAAAAGACTATCTAAGGCAGATTTGGCAATGCTCAGAAAAATGGCATCTTGTTGTGAATTCGGATTAAATAAATCCAATGGTCTTTTGGTCGCGGCTATATCTGCAACCTCTTGACAGGTTTCCAGTATTGATTTCATTTGCTTTTCCCCCTTTTCTTATTTTGAGAAAGTTTCTTTATTTGTTCTTCCAATCCGGTTATTTGTTTTTGATATTTTTGTTCAATCTCGTTTATGGTAGTCATATTTTTTATATTCTTGGCAAAAGATACAAATTTTTTTGCTGTTTCATATTCTTTTGAAAGTTGAAGATTTTTGGCTTGTTCTTGTGTAAGATCTGCCAAATCTTCTATGGTGAAAATTCCTCGATATTTACATGTCTCAATTTCCGTCGCGCTTAAAAAAGCAAACATCTCTATGGCTGTTCCTCGGATTGTTTTTTCTTTCATCATTTGATAACGAGCATATTCTATCGGAAACCGCTCTATTTTATCTTTAGTTGCCGGTTGATCATAAATTTCAGTTGTATTATCTTTTATTCTTATTTCGCAATAGCATACCGACTTAAATACCGGAATACCATTGTCATTTAACTTGTCTGTTTTTATCGATTTATCATAGAATCTGACTGATAAGCTATTGTCTTGTCTGTGTTTGTTTTGGTTTATTAAGTTTTGGTATGTTGCAAAATCCATTGATTAATTCCTTTAATACAAGAAGAAAACCTCTATTTATAAATAAAAAGAGGTTTTCTTCTTTAGAGTTAGCGTAAATTAAAAGTTGATATTATATATTTTAAGCAACTGAATTTATCAAAACACCTTGTAAGGCAGCATTTGACATTGTCATATTGCCGGCCCAACCGATAATACGATACATTGCATCTTGGTTGACAGACAATCTGTCTCCGCCGATTACTTTCATATTACGATCTTTATGCGGACGCAAATATAAATAATTGGTGTTCAAGAAATACATATGATTATCCGGACAATAACCACCTTGACCGCCATCATAAATTACATCACAACCTTTGTATTTGATGTTGGCAAAACCGGCTTCGGCAAGTTTCGGGTCACTAAAACGAGCCAAAGGTGTCAATGCATTTTCAAAAGTTGAATATAATTTATCATCGACTACAATCAAATCAGGCTTATCAAGTCCGCGAGTACATTTCAAATACATTTCATCCATAGCTTGCAAAATATTTGCTGAAGTCAAATTCTCATGTGTAGCCGATTGGTTGCGCCAAAATTCATTTCCTGATGTGGCGCGATTGATATTTCCGACAGTTCCGGTTGTGGGATCATCGGCAACCAACAATTTTAATCCACCGATAGCCTTTCCGTCAGCAGCCGTACCATCACCATACATTGCGGAAGCCAATTGATTAGCCATGGTTTTTTCGGCATTTTGGATTCTTTTTTCCATCAATTCCATAACTTGTTCGGGACCTGAGTTTTTCAATAAATCTTCACCCGAAACAGCAACGGGAACAGCAGCCAATTTTATTGCATATTCAGCTGATGTAAAGAGTTGTTTGGGAGTATAGCTTATTGTATCATAACCTGAGTACCAAACCATATCACCTTCGCCATATTCCAGTTCTTCCAAAATTTTTGAACCACCTGAAATCGGGCGCACCTTATCTTTTTCTTTTAAGCGATTTAACAATGCATTATTTTTGGTTACATTGTCTGCCAACTTTGCACTACGAGATTCTAATGTAGTTGTAAAAATTTCATCATAATTGCTGTTAGCCATTATTTTTATCCTTTTCTAAAATATGTTGTTACTAACTAAAAATCATTACCTAGTTCGGCAAAACGCATCTCCAGTTCTTCTCGAAGTGATAAATCTCTTTTTAATTCGGGAGCTTTGCCTTTAGGTGAAAAGCCTGCTTCTTTTGATTTTTGAGCATCTTTGCTTTTTATCGCGAGAGCTTCTTTGACGCGTTTTTCAATTAACTTATTTCTGGTTGAAGAATTTAACCAAACCGCAGTTTCATAGGCTTGAGGCAAATCTTTGACAATATTTTTTGAAATGAGATCATGCATATCTTTGATAACCTCATAAAAAAACGGGTGTTTTAACCCGCCGTTGTCATCAATCTCGCCTATGAAATCGTTTAGTTGTTTTTCTATCAACTGTTTTGAAATAAATTCGGACATCTTTTCTTCTGTCTTTGCCGAATAAGGTAATTTTTGACTGTTATCAATTCCATAAGATACAGCCAACATATTGATGGTATCTGTCGGATTTTTGCTTAACATGGTATCTATTTCAACCATTTTTTTTAGCCAATCATCAGAGCTGTTTATACCATCTTTTTGCAGTTCATCCGAACGTGTTGTATAAATATCATCAAGCCATTTATACAACAATGCTCGTTCACGCAAATCGCTAAAACCTTTATCTACCTCTTTTTCTCTGGCGTGCAAATAACAGCGCCAATCAAAAGGAAGCTTGCAAAAAGTTTTGGCTATTTCTTCTTCATAAGATTTCGGAGCTTCAAGATATTCGTCTTTTTCATCGACAAGCTCAGAAAGCTCTCGGATGTTTTGTTCTTCAGGATTTGTACCTTTGTTATCATTGGCAAAATCATCCAATTTGTCTTTGATCTTACTCATTCCATATCCTTTTTTTATATTGTTGTACTATTTCAGCAAAAATTTCTTTTCGCTGAGTCTTATCATTATCCAGACGTATTTTGTTCATATACTGCTCTGAATAATCTGATTTTGAAGCCAAATTATTGGCCTTTAAATAACGGTCGATATCACGAGATGTGGTCGCGACCGTTCCATCCGGAAGAACATATTCTTCCGAAAAAGTTTTGCTAAAATATGTCATTGCTTTTGTCTTATTATTTTTTTATTGCCTGTAAGCTGAGTTCATCTAAAGCTAATTTATTTTTAGCTTCATCTTGCTGTTTTTTTAGCATAAGCTCGGTCTTTTTAATTTCGTTTTGTTCTTTTTTAATTTCATAATCCCAAAGATTGCGCTGATTTTGCATTTGAAGAGCCAAAAGCTGAGGATTTGGCTGTTTGACAATCGGTGTATCAGGGGTATCAAATTCCTGAGCTATTTTATCAAAACATTGACTCAAGACACTTTCATATTGTCTTGCATTTGATAAACATGAAACTATCGATGTTATCATTTGACGATATAAATTGAGTAATGCCGGTTGCTTACTTACAACCTCAAAAGCTTGAGCAATAATAGTATGAATCGACGTTACGGCCTCAATATGACGGGCTTTTTTATCTGATTCATTAAAGGTTATATCACTTTCGATACCCAAAATCATATCTCGTAATTTATCATTTTTTAAGATTGCCACAGCTTTTACGGCCTCCGGCAATTCTTGTTCGCTTGGAGGTAAATATGATAATAATTTGCTACTATCAAAATATTCGCAAATATACTCTGCCTTAATTTTGAATATTTCGGAAATGAATCGATTCATATCGTTTTGACGATCTTGATTACGTAAAGTTCCAAAATTACTCTTTTTGTTTACGGCAGTAGCGGTTTCATTTGCATTTGACATTCCGCGCATTATGTCCGATACACCGGTTATTTCGTATATGGCATCAATTAAATCTTTTCGACGAGATGCCAAAGTTTGAAGTGCTGTTACATATTGCTCAATAGGCATAAAATCCACTATATTTTTTATACCTCCGGCAGACTTTAAACGATCAAAATCTGATACACCCACTAAAGTAGTATCTTTATTTAAGATATTGGCAAGCTCAGGAAAAGCATTGTCATAACAGCCCGAAATTTTTAAGGCTTTCATTGTTTTTTCCATGCGCAAAGTCACGCCATCAAGCTCATCTAACAAAGGCTTTATTTGAACATAATCGGGAATGGGTATTATACCATCATTGGTCGTTGTTGCAAACAATGGCTTTGGTATCGGGAAAAACATATCCGACATATCATCTTTATGAATAACCTTTAAGAAGTTATGAGGTAAGGTTTTACTGATGTACATTACAGATGACGTTTTCTTATCCCAAACTTCATAAACCTCAATCGATTTTGCATCTTTTATGGAATAATCAAACAATAAATTTCTGAATTCTTCACCAAAATTTGATACAACGTCATCAAAGGTCATATATTGTTTGATAGCAAACCAAGTGCAATCTTCCCATGTACCCACCTTGTCAGTATCACAAATAAAGTTTATGGGATCAACGTACTCACTGATAACATTTTCATCAGTTTTTATTTCAAAATCTGTCCCTTCTTCATCTGTCAAACAAGTAAATTTAGGAACATATCTTTCAATTATAATCCCCATACCGCCTATCAAAAAGTCATTACGGGCATATTTTATTATACTGTCAAAATCGAATTTATCCAAACAGTTGCAAAGAGCTTTTTCCAATATCTTGCATGCATAATTATGTGTTTTATTATCTGTTTTTTCTTTACGCTCAATATATGGTTTAGGTTGTTTAAAATATAAAAACGGTTTTAGCGTTTCTACCGACGACCAAAAGATATTTTGCTTGTCTTTTCTTATATCATTGCGATAATATTTGCGAATATCATCAAAAAGTTTGTGATATGTTTCAAAAGCTTCTTCCGATTTTGAAATTTTCTCAAGCCACTTTGAAATTTCTGATTCTTTAGAAGAAAAAATTTTATTGTTCATCTTCATATACTCCTAATATTGAATTTTCTCTAACAACAACCAAATCAGCATCATGTGTCGGCAATTCGTCAAATTTGTGAAACAAAACTTTGTCTCCTATTTTTACTGAATTAACCAAACTGCCTATACTTTCCACCACACCGATATTTCTGGTATGATGATAATCATCAACTAAAATAATACCGCCTGATGAGGTACTACATTCCGGTTCGAGCCGAATAAAAATTCGGTCGGATACAGCATTTATCATTTGTTTATTTCCTTATATTTTGAGTTAGTATAAAAATTTACCATTTGCTTTCTTGAAATTGATTGGCAAACATATCCTCCAAAACTACTTGTCCGTTTCCATAGGTTGTGGTCTTGCCAACATCATAAACAGGTTCGGCAAAGGTTAAAACAAAAGCGTCCGCCTTATCAGGTGAACGCCCCAGTCTTTTTTTTATTTCATCTTTGCTTTCTAATAATAAGCGCCCCAAAGAATCATATTTTTTGTTTACGGAACACAAATCATTCAATAAATCATCATCTCTAGGTATTTGAACAGGTAAGTCCTGTGTTAACCAATGTCTTGCATTATCCCACATTTCGGCTCGACGATTTACATATCTGTCTTCCAAAATGGCTTTGGCTCCAAAATTTATGGCTCGGATGATATGTCTGAAACCTCTGGAATATAATATATCATAAACTCCGGCACCTATTCCCCCTACATCTAAAAATACTCTTACGGGATTATGAGCCTGAATAATTCCCTGACAATAGTTGGCAATACTTACAATATCTTGTTTTTTTAATACCTCGAATCGTTGACAATAACGCCCTCGTCGAAAACAAAAAACCGTATTGTCATCACCAAATCGTGCTATATCAAGCCCTACAACTAACGGCGAATCTGAATATGAAATCTTGGCATCAAATGCTTTTCTGACATCAGCAGATGATATTAATTTTGATGCACTTTGACTTATCGGTTGTCCCAACCATATGTGTGCATAGTCATCAGGTGATTCATTCATACATTTTTGTGCCTGAAGCTTCAACTCCTTGGGACAGAAGGGATTGTCATTATAATTTACTTTAACAACCAAAGTTCTATCATCAGGATTAGCTGCTAATATTGACCATAAATCATCATTTTCTTCATTTCGATTCATTGATATCCAAATTTCTGAACCGTCTTTTCTGATAGTCGGAGAAAGTATGTCCCAAGATTTTTTAGTAATGGTTTGTCCTTCTTCGATCCACGCAATATCAACGCCCTCCAATGATTTTATCTTTTGAACGTCTTGATCACGCAAACCTTTAAAAATAAATTTTGTACCGGTTATTTTGTTTTCGATACGCGTTTCTAAAATTTTATAATCTTTCATCTGATAAAAGGCTATTCTATCACATAACAAACGATAAACAGAATCTTTAATGCTGTCTTGAACTTCTCTAAGACATGCAATAAGCAATTTTTCCATGCGTCCTTTAAGTAACAAACTATCGGCAAAAGCATATGACTTTCCGCCACCTCGTCCGCCATAATAAAATTTTATCCTTTTTTCAGATGTCAGCAAAGGTGCAAAACATCTCGGTATTTGAGCAGTTATTGTCTGATTATTCATTTTTTTCACTTTTTATTTGTTTACAAATTCAACTAAAACTTTTTTTAATTCTTCACCCACAAAATTATCGGTTGAATCTTGCCATAGAGACGGAAAATTATTTTTTAAAATAAAATCGGCCTTATGTAATTTGACACATTGATCAACCAAATAGGCCTCACATTTTTTCTTTGACCGTCTGATAAGTTCGGCAAATTCTTCTTTCTTTTGATATTCATCAAGTTCTTGATTTGAGATTCCCAAATAATCACAAAGCCCCGTCAAATGAAGCGGGGCTTGTTCGTATATTTCTATAATATCACCTTTTTTAGGGCTATAAATTTCAGATTTAAAATTTGCCCGTTCCGTAAAATATTTTTCAATTTTTCTTTCCATTGCCGAAACAGACGAATATTTTACCGGAGAAGCTAACCCCATAATAGAAAACTCCTTTTATTTACTGATTTTTGATTTGGATATAAAAAAAGTGAGAAAGTGTTTGAACCCACTTACTCACTATATTTATCTTTATAATGTAACCCGACGGTAAAGTCAATCAGGTGTAAAAAATTTTTTTTACCAAAGCATAAAAACTCGTCCTATTATAGGTATTTCAAGAGCTACACTAAAAAACACATGTGTGTATAAACAACCGAATTTTATCTGATTTGCTATATTTAGTATTAGAAAAAATAATGTATAAGATTCTATCAAGTCCATTTTTATCTCTCTTTCTTATTTTTTATTACACTTACAATAGATTTTTTATAATGTAAAGTTAAAATTGCCCATTTAAGTTATATTCAACTTTTGAGTGTAGGCTTCAATTATCCTGTCAAGACCACGACACAAATCAATTCGGCTTAAATATAAAAAGTAAGCCTTTTGACGTTCACTGATTTTTTCAGGAATTTTCAGCTCTTTGTCTTCTATACAAATTTTTCTTACTATTTACCAAAACTCTTTCGGTACGGCTTTTATGGCTTTATTATAACGATTCATTGCGTCCAAAAGAGCAACGGATTGAGAATTATTTATTTTATCAATTTTTGAATTTTGAATATATCCTGAATGAATATTGGCACGATTTATAATTTGAAAATCCAATGAAAGTCTTAATCCGTATTTAAGACGTTCATCAGCTGTATATTGCGATTTATTAAATTCTAAATATCCTTTTGAATACCAAAATTCCAATACGGACAATTTTAGTATTTTCCCATCCTTTTTTATAATTCTCTTATTTGCAACGTCTTGCTTTGTAGTATACTTCATTTTACTCACCCTGTTTTTTTACAATAAATATATTGTATAATTACAACAACAATTAATTAAAGGTCAATAGTCTTTGAATATTTTTTGCAAAAGCTGTTTACAAAGTTGTAAAAATGCAATATATATTTATTGCTTTTATAAAATCTCAAGGGAATCGAATTATGGATAAATTACAAGAAGTTAGAGTTTTTTTAGAAAATACTATTAAAGAAAAAGGGTTCAGCTTAAATGCTCTATCTTTGCAACTGGGCAAAAACTCTACTTATTTATTTCATTTTATAAAACGTAATTCACCTAAAAGATTAGATGAAAATACCAGAAGAAAATTATCTAAAATCTTGAACGTTGATGAACAATCTCTTTGCGATTTTCAATTACCTAACACTCTTGTACAGGATAAATTAAGCACTCTAACCGGATTATTTAACTTTTCTAAACAAGATGACTTAAAGATGATATCCGTTGACGTTGTTGATATGGGAGGCGCTAACCGAGGAAAATTTGAACAGATTAAAAAGAATATTATAGGAAAAGAAATGCTGTCTTATGATCTTTTAAGTCATTATTGTTCAACAACTCCTAAAAATTTGATGATATTTAAGGTTGTCGGTGATGCCATGTCTCCTACAATAAATTCCGGTGATTTTGTATGGGTTGATTTATCTTACAGTATTCCTTCGTCTGACGGAATTTATATGATTTCAACAAATAGCGATACAATTATAAGACGCATTCAGCTTAATCCGTTTGATAATTCGGCTGATATATCTTCAGATAACACATCTTATAAGCCTATAAACATAAAAGATATAAAGACTTTAAATATTTGCGGTAAAGTTTGCTATTTGGCTCATAAATTATAATTTTATAATCTTATCCACCACAATTGTAAAAACACAATATTTATATTGATTTTATTCTAAATTGCTCTACTTATTGTATTTATACAATATTTGTGAGGTGCGTAGTGGATAATGAAAATTTTTACAATATTTTAAACGAATTGTTTTTTTCTTTTGAAGAAAACATCTTTGTTAACAATGGTATTTGGCCCAGAAAAGTAAATCTTATTTTTGCTTTTTGGGATTATATCGAAACAATGAGCGATGCTCAAATTGCCGATATTTTGATCACTGATGATGCGACTAAAATAGAACAATTCAGATTTGTTGCAAAGCAAGGTATTGAAAAATGGCTAAATGAGAATATGAAAACACTTATGATATAGGGGACTTTTATATATTGACTTGTATCGTATATAGAATAGTATGCTTTAATATGTGTGTTATTTAAAGTAAACATTATTACATTCGGTACAAAAAAAATGACAAAAGCTCAAATATTTTTCGACAGTATGACAAAAGATATTTTTTCAAACGTTACAGGCAATGATTATTATAAAAAACACGATTTTGACGATTGTGTTATTGCTGATAATGCCTTTATTTTGCCGACAAAAAAGATAGTCGATAATGATGGGGTTATAAGTTTTGAAGGTGGTGTTGTCGATGCTGAAATGAAATTTATTCAAAACTCTCAATTTTTAAGAGCAAATAAAGGCGGTTGTTTACTTAAATCATATGAATTTTCTCAAACCGAAGCTGAATATATTGATGAAGAAGTTTTGTATGCCGGTGTACTGATAAATCATTTCGGACATTTTTTAGTTGAAGGATTATCTCGTATTTGGTATTGGTGTGAACACGCTGACAAAAACCTGCACGTTGCTTTTCTAATGCCTAAAAACCAACCTTTGTTTCCACAATTTTGGGAGTTTATGGATCTTATCGGAATCGATAAAGAAAAAGTTCACATCATAAAAAAAATAACAAAATTTAAAAAGGTGTATATTCCCTATCAATCTCATATATTAGCCACCTCATATAATGAAAAATTTACAATACCTTACAAATATATAAGCTCTAAAATCCCTGCTAAGAAAAAAGAAAAATACTATATTTCTCGAAGTAAGTTTAAGGGGGGGACATTGTGTTTGGGTGAATATCTGTTCGAAAACCTATATAAACAAAACGGCTACAAAATTATTCACCCCGAAAAATTGTCATTAAAAGAACAAATATCCGTTATGAAAAATGCCTCAGAATTGGCTGGTATAAGCGGAACCGGTATGCACATGGTTTTGTTTGCCGATGATAACATTGACATTACCATTTTAGAAAGGACTGATACTCCTGTTCCTGAACAATCCTTAATCAATCAAGCAATGAATGCAAATACTTATTATGTCGGAGTTAACACCAATCCGTTCCCGGTAGATCATAGTGTAGGCCCTACATTATTGACCATAAATGAAGCTATGGCATCATACTGCAAGACTAAACAGCTAAAATATAACAAGTCTTTGGTGAATTATGTAAAAACATCTGACGGAAAAAAATTTGTTAAATTATGGCTAAAATATTACAGTCAATCAGATAACAATAATGCTTTGGCCGTAAATTACCCTTTAACAGCTAAACGTTTTATGCTTATTGCTGATGCTTTTATTCCCTTAAAAAAACTTATAAAACAAAAAATAAAATCTTATAAAAAAAGAAAATAGGAGTTTTAACATTATGAAAAATATATTTAAATCGATTATCCTATGCATATCACTATTTATTGCTTATACAGGTGTTGTAGAAGCATCTGATTTTAAATTCAGCCTGTATGGAAAATATTATGATTGCAATACTCAATATGCCCTTAAGGTCGGAACAAAAGATAATTGTGAAGTAAATTGTCCCAATAGAATATATATTTTTAAAGATAGAACCTGTAGATTAAAAAATGGCGAATCGATACCTTTTCCTCAAAATAATACAAGCGTAGGATCATCAAATTGTGAGTTGGATGAAGATGAAGAAGATAAAGCTGATGAAGATACCGTGGAAACTTATTTTAAAGGAAGTAATGGCAGATGTTATCGTTGCAATACCGAAGAGCCCGTTCAAGTATCCGATTCTGATTGTAGAGAGAAAAGATTTTGCCACCTGAATTGTTCTAAAAGAATAAGAAAAAAATATAACGAAACAAGTTATTACAGTGTATTAAAATGTACGAGCGACAGACCTTTAATGGATAGATTTATGATGTGTTGGAGTTGTAATGAAAAGACTCCGATTGATCTTAGTTTTTCAAAAAATTCTCACGATATTTGCAAGTCAACACGTCGTATGAAAAAAGGTGATGAGCCTTACAGTTACTTAGAATAAAAAAATTAAAAACAATATTTTTACTATAATATTTGGAGGTTCACTTTTGCCCGAATAATTATTTTTTTAATCATTGTAACAATAAAATCCGTGATTATATATATGGTAAATTTTATTGTTGAGGTTAAAAAATGATTGATTGGGAAATATTATATAAAATACCTCTTGGTTTGTATATACTGAGTGCAAATAGTGGAAAAAAAGATATCGGATCAATTATTGATGCTGTTATGATGGTGGCAAATCAGCCTTGCGCTTTAGCGATTTCTTGCGGTAATCAGAGCAATACAAAACAAGCCATTGATAAAACTTTAACCTTTAATTTATCTGTTTTACCTAAGAACGTTTCTCCGGATATTATTGCCAATTTCGGCTTCTTTGCAAGTAATGAACGTGAAAAATGGAAATATACAAGCCATCATAAATACCACGGATTACCGGTTTTTGATGAAGCTTTGGCTTTTATAAATGCAAAAGTTATTCACAAATATGAACTATGTTCAAATACGGTGTTTATTGCCGAAATTGTTGATGCCGAAATAAACAAACAAGGAGAATCTTTATTATATCAGGATTATCGCGGAGAATTAAAAAATAATGTTATAAAAGCCTATCAAAGATTGAAAGGAGAATAATGCCATGGCAAAAAAATGGGTTTGTTGTGTATGTAACTATGTTTATGATGGAGATATAGATTTTGAGAAACTGGGTGACGACTATGCCTGCCCTATTTGTGGAGTTGATAAATCGTTTTTTGAATTACGTGATGTAGAATAAAAAAATAAGCCGGACATTATTTCCGGCTTTTATTTACAGTAATTTTTTCAATTCATATAATTTTTCTAAAGCTTCTCTGGGGCTAAGATCATCGGGATTTATGTTTATAAGTTCATCCAATGCCGGAGATGACTGTTTTTCAACAACCTTTTCTTTAACACAGGCAAACAGCGGTAGATCTTCGGCAATATCTTTAACCGATAAGCCTTTGTCTTGTTTTTCCAAATTATGCAATACCTGATCTGCTCTTTTTATCAGTGACTTAGGAAGTCCGGCCAATTTGGCTACATAAATACCATAGCTACGATCAGCCGCGCCATCAACTACCTCGTGCATAAAGATAACATTATCATTAAATTCTTTAACTTTCATACAATGTAAACTCATACGAGACAACTTCGCAGTCAAAGATGTAAGCTCGTGATAGTGAGTGGCAAACAAAGTGCGACATCTGTTTATTTCGTGAAGATATTCTACCACAGCCCAAGCGATTGATAATCCGTCAAAGGTTGCCGTTCCGCGTCCTATTTCATCTAATATTACAAAGGAGCGTTCATCAGCCTGATTTAAAATTCCGGCTGTTTCTACCATCTCAACCATAAATGTTGATCGTCCCTTGGCTAAATCATCTGAGGCCCCCACACGAGAGAATATTTTATTTACTACGCCGATATGTGCGCTTTGGCATGGTACAAATGACCCCATCTGTGCCATAATTACAATAACGGCATTTTGGCGTAAATAGGTTGACTTACCGGCCATATTAGGTCCGGTTATAAGCCACAAATTACCTTTTTCGTTATTCATTTGGCAATCATTTGCCACAAAAACTCCGGAATTATCTTTGCGAATTGCTTCTTCGACAACAGGATGTCGCCCGCCGATAACTTCAAAACACAACGAATCATCTACAACAGGGCGACAATAGTTATGTTCAACAGCCAAGTCAGCCAAACTCATAGCTACATCTAATTCGGCTATTGCATTGGCACATTTAACTATATCATCACAAGATGCTTTTATCGAATTTAAGAGTTCCTCATATAATTCAAGCTCCATAGCCAATGCTTTATCCGAAGCACCTCTTATTTTGTCTTCTATTTCGGTGAGTTCAACCGTGGTAAAGCGAGATGCATTAAGAACTGATTGACGAAAAATGAATTGCTTGTTATCTAATATTTGCTGGACATTTTTAGATGGAATTTCAATAAAATAGCCTATCAAATTATTATATTTTATTTTCAAATTGGGAATCGATGTTTCTTCTGTATATTTGACTTGAAGTTTGGCTATGGCCTCATGTGAATTATCCTTAAAGTTTTTCATTTCGTCCAATGCCGGCGAATATCCCTGACGAATAAATCCGCCGTCACGACTTAGTAGCGGAAGCTCATCTTCTTTTAGGGCTTCACTGAGTTTTTTAACTAAAGCATCGTGATTTCCCAAGCATTTTACCGTATTTTGCAGATATTCCGGAATATTGTTATCAATAGATGTTGAGCCTTCACAATTAAATAAAATTTGATTACGTATATAAGGAACGGTGCCTAAAGTGTTTTTTATATTAAGCATATCTCTGGGTCCCCCGCGTCCGATACTTAAACGCGAAACGGCTCTTCCCATATCATAAGATGATTTTAAAAGTTGGCGTAAATCTTCACGAAGTTGAGTCTTATAGATAAAAAACTCAACCATATCAAGACGTGAGTTAATTGCTTTAATATCGGATAAAGGATTTGATATTCTGGTTGCCAATAATCTTCCACCGGCAGATGTAACCGTACGATCAATTGTTTTTAGCAATGTTGATGATTTATCAGAGGAGTTTGCTTCGACCAATTCTAATGACAAACGCGTTGATGCATCTATTTCTACAATTTGAGATGAATAAATCTTTTTCAATGGAAATACGTGCGGAAGCTTTCCTCTTTGCGATAATTCGATGTAATCGATCAAAACACCGGCAGAACTTATTTCCGAACGTGAAAAATCACCAAAAGCATCAAGATTATGTACATGATACAAATCCGTAATTCGCTTATATGCGTTTTGCGAATTAAACCTTTCATCAGGCCAAATGCTAAGCTTTTCTTTATAACTTTTTATAACATCAAATATTTTGGGATTGTGAGCATAACCATCGGGAATAATAATTTCGGCCGGCATCAAACGTTGTAAAATGCTACTTAGTACCTGTGCTTCAGAATTTTGGCTCATATCAAGTTCTTGAGTATAAAATTCGCCGGTAGAAATATCTATCCAAGCAACCCCCAAAGTTGAAGAAATATTGGAAACAGCCATTAAAAAGTTGTTTTTCTTGGCTTCTAGTAAGTTTTCTTCGGTAAGTGTCCCTGGTGTTACCAATCTTACAATTTCTCGATTTACCAGTGATTTTCCGCCTCTTTTCTTAGCCTCTTTAGGATCTTCGGTTTGTTCACAAATTGCAACCTTATAGCCCATTTTTATCAATTTTGCCAAATAACTTTCATACGCATGAAACGGTATTCCGCACATGGGAATATTGCCGGTTTCGGTTTTTCCGCGCTTGGTTAAAACAATATTCAATGCCTGTGAGGCGGTTATTGCGTCTTCAAAAAACAACTCATAAAAATCGCCCATACGATAAAACAACAGATAATCTTTATGCTCCTGCTTAATTTTCATATATTGAGCCATCATCGGTGTTAAAGTTGATGATTTATTTTCTTCATTTGCAATCATTTCTACATCCGAACAAAAAATTTATTATTTTTAAACTTGTTTGATGTTACTATGATTATAATATTTGGTCTAGTATGTTTTTATCTTATTGGGATAACGCCTATGTTTGAAAAAACACGCAATTCTTTAGGTTTCGAAAAAAACACTCAATTTGCGGAAAGAATTTTATTTTTAAGCTTTCCTACGGCATTGGTGTTTATGGTTTTAGCTGCATTTAATATGGTTGATCCGATATTAGCCGTCATATCATTGGCTTCGGTGGTAATATTTAATATCGCCATGCTTTTCCCGCTTACTTTTGAGTTACAACAAATAAAAAAATATGTCAGCAAACTGTCAAATGGTGAATTGAATCCCGATGATTTAATTAATTTATCTGAAGATGAAACAAAAGAATTGATTTCGGCGATTAACAATATGCATAAATTTTGGGCGCAAAAAGCCGATATCCTAGAAACACAGACAATATCCGACACTGCCGTATTGGACTCCCTTCCCGATCCCATTATCGTTATTGATAAAATAGGAAATATTCTGGGCGCAAACCTTTCGGCTCGAGCATCTTTCGGTGAAAAAATCACAGATAATAACGTTGATGAAATATTTAAATCGCATAACTTTATTAAGGCTGTTTCTAAAGTTTTGAAAAAAGAAAGTGTCTCAGAAAATTTGGTTTTTTATGCCAATAAACCTTTAGATCAAAAATTATATGCCCATATAAAACAACTTCCTTGGATATCAAAAGGAAATGCCGTTGCGGTTATTTCAATTTATGATCTGACAAAGTCACTAAAAATCGAAAAGATGCAATCTGATTTTGTGGCTAATGCTTCGCATGAACTTAGAACCCCGTTATCCGTCATTTCAGGATTTATCGAAACATTAAAAACATCAATTAAAGAAGACCCCGAAACAAGCGAATATTTCTTAAAAATTATTACGGTTCAGACAGAATATATGTCCGGTCTTATCGAAAATCTTTTGTCTTTATCGCGAATTGAGCTTAATCAGGATAATGCTCCAACCGATAAAGTCAATTTAGTAAAAACTGCACATGATGTCATAGATTTTATGAATGTTAAGGCAAAAGAAAATAATATGGAGATAGTTTTAACATCAGGTAAAAACATTAAAGAAGTGTGCGGAGATGAAAATCAAATCAAACAAGTAATTCAAAATCTTTTGGGAAATGCCATTAAATATGGTCTTTCCGGTACTAAAATTACATTAAAACTGGAAAATTCAGATAATATTCCTCCATCTAAAACTATGGAAATTGAAAGTTGCCCATCAGTTAAAATTTCGGTAAATAACAAAGGCAAAAAAATTGAAGGAGATAAATTAGCAAGACTTACTGAACGTTTTTATCGCCTGCAAGAACACAAGGATCAAAATATCAAGGGTACCGGCTTGGGTTTATCAATTGTTAAACATATCATAATTCGTCACAAAGGAAACCTTACAGTCAAATCATCATCCGATAAAGGAACGACTTTCAGTGTTTATATTCCTGTTTGGAAAGAATAGATTTTTGACGTTTTATTCTGCCGGTATTTTATAAAAATGCATAAAAACAACCGGTTTTATATCGGTAGCTTTAAGTATTTGCTTTCGAATACGAGCCGATAAATATTCGGATATTTGTTTTTCTTTGTAGTCAAATTTAACAATCTCTTTGGTAATATCTTCTTTTATATCCTCAATTATTTTATCTCGTAGTTTATTAAAATCATCTTCTTCCATAATATCTATTGAAGAAATTTGCAATGACGCCATACTCCAATCAGCATTAAAAACAACGCTTATAAATACCGAACAATTATATGCTATACGCTTTCTGTTTTTTATCAGCTGAGAATCGAGAGGCGTAAGTTGACGCCTGTCAACGCCAAGCTTTCGAGTAAATATTTCCGATACAATCTCACAATTTCCGTCTTGAAGTAAAACTACTTCACCATTACGAGCCAACATTACCTTAGCTTCATAATTTTGCAAAGCCCAACGTTTTTGTTTTCTGATATTGCGTTTGTCACCATGAACCGGAATAATCGTCTTTGGTTTCAACAACTCATACATTTCCAATATTTGTTTTTTAGTAGCATGCCCCGAGGCATGAACAATGTAATCTTCGGTTGAAATAACATCGACTCCGGCATCTCGCAGTTTTTCTTGCATTTGTTCAATTTTATCTTCGTTGCCGGGGATTATTTTTGATGAAAATATAATACTGTCACCCTTACCTAAAGAAATGTCTTTGTGTTCTCCCTTGACAATACGGCTTAAGGCAGAGCGATAATCTCCTTGCGAACCGGCACAAATAAATAAAATTTTATCAAGAGGAATATCTTTGGCATCTTTGATGTCATAGGCTAAAGGGCAATCTTTCAAATAACCACATTCTTTGGCAATTTTGTAATTTTGATTTAATGAATGTCCGGATATAACAGCTGTTCTTCCGGCTTCATGTGCTGCCAAAATTAAGGTTTCCAAACGCATAATATTCGAAGCAAAACACGTGGCAACCACTGTATTTTTGAGAGATGGTATCAGTTTAAGTAAACTTTGTCTTACCTCATATTCCGTCGGTTCTTTTTCCCCTGACGACATATTGGTCGAATCGCCGACATATAAGTCAATTCCTTGTTTTGCTATATTTTTGAGCAAATCATAGTCTGTCGGAAGCATTTCAGTCTTACCGTCATCAAAACGCCAATCGGTTGCGTGAAAAATATTACCGTATTTTGTTTTTATAAAAAGGCCGGAAGTTTGCGGAACTGAGTGAACCAACGGTACAAACTCAACTTCAAAATTACCAAGTTTTACTACCGGATTGTCTTTTACCGAAATAATATTTGCAAAATTATCAACGTGATATTCTTTTAATCTGGCGTGGATATGCCCTATGGCAAAGTCTGTGGCATATACCGGACAGTTTAGCATCGGCAAAATATGCCCAATGGCACCAAAATGGTCTTCATGCCCGTGAGTAATAAACATTGCCTCGATGTCATCACGATAAGTTTCCAAAAAAGAGGCATCTGCCAAACCCATTTCCATTCCCGGATAATCATCTTGCAAAAATCCGTATCCGGCATCAACAACTATTATCTTTTGATTAACAATATAGGCAAACATATTAAAGCCGACCTCTTCAGCTCCGCCCAAAGCCACAAAATAAATACCTTTTTTATTAAATTCTTCTATCATTATTACTCACTTTTATATCAAAAAAACATTTCGGCTACCGAAATTTTTATTGTATCTTTATCCTGTTGTAGCAATAAAAGACCTTGTTCGTCAATACCTTTGAATACACCCTCTTTTATTGTATCTTTATATTTTACCTTAACTTTTTGATTCAAGCCACATGCAAATTTTAACCACTTTTTTCTGATTATATCAAAGTTTTTTAGACATAATTCATAGTTTTTATCAAAATAGGACAAATATTCCGAAAGTAATTTTTCTCGGCTAATATTTATATCATTTGAAGATAAATCTGTTGACGGATATGAAGTTTCCTGTTCATTAGGGTGAGCAATCAAATTTACCCCTATACCGATGATAATCATACCATTGTCAGCTTGTTCTATCAAGATACCGGCAACTTTTTTCATATCTATCAAAACATCATTGGGCCATTTGAGAGAAATATTTTTTATTTTTGAAATATTTTTTATTGTCTCAGCCAAACTCAACGATGCAACAAATGTCAAGTTCGAATTTATTGTTTCAGTCGCAAGCAATTGAGAAAAAAATAAATTACCTCTTTGGGATACCCATTTATTTCCCCTTCTGCCTCGTCCCAAATATTGAATATCAGCTACTACAACCAAATTTTCTTTGGTGTGTAAAGACCTTTCTCTTGCTACATCATTGGTTGAGGATACTTCGTTATATTTTTCCAAATTCCACAAATTTTGCATATCTTATGAAATACTCCCCAATATCAACAAAGCATCATAAAGTAACCATGCCGGATTTATTAATGAGATAAATACCAATAATGCATTGAAAAATAAGCATATATAAATTGCTTTATCCGAACGATCAAATTTATTTATAGGTGTTTCGAAATAGATTACTCGCACTATTTGTAAGCAAGAAGAAGCAACAAATAATACTCCAAATAAAATAAATAACAACTTAATCCAACATCCGCCCTCAACTAAATTGTTTATTATTGATAAATAACCGAAAAAACCCAAAGTGGGAGCCAATCCGATCAAAGAAAACATAAAAATAAGCAAAGCAGCTGACATAAACGGGCGCATTGTATAAAATCCGCTTATGGCGTCTGTTTCGCTTAAATAATCTCCTTTTGATTTTATGCCCAAAAATACCGTATATATTCCGGCAAATGATAGAATGCATATAGCCATATACGCAAATGCCGCTACTATTGAACTGTTGGAAAAGTTCATTAACCCGATAAGCATAACCCCGTTACAATATATATTTAAATAACCGAATAATCTTCTGATATTTTTTTCACCATTTGCAGAAACTGCTCCTATTATAACGGATATTCCTCCAAATATTGTTAATAGTGGTGTAATATAATTTATAAACTGAGGAAAACACCTGTTTATCAGATTTATCAGTGTACATAAATATATCAGAGGTGGAATTATGGTTATAAAACCACATACAGGCAATACACCTCTTCCGATAAAACTGATAAACCAATAATGAAACGGAGCTATCGACATTAGAAACATTATACCAAGAAGTATCATTAAAACTCCGATATATGTTATGTTGGTAGGAATATTTCCTTTTGTAGCAAAAAACTTGTTTATTTCATCATACGAAAAACTTCCTGTTTGATGATATATAATGCAAATACCGCCAAACAACAAAATTATGAAAAATAAAGCGCTAAAGGCATAGTTCTTAGCCGGCTGTTTTACTTGTTCAATATCCCAATGACGCAAAATAAGTTTGTAGTAAAAAAAACATATATAAGGTATAACCACCGCTAACGTCAGTAATGAGGTTGACGAAGCAAGGATATCAAACCCCAATAACATTGCAAAACATATAGAAAAAAAATAGCCTGACGGACGATTTTTGTTTAAAAACCATATTGATGACAAATAAAACCACGCCCAAGCCAATAAATACATAAAAAACTTAAACAAAGTCGTAAATGAAGAATTTTGCCATAATGACGGAAAGGCACTTTTATTATAAAAAATGACAGTTGAAGCCAAAGTTGCCAACAAAAACAATTGAACACTCGAAAAAAACGATTTTGCCGTAACTTCCTTGTGCATAAAAGCTTTTGGCGTTACTATGGCAAAAAAGCTAAGCAAACAAATTTCGGGTAATAAAATAAACCAATTTTGAAGCATACAATCGATCCTTTATTCATTAATTACAAACCACAAAGGTCTAATAAACGACATTAATAACATAAAAACTATAAACATCATAAATACAAATTGTCCCTGTGACAGATCATGATTTTTTCCAAGCTGGCAATTTTTGTCGTCATTTTTTAGTCTGAATAATTCTGATATCAAGGTTGCTGAGGATATGACTGATGATAACATTAACAAACTTCCCATTTGAATGTTTTCAGACAAAAGTTCCGAAACAATCAAAAAATTATTAGTAAACATGGCTGAAACCGGAAAACCTACAGCTGCTATGGTTAAAAAAGAATACGATATTGAAAGTCTTTTAGCTCGACATAAAAAACCTAAAGATGAAGTATCATATTCTTGTTCTAATTTATAAACATAGGCCGATAATACTTCCAAAGCACCAAAAACCATCAAAAATCCGTATAAGGCATAACCTATGTTATTTAGTACCAACTCATTGCGAGTAAACAATCCCAACATGTACATAATATAATATACAGTAACAAATGCGAAAATTTTGTATTGAAAGTCTTTGTTTATAAATCCTATCATACTTATAAACAGCATGGTAATGCTACCTATAATACTCAACCAAATAAAATATTGAGATATTTCCAAAGGAATATATTTCGGCCAAAATCGTATAAGTCCGTATATACCGCTTAAAGGCAGAATCGAGCTTATTATAAACACTAACGGATTATGTATTCTGGCGGTAATTGATGAAATCCAATAATGAAATGGCCAAACAGGAATACGCCATATAAATCCGATGGCCAACCCTGCCCATATATAATAACCGAAGTTTTTATTCCATAAGATCTTATCGGTTTTGTTTAAAGTAAGGCTTCCGTAATATTTGTATATCATTAAAATGCTGACAAATAATATAAGTGAACCGATAAAATTATATAAAAAGAACCCTGATAAGCGCTCCGATCGCTTAAATTCACCATACATACCAATCAGCATAAACAGTGGAATAAGCATTGCTTCAAAAAAAATAAAAAATGAAAATATATCGGCCGAAACAAAAAATCCGGTCGAAAAACTTAAGAATAACAAGGTGAAAACCATTAAACTCTTTTGTTTTTCATACATTGAACGAATAAAAACTATTCCCATCAATATTACCAAGTGTACAGCCAATATCATCATTAAGGATGTGTTGTCGACGGCAAAAACCAAGTTTATTTCAGGAATTGATATCCAATTAAATTTTTCGAACAGTTGCATTTTGAGCTGTTTTTCATCAATTAGCATAAATACGCGCCATATCATAACCAAATTTGCTATGATAGTAAATATGGCTACATTAGAGCTGTTTTTACCTTGTGTCTCATCGCTCTCCTTAGCAACAAGAGTAAACAACATCCCAAAAAACGGAATACTTATAATCAATGATAAAATAGCAAACGGGTTATTCATTTATAAATATCCTTAAAAAAATAAATCACAACAATAAAAATCCCTATCAGCATACTGAAAAACCAACTATACTTGCTTTTTTCCTGAATTGTGTGCATTCCCGAAATTATGTTTTTAGATAAATGAGAAATCGAATTTATTATGCCTCTTTCTATTACCATAACATCAAAAGCCAACCATAATATACGACCAAACAATTTTAACGGTCTGATAAAAACAGCTTCGTAAAATCGGCTTAAAAAATTATCTTGCCAAATGCTCCACCGCCCTATTACATCAATTTTTAAGCTCGGAACAAATATCATCGATAAGATTGATGTGGCTGAAAACCAATAAAATTCTTTATACATTAAAAATTCGGTTTGCCACAAAAACCAACAGCAAACAACAATCAAAGGTATACTATATAACAATCCGATATTTCGGGCATTTGATAATATTGCATCATTCTTGCACGGTTTTGAGTAAAATACTCGACGAAAAACCGACGATATTGTTATAATAAAAAGAAAAGTAAAAATTTTTTCGTATATATTTAGGGGCATACGCGAAAATATGGCAATACTTGTAAACAGAAGCAACAGACAAAGAATCATATTTTGTTTGGTAATACGCCAAAAACCTCCCAAATATGATATATCTGTTTCTTTAGATGCCGAATTATATATTATGATAAAGGACACCGATATAAAAAAAGATATACATAAAATATATGGTATCAGTTTATATAAAAGGGTAATGTCTTTATATATAAAATGCAATGAAAAAGATATACAAAACAACAATAACGATATCATTTTTGATTTTATATTATTATTGAATAAAGCTATTATAATAAATGTGGCCAAACTACAATAAATCCATATGGGTAACACTTGTCGACATAAGGGTGTGGCATCAAGCAACGGTTTAACTTTTATAAGAATTCCAAAGGCTGATATCGGTATAGACAATAACATAATGCCGACGATTCTGTTTGATGATATGTTTTTTAAATTAAAATAATGTCCGTTAAGTAACAAAAGACCGGATTTGCAACCTATAGCAAACAACAAAAGTCCTGAAACAATATCTTTGTGATGTCCGTTGATCGCAAATTGAGGCAGAGAATCCAAACTTACGGAATGAGTACTGCCGTAAACTACCGTCAATGCCATAAAAATTGCCGTTTCAGCTAAAAAACTGAAAATAAAAATATTTTTTTTAGGATTTATGGTATCAGACATATAAAATCCGACAACGGAAAACATACTTCCGGCAAACATCAATTGTAAAAAATCGTGGCTTGAAAGAAGTAAAATCAAAGCAATAAAATTTAGAATCAGCAATGTATTGATGCGGAGCGGATGTTGTTCCCCTTTGAAAATTGTATTTAAATATACCAAGCCTGACAGCATAAAGATAAGAGGTTTTAGCATATGTTGAATATTTTCGGATGTTGAAATACTAAAATCAGCTTTAATCATATCATACGGAAGCCATTGATAAATAAAGCCGGTTTGATTGCCGGTATTAAAATTTATAACAAAAAAGTATGATATTGCAGCTAATCCGCATAAAAGCAGAATAGACCACACCCTCTTGTATCGCCCTTGGGTAACAAACAATGATACGGATGCTAACGCTAACAAACCTATAAAAATTTGCAAAATCATATATATAACCTCATTATTTTATGCAACAAAGCCAATATATAAAAAAAATAAGGGCTTTTAAAGTCCTTATTTAATTATTACACATCAGAAATATTTAATTTAATATATCTTTCATATCTTTTATTAAGCGAACCGGCACAACATATTCTCTTATTACCTCATCATTTTCAACTTCGGCAACAGTTATATTGTCGGCATATTGAAGCGGTTGACGAGCCTCGGGTAAAATATTGGTTAAAAACATTGAACTTTCTTCATTTCTGTACAACAAAACTGCCGATCCTCCGTCATATACGATTTTAGGATTAACAGGTCCCCCACTGCGATATCCTATAATAATCAATATTTCACCGGCTTTATTCTGTAATATCTCATATTTTTTATCATATTCATTAAAAGAAACATTTGTTTGTGTCATATTATCCTCAATAAAAAAATATGCTTCATTGTTGCATAATTAACATATAAGCGTTAATAAATATTTTATTTTTTATTTTTTTTATTT
>JAFVWM010000044.1 GCA_017501665.1 Alphaproteobacteria bacterium | reverse complement strand
TCTGAAATTTTGGCTTTGAGATAAGCCGTCATACGAGTTTTTATGAAAAACTCGGAGAACGAGGTTAATAATAAAAAATAAAGACGGCGAAAGCGGAGTGTACAAAAAAAGTACATGAGCATTTCGCCGTTCTGAAATTTTTGTATTAGTAACCCGTTATACGAGTTTTTCCAAAATTTCCTCCGAAATTTCCGCATTATGATACACCTTTTGTACGTCATCGTCATCTTCTAGGGCATCAACAAAATCGAGGAATTTTTGTGCCGTTTCAACATCTGTGATATCAGTTTTTACCATTGGTTTCCAATCTAAACGAGAAGCCGACGGAGTACCGTATTTTGCTTCCAAAGCTTCGGTAACCATGTTCAAATCATCGGGCACAGTTTCAATTTCATGATGTTCATCATCACTTGTCACATCATTAGCACCTGCTTCTAAGGCTGCTTCAAACATAGCATCTGCTTCAGCCACTGCCAAAGGATATTGAATAAAGCCGATTCGCTCAAAGTTAAATGCCACCGAACCGGTTTCGCCCATAGCACCGCCGCGTTTACCGAATATAGTTCTTACATTACCGGCTGTGCGGTTTTTATTATCGGTCAAACACTCAACAATAACCGCAACTTTTCCCGGTCCGAAACCTTCGTAACGAGTAGCAACATAATCATCGCCTCCGGCTGTTTGACTTGCCTTAGCGATAGCACGTTCGATATTGTCTTTAGGCATACTTTCGGCACGTGCCGCAGCTATTGCCAAGCGCAATCTCGGATTTTTATCGGGATCAGGCATACCTGACTTGGCTGCCAAAGTAATATCTCTTGCCAATTTTGCAAACATCTTGGCCTTTTTTGCATCTTGAGCACCTTTGCGATACATAATATTCTTAAACTGCGAATGTCCTGCCATTTTTCATAAAACTCCTTAAAAAATATTAAAATTTTAAGGTTTTATACAACAATGCTTTATTTTGTGCAAGATTTTTTTATCAAAAATTCTATCGTTCTATCAATCCCAACATCTCATAAGCATCTACAATTTCAGGCAACACTATACCATCAGGATATCTTTCTGAAAACAAAACATAAAACGGCAATCCCGACCTTCCGAATTTTTGCATAAATCGTAAAACCTGATGTTGGTATTTGGTCCAGTCTATATCAATAACAAACAAATTATAACGTTCAAAATCATTTTTCAAAAATTCGATGTCAAAAGTCTTAAATTCATTATATTTGCACGTCAAACACCAATCTGCTCCCACCTTAACCAAAACTTGATTACCGTTCTTCACATATCCGTTAATATAATCCAAATCTAGCTCTGTTTCATAATTTTTCTCTACAATTTTTTGACGGTTTTTACTTGCATATCCCACATCAATAAAACTTAATCCGACGATAATCAAAACAATAAAATAAAATGCCATTCTGAATTTTTTATACAATATTACAGCATCATTTTTATTATCAACATCTCTTATTGCATTTTTTATATGCTTCCAAAAATACACCAAAGCACTCATAGATAAAATATATAAAATCCAATGCCAAATTTGTGACAAACTTGTCTGAACAATTAAAATACTCATCAACCATATAAATGTAACAAACAATAAAAGTACCATAAGCATATTTATAAGGACCATCCATTTTCCCGGCTTCGGAAAATAAAATGCAATTTTAGGAAAGATTGCAATTAAAATATACGGCACAGATAATCCTAACCCCGCAAACATTACAGTCGAAATAATACTTTTTATATCACCGGCCAAAGCAACTCCGAAAGCCGTTCCTAAATATGGCGCCATGCAAGGTGTTGATAAAACAACCAAGAATACTCCGCTCAAAAATTCAAACAATTTGCTTTCTTGCGGATGTTTTATTTTTTTATCAACCACCGGAATCTTAAAATCAATTATACCGCTTACATAATACAAAAAGAAAATAACCAACCATATAACTGTCGCCAAAAAGTATATATTTTGAAATTGCATTCCCCAACCGAGTGCATATCCGAACATTTTTAGTCCGACCAAAATCATCGCAATAATTATAAATGATAATAAAATACCGAACACATTTAAAATAAAATTAGTACGTATTTGCGATGCTTTAAGTTTACCAAGTTTAGTATACCCCAGTAATTTCAAAAACAGTACCGGAAAAACACAAGGCATCAAATTAAGTAAAATTCCGCCTAAAAAAGCAAAACCCAATATACCGACCGACATCTTTCCTGATCCGGTATCAAAATATGACATTTCTTTCACTTTTTGTTTATGTTTATAAACTTTGCTCCCATTAGTCGACAACAAAAAAGAAATTTCTTTATCTGACGGATTAAATGTCATATCAGACAAATCAAATCTGACAACTACTCCGTTTTCATCAATACTGTATCTTGGTTTTGCAAAATATCGCACATCATCACTGATAATCATAATATCAAATTTTGCAACATTTGATGTTTTTACTCCCAAACGCAATGAACCCAATGTCCCGTCATTTTTCTTTTCCCATACCAAATCACCTATTTCATATCTGTCTTTGTATATTTCATTGGGAACATTCATTTTTACTGTTGTCACATAAGCAGAATAAAGTGTTTCAACACCTTTTTTACCCGATTTAAGCTTAACATCAGGGTGCAACGACACTTTTTCACATTTTTTGTTATGACATATATGTGCATCTATGCTGGGTTTTATTAAAACATCTTTAGTTTCATCTATAACTTTTGCCTCAAAATATATCGGAAACTTTGATGTATAAACCAACATACTGTTTTTATTTTTATCAGTTAATTGTTGCGGAACAATAAAATCAACTTTCAAATCTTTTATATTTTTGGAAGAATCAAATTTTATCGAAGCTTTTTCATACTCCTTATAACTGCTTAATAAAAAAACATGTTGCGGTTCCGGTTCAACTAAAATAACACCTTCTATTTTTCCGTCATTAGCAGAATAATGATATTTCGTTAATACCACGGCTTTGGCTTTATTAGATTCGCTATCGACATGCATATCCGGAATTTCATATAAATTATCCTTAAAATCATCCACATATGCAGATATCATTTTTTGCCAGTCTTTTTCTATTATATATTTTTTTATCTTAGTCATAAATTCCGAAGGTGTTTGCCTTTTTTCATCTTTAGCTCTTTTTTCCTTAGCCGCCAAAACATCTCGTTCTTTACCGGAATAAGCAACAACTTTTTTAAAATCCTCAATGACAAGAGGGGTATCACTTTTAATATACTCTTCATCTTCACCCATTTCGTATTGATCATCAGCTACAACTATAGGCAATTCTCTACTCATAAACCATTCTACAATCTTGTTTTTAACATCTTTATAAAAGCGATATACTTTTACACCGTTACGAACAAATCCCGTCCACTCTTCGGACTTCATATTATCAAAATTATTATATTTATTTTTTATATCATCACTAAAATCTTTATTGATTGATTTTCCTTCCAACAGCTCATTATATTCTTTTACATCATTAATATAATCTTTTCCCATTTTATAAAGTGAGCCTACAATATGTTCTTCATTTCTGATAGTTGTATCTTCTTCTTTCAAATCCAGATACACATTATCCGGCAATTGTGCTTTTGCCAAACATACAAAAAACAAACAAAATATTATTGATACAAAAAATATTTCTTTTTTTAACATTTTATATTCAACCAAATTGATTTTAACCAAATATTACCTATATTATAGATAAATATTGTATAAATAAAGTTAACTTTAATTATCTGTGGACTTATCAAAATGAATAAAATAGATATAAACAATCTTACCGGAAAATGTCTTATTGCCATGCCCGATGCCCAAGATGAGTTCGCGCAAAGTGTCATATACATTTGCTCTCATGGAAAAGACGGTGCTATGGGATTTATCATTAACCATCGACTAAAAGAATTCTCATTTTCCGATTTAGCAATAGATTTACCTTTTTCATTTCAAAACTACGGATCGCCCATAAATTTATATAACGGTGGCCCTTTAGATAAAACAAAAGGTTTTATTCTTCATTCCGATGAATATCAACTTCCTGAAAGTATTACCACAGGAGGAGGAATTGCCGTATCATCATCATTAGAAGTCCTCAAAGACATTGCTTCAGGCAAAGGACCAAAACAGCGCATCATAGCCTTAGGTTATGCCGGTTGGGCACCTGAACAGTTAGAAAAAGAAATTTTAAATAATCGGTGGCTTATTATCGACGCAACACAAGACTTGGTTTTAGGCGGTAAAGACACAACAAAATGGAAACAAGCCCTATCATCCTTAGGAATTGACAATATCAACTTTTCTGCGTCCTATGGACACTCTTAATCAAGGGTTGTACAAATTTTTGGTACACGATATCATATTTTTACTGTGTTGAAAACTTTCATTTTTCCTTTTAAATTACTTTATGAAGACAACATAAAAGGAGAAAAAAGATGACCACAAAAAGAGAAACTATAATTTACGATGTTGTAACGGATAATCTTGCTTTAATGAGCAAAATCTACCAAAGTTTCGAAGCTTTAGAGCAAACTCTCGGCGATCTCCAAATGGAAGAAGCTTTATTCATGACATACGCCGCAAAAAAATCATTCGCCGAATCATTAGCCAAACATGACACTCGCCATTATTTGAAACACTAAACGGCTGGCGGTTTCTACACCTTCTTCCAAGTAGTACCGCCAACGCCGTCTTCTAAAATAATGCCTTTTTCTTTCAAATTATTGCGAATTTTATCGGCCAGTGCATAATCCTTATTCCTTTTTGCAGTTGCTCGTTCCTCAATAAGCTTTTCTATTTCTTCTGTTTCATCAGACGCTTCACCCTTAAACCAAACCTCAGGATCTTGCCATAAAATTCCCAATAATTCGGCAGATTTTATAAGTAACGTTTTAATTTCCGATTTTTCTTGAAGTGTTTCGGCTTTATTCAATTGGTTAACCAAGTCATGAATATAACTTAAAGCCAATGGTGTATTCAAATCATCTTCCAAAGCCTCAACAATCCTGCTATCCGCCTTAATATTTTCATCTAAAGCAATATTTTTTACTTGTAACAAAGCATTATAAAACTTATCCAAATTTTGCTTAGCCTGCTCGAGTCCTTCAAATGTAAAGTTAAAAGGTTGATGATAATGAGTCGTCAAAAACAACAAACGAAGAGCCTCTGCCGGATGCTTTTCCAATATTTGATCAACAGTATAAAAATTACCCAAAGATTTTGACATTTTAACACCATCAACCATAAGCATACCGCCATGCATCCAATAACGGGCAAAGCTTTCATTCGGAAAAGCACACAATGATTGCGCACATTCATTTTCATGGTGAGGAAAAATAAGATCCGAACCGCCTCCATGAATATCAAACGAATTACCCAACAATTTAGAACTCATTGCCGAACATTCCAAATGCCACCCCGGTCTGCCATATCCCCAAGGACTGTCCCAGCCGGGCTGATCGGCATCTGAGGGCTTCCATAAAATAAAGTCTGCCGGATTCTTTTTATACTCCGCAACTTCGATTCTGGCACCGGCTAACATTTCTTTCATCGAACGACCTGATAAAAAGCCGTAATTTTTCATTGAATCCACATCAAATAGTACATGCCCCTGAGATTCATAAGCATGACCGTTTTGAAGCAACAGTTTGACAATTTCTATCATTTCGTTGATATATTCTGTTGCTCTAGGTCTATAGTTCGGTGACAAAACATTAAGTTTTGCCATATCATCAACATACCATTGATATGTTTGCTCCGTAATCTCGCGAATAGGTTTTCCGGTTTCTTTATGTTTGTTTAATATCTTGTCATCAACATCGGTAATATTTGAAACATATGTAACCTTGTCTTTACCGAATTTATTCATCAAAACTCGATAAAAAACATCAAAAACCACCGAAGTTTTTGCATTACCCAAATGAGCTCTGTCATAAACTGTCGGACCACAGACATATAAACGAACATTGTTTTCATCTATCGGTACAAATTCTTCTTTACGGCGTTTTAAGGTATTAAACAAAAACATTTTTCTTCTTCCTACAATTAAAAATTAAGCTTTATTTCCATTAAGTCTGCTAACAGCTCTGTTACGTCCGATAAACGGCAACAATACTTTCAACTCCGGACCATTATCTTGAGCTGTCAAAGCCTTTCTTATCGGATGAAACAAATCCTTACCTTTTTTAGATGTTTTTTCTTTAACTGAATTCATCCAAATTTGATAGGTATTACCATCCCAAGGTTCTTGAGGTAACAATGAAGCCGCCATAGAAGTCAGCTCCAAATCTTCCATATCAGGAATTATTTCTTCACCACAAACCTTATGCCATTTTTCAGCCTCGGCAACAGTATCCAAGTTACCTTTGACTGCTTCCCAAAAATCTTTCGAAACCTTAACTCTGTCAGCTACTTTTTCATAAGGCAATTGACGAACAAATTTGTGATTAAATATTTTCAATTCTTCTTCATCAAATTTAGGTTGTGAACGTCCGAGTTTATTAAAATCCAATGAAGTAGCCAAAGTTTGCAAATCAAAATACGGCTCAATAGCTTCCGATGTCCCAAGCTTTGCCAAAAATGAGCAAATCGCCATATTTTCAACACCATCGGCACGTAACTCTCTAACCCCTAGCGATCCCAAGCGCTTTGAAAGTTTTCCTTCTTTACCTGTCAGCAATGGCAAATGAGCAAATTCCGGAACTTTTCCGCCTAAGGCTTCAAACATCTGAATTTGTGAAGCTGTATTGGTAACATGATCTTCACCGCGAACAATATGAGTAATACCAAAATCAACATCATCAATGACCGAGGGCAAATGATACAAATAACTTCCGTCTTCTCTGATAATCACCGGATCAGCTAAATTAGAAGCATCATAAGATATTTTACCTCTGATAAGATCATTCCATTCAATAGTTCCATCAACCAATTTGAACCGATAGTGCGGTTTACGTCCCTCAGCTTCATAACGTGAAATATCATCAGCACTCAATTTCAAAGCACTTCTGTCATAAATCGGAGCTTTACCCTGAGCCATAAGTTTTTTGCGCATAACCTCCAATTCTTCAGCCGTTTCATAACAAGCATAAATGCGCCCCTCTTGTTTTAACTTCGCCACCATCTCATCATAACGAGCTATTCTTGCCGACTGTCTGGCTTCTTCGCTCCAATCTAACCCCAACCAAGTCAATATATCTCTAATGGCATCTTCATATTCTTGCTTTGAGCGAGCCACATCGGTATCATCGATTCTCAACATAAACTTACCGCCAAGCTTTTTGGCCAACAACCAGTTAAAAACAGCAGTACGCGTATTTCCGATATGCATCCAACCGGTAGGTGACGGTGCAAATCTAACTTTCACATTATTCATATAACCAAACCTTATTTCATTAAAAAACTTCGCTTAAGCCTATCTTGTTTTATCATCAATTTCAAGGGATTTTTGTTGATCATTTGCTTTTTGAAGCAAATTTTGTTCTATAGATACGGTCATATCTGCAAAATCTTCCAAAAACCAATCTATTTCACCATCACTTTGAGCTATCATTTCATAAAATTTTCCGCGGTATGACAACAATAAACTGCTTTCTGCTACTTTTACATCTACAATTTTTATCTTATCGTTAACCTTATGCAACCTAAAAGATACCGTAACTTCTTGCAGTTCTTTATTTAACATAAATTTTACGTTTGCCAAAACATTTGTATATTTATCATCTGAATTGGTTGACATAATTTCATATTTAATATCTTTAGCATATTCTAAAGGTAACGTTTTATACAAAGCCAGCCCATATCTCGTAAAAACTTTTTCATACTTCTGCTTTTGCTCGGGCGTCATAACTCGCCAATATTTACCGATTACAAAACGACTGATATGTTCTATATCGACATATTCCATTACCATTTTATCAAGTGTCTCATATCTTTTTTTCAAATCATCTTCTTGAAAAACATCCAACAATTCTTTCCCTTTGGTTTCGGCAAAACTGACAGCTTCTTCGTTGCTGATGGGTTTGGCATGCAAATTTCCTATCAACAAAAACATCACGCAACCTGTGATAAAATGCAAAAATATATTACTTTTCATAAAATTACCTTTATAATAAAAACAATTTCGATATATTATAACAACAAATGGTAAAAAAATGAAACTAAAATTTTTGTTTTTAAGCTTAATTACAACATTTTTTTCAAACATTGTCTTTGCTGATGAACTTCTTTTAAATGACATAACCGCACGACAATATGTTATATGTGGAACAAGTCCCGAATATACATCTTTAGCTTACAAACAAGATAATCGCATAGAAGGTTTTGACGCCGACATATGCCGAGCTTTTGCCACCGCCATTTTTAACGATTCCGAAAATTTCAAACTTGTTCCGATAAAAAGAAAAGATATAGGAAAAGCCCTAAATTCAGGAAAAATAGATATAATGTTGGGACACTCATCATTATCATCAACCGAAGAAGCTCTGTTCAACGTATTGCCTGTTGATACTCTTTACTATGATAAACAAATTTTTGTTTCGCGTATCCAAACAGAATCCTCATCTATGAATAAATTTGCCAAAAACAAGGTTTGTGTATTAAGAAACTCCAACGCATCAACATTTGTAAACGAATATAATCATAAACACGCTCTTGGTTTCAAAATTTTGGAATTTCCGACATTAGATTCTCTAAAAGAAGGATTCTATACCAACCGCTGTGAATTAGCCTCTGACAGCGAAATTTTTATAAATGATTTTGTCAGAAATATCAAAACTTCTCAACCCACACAAATATTACCTGAAGTTATAACCTATATTCCCATACGGGCCTATACAGCAGGAAACACACCGCAAATAAATATTGCTTTTCGTTGGATTATAAATGCCTTAAAACTAGCCTATTCCAATGGAATTACATCTCAAAACATAGATACATATTATGCCACCAAAAGCTTATCATTACAAAATCTTCTGGGCATAAATAAAAAAGCTTGGAACGTACTGGGGATACATCCTGATTGGCTAAAAACTTATATAAACAATATAGGTAATTATAAGCAAATTATGGATAAAAACATCGGAGAAAAATCTCGCCTAAAAATAAATAACCCTCAAAATGAGCTTATTGAAAATGATGGATTGTTGGTAGTTCAACCATTTATTTAATCTTTGATTTTATAAAATGATAAGCTACTTCGACAGCTTCTGAGGAAACTCGATGCCCTTGATTTTCCAGTTCTACAACATCAACCTTACAGCCTAAATCAAGCAAATTTTTTTTGGTAAAATCCAAGGCTCCGAATTTTATCTTATCATCATCTTTGGCGTGCATAATCAAACAATCCGGTTTACTTTTACCATGTTTTTCAATATATCCCTTTGCTGCTAAAATACCGCTGAAACTTATAACTCCTGCTATTTTATGAGGACACATCAAACCGCTATACAAAGCACACATTGCACCCTGTGAAAAACCGCACAAAATTAAATCATCATATCCCAAAGAATATTCGTTAAGTAAAGTATCGACATATTGCAAAATATAATAATCTGCCTCAGCCAAACCGACAGTCATACGATTATACAAATCTATTACTTCATCCCATGAAGTCGTAGATCTGCGTTTATCATTCGGATCAAATTGATGTATGGAAAACCACTGACGCTGATTCTTGTCAATTTCGTTGACAAACGGAGATTGAGGAATATGTATTGCAACATTATCAAGCTCATGTAAACGCACGGTCTTTCTATCAATATATTCGGCACTATCCTGATAACCATGCAACAACACTATTAATTTTTTCGGTATTCCGTTTATATGTACAATTTCTTCAGTAATCATACTAACGCCTCCGTTCATTATGTTTACCATACTAATAAAGTAAACATCTAAATAAAAAGTAAACAGGCCTCGTTTTTTATCAACGAAGCCTGCTTTAATTAAAAATACTCACATATTATCTTTTAATATCATATACGTAATTGAATTATCATCAGCATTTAACACTCTCAAACCGAGTCCGTTAATAACAATAAATCCCGGTTTATTAGGAAAATTTATCTGCTTAAACTCACCCATAGTATTGTCTTCATTATCAAACCCCAAATAATCAAAGAACAATCTGTCAAGTTTTATACCGCCATATTTTACCTGATAGCCGTTTTTAATATTACTTACACTATCACGCATCTTATTAATTACTTTAATTTTCAAGTCTGTCGGATACGCAAAAATTGTATCATCCATAAGATGTAAGCGGTTATCTATAATTTTCCCTCCCTTTTCATACAAATTTCCTTGTTCATCAAATAAGAAAACATAATCATCCAAAGGCGATTCCACCAAAGTATATTTGTTGTTGTTAAATGTAGTCCAACCGACAATTTTATATTCATCATCAGCATTAACATTCATAGGGTAAATACGATTATCCAATCTACCTTTTTTATTAAATTTAACAAAGAAACGCTGATAGGTTATCTTATCCATTAAAACATCATTTAAAACATCTTCACCTTTTTTAACCGTTATAGCCTTATTCAACTGGTAATCATTTTCATGTATACGTTCTTTGCCGATAAGTTTCTCTTCATTATCATAAAAATCTATGGAATGCCCTTTATATAGATTAAATATTTTTTTTCTTATCGGTAATAAATCAAAATCACCTGCATTTACGCAAGCACTCAAATTCAAACAAGCCAATAAACAAACAATTATTTTTCTCATGAGTCTTTTCACTAACTAAAATAAAGATTTATAAATTTATTTTTAATTATTATACCATAAACTCAATTTAGTAAATAAAATTATAACAAGCAATAGGATAATTAAAACTAATGACATCAAAATGCTGGCAAATAACATTTCATCCAAATCAAGAAGTTGATGAAACCTTTGATGAATTCTTAAGCAATTTCTTTGAAGTTATTTCACAAAACTATAACGACAACGGACCTGATGAATATATCGGCTATACGGGAGAAACATTCAACGAAGAACAAATGTTACAATCAGCCTCTTTTTTCGGAATAAAACTTCCACCATATGATATAACCGAATTAAAAAGTGAAAATTGGCTCAAAGATTATGTTATTAAATTTGATGCTTTTGAAATTTGTGATTTTTGCATCTATGGCGTACACGAAAAATCTCAACCTAAAACCGACAAAATCCTGTTGCAAATTTACGCAGCTACCGCATTCGGTTCGAATCATCAAACAACTCAAAGCTGTATCAAAGCCATTAGCGAGTTGCACGATTCCGGTTTTATACCTGCCAAAATTTTAGACATCGGCACAGGCTCGGGAATACTATCATTATGTTCGGCAAAACTTTGGCCAAAAGCTCAAATTATTGCCGGTGATATTGATGATGAAGCTGTCATCGTAACTAACGGAAATGCCAAAAACAACCACCTCGAAAATCAAATAAAAACATATATAAGCGATGGATATAAACACAAATCCATTCAAGCAAATGCACCTTATGATTTAATCTTGTGCAATATTTTAGCTAATCCTTTAATTGCTTTTGCTAAAGATTTATCACAAAATTTACGAACAAACGGTTTTTGCATTTTATCAGGTTTTGTTGAAGACCAAGTTGACGATGTTATATCCGTTCACGAACAACAAGGCTTAAAACTCGTAAAATCATATTCATTAGACAACTGGCGTGCAGCCCTCATGCAAAAGGTAAAATAAAATGACTTCTATTGCCGAAATTCAAAAACAACTTATTATCTCAAGTTTTGATGCTTATATCATAACCCGAAACAATTTATTTTTAGGTCAAGATATACTGGAAGAAGAAAACAAACTTTTAGAACTGACCGGATTCGACGGCTCTGCCGGAAATTTGATAGTATTTAGAGATAAAGCCTTTTTATTGGTCGATGGCCGTTATGAACTTCAAGCAAAAAAACAAGTAAACAACGATTTTATAACTGTTGTTTGCACAAAAGATTCTTTAGGCTCTTGGATACAAAATAACATCGAAACTCCGACAAAATTTTTATACAATTCATGGTGCCACAGCATTTCTGAAGTCGATTTTTGGAAGCGTTCACTTACAAATCACGATTTTGTTGATGATAAAGCCAATCTTTTAGGTGAAAGAGTAAGCAAAGCTGAAGCTGAAATTTTTGAGTTGGAAGAACAATTTTGCGGTGTCTCGACAGAAGAAAAAATATCATATCTGACCAAATTTATAAATGAGCATAACCTTGACGGTTACTTAATTTGTGAATGCGATTGCGTTTCTTGGTTAATGAACTTGCGCTCAAACTTAATCAAAAACACTCCGATTATTCGTGCCTTTGCTCTTGTGTCGGCTCAAGGCGAAGTGTCCCTTTTTGTAAATGATTTTTCTACGCTTGCTGATGAGCTGGAAAATTATAAAGGCAAAAACATAGGTCTGAGCTACAATCGCACCCCAAAAAAAATTCAATTTTTAATGAAGGATAAACACATTTGGTTAAACAATATCAACAACCCGATATCCGATTGGAAATCTCAAAAAAATCCGGTTGAGATTTCCGGTTTTAAAAATGCTCACATCAGAGACGGTTTAGCCGTTTGCAAATTTTTGTACTGGCTTGAAAATAACAATGAAAACATCGATGAACTTGATGTGGTAAATAAACTTTTTGAATTTAGAAAACAATGCAAAAACTTTTATTCCAACAGCTTTGACACAATCGCCGCCTTTGGCTCAAACGGCGCCATTGTTCACTATCATCCCAGTGAAAAAACCAACAAGCAGATCTGTGGTAATTCTTTGTTATTAATTGACAGTGGTGCTCAATATTATGACGGTACGACCGATATTACCCGAACAATTGCCATCGGCACACCGACAGACGAAATGAAACAAAACTATACCCAAGTGTTAAAGGCTCATATTACAGTTGCTTCGGCACTTTTTCCGCAAAACACCGCAGGCAGTGCTCTTGATACTTTGGCTCGCGCTCAACTTTGGAAGATGGGGCAAGAATATGCTCACGGCACAGGTCATGGCGTCGGTCATTTTTTAGGTGTTCATGAAGGCCCGCAATCTTTGTCTGCCAAAAATAACACTCCTTTAAAAAAAGATATGGTCTTGTCAATTGAACCGGGATTTTATATCGAAAATGAATACGGTATCAGATTGGAAAATTTAAGTATAATCGAAAATGCTTCGACACTATATTCCGAAAATATGCTAAAGTTTACGCCACTCACAATCGTACCTTTTGACAATCGCTTAATCAATAAAAATATGCTGAGCGAAAGCGAAATAAATTGGCTTAATGATTATCATCAATTTGTTTTCGAAACCTTATCCCCGCTTTGTGATAACGAATTAAAAAACTGGCTTCAAAAATCTTGTGAGATGATATAAGAAAAAAACAAATGTCATTGCGAGGAGCGTCAGCGACGCGGCAATCCCAGCATGTTATAAAATAACAAAGTCATCCCTCGATTGCGTTGAGCAATCGTCTAGGGATCTTCCTTGTTTCTAAACTAATTTGAAGATGCCTGACCGCACTTCGCTTACGCTCCGTTTAGGGCATGACCTATTTTAGCATTCTTTACCCAAATAAGTGTCCGCCATGTGCCACATCACTTGCCGGCAAATCAGTCAATGCAATACACACAAGTGCTCGTTCAACACCAAAATTTTCAACCGCAAAATCGGTCAAAACATCAACCACCGCTTGCTTGTTTCTAAAACCGATAGATGCAAGCTCAATCCAAGCACCTTTACTTTGTTTGCTACCGCCAAAAGCCATATTTTCATTATATCTTACTTCGGCACAAACATACGAAACCGGCTTTCCCAAAGCATCTGCTACTGTATTAGCTAATTTTTCGGACACATTTACATCATTAGAAAATCCGTTAGTTTTAACAGTTACAAAAGGCATAATTTTCACTCCTCAAAAAAATAAAAAAGGGGCAATTCCTATCAAAAGTACTGCCCCGTTTAATTCAATAATTATTCAGCGTCTTGTTCAACCACTTCGGGCTCTTCAACAGCTGCTTCTGTTTCATCAAATTCAGGAATATTCTCTCCTAAAACTTCGCTTTCCGATTCTGATGTCAACTCTTCTTCATCGTCATCATCAGCTTCTAACTTAGTAACCGAAACAACCTTTTCACCTTCGGCTGTTCTAAAGAGGATAACACCTTGAGTTTTACGACCGGCAATTCTGATATCCTCTATCGGCATTCTGATAAGCTTACCGGCATCGGTAACCATCATAATTTGGTTATCATCTTCAATCGGGAACGAGCTGGCAATTTCTTTATTGCGAGCCGACATTTCCATATTGGCAATACCTTGACCGCCACGACCTGTTACGCGATATTCATAAGAAGACGAACGCTTACCATAACCGGTTGTAGTAACCGACAAAATAAATTGTTCATTTTCTCTCATCATGGCAAATTTTTCTTCGGTTAATACGCTCATTTCAACACCGGTATCGGCGATAGAAACTTCTTTACCTTCACCCCTTTCGGCTTGAATACGTTTCATAGCCGAAGAAATGCGCAAATATTCATCACGTTCTTCCGAAGTAGCATCACTATGATTCAAAATCGACATTGATACAACTTCGTCTTTGTTTGCCAACTTAATACCGCGAACACCGGTTGAATTACGTCCGACGAACACACGTACCTCAGTAACCGGGAAGCGAATACATTTACCGCTTCTGGCAGCCAACAACACATCTTCGTTTTCATTACAAATTCTAACATTTATAAGTTTATCGCCTTCGTCCAACTTCATCGCAATTTTACCGTTAGATTGAACATTTACAAAATCCATCAACGAGTTACGACGAATATTACCCGAAGCAGTTGCAAACATAATTGACAAATCTTTGCACTCAGCCTCATTTTCCGGCAACTTCATAATTGTAGTAATAGTCTCACCGGCTTCCAAAGGCAACAAGTTAATAAACGGCTTACCCTTAGATGTCGGAGAACCTAGCGGCAATTTATAAACCTTCATCTTATAAACGATACCGCGAGATGAGAAGAATAATACCGGAGTATGTGTACTTGCCACAAACAAACGAGTAACAAAATCTTCTTCTTTGGTAGCCATACCCGACTTACCCTTACCGCCACGTTTTTGAGCCTTGTAAGCATTTAACGGAACACGTTTAATATAACCGGCGTCAGTAACCGTAACCACCATTTCTTCACGTTGAATCAAAGATTCGATATCGGTATCATATTCAATATCTTCAATTTTTGTGCGACGCGGATTAGCATATTCATCTTTAATCGCTACCAATTCATCACGCATAATTCCGTAAAGTTTTTCACGCGAACTCAAAATTGATAAACATTCTTTAATTTCTTCGCCAAGTCCGACCAATTCTTCATGAATCTTATCACGTTCCAAACCGGTCAATCTTTGCAATTTAAGATCTAAAATTGCTCTTGCTTGAGCTTCTGACAAATGATATATACCATTTTCAACTTTTCTATCCGGCTCATCAATAAGCTGTACCAAAGCCTCAACATCACCGGCAGGCCAAGCTCTTGAAAGCAACGCATCTTTAGCTTCTTGCGGGTTTGGAGCTGTTCTGATAAGTTCAATTACCGGATCAATATTTTCAACGGCAATTGCCAAACCGACCAAGGTATGCGCTCTGTCGCGAGCTTTGTTAAGTTCAAAAATAGTCCTTCTTCTGATAACTTCTTCCCTAAACTCAACAAATGCTTTCACAATATCTTTTAAGGTCAACATAACCGGACGACCATTGTGAATAGCGAGCATATTCATACCAAAACTTGTTTGAAGCGGAGTATATTTATACAACTGATTCAACACAACATCAGCTTGGAAATCACGTTTAATCTCAATAACTACGCGCACACCATGACGGTCAGATTCGTCTCTGATTTCCGAAATACCCTCGATTTTCTTTTCTTTCAACAATTCGGCAATTCTTTGAATCATCGCAGCCTTGTTAACTTGATATGGAATCTCGTGAACAATAATAGCCTCTTTATCTTTGTGCAATTCTTCAATAGTACATTTTGCGCGCATCATAACCGAACCGCGACCTGTCAAATAAGCCGATTTTGCTCCTGAATAACCCAAAATCAAACCGCCGGTCGGAAAATCAGGCCCCGGAACAATACGAATCAAATCTTCAATCGAAATTTCAGGATTATCGATATACGCACAACAAGCATCACAAACTTCACCCAAGTTATGTGGAGGAATATTTGTTGCCATACCTACCGCAATACCGTTTGTACCATTAACCAAAAGGTTAGGATATCTTGCCGGCAAAACCGTAGGCTCTTGCAAACTTTCATCATAGTTAGGCATAAAATCGACAGTATCTTTATCGATATCATCGATCAATGCATGAGCCACCTTCGCAAGTCTGGCTTCGGTATAACGCATAGCAGCGGCACTATCACCGTCCATAGAACCGAAGTTACCTTGTCCGTCGATCAAAGGCACTCTCATTGAGAAAGGCTGAGCCAAACGAACCATCGCATCATAAACCGAACTATCACCATGCGGGTGATATTTACCCAAAACATCACCGACAATACGAGCCGATTTTCTGAAAGGTCTGTTATAATCATAACCGTTTTCATAAGCCGAATAGATAATACGGCGGTGAACCGGTTTTAAACCATCTCGCACATCCGGAAGCGCACGAGAAACAATAACACTCATCGCATAATCAAGATACGAACGGCGCATTTCTTCCGAAATTTCGACCGGAGCTATATCCTGAGTGCTTTCAACTAAATTATTCTCTTCCACTCTTAGATTTCCTTCTTATTTTTTACAATTATCAACTGTCAAAAATCATAGCAATTTTATCTTTTTCAAACCACTTTTTTTTGATATTTATCCCACAAAAAAACACCCATTTTCGCTCTACGGCCAAAAAAAGTGCCTTAAAATCGATTTTGCTTAAAAAAAGTTAACAAATTTTATTTCAAGAAAAAAACACCTCTAAAATCCGCAAAAAAAAGCGATGCCTTTTGCATCGCTTTTTTTTGCATTCATCACAGCACAAACAACAGTTGGGCACAATCTAATTTCTTAAAAGTCGGTCTTATCACTCCCATACTAGCGCCGACAAACAATTCATAATCATTTGTTACCCAATAGTTTTTCGCTAATTTTAGCCCCAATACATCAAGCTTTTTCTTAATATCTGGTAATCTAAAACTTATTGCACGCATTTGTTCTTCATTAGGAAGATTCGACTTAACTCTGTATACCTCCGCGACTCTATAGCAAACGACTTCATCAATAAAACCAGTAACAACTGTGCTTTTATTAACTAATATACCAAGCATTTGATTATTTTTATCAACCAAATACAACGGCGTTCTAGCTTGACAAGATTGGATCTCATCTTTTGCAGTTTCTTTTGAAGTTACTACAAAAATTTCTGCTTTGTGGCGTTCCAAAAAATCATCAGATAATTTCGGCCAATTTCCCTTTGCAAGTCTTTTTACTATAGCCCTCAAATTTTCCCGCTCTTTATGTGTAAAACAAATATCTTTGTATTCATCAAAAAGCTGTTTTACTCTAGAATACGTTGCTTTTTCAGCAAATTTTTCCCAAACATCTCTACCAGAGCCAAAGACGGGAACGGGATAACAGATAGCATTAAACCATTCTTTAATAAAATTTTCATTCATATAATTATAAGTTTAGTTAATAATTTTCTTTGTTAGATAGATATATCAAAAAAACTTTAATTTGCAATAAAAAAATCCTCCCAAAATAGGAGGATTTTTTTATAATTAAGAACTAGAAATGTTCATCAACACGACGAATCAAATCTTCAATATTCTCTGGTGGCCAACCCGGAGTATCCATACCCAAGTGAATACCCATCTTAGCCAATACTTCTTTAATTTCGTTCAAAGACTTACGACCGAAGTTCGGAGTACGAAGCATTTCAGCCTCTGTCTTTTGAACCAAATCACCGATATAAACGATATTATCATTTTTCAAGCAATTTGCCGAACGAACAGAAAGTTCAAGTTCTTCAACTTTTTTGAGCAAATTACGATTAAACGGCAATTCTTCTTTTTCTTGTGCGTCTTCAGCTTCAGGTTCATCAAAATTAATGAACGGTTTTAACTGATCTTGCAAAATTCTTGCTGCATAAGCAACAGCATCTTCCGGTGTAACAACACCGTTTGTTTCAACAACCAAAGTCAACTTATCATAGTCAGTTGCTTGACCGACACGAGTATTCTCAACTTTGTAAGAAACTTTTCTGACCGGTGAATAAATAGCATCTACCGGAATAACACCGATCGGAGTATCGGCTGTTTTGTTTTGGAAAGCAGGAACATAACCCTTACCTGTTCCAACTGTCATTTCCATATTAATTTTTGCACCGGCATCCAAATTACAAATAACCAAATCAGGATTCATAATTTCAACGTCATGACCTGTTTCAATCATTGATGCTGTAACAACACAAGGACCTTCGGCTTTTAAGCTAATGGTCTTTGTACCTTCAGAATGTACGGCAACGGCCAAACATTTAACGTTTAACACGATGTCGGTAACATCTTCTCTAACACCCGGAATAACGGAAAATTCGTGCAAAACACCGTCAATTTTAATACTGGTAACGGCTCCACCTTGCAAAGATGAAAGCAATACTCTGCGCAGAGCATTACCTAAAGTCAAACCAAAACCTCTTTCGAGGGGTTCAACGACGATCTTAGTTTTATTAGCTCCATCAAGAGCATTGATATCCAAGTTAGTCGGTTTAATAAGTTCTTGCCAATTTTTTTGAATCACTGGAGTACCCTCTAAGTTTTATATATTGCATATGCAAAGTTCATTTAAATAAGCCAATAGATTGCGAAGCAACATTGTTCATGCCTCGCAATCCATAAGACCAAAATACTATACGCGACGTCTCTTTCTCAATCTGCAACCATTGTGCGGAATAGGTGTTACATCACGAATTGTTGTGATTGTAAAACCGATAACCTGCAAAGCTCTGATAGCCGATTCTCTTCCTGAACCCGGTCCTTTAACTTCAACTTCCAAAGTTTTCATACCATGTTCTTGAGCCTTTTTACCGGCTTCTTCGGCTGCAACCTGAGCTGCATAAGGAGTAGATTTACGAGAACCCTTAAAACCTTGAGCACCTGCAGTTGACCAAGACACAGTGTTGCCTTGAGCATCTGTAATGGTAACTCTTGTATTGTTGAAAGAAGAATTGATGTGGGCAACACCTGCCGTAATATTCTTCTTTTCTTTTCTTTTAATACGTTGTGATACTGCTTTAGCCATTTTTTAAATCACCCTATTTCTTCTTATTAGCAACAGTTTTGCGTTTACCTTTGCGAGTACGAGCATTTTGTTTAGTGCTTTGACCTCTAACAGGTAAACCTTTACGATGACGCAAACCTCTGTAACAACCGAGATCCATCAATCTTTTGATGTTAACACCGACTTCACGACGAAGTTCACCTTCAACAACTACGTCATTATCGATAACTTCACGAATTTTAGCAACTTCTTCATCACTCAATTCGTGAACACGACGATCTGCAGAAACACCGGATTTTTTGCAAATGTCCTGAGCAGTTTTTCTACCAATGCCATAGATATAAGTCAAAGCAACTTCAATTTTCTTGGCAGTTGGAATATTTACACCAGCTATACGAGCCAAATTAACTCTCCATATTTAAAATTAAACCACATTCAAAAAGTTGATCACCACTTTTCAAAATTAAGCCGGATTATATGACAAAATTCGTTAGTGTCAACTAAAGATTTAACAAAAATTACAAAAAAATGCTTTTTTTTTAAAATTATTTACATTTAATACGTTAAGCTATTGCAAACAGACTATCAATTTTGCTTGAAACAGCTTCAATTGCCCCCGTTCCATCGACACAACGCAACAGCCCTTTTTTTTCAAAATAAGGTATTGTAGGATATGTTAAAGCACGATAGTTTACGAGTCGATTTTGTACCGTAGTTCTGTTATCATCGATTCTGCGATAAAATTCCGTACCGCCGCATTCATCGCAAACCCCGTAAATCTTGGGCTTTTGATGTTTATCATGATAACCGTGTCCGCATTTCATACATGCATAACGCCCCAAAATACGTTCCATAATAATTTCATCGGGCACTTGAATTTCTATAACAGCATCAAGCTTAATTCCCTTTTTATTTAACATATACTCCAATACTTCAGCCTGAGGAAGAGTTCGCGGAAAACCATCGAGTATAAATCCTTTTGCACAATCATCTTTTTCGATTCGTTTTTCGAGCATTTCTATAATCATATCATCAGGAACCAAGTTTCCGTCGTCAATCAAAGCTTTTATCTCTAAACCCAAATCAGAACCGGTCTGAACTTCTGCTCTAAGCATTTCCCCGGTCGACAGATGAGGAATTGCAACTCTTTCTTTTAACAACCGAGCCTGAGTGCCTTTACCACACCCCGGAGCTCCTGTTAATACCACATGTATTCCTACTCCGTCTGAATTCATTTATCTTCTCTTTTTAGAAACCAATTGAGCTTTGCGGATTAAACCTTCATATTGATATGCTATCAAATGAGATTGTATCTGCCCTACAAAATCCATGGTTACCTGAACCACGATAAGCAATGTGGTACCGCCCAAGATAAACGGAACGGACAATTTAGAAATTAAAACTTCAGGCAAAATACACAAACCAACCAAATAAAATGCGCCTAAAACAGTCAATCGAGTAATCACATAATCCAAATATTCGGCAGTATTTTTACCTGGTCTGATACCGGCAACAAAACCGCCGTGTTTTTTCAAATTTTCGGCAGTTTCTTCAGGGTTGAACACAATTGCCGTATAAAAGAATGCAAAAAACGCTATCAAAAAGGCATACAAAGCCAAATACAAAGGCTGACCATGTCCCAACATTTGAGATAAGGTTTGAACCCAAGCCGGACCATTTTCGGCACTTAAATTGGCAATTGTTATCGGCAACAATAACAATGAGCTTGCAAAAATCGGAGGAATAACACCTGTCGGGTTAATTTTCAACGGAAGGTGAGAACTTTCAGCCGTTCCCATTCTGCCCATAGTCTGACGTTTCGGATATTGAATAATAATTTTTCTTTGAGCTCTTTCAACTAAAATAATCAAGTAAATCAAAGCCAAAGCCATAACCATAAGCATCAAAATAACTCCGGCAGACATAGAGCCTACACGTCCTAATTCAAAAGTCTGAGCTAACGCAGCCGGAATATTGGCAATAATACCGACCGTAATGATTAAAGACGAACCGTTACCAACTCCTCTTGCCGTAATTTGCTCACCCAACCAAACAATAAACATTGTACCGCCGACAAGCGAAATAATGGTTGTAAACTTAAAAACAAAACCGGGAAGTAACACTGCCGACGCCCCCATTGAGTTACTCATACTTTCCAAGCCGACGGCAATACCATAACCTTGAACCATAGTAATCAAAACAGTCAAATAACGAGTATATTGCGTAATTTTTCTGTGACCTGCTTCACCTTCCTTTTTCAAAGCTTGCAAAGAAGGAATGATTGATTGTCCCAACTGGACAATAATCGAAGCCGAGATATAAGGCATAATATTCAACGCAAAAATAGTCATACGTTCCAACGCGCCACCGGCAAACATATTAAACATACCGAGCAATCCGTCAGAATTTTGAGCAAAAAGTTCAGCTACTACTGTCGGATCAATACCCGGCAAAGGCACAAAAGTACCAACTCTGAATACAATCAGAGCCAAAACGGTAAACCAAAGTCTTTTCTTTAACTCTTCAGCTTTTCCAAAGGCTGACATATCAACATTTGCCGCCATTTTTTCTGCCAATGAAACCATTCTAATTATCCTTACATCTATTTAAAACAAATCATCAGGGACAAACTCCCTTTTTTAACTAAGATAGTAATACACTAAAAAAATTTTAATGCAACTACTTTATATTTGTTACATACAATATATACAACAAAAACATTTTTGTTTACTTTTATTTTAATAAAATCTAAACGAATACCTTCTACCATATTTGTAATAATTATTTTATTCAATACTGTTTTTTTATATAAAATCATGGAAGAATATTTAACCTACGGATATTTCGGATTATTTTCCATAAGTTTTTTAGCTGCTACCATATTGCCGGTAAGTTCCGAAGCGGTATTCATAGCCCTACTCGCCTCAAAGTTAAATCCGACACTCTTGCTTTTATCCGCAACCATTGGAAACTGGATTGGCGGAATGACCAATTACTATTTAGGATATTTGGGAAAAGTCGAATGGATCGAAAAATATTTTCATATCCCGATAGATAAAATTAAAAAAATCAAAGAAAAAATTTATAACAAAGGTGCCTACATGGCATTTTTCTGTTTTCTTCCGGCTATAGGCGATATAATCGGCTTTGCCTTAGGCTTTATGCGTGCTAATATTATTATCGTAAACATATCAATGTTTTTGGGTAAACTTTTTCGCTATATTGTTCTGTTATATGCTTTTGAACATGGAATTAAATATCTGTTACCTTAAAAACGATATCCGATTCCGCTGACAATTGCATACCCGCGATTATCCTCTTCTTGTTTCTTACCATGCATTTGAATATATCCTCCCGCTCCGTATATTTCAAAACCATTATTCAAATCATAGATATTTGACCACAAAATCATACTGTCCTGATGTCTTGTATTTTCGGCATCGGTAAGCAAGTACGCCAAATTGGTTTTATAGTTTTCCCACTCATACCCCATACTGATATTCCAAGCTTGCGATTCTCGATAATTATCAAAATATGCCGGCAAGTTATCACTGATTTTTGTTGTTGAAACGGAATTTTTATCACCGTCAACATAGGCTTTTTTATACCCTATCGCGATATTAAACTTATCCTTTTCCAAAGTAGTTCCCAATGACAATTCTTTATCCGTACGATTAAACAAACCATATCCGACAGATGTATACAAATTCCACTCCTTTAATTGCCATTTTTTCTGTAATGCTACACTATATCCGTCTTCTGCTTCTTCATAATCAACATAGCGACTTGTCATACCACGTCTGTTTGCATTATCCGGAGCATAAGAAAAACCTGCTTTTGTTGTTTTATCGACAGGCGCAATATAAACAAGCTTCAAAGCTCTACCGTCATTCATTATTGAAGTAGATTTAGGCGTTGCAAAATAAGTTTTTTTATATCCGTTATTCCAGTTTGAGTTATCCAAAAAATAGGTAATATTTGAATCATCAACACCCAAAAATGTTATATCTTTTGCCCCTTTGTGCAACATTGCTGCCGCATTTTTTGCATATCCCAAATAAATCTCACCATATTTTGATATATCTTTTACATACGGATAAAACCTATATTCGCCACCTCGTCTGTTTTTATCATCTTGCCGAAACATTATGGTTGTTGAAGCTTCCACTCCAAGCTTATGCCCGTTATCAAAAACATAACTTGTATTCAGTGTGGCATCACCTCTACCTACCCAACGATTAGGATATTTATTTTTTCCTTTTGTTTCAGACACTCCATAATATGCTCCGACCAAACCTTTTGCATAAAAAGTCCACTCACCGGCATATAACGTTGTCGGTAAAAAAATAAACAAAGTAAACAATCCGTATTTTTTCATAAATAGTTCCTAAAAAAGAAAATATCACATAAAGTTATCCATAATTATTACTTTTTAGCAACAAAAAATTGCCCCGTTTCTTAAAAAAGAAACGGGGCTGAATTTATATTCGGTTTATTGTCTTAAATCTTACTTCAAGATTTTAGAAACAACACCGGCGCCAACAGTGTGACCACCTTCACGAATAGCAAAACGAAGACCTTCGTTCATAGCAATCGGGTGG
>JAFVWM010000043.1 GCA_017501665.1 Alphaproteobacteria bacterium | reverse complement strand
CGCAGTGACAACTCGAGCTTTTGCGAAGAGTCAATCCCGACTCATCTCTTATTTTTAACCTACCCTTGTGGTAGGTTTTTGTTTAATCCGAGGTGAGACGATTTGAAGCCACGATAAAAGGGGGTTCAACACAAGACGCAGTACACAAACCAAACCGTCATCCCTCCGAACGCAGTGAGGTCAAGGGATCTTCCGCTTTTTTAAATTATTACATTGACATGACAAAGTGACAAATATTATATTTTTTATATGAAAACAATGTATGTATACATAATGACCAATATCAATAATACCACATTATATGTAGGTGTTACAAATGATTTGTATCGTCGAGTATATGAACATAAAAACGATCTGTTTGAAGGTTTTACAGCGAAATATTCTCTCCATAAATTAGTTTATTTTGAAACTTTTGAAGATGAATTATCCGCGATTGCTTGTGAAAAATATTTAAAAAAATGTTTTAGAAAAACAAAAGAAAAACTAATCAGCAAAAAAAATCCTCAATGGAATGATTTATCTGATGATTTTTAAATTAATTTGAAGATCGCTAACCTCGTTCGCTAAAGCTCACTCAAGCGATGACATCTTCTGTTTAAATTTATATTGTCATCAACCTTGTTAAAAAAATATCATCTAATTAACCTTTCTATAAGGATTACATGTTAACATACAACCAAAATGATAAATTTATCAGGAGAACTTGAAATGAAAAAAGGTTTAGTTTTAGCCTCTATGGGTTTGGCTTTTGGCTTGCTTGCCAGTACGGTAGCAGAAGCCAGAGACGGGTTTTATTTGACTGCTCGCGGCGGAAGAACTTGGATGAATATTAACAGTAAAGATGATGATGTTAATAAAAAACCTGATTTGGAATTTCCTTCGGTTGCTATGTATTCGGGTGCAATAGGTTATAAATATAAATATTTCCGCGGTGAAATAGAGTATATTGTTCGTGATGACACCGAAGAAAAAGAGTATGACAGTTTTGGTGGATTGGCTGCAACAACAAATGTCAGCGCCGATTCAATAATGTTTAATGCTTATATTGATTTTATGCCAAATTATTGGTTTAGCCCCTATATTACCGGTGGTGTCGGATATAGTGAAATTAAATATGAATTTGATGATGGTGACGGTAAAACAACAATTGATGATGATAAATTCTCATGGCAGGCCGGTGCCGGTCTAACCTTGAGAATCAACAAATGCTTAAATATCGATGGCGGTTATCGTTACTATACTTTGGGAAAAATTAAAGAGGGTGAAGTAAACGGTCATGAATGGTATGCCGGTATAAGATTCACTTTTTGATAAATAGCACTGAATCCGAATAAAAAACAGAGCTTTTGAAATATAGGGTTCTGTTTTTTTTGTAGGTTTATTGACCGTCATCAGTTTGCTCATTACATTATAGCTATTTTATAAACAATAACTTTTTTAGGCTTTATTCTTTTGAGTCGATGATATAATATGTATCTGTTTTTATTAAAAAAATGGGTGTTTTAATGAGTGTTGCTTTGGTTTTGGAAGGCGGTGCCAAAAGAGGAATTTATACTGCCGGAGTTTTGGACGTTTTGTTGGAAAATAATCTTGTCGCCGATGGTGTAGTCGGCGTTTCGGCCGGAGCGATTCATGGAGCATCTTATGTTTCGGGACAAGTCGGTCGTTCTATCCGATATTACATAACCCATGGAAATAATTACAAATTTATGAGCCTGAAAAATTGGATTTTGACAGGAAACGTTGTTGATACCAAGTTTTGCTATTATGAACTACCCGAGATTTTAGATCCTTTTGATCATGATGCTTTTGAAAAATCTAAAACTAAATTTTATGCCGTTTGCTCAAATGTCGAAACAGGAAAACCCGAATACATACATTGTCCCGAATTAAAACGCAGTATTACTTATTTGCGGGCATCGGCTTCGCTTCCGGTGTTTTCAAAAATTGTAGAAATAGATAATAAAAAGCTTCTTGACGGAGGAATTTGTGATTCTATTCCTCTAAAAGCCTCGCAAAAACTTGGCTTTGATAAAAATGTCGTGGTATTAACAAGACCTCTCGGTTATAGAAAGAAAAAATCAAAGTTTTTGACCTTTACAAAATGGATTTACCGCAAATATCCAAACTTCGCAAAAGCAATTCAAAATCGACCTGATATGTATAACAAACAACTTGATTTTGTTGAATGTGAGGCAAAAAATTCTGATAACGTGCTGATTATACGTCCATCAACCGATCTGGGTGTAAAACACATGGAAAAAGATTTGGGCAAAATTAAGGCAATGTATGAATTGGGGCGAAATGATGCTTTAAATATGTTAAGTGAACTGAAAAAATTTTGGAAGTAGTTATGAAGATAAAATCAATATTGGCTGATGTCTTTTTATTTGTTCTTTTTTATGCTGCTGTTATATCTGCAGGTGTGACAGTTTATACATATTTTAATTTCGGTATTGTTTCCATCGATAAATTTTTGTCAGTTTTTAATGAAGTTTTTTATCTTGATTGGGCGGTAAAAAAAATCAAAATTTACTCCGCTATTTTGCTCGTTGTTGCATTTTTAGGCGTATATTTTTTAAGACCAAAACATATAATTATTTTATCAATTCTGTTGTTTTTATTACAGATTTTTGAGTTTGATATGATTTCTTATTACAGATATAAAAATACAACAACAACTTTTTATGAAGAAAATTATGTAGCACCAAAAATTGAAAAAAAAGTAAAAAACAACCTGATTATCGTGTATCTGGAAAGCTTTGAAGATCAGTATATCACCAAAGAAATATCACCTTTTTTAGCAAAATTAAAAGAAGAAAACATTTCTTTTGACGGATTTAAGCAGGTTTCAGAAACTTTTTCAACCATTCATGCCCAGTTTGCCTCTCTTTGCGGAATATCATTATCACAAAATAATACATTGACAGGCGACGGTTATATAAACTTTTTGCCAAACATTAAATGTATTCCTGATTTGTTAAAAGAAAACGGATACTCAACCGCATATTTAAAGGCTGCAGATCTAAAATTTTCACGAGCTAATTATTTTGTTGAGCAACATAATTTTGATGTAGCTAAAGGTTTTTTTGAGCTTGAAAACAAGGCAAAAATAATCAGAAAAGATTATAAAGGAAATGAATTTGGAGGACTAAAAGACAGGGTTTTGTTTGAAGTGGCAAAAGACGAAATATTGAAACTGAAAGAACCATTTTTTGTGGCTTTGACAACATTGGATACACATGGTGCTCCCGATGTTTATTATGATCCGGATTGTGAAAAAAAATTTAATGATATTAGAGACGCCATACATTGCACAGGACAATCTGTCGAACATTTTGTAAATTGGTTAGAAAAGCAACCATTTTGGAAAAATACAACTTTGTTGATTATGGGTGATCATCAAATGTCTTCTAAACTGTTTTCAAAATCTCAGATATTTAATGTTTTTATTAACCCTGTTGTATCAACAAACAAAAAGACAAGAGAATTTACCACTTATGATTTTTCTGCATCCGTTCTTGATGCAATAGGATATAATGTTGCTGAATTTGGTATCGGTCGTTCATTATTCAGAGATAATAAAACGCTATTTGAAAAAGAAGGCAGTAACTTCCATCTTTTGGTGGCTGCCAAAAGCGAACTTTATGAAAAATTTAGAAAATTTAACCATGTTAAGGTTGCATCTTATAAAAACTATGAATTGGGACAATCTTTAGATAATACTAAACTTTTTAATTATAGCGATTTTGGTGAAAAAAACACATGGTGTAACGGCATTACCTATTTATCCATGACTTTGAACAAGATTCCAAAAAAAGATCTTTATCTTAAAATGAATTATATTAAAGGAGCTCAACCGTTTAAGATTTTTGCAAATGATACTTTAATATTTGAAAATGTTACTGCAAAAGAAGAAAAACTTAAACAAGAACAAGAAACCTTTATAATTCCTGAAAGCGCATTCAATGGTCAAAATAAACTGACCATAAAAATTGATTCATCAATTAATGACGTGAACAAAGTATTCACCCTTTGTGTTAAGGAATTTATTCTAGATGAGAAAAAATAGGATTACTCTTATATAAAATCGGCAATTTCGGCTCTAAGCTCGTCTATGCCTATGTTTTTTTCCGAACTGGTTGCCAAAACTCTGGTATAAGCGGCTGCGTGCTTTTTAACTTCGGCTTCTGTTTCGGCTTTTATTTTGGCTAAATTGCCGAGACCGATTTTATCAGACTTGGTCAAAACTATTTGATAAGTTACCGCGGCCTTGTCCAACAGATCCATAATATCCAAGTCGACCTTTTTTATGCCATGACGCGAATCGATTAGTACAAAAACGCGTTTTAAATTTACTCGGCCTTGCAGATAGGCAAAAATAACCTTTTGCCATTGTTTTACTTGCGCCTCAGGCGCTTTGGCAAAACCATAACCGGGAAGATCAACAATGTGTATTTTATCAGCCAAATTAAAAAAATTGAGCTGTTGTGTACGACCCGGGGTGTTAGATGTTTTGGCCAAGCCCTTTTGCGATGTTAGAGCATTGATAATGCTCGACTTACCGACATTTGATCGTCCGGCAAAAGCAACCTCAGGCATTTCGGTTATCGGTAATTGCTCTAATTTTGCCACACCTAAAACAAAATTTGTCTTATTTTTTACAAATAAGTTTTTTGCATTTTCCAGTTGTTCGTATGTGTACCCCTTGTCGTCAAAATCCATAAATTAAGCTCCAACTTTTTTCATAATGGCTTTTTGTTGAATTATGGATAATACGTTGCTTAGTGTCCAATAAATCACCAATCCGGATGCAAAGTGTCCTAACATAAACATAAAGAATATCGGCATAAGAGCAAACATTCTGGCTTGGTCTTTGTTGGCTGGTTTAGGCGACATTTTTTGCTGTAAATACATGGTCAAGCCCATAAGCATTGGCCACACTCCCAAGTCAAAAAAGCTTGGCACACCTATGCCTGTCATATAAGATAATGTCATCGGGTCAGGAGCTGACAGATCTTTTATCCAACCGATAAATTCGGCATGACGAATTTCTATGGCTATATTTAACACTTTATACAATGAGAAAAATACCGGAATTTGAATAAACATCGGTAAACATCCTGATGCCGGATTTATTTTTTCTTTTTTGTAAAGCTCCATCATTTCTTGTTGCAAACGAATTTTATCATTTTTATAAGCTTCTTGTATGGCTTGAATTTTGGGCTGAACTTTTTTCATCTTGGACATACTTTCGTATGACTTATTGGCAACAGGAAACATTACCAAGCGCAATAATGCGGCAAAAACAAGTATTGCCCAACCCATATTGCCAATCATTTTATACAAGAAATCCAAAATGTAGAAAAAGGGTTTAGTCAAGAAATAATACCAGCCGAAATCTACCGCTAAATCAAATTTTTGAATATCGTGTGTTTTGGCATATTTATCTAATAGCGCTATTTCTTTGGCTCCGGCATAGAATTGTGTTTTGCTTGTAGCTACCGCGCCGTTGGCTATATCTATCGGTGAAGACACAAAATCGGACTGATATGTATCTTTGGCTGTTTTGGTAAAGCGTACGGTGCTTTCGTCTGAGTTATTCAAAGTAAACGCAGAAAACCAGTATCTTTCACCAAAACCGGCCCATCCGCCTTTGGTTGTATATTCTTTCTTTTCGCCTTCGTCCAAATCTTTTGATTTAATTTCTTTTAGCGAGCCGTCAACCACTCCTAACATACCCTCATGAACAACGGCTGTGTTGCCATCCGCAGTATAAACTCTGTTAACCATACCATACGGATATAATTTTATGTCTTTGCCGGAATTATTTTCGACAATTTGTTCAATGCCGAACATATAATCTTTATCCATAGAAATTCGACGAACAAATTTTATTCCGGCTCCATTATTCCATTCCAGTGTCAAAGGTGTTTCCGGCGTCAGTTCTTTGCCAATTACTTTCCACATTGTGTCAGAATTAGGAAGTTTTATTGTCGAATCATTTGAAAGCCAGCCAAATTCAGCATAATAAGGCGTTGTCGTACCTGATGGCATAAGGAGTTCAACGGCAGGGCTGTTTTCATCCAGTGTCTTTTTATAATTACTTAAATTAAGATTGTCAAAACGCGCGCCTCTCAAGCGGATGCTACCACTCAGTTTGCTATTTTTTATGCTTATGCGTTTATCTTGTTTTAAGGCGTCGGCAACATTTTCTATTTTGCGATTTGACGGAGTATATAACTTATCATCTGAGCTTAGGGAAACATTTTCTTTTCTATTTTTTTCTGATTTAATTTCAGCAACCGGTTTTTCTTCAACAACAACCTCTTGCACCGGCCAAATCCAATTAACCGCCAAAATAGCAACGGCAGACAAAAAAATTGCCAAATATAAACCTTTAACTTCTTCTTTCATAGCTTAAACAAAACTCCTTAAAACAATAAAATATTGTCTATTATTTAGTATAATTTTACCTGATACGCAAGTAATTATATTGCGTTATTCTTTATTTTGTTTTGGAGGAACGGGATCATATCCGCTTCCGCCCCAAGGGTGACATCTTAATATGCGTTTTAGTCCCAATAAACTTCCTTTTAATACACCATGAACCTCTAGTGCTTCAATGCAATACTGCGAACAGCTCGGCGTATAGCGACAAACATTCGGTAATAGAGGTGATATAAATTTTTGGTAAATCCTAATCAGCAATATCATCAGTTTTTTTAACATACTTCTTCTCTTTTTCCAAAATCTGCTGATTTATTTCAACGACGGCATTTTTTGTTTTTTTGCATAAATAGTCAAAATTAAGCTCTGCCGTATTGTGTCGGCCGATTAATACATAATTTACACCAAATAAAGCACTATCAGGCATTATCTTTTGTACAACCGCACGCAAACGGCGACGAACAAAATTTCGGATATTAGCCTTACCTATTTTTTTTGATGTGGTGTAACCGACAAAACAACAACTTTTTTGCGGTATAGGAAAACTTAAAGCCGCTTGCAAGACAAGGCCGTTGGTTACAACCTTATATCCTTTAGCGGCTTTCAGAAAATCTTTTCTTTTTTTTAGGGTAAAAACTTTCATCTTAAAAAATTAAGCAGAAAGCTTTTTACGACCATGAACACGACGAGCTGCCAAAACTTTGCGACCGCCGGCTGTTGCCATACGCGCACGAAATCCGTGACGACGAGCTCTAACCAATTTTGAAGGTTGATATGTACGTTTCATTTTATTTCTCCGGTTATTTATTAGTTATTTAAAGCTCCGAACACAGTTGTTCGGAGTCCTCGGACAGTGGATTTATACTGTTAAATCAAAAATATGTCAAGATATTAAATTGATAGACCTTGACGCAATATTTCTTCTGCCTTTTCAGAATATGATCCGTCTTTATTATGTACAAATATAGGCGAATGAATAACTAAGGGCGTTTTAGAATCTTTTTTAGCCCTTACTACAACTCTTTTGGCTTTTTGATCTTCTTTTGAATAAAGTAAAAATACTTCTATGGCGCCAAGTTTACCGCTGATATGTGATATTATACTTTCTATGGCTTCGGCTCTGTTTATGATGTAAAACATTCCTTGAGGTCTTAGCATTTTAATACAAAAGTCAAGCCATTTTTGTAAATCTTCAAACTTAAAATTATGCGCCGTAGCTTTAGAGATGTTAGGAGACGGCATATCAGACAATGAATATGGCGGATTGGTTACAACATGAGCAAAAGAACATGGTTTGATGTTGCTTTCATATATGTTGCAATTATCATACCTCAGAAAATCGAATCCGTTTTCCGAAGCGCTTTTATTGGCGCTCTCTACCAATTCTTTTTGCAGTTCCAATCCGGTTATACTTATTTGATTATCCTTAAATCTGGAGGCTAAGCAAAGAGATACGGCACCACCGCCCGAGCCGACGTCTAAAATATTATCTCCTTTTTTCACTTTTGCGACCGCTGAAGAAAGCCATACCGCATCGGACGAGGCCTTATATAGACCTTTTTGATGATAGATAACAACCTTTTTATCTAACAAGTAGTTTTTTTCGACCTCTTGCATAATATTTACTTCCACTCAATTTGCACTCGGGCAAGTTCTCGCTCATCTTCACCATATGTCCTTATGCTGTGTAGTGAATTTGCGGATTTTTGCTCGGTTACAACCATAATTTTTTCACCTATAAATCCTTCTTTTTTAAAATTTATGCTGATTTTTGCAGGGTTGTGGCTCAACCTAAACTGAGAATCCACCGCCTCGCAAGCCCATAAAATATAAACAGCATTATTTATGTGTTTGTTTATATCTATGTCATCAAACCTTACTCTGAATTTATATTGATTTTCAAGCTCTTCAACTTCGGGAATTTTCGGAAAATCAGTATCAATTGCTCGAAATTCCACAATATCTTTTATTGGCAAATTATCAATTACCGAAACAGGTCTTCTTCTTGCCAACGAAATAAGCGCCCATTCGCTTGTGGCCTTGATTATCGATTTATTATCTTCGCCAAAAACTTCAAAATCACGATATGCCGAAAGCTTATTACGCGCTGAAGGCCATGTTACAATTTTTATCGTTTCGTGAATTTTAGGCAATCGATCAATTTCCAATATATAATTGGTTCCAACCCATGTAAGACCGTTATTTATGCAAAAATCAAGACCAAAACCCAATAAACCGGCGTTTTCATCTGCAATATCCTGCAAAATATTCATTAACGTTAAAATGCGCAAATTATTATTACAGTCACATTCATAAGAACGTATAGTGTATTGTTTAGCATATTTTTCTAAAATCATCTGTTTTTTACCCTTTGACATAGCATCATTTTAAATTTACGTTGCGCCCTTTTTTTGCTTATGGTTCTTTTTAAGTATCCTATACCGGAGGTTGCTTTTTGCCATACTTCCGTAAATATGGCATCAGAATTGACAATAAGCCATGTTGCCGGCTTTGCCGAAACTTCGGTATATTCTTTACCCTTAAATCTATACATAAAATTATTTTTCGGCAAAGGTTCTATCATTTCAAAACCTAATTTTTTTGCCAATTCTCTAAACCCTTCGGCAATAAAATACGGACAATGAGTCGGTATGTAAACAGCCGAGGGTAAAATTTTTAATATCTGCTCCCAGTCACCCAAATGTCCGTGACCGGCACCTTGCAATACGGGATAATCAGCCAAAGTTACGAATTTTATATTTCTGGCATTCATCTGTCCTTTTAACGGGTTAAAAAATGTTTGTGCTGTAATGATTGCAAAAGAATCTTCTTTGGAATCGTTAAACCATTCGCCTATATCGTTATATGCACCTATGACCACAAAATTCTTACTGAAAGCATCTATATCTTCGGGAACGCCTTCAATAACCTTTATAATACCCTTAGATATTTTGCAAAAATCTATTCCATAATCTTTTATTTGTTTCAGATAAGAATAAAAATCGGCATTCCCGTAAAAAATTACATCTTTTTTCATTTTTAACGCGCTTAAAAAAGCTACAATATACATTTCTACGTGAGTAGGATAAACCGGAAGAAAAATCTTTGATTTACGAGATTTTTTCATTATTTTGACCAAGGTCTTTAAAACATCTGCTTCGCGCCAAGCAAATCCGTCGCAATCTATTGAATAAAAATCTCCAACTATATAATCTATTTTTAGACCTAATTCTTTTAGCCTTTTTAGATTTGTTGGCTTTCTGAAATATGTGGTCGGATCAATTTTCATGTCTCCGGTATGATATACTTTAGTATCACACGCACTTATAATAAACCCGAAAGAATCGAAACAAGTATGTGAGGCACTGATAACCTCGACCTCAATATCCGAACACTTGATTATTTGACCCTCTTCTATTTCAATGAATGTCGGTTGATTAATCTTACCTATTTGATAATACTTATACAGATCTTCCAAAATCATCTTGGTATACTTTCCGCCATAAATCGGCGGGAGCTTGTATCCGGCACGGACATAATGAATTATTCCGTTAAGGTGATCAGGATGCGAATGGGTTACAAAAACAGCTTTCAGATTTAAATCTTTATTTTGAATTATGTCTCGAACATCGGGAACTGCGGCAATAGAATTTTTTATTCCAAAGGCTTGATGATTATCAAATTTACCGATATCAACAATTATGGTTGAAATTTTTATCTTTTCATTTTTATGCAAAACGCAGGTGTACTGATAACTGTGACCGCTGATTTGGTCTATATTATTACCTCCAAGCGGACGCCAGTACAAACCTGCATCTTGTGTAAGAGAGCTCATTTACAAATAAAACCTGTTTTTTATAATTGTTTTGCCTTTTTCATATAATATTCGGCCAATTTTGCTTCGCGCCATGCTTTTGCGCTTTTTACAGAATCGGTTTCTATTATTTTTTTATTTTTAGCAAAAATCATACTGTTTTCAAGTTTTTTTACGTCACGTGACGGTTTGTCAACAGATTTTATATCCAAGCTTGCTTGTACGATATCTTTATATACTCGTGAAAGTTTTTTGGCATATTTTTTAGCTTTTATCGGTGTATTGGAATGGTATGCGGTAGCTGCCTTATTCCAGTTTCCTTTTTGTTCATACAACTTGCTTAAGAACTTTGCTCCGTATTCAACATTTTTGTACGGATTAAAAGCTTCTTCCAAATTTTCAAAAGCATCTGCATGATAGACCAAGTTAATTTGCATACATCCGACATCGATACTTCTTATGCCTTGTGCTTGAAATTTCTTTACGGCATTTATTGCCTGTTGTTTTGTAGCATAAAAATGCCCCTGACCTCGCGCATTTACAGTCCACGGCCATGCTGTATTACGCTGTTTGCGAGGATTCCAACGACCGGATTCAACATTGGTAATTGTTGTCAAAAGGTGTTTTTTTATTTGGTATTTTTCTTCATATTGCTGAGCGGCAACCATACAAACTTCCTCAGTGTCGGCATATTTTTCGTATTCGGAAGCCTCTACCGGCTGAATTAACATCAGCAAGAACATCAAAAACATCAAAAAATTTGATACGAAAAGTCGCATCCCTCTGTTCCTTCAAGTTTACCACAATTATCCCTTGTGCAATAAATATGCCAATTTCAAAATTGCTTATCGGTAAAAATATATTAAAAAATATATTAAACTCAAAGTTGGTTTATCCAAATTTTCTAACCTTAAAAGGTAAGAAAAAATAAACGATCTGCAATATAATATATTAACAAATCGTTAACATACAAGGGAGGCTTATAACATAGTTATTTTTTTAAATCCAGTAAAAAATGACTCAGAGAGACCAGCGAATCGCTTACATGATCAGCAACATATTGAAAATGCTTATTTTTTTGATATGATTTTTCGTCCATATAGATAGATCGATTAATCTCTAACTGTAAAGTATATATTTTTTTGCGAGGTTGACAGTAATTAAAGGTTATAAAAGCACCGGCATAGGGACGATTGTACTCTACTCTATGGTTATTTTTTTGAAGTTCTTCATATATTTTTGCCGATACTTCCTCAGGGCAACTTTCACCAAACAAATTGCACACACAAAAGTCTAACGGTTTGATTTCATTCATAATATTGCAAATCATTGATGGCATTGAGTGACAATCAACCAACAAACAAATTCCAAATTTGCGCACACATTTGTCAACTAATTGTTTTAATCTTTTATGGTAAGGTTCATAAATGTTTTTTATCCTATCCATAGCTTCTTCATAGTTTAACAGACCGTCATAAATGTTTTTATTTTGATAAACGACTCTATGGAGAACGCCTAAACCTACACGACAACGACGTGAATTTATGTCGCTTGACTTAGGCGCATTATAAAACATTGTCTCATCAAGTTCTATCTTGTCTCTGTTAACATCAATAAAAGTTCGTGGTATATTTAAGCTGATGAGAGGAATTCCTGCATCCGAAGCTTTTTTTACAATGTCGGTAACAAAAGAGTCTTCAGATGTTTTAAGTTCTTGCTCGGTTAACACTGAATTATCCAAAAATTCTTTCGGAAAGACACTTCCGGCATGAGGAGACGATAAAACAACCGGAAATTTAATATCCTTGGTGTTGAATTCATCATATATTTTGAGTTTTGAGTAATCTATCTTAAAATCCAGTGATTTTTCACTCATAAAAAGCTCCTAAACAATTTGCTATAATCATATATGACATCGTATAGTATATAATGTTAAATATTCACTAATGTTTGAAAAAAACACTTGCATTTAGCCTTAAGCTATATTATTAAATATTTTGTTTTGATTAAATGTATACGGGTGTGTAGCTCAGGTGGTTAGAGCGTTACGTTGACATCGTAGAGGTCGTAGGTTCGAGTCCTACCACTCCCACCATTTTCTTCTTAAGGTTGTCTTTCTTCCATGAAAATAGGTGTTTTTGATTCTGGTCTTGGTGGTTTGGTTATTACCAAGGCTTTTGTGGAGCACTTGCCTGAATATGACTATGTTTATTACGGTGACACCAAAAATCTTCCATATGGTGAAAAAACATCTGAGCAGGTTTTAGCTTACACTATTGAAGCAATAAAGTTTTTGATTAAACAAAATTGCGGATTGATAATAATAGCCTGCAATACCGCTACATCTATTGCTCTTCGTTATTTGCAACAAAAATTTATTCCTTCTTATGCTCCTGATGTAAAAGTTTTGGGTGTTGTAATTCCTACTGTTGAAGAGGCGTTGGAAGATAATGCAAAAAGAATCGGCATTTTGGCGACACAGGCTACCGTCAACTCTCATATATATCAGCAAGAATTACTTAAGCTAAATCCGAATTTAGATGTTTTTGAAATTGCATCACCCGAATTGGTGCCGGCTATCGAAAATAATGATTTTGCAACAGCTTATAAATTTGCTGAACAGTATGCCAAAAGATTTGACAATATAAATTCTCTTATCTTGGGGTGCACTCATTATCCGCTGATTAAAACAAAATTACGTGAGGTTTGCAAAGACGGGATAAAAATTGTTTCGCAAGATGAGCTTATGGGAAAAAAGTTAGCAGACTACCTTAATCGTCATATTGAAATTGATATTTGCCTTAGCCGAAACAAAGAAATTAAAGTTTTGGTATCGCACAACAATGATCACTATAAAGAAGTTGCAAAATCATTATTTCCTAATATATCGATTGAAGAGGTGTTGACTGATGCGTAAAGATTTTTTTGTTTTTAGACACGGACAGACAGACTATAACTTGGCGAATCGTTGGCAAGGAAGCGGAATTGATGCCGACTTAAATGAGACAGGATTGGCTCAAGCCGAAAGTCTGGCCGAAAAAGTAAAAGATTTGGGAATCGAAAAAATATATTCATCTCCGCTGAGAAGAGCCTATCAAACAGCAACAGCCGTTGCAAAAAAAACAAACGCTCCTATAGAAATTATGAATGAACTGACTGAGGGTTCGGTCGGAGCCTGTGAAGGATTGTTCAGAGAAGATGTTCAAAAAAAATATCCGGATATTTGGGCTGATTGGTATGGCGAAAAAATGAATATGGAAACCCGTTGGCCCGGTGGTGAGAGCAAAGGAGAAATTCAGGACCGTATGTTTGTTGCTTTTAACAAAATGATTAAAACAAACGAAAAAGTTATCGGTGTTGCCTCTCACGGAGCAGCTATTCGCTATTTTTTGGTGGCCTTGGGCTATGGCCCGCACAAAATGGAAAATACAGCATTGTTTCACATTATATATAATGATGGCAAATGGGTTTTTGATAAGGTTATGTAATTTGAAAAAAAACCGCTCTGAAAAGAGCGGTTTTTGGTGCTTTTTTATTAATTATCTGACAAAAATCATTACCGACGGATAATCAGACTCCGTATCAATTTTCGATGATATGTTGATTTTATCGGCGCTTACACCAAAATTGATAACATCTTGGAATATCTTTGACGCATATTCGTTAGCTGATGTTGACTGTAGTGAATTTACGGCAACCACATCAAAGATAACATTTTTCTTTTTTGCTAAAGCATTAGCAACAGCTTTTTTCAATCCGGCTTTGTAGTCGACATTTTTGTTGGCAAATCTAACTGCAAATAATGGTTTACCACCCACAAAAGCAGGAACATTGGCATTAACCTGAGTTACTGTTTCGCTATTTGATGTTAACATCGGTGATACTGAAATCGGAGTATTATTAACACCAAAACTTCCGACGCGAATCGCAGAACTTAAGTTAGCAATATTGTTATTTGCTGTTTTGACATATTGTTGTTGACGAGAAATATCGGAATTTACTTCGTTTAACAAAGAGTGCATCAAAATAGATGTTTGACCGGCCTCGTTTTCCAAAATTCGTAATTGACGATGATCTTCGTCAACGGCACCGGAAATACTATATGCCGAACGAATAGCCTCGACTAAATAATCGGTATTGGCTGTATCGGCTGATATTTTTCCGGAAAGTTGATTCAGAGCTGCGGCATTTGTATTCATGACCTGAATGTTATTTTCAGCCTTGGCCAATTTTTCAAACATATGAGGGTTGCCGGGGGTTGTACCGACTTGCAACTTTGTTTCAATTTCGGCAACAGTTTTGTGGTATTCCAATGCATTGTTGATAATTGATGATCTGACTTTTTGCAATTCGTCATTATTCGTTCTGATGGAATTTTGCAACTGATTCAGCTCACCTCTGAAGGTTAAAACCTTTTGACCGACAAAAGTTCCGGTATTAGAAACCTCGGAAATATTGACGGGTTCAAAATTGGTAGTTCCCAAAACTATTCCGGCATCGGAAGCGTTATCTTGAGCTGCTTGCTCCTGAACATCTGATCCGAAAAGAGAGGGGAAAATAGCATCTTGCGAATAAGTACATCCGCCCAGAGCTACGGCCATCATTAAAGATGATAATCTTGCTATTTTTTTCATTTAATAAAGCACCTTAAAAATAAATGTATAATCAAATTTGTTTTACACTATCTGACGGTTTTGTAAAGAAAATTTTTTATAAAAACGTCAAACGTTAAACTGAATATAACTCATTTTGTTAAATTATTGGTAAATAAAATCACTTTTTTTGAAAAAAATTCTTGCTTTTTTATTTTTTTGCTGTAATAACTATGTTCGACGAGGCGCTCGTAGCTCAATTGGATAGAGCATCTGACTACGGATCAGAAGGTTAGGAGTTCGAATCTTCTCGGGCGCGCCAGTTTCTTAAAATGAGTTTGGTTTTTATCAAACTCTTTTTTTTATTTTCAAAAGCCCCGCTAAATCAAATCAGCAGGGCTTTTTATTTATCGACAACGACTACATTCCTCGTGATTGATTTTTTGGAATGGCAGTACCTTTGTTTTTCTCACCGTTTTCAACTCTTTTTCTGACCTCATTGGTTTTCGGATTATGTTTAACACCATTCAGGTCATCCAAAGCAACTCTTACGGCCAGTTCTTTTTGAAGGTAGCTTTCATCACCCTTAAAGGTTACATATTTTCCTACTTCTTCCTTCTCATTTCCGAAAAGCAATTTATCTGTTGATACAACATATATTTTTTTTGGGTGGTTTTTGAAATCTATGTTCAAGTCAGGATTTCGTGAACCATCTGAAACATATTCGTCTTTAGCTTTAACATGTGTCAAATACTTAGTAAAATGAGATAAAGTAAGTTTTTTCTTATTATCCAAACTTAAGTTTGACTGTTGCCAAGCTTCGCGAGTTTTTTTAGTATCATCAGCCCAAACTCTGACGTCATTTCCTTCTGTTTTTATTTTATCCAAGTATTCTTTTTGTTTTTCACCTTTAGGATCAAGATAGGAGGATTCTTTAGGAATATCGCACATTATTTTGTCAAATTCATATTTACGCAATCTTAAATATGCTGTCATACCAATATCCTTTCGCTTGTCGTCAGCCATAAGCTCGGCTTCAACCATTCCATAATACTCATTGTACCTCTTTTTCATATCATTCTTTTCTTTTTCGTCACGACCGATGAATTCACCTTTAGCAAAGTCGTACAAATCTGTACCATAGACGATTTTATACTCATCAAGAAGTTCTTTCGAGATAACCTCTTTAGGTTCTTTTTTGGGTTCCGGTTTCGGTTCCTGTTCCTGTTTCGGCTCCGGTTTAGGTTCCGGTTGCTTTTTAAACACTGATTTTACTCCATCCAAAAGCGCTCCGGCTCGTTCTTTTAATCTTTTACCGAAAACTCGACCGATATGACCCAACATACCAAGACCACCGACAAATTTGTTTGGAACAAGTATAGTTTCACTAACAGTAACATTCTCTGTTTGAGTTTTCATCGGAACATCACCGTTTGCACTATATGTCGATGCAGGATCTCTATGACCATATAAATCTGGTCTTAAAGGAGCATTATCTATGGTTGAAACATAGTTTTGCGCATGTTCATAATGAGGTCTGAGCATATCCATTGCCGACTGAAATTCAGGACTGGACGCCGGATAATTTTTCACAACATCTATGATACTCGGGTCTATTCCATTTTGCTGAGCCCAACTTTCTGTTAAAATAACCGGTTTAGTTATATTATTATATTCCGAAAGAGCCGGTACTTCTATGGCTCCGGCACCAATCTTATATTGAACCGCTTCAGCAGATCCATGTTGTTCAATCAAAGCATCTAAAGTGGCTTGATCTCCCTTAAACCATGTTCTTCTTAAGAAACTATCTGAATCCGCATTTATTTTATCAACATCAACAACTGTTCTTTCAACGGTAGTCGTCGTTGTTCTTGTTTCTTCATGTTGGAATATTCTATTTTCAGGATGAGCTTGATTGTAGTGGTTTACAAAACCTTGTGCTACGGCTCGTCCGGCAAAACCACTTCCGAGAGCTGTACCGGCTTGAGCAATACCCCATACAGCAGCTTCTACCCCGCTTAAGCCCATTTGTTTTGCGTCAATAGCTGAGTTAATTGCACCACTTGACATACCAACAGCCATTGCAGAATAACCCAAAGCAGTTGCAACTCCGGGGTTTCCTGTTGCGGCAAAACCGAGCGCTGCCGAACCAAGCGCCGTTGTAACAAGGGCCGGTGCAAGATGACGGTCTTTTATCATTGCTCTTAACCCACAAGGTTTTCCCTGAGCTTTTTGATTTTTACGCCATCTGTGAATATGGAGCAGAGTCATACCGACACCAAGTGCCGTACCTAAAGCTATACCGGCAACTTTGTTCATACCACCTGTTGCTGCCGTAAGACCTGCATCAGCACTTAGAGCTGTTCCGGCTAACGAAATACCGGCCGAAATAGCAAAGGCTGAAACACCGGATTTCAAGGTACGCTTGAGCATTTCGATTCTTGCTTTACGTTTTGTGTTGTTAATCTCTAATCTATCTTCAGCACGTACATCAACATCTTTTACGGAATCAAAGACTTTCATAACAACAGCTTTGTCTTTTCCAATTTTAGAACCCAATCGATGAGCATAAGCACCTGAAGCATTTACAACACCATCTAAAGTTTTTTCATATACATCATTATCTATAACTAACCCATCTGTTCCAAGATTAGAAACAAACTTATTCATCTTTTCTTTGTCGAGCTTACCATCTTTGGTAAATTCATCGATATTTTCACCTATTTCTTTAGCTTTAGAAACAGCTGCAGCAGAATAAATAATGCTTGATAATTGTTCTTCTAATCTTTCAGGTGTACAAATATCTTCAAGACTAGCATCAGAACCAAGTTCTTCTTGAATAATTTGAGCTTTGGCTGCTTTTATAAAAGTATCAAGTTTAGATCCTTCTTTAATAGAACAACCTTCAGAATAGCCCAAACAATCTTTACCGTCTTTATCAATAAATTGAGCTTCAGGTTCTTTTATTTGGTCAAAAAATCTTACATTTTCATACATTTTTATTTGTTCAGGTGTAAGTTCGACCTTTTTCAAACCTTTTTCAATGCGTTCAAACCTTTCATAAAGTTCTACAGCATCTAAATCTTTTCCATCAATATTCATTAAGGAATCATATTTACCAACTTCTTGCTCTAAATATGCTTTTGCTGTAGGTATTTGCTTTTTAACAGAGGAATCTGCATCTAAATCAGGCTCTCTGACACCCATCATATCCATATAACCTTCATAGGTATCGGCTATATTAGTAACATCACCATAATATAAACCTTCTTTATTAGCAGCTTGTCCAATTAAACTATCTATCCTTTTTGTTACGTCTTGCAAATATTTTTTAGCCACTTCATTTGAATCATCTTTAGATTGTTCTTTTAATAAAGTGTAAGCTTTTGCTAACATTGATGCCGGCATAAATTCAAGCTTTTGTTTATCTACAGCAATCTCAACCATCTTGGTTTCAAAATCTGCCATTTGGCTTTCTTTTAGGGGCATTTTGGAGTTTATGACAGCAATAGCTTCTGAAGGATTTGATATACCTTTATCATAAATATCTTGGGAAATATGACCCAAATCAAGCATAGCATTTAATCTGACTCTATCTAAAAAAGCTTCATTGGTATCTGAATTTGCGGAGCGATCGCGTTTCTCTTCTTTATCCGGCTCAACTTTTTCGTAGACACTGCTTTCTGATTTATCCAAAATTTCAACTTCTATGTCATCACCGGTAACAGTTTCAAGCTGTTGCTCTTTTAACCACTCGCCTTTGTGTTTTGCAAAAAGTTTTTTTAAATTCATAGTCTTGTCGTCAGGGTTATAATATCCCTTTTCAATCAACCATTCTCTTTGTTCCTTGGTAATGATATCAGCCATTGCAGTTCTCCTAAAAAATTATCCATTTGTTTTATAGTATCATAAAAAAATCTTTTCGGCAAGTTTTTTGTCTATAACCTCTTCATAGAAGTTTATTCGTTTTTATTTAAAATCTTATTAAATTTGTTATTTTGCTTTAAAAAGTTTTTGAATTTGCTTGCATTTTGGCTTTTATTTTCCTAAATAGACATCAAGAACACATATTTTTGAAGGAAAAATTAAAAAAAGTCATGACTAAACAAGACTATTATGAGGTTTTAGGGGTTAATAAACAAGCCTCTGCCGATGAAATAAAAAAATCTTTTCGCAAATTGGCAATGCAGTATCATCCCGACAGAAACCCTGACAATAAAGAAGCTGAAGCAAAATTTAAGGAAATCAACGAAGCTTATGAAGTTTTGAAAGATGATCAAAAGCGCGCCGCATATGACAGATTTGGTCATCAGGCATTTGCAAACGGTGGCGGAAGCGGAGGAAATCCGTTCGGTAACGGTTTTGGCTTTAACTTTGACTTTGGTGGCGGAAACGGCGGTTTTGCCGATATTTTCTCTGAAGTTTTCGGGGAATTTATGGGCGGAGGTCGGAGAAACAGACAGTCTTATGCGCAAAAAGGGCAAGATGTTCGTTATAACTTAAGTATTACTTTAGAAGAGGCCTTTAGCGGATTAGAAAAAGAAATTACTTTACCATCAAGCGAAACTTGTGAAAAATGTAACGGTCACGGCACTAAGGATGGTAAAGAAGCTCCTATTTGTCCGCATTGTAACGGTTCGGGAAAAATACGCATTCAACAAGGATTTTTTGTGGTTGAGCAAAGTTGCCCACACTGTAAGGGAAGCGGTCGTTTAGTAAAAGATGCTTGTCCGGAATGTAAAGGTAAAGGCTATATCAACAAACAAAAAACTATTAAAGTAAAGATTCCGGCAGGTATCGAGGATGATACAAGAATGAGAATCGCCGGAGCTGGTGAAGCCGGAACCAGAGGCGGTGAAAACGGTGATTTATACGTATTTGTTTCAGTTAAGGAACACAAACTTTATGAACGTGATGGGGCAAACCTTTATACAAGAATTCCTGTTTCGATGTGTTGTGCTGCTTTGGGCGGTATTGTTGAAATACCTTCTATCGATGGCGAAAAAATTGAGCTTAAAATCGAAGCGGGTTCTCAATCCGATCAGGTTGTAAAAGTTAAAAATCAGGGAATGAGTATTATTCGCTCGGAAAAACGCGGTGATTTGTTTGTAAAATTACGAGTCGAAATTCCGGTCAATTTGTCTTCAAAACAAAAAGAGCTTTTGGAAGAATTCAGAAGTATCAGCAAAGACGATAAATGCCAACCTGAATCAAAGAGCTTTTTTGATAGAATTAAAGATCTTTTTGTTGCTTAGATATTTGATATTTTAATTGTTTTTTAGTAGAATCTATGATACATTTATTATAGATTAGTGTTTGTATAAGGAGAGAATCGATGCCTTTGCAAAGTGTGAGCAACAAGGTTAACGGCGTAGCCGGATGGGATAAGTCTGTCGTCGATATTAACAATATTGACGAAAACTTTGCCAATGCTCGTGATTTGGGTTATTCTCGCCTTAATAATACTCGTATTTCGGTTATCGGTCGTTTAGGTAAATATGACGATCGTGATTTATACAAAGTTCAAGTTCAATCCAATGGTAAAATATTCTTGAATCTGCGCTCCGGATCAGATGAAAAAGAAAAAGTTTTGGATTTAAGTAAATATGAAGCTCGCCTAGAGGAAATAAAATTACAAAACGAGGCCTTGGGAATTAAAGATAACAAAGAAGAACTTAAAATCATTAAAACCCCCGTTGATATAGTAAAAGAAGAATTAGCCAAAAAGAAAGCTGAACGAGAAAAAGCAAACGCCGGTCTTTTAGATGAACTGGCTCCCGGTATGACTATCAAGGTTTATACACAGAAAGGCAATCGAACCGTTTGTATAGGCGATACCACCGCAGATAAAAATTCTAAAGAATATTCAACAATGAAAGCTATCATGTCCGGTGAATATAAAGCTAAAAAAGGATTGTATTTTATTGAAGTCGGTAGTGAAGATAACCTAAGAAAAGAGATGCCTTATGTTATGCAACTAAAGCAAGGTAGTAAGTATGTTAATGACTATCTTGTTACTGAGGCTAATTCAGAAGATACAAAAAAAGAAACAATATCGACGACTTCATCAACATCATCTTCCGAACAACTTTCGGCTGCTTATGTGGCTCAGATTCAAGCTGCACGATATGAGGCCACAACAACTATGATGGTTAATGCATATACAAACTTGGCCTCTATTAGAAATAAACAAAGTGGCTCTGTAAAATTGTTTTCCAGTCTTATAAATAAAAATGTTTAAATAGCTCTGTCTCGTGATAAAAGTTTGTTTATCATATCAGGAAGAGAGGTATCTTTATTGTGTTCGATAATATCGATTATCTCTACTTCTTTTTTGTCAAGACGTCGGTTTATACCTAAAGAATCATAATATTGCTTAGAACTGTTATACAACTTGGCTGCTTGCAAACTGTTTCCTTCGGCGTATAATTGCTCGGATATGTTTTTGTTAGCATTGGCTATTTGTGCAACATCTATTTCACCATCGGCAAAGTTTAAAACATTTTGGTATGCCCATATCGCCTTAGACGTAGAATTAGCTTTTTTGTACACATCTCCCAAACGCCCCCACGCTATAACATTTGTTGATTGAAGTTCTATCGCCAGCTCATAAGATGATGTTGCAAGCATTATATCGTTCATTTCGGCCAAAGCGCCAAAACAACAAGCATAGTCGGATATTTCCATATACATTTTTTGACGTTTTTCTTCCGATGCCGAGCTGTTTGCCTTGTCAATACTCGTATCCATCAAATTTTCAAGTAATGCCAGAGCTAAAGAAGAATCGCCGTTAGCTAAGTGAAACAAAGCCTGATCTTCGTTAGGAAGTTCGTCATAATTTTCCAACATGGCAAATTTTCCTTTAATTGAAAGATTTATAAAGCCTTTTAGCGCGTCTATGGCTTTTAATATTTCATTCTCATCACTCATACCTTGATTCTTAAAGTTTAGGGTTTGAGCTATCTTGAGTTCGTCAACTCCGCGTCCTAACATATCTATGGCTAAGCCCATAAGATTATTTAATTCTACACTGCTTTGTTTGTATGATAACGACAAGCTTTCAATATCGTCTAATTGATCGTTTGAGTTGTCCTTGTTTACTCCCTTTTTCCAATCAAGTTCAAGAGTACTTTCTTTATAACTTTTATGTTCTTTAAAAGTATTAAGTTCTTTTTCTTGTTGTACTTTTTTCTTTTTTTCTCGTTCTTTCTTTTCGAGCTGTTCTTTCTCTTGCTTTTCTTTTTGTTTTTTTTCCAGTCGCTCTTTGTTTTCTTTTTCTAAACGCTCCTTTTCTTCCAATTGCTGAAGTTCCAGTTCTTGTCTTTGTTGCTCGTTTGCTGCAAACTCAAGCTCTCGCTGAAGCTCTTTTTCCAACTCATCTTCATCTTCAAAATTAAATATGTTTTCTGTGCCGTCTTCGTCGTTTTTTGAAGCTTTGTCCGAACTACCGCTTTTTATAATACTCATAATTCGATGAATGCCAATAGCTATAAAAGAAAGCAGAAATAAAATAATGGCTATTACCAAAAGAACAAAAGATAATATTCTTATACCGTCAACCTCTGCAAAATAAGCTTCCAGTCCATCCAGTATTTCACCGACTTTTGATAAAAGACCATTTATAAAACCTTGCGTTTCAATTTGTTCTACCATTTATTTTCAACCATTTACAAATTGTTTTTTTGTCCTATAATGACACTATCAGATGATATAAACTTAATACAAACAAATTAAAAATGGGTTACTTAAGTCAAAAAAAACATCAATTTCGTGAAAATTTATTTTTAAACGTCATATCAGTCGTTTTGACGTTTTTTACCTTGTTTTCGCTTATAAATGTTAACTTTGATATCGTTTTTCCAAATTTTTTTCATTTGTACATACTATCTTTTATTATGTTTATATACAGCCTTATTGCGAATAAATATAAAGTTTCTTTAATTTTCGTAATGCTGTTTATAATAAATTATACAGTTTTGAGCGCTTCGGGTAATATATTTTTGTCAGACACTTATAACGGTACAAAAAAAATAAAATTAACGTTTGATGAAAGCTTGAACATAAATGGTGATTTTTATGGTTCGGAAACAAATACAGGCTCTTTGATTTTAGCTGATAAAGTAATCGCTCCTTATATAAAAATTAAAAACAATACTCCGTTGACTATCGTTAAGATAAATTTGAAAGATGTATCATTAAATTTAAGAAAAAAAATCCTTAAAAAACTTAAGGCTTTTATTACAAAACAAGACAATCCGGTTATTTTATACGGTGATTTTGGTGAACCTTCATGGAAACGGCATTTGCGAAGATTTATTGTCCAAACAAGGTTATCCGTAAAAAACAGATTATTATTTACTCGTGATAAGCCCTGTAACGTCTTTTCAACCCCGAGTTTTTATGTTTTGGGCTTTAATGATATGGGAATTGACAATATTGTAATAAAAAATAACGGCAAAACAAATATAATAAATTTTGATGTTTTATATTAGTCTATAATTGTTTTTATCTTGTTTATTAAATCGGCATCCGAATCTTCGGATAATTTAAGCGCCTTCTTTAGATTTTCTTGAGCTTCATCCATATGTCCTTGTTGTTTTTCAACCAATGCTAAATTAGCATAGTCGATGGCAACACCAATCTTTCTGTTGTTACATAACTCTTTTGATAAAGCCTGATTAAAAATTGCTTTGGCTCTCTCCGGCTCGTTTTTTTTCATAAGCACTAAACCTAACAAAGTATATGCTCCGGCAATATGAAAACAACTTTTATGTTTTTTTTCGCTTTCGATCAAATATCTTAAAACCTTTTCGCTTTCATCAAATTTTTTATTTTCAGTCAATGCTGATGCCTTTATATATAAACTTTCATAAGCTGACGGATAATTTTTGGCCTTAAAAAATATATCAAAGGCCTGCTCGGCATATCTTATTGCCGAAGAATATTTCTTTTTGCTTAAATTTATGCGCGATATTATATCAAAAACAGTTGCTTTAACATTATTATCCGTAGTTTTTTTCAATGTGTCTTCTGCTGTTTTTAATGATTTGTTCAGATCGCCTTTTACCATTTCGAGCATTGCTTGTTGTGATAATATAAAACCTGTTAATTTTTTGTCACAGACTGCTTTTTTTAAGGCTTTTTGATAATAACTTTCTGCTTCATCAAATCTGTTTTGTGCCGACATTAACAATCCTAAAGTGCCAAAAACCTCTGCTTCGCCTTTTGATGAGCCTATGTGTTCATATATTTCTTGTGATGCTCTAAGCATAAAATCTGCTGTATCATAAACACCGCTTATGCGGTAAATCGTACCAAGAATAAAATAACACTCTGCTTCTTCAAAAAGCATATTTTTTTTCTTAAAAAACTTTAATGTTGTATTTACATCCTCTGAAGCAGTCAATAAATCTCCTTCAAAAACAGACAGTTGCGCCATCAAATATTGATAATAGGCTTTTTGAGGAATCGTTGCTTTATGTAAGTTTATGCTTTGCAATAAAATTAAGGCATCATCGTGTTTATTTTCTTTTAATAAACATTTAGCCAAGGTCAGCATATATACGTTATCAGCTTTATCGGCTTTGGATTTTTTGTTGTCACATAAATTTATTTTTTGTTTGATATTCTCATTTTCAATTTGTTTATAAAAAGATTTCAAATTTCCCGAAAAAAGCTCTTTTAATATTTTTTTTTGCCTTTTCATGCTTTGCCTTAAAATATAATTACAAATGTCCTCGATAATTAAAGTATTAAATACATATTTATCGGCAAATTTTTGACTGATATGCTTGCGTAAAAACATTTTTTTCAATTTTTTTACATTTAAGTACATTAAAAAAATCGTCAGAACAAGAATCACAAATATTAAAACAAAAAGTAAATTTTCCATGTATTTCTATTTTCTTTACTCAAAATTAGTTTTTATACATATATAATCTCAAATAGATTACTAAACTTTTAATGTACAGGGGTTTTATTATGAGTATTACGCAACTTCAATCAAATCAGTTATATACAAAATGCGATCCGCAAAAATTTTCGTTTTCTTCAACTGCTGAGTTAGAAGAGCGTTTATCAGCCCTTGGACAAGACAGAGCTTTGGCTGCCGTTGAACTTGGTATTAACATTCAATCAAAGGGCTATAATCTTTTTTGTTTAGGACCCGAAGGAACAGGTAAAAGCTCTTTGGTAAAACGAGTATTGGCAAAAGAAGCCAAAAATCGCCCCACACCTGAGGATTGGGCTTATGTCTACAACTTTGACGAACCTTATAAACCCTGTGCAATTTCTTTACCTGCAGGCAAAGCGAGTGCTTTTGCCAAAGATATTGATAAGCTGGTAGAACTCTTTTCTACCAATATTCCGGCAATCTTTGAAAGTGACGAATATAAAGCCGGTGTAAGTATTATTCAAGAAAAATACAAACAATCAAAAGAAAAATATATTAAAATGCTTCAGAAAAAAGCTAAAGGCAAAAGTGTTTCTTTGCTTCATATGCCTGTCGGATTGGTTGTCGCGCCCGTTAAAAATGGCGAAGTATTGAGTCCTGAAGCTTTTGATGAGTTGCCGGAAGAGGAAAAAAAGCAACTTATTGAAGATTTGAATCAAATGCAGGCAGAAATTGAAAATTCTGCTAACGATTTGCCGGCATGGGAAGAAAAACAACGTGAAGAAATTAATAAATTGCGTGTTAAATTCTTAAAAAATACTGTTAAAACACCCATAGATGAATTACACGCAGAATATAAAGGTATGCGTCAGGTAAACGACTTTTTGCGTAAAATATATCATTATATAACAGATAATATTGATGAATTTATGCCGACTTCGGAATCTAATCAATCTCCCGATCCCGAAGATCCTTTAGGTTCTCTGTTGTCAAAAATCAAACAACCGGAAGAAGATAAATATGCTAAATTTAAGGTTAATGTTATAGTTAAAAACGAACCAAACAGTGGAGCTCCTATTATTCATTTAGATCATCCGACTCAAGGAAACTTAGTCGGAAAGGTTGAACGAATCCAACAATATGGTGCGTTGTTAACTGACTTCAGTCTTATCAAAGCCGGCGCTCTTCATCAGGCAAACGGCGGTTTCTTGCTTATTGATGCCAGAAAAATGCTTATGCAACCTTTTGCTTGGGACTCGTTAAAACGTGCTATTGCCTCTAAATCGATTAAAATAGAGGCTCCTAGTGAAGAAACGTCTTTTACAACAATTTCACTTGATCCGGAACCGATCCCGTTAAATGTGAAAATAATTTTAACAGGTGATGCAGAACTTTATGAACTCTTAAGTGAAAGGGATCCTGATTTTTCTGATTATTTTAAGGTAGAGGCAGATTTCGGTATTTTAATGGATCGAACCGAAGAAAATGAAATTGAATACGCAAAACTTATCGGCTCTTTATCAAAGAAAAAGAACTTGCGCTCTCTGAACAAACAAGCTGTTGCTAAAGTTATTGAATATTCATCTCGCTTAGCCGACAGTTCGGAAAAATTAACCGCTCACATTGCTTCTATCGGTGATTTGTTACGTGAAGCTGATTATTGGGCCAGAAAATCCAAATCTAATCATATCGGCAAAAACCATATTGATCAGGCTATCGAGGCTCAGATATATCGTAGCGGGCGCATTAAAGAGGCAATGCTTGAACAAATTGACAAAGGTACAATCCTTATTGATATAAAAGGCAAAAAAGTTGGTCAAATCAACGGATTGGTCGTGTATAATTTCTCTCGCAACAGCTTTGGTAAACCATCAAGAATTACAACGCAGGTAAGAATCGGTAAAGGCGAATTTGTAAATATTGAACGCGAAGTTGAAATGAGTGGTCCAATTCATTCTAAAGGTGTTTTGATTTTGGAAAGTCTGTTAGCGAATCGCTTTGCAAAATACTGTCCACTATCTCTTAATGCCTCTATTGTTTTTGAACAATCATATGGCGGTGTTGATGGTGATAGCGCATCTTCTACCGAATATTATTGCTTATTATCGGCAATTTCAGGTATACCTATTAAACAAAGTATTGCTGTAACCGGATCTATTAATCAGTTTGGTGAAATTCAGCCAATCGGAGGTGTTAATGAAAAGATAGAAGGTTTCTTTGATGTGTGTGAGCACCAAGGATTAACTGGTGACCAAGGGGTTATTATTCCTAGAACTAATGTTGCAGATTTAATGCTCAGAGAAGATATTTGTACAGCCGTTGATGAAGGAAAATTCCATATTTGGGCTGTTGATACTGTTGATGATGGAATCGAGATATTGACAGGAATTAAAGCCGGAAAAATCAATAAAGATGGTAAATACCCTAAAGGAACCGTAAATAATGCCGTTCAGCAAGGTTTGGCTAAATTTTATAAATGTTATGCAAAATATGCCAAGGAAACTCATGGTTGCTTAGGTAAATAAAACAAAAGTCCTCTGCAAATATTTGTAGAGGACTTTTAGCTTGACTTTGATCATTTTGATACTATATTTATACCCCATAGGGGTATGTTGATAAGGAGAAAAATAAAATGGCTAAATGTTCAAATCCAAAATGTACTTGTGAGAACTGCCAATGCGGTGATAATTGTCAGTGTGATGGTACAACCTGTAAATGTGGCGAAAAATGCCAATGTGAAGAAAAAGAATCAAAATAAATTCTTTGAGGAATATTTATGAGTTCTCACCATCATGAACATCATCATAATCACGATGTTAATGCAAAAACCATTGTTTACTTGATTTGGTCTTTTGTTATAAATATTTTGCTCAGTATTGCCGAATTGATTGCGGGAATTATCGGAGGAAGTGTTGCGTTGATTGGTGATGCTCTTCATAATACTTCGGATGCTCTTTCAATTTTAATTGCCGTTATGGCCTATAAAATAGGGTTAAAAAAATCTGACAAACGCTTTACTTTTGGTTTTAAGAGAGCTGAGATAATCGGTGCTTTTGTCAATCTTATTTTGCTTTTTATATCGGCTTTTTACTTGTTTGCAGAGGGCTTAAGCAGAATAATCTCGCCCCAAGACATTAACGGCAAATTGATTATATATATTTCAATATTAGCTCTTGTTATTGATACTTTGACAGCTAAGCTTTCCCATCACGAAGCACATCATAACGCCAATATGAAAATGTTATTTTTACATAATTTGGCCGATGCTTTCGGATCTGTCGGTGTTATTATTTCGGGGCTTTGTGTTATTTATTTAGATTGGCATTTTATTGATGGTATAATAGCTTTAATGATTGCGGCTTATATGCTGTTTCATTCTATTGTTGCTTTTCCGAAGGTTGTTAAAATATTGATGAATGCCACCCCAGACAACATTGATATTGATAAGATAAGAAAACATCTACTAAAAATTAAAAATATTTCAGATGTTCATCATATCCATGTATGGAATATCGACGAGCATCATATTTCGTTTGAGTGCCATATTGTTTCAGAAGACATAAACGTAGTTACAAAAGTCAAGGATGTTTTAGCAAAAAACTTTAATATTGAGCACACAAATATTCAGATAGAAACCAAAGAAGCTGACTGCAAAAATTGTTATTTGTAAAAGGAACAAAAAAAATGGATCATTCAGATAACATTCCAAGATTAAATAGAATATTGGGGCAGGTTGAGGGTATCAAAAAAATGATTGATGACAAACGTTATTGTACTGATATTTTGATGCAGCTTCGTGCCGTTCGCTCAGCTATAAAATCGGTAGAATCAAACATTTTACAAAAACATTTACACCACTGCGTTGCTCAATCATTTAACTCTGACAAAGAGAAAGATAAAAAAATTGAAGAGCTTAAAATGTTGTTTGATAAATATAATGATTAAAAAATAGCCCCTCTATAAACAAGAGGGGCTATTTTTTATCTTAAAAACACTTAAAAATTAAGCATTTTTCTTTAAGGCTTCGCCAAGAGCATCTCCGAGAGCAGAGTTACCTGTAGCGGAAGAATATTCCTCTAAGGTTTTCTTTTCTTCTTCGATTTCCAAAGCTTTGATTGACAAAGTTACTTTAGAGTTTTTCTTATCAACTGTGGTAACCTTGGCTTCTACAACATCACCTTCTTTGAAGTTAGCTGTATCTTGCAAAGCTTTGTCTTTTGACAAATCAGCTTTTTTGATGCTGGCCGAAAGACCGTTTACATCAACATTTACAACTTTGTCTTCAACAGAAGTAACGGTTGCTTTTACAACATCACCTTTTTTGATGCCTTCTAAAGCAGCAGCAACGGTATTTTCGGTTAATTGTTTAATACCCAAGCTGATGCGTTCTTTTTCAACATCAACATCGATGATTTTAGCTTCGACATCTTGACCTTTGCTGTATTCTTTAACAGCTTCTTCACCAGCTTTATCCCAAGAGATATCAGACAAGTGAATCATGCCATCGATTTCGTCAGACAAACCAACAAACAAACCAAATTCGGTAATGTTTTTAATTTTGCCTTGGATTACAGATCCAACAGCGTGTTCTTCAATGTATGCAGCCCAAGGATTTGGTGTGCATTGTTTAATACCCAAGCTGATACGGCGTTTGTCAGCATCAACTTCCAAAACCTTAACTTCGACTTCTTGAGAAGTAGAAACGATTTTACCCGGATGAACGTTTTTGCGTGTCCAACTCATTTCTGAAACGTGTACTAAACCTTCGATACCGTTTTCGAGCTCAACAAATGCGCCATAATCTGTAATATTAGTAACTTTACCGGTGCATATATCACCAACATTGTATTTACCTTCAACTTTGGCCCAAGGATCAGATTCAAGTTGTTTCATACCCAAGCTGATGCGTTGGTTGTCTTCGTTGAATTTGATAACTTGAACTTTGATTGTTTGACCAACAGACAAAACTTCGGCAGGATGATTAATTCGGCGCCAAGAAATATCTGTAACATGCAACAATCCGTCAACACCACCCAAATCAATAAACGCACCATAATCTGTGATGTTCTTAACAACACCTTCCAAAATAGAGCCTTCTTTAAGGTCGCTAATTAACTCGGCACGAGCTTCAGCCCTTGTTTCTTCCAAAACTACTCGACGAGAAACAACTATATTGCCTCTAACCTTGTCCATTTTCAAAATTTGGAACGGTTGAACAACTCCCATCAAAGGTGTAATGTCGCGGATAGGACGAATATCAATTTGCGAACCGGGTAAGAAAGCGATAGCACCGTTCAAATCTACGGTGAAACCGCCTTTTACGCGACCGAAAATAACACCATTTACTCTTTCTCCGGCATTCAAAGATTTTTCCAAATCAACCCAAGCTTCTTCACGACGAGCTTTTTCACGAGAAAGAACTATATTGCCATCACGATCTTCGTAACGATCAACATATACTTCTACGATATCGCCAACCTTGATTTCAGGGTTTTGGCCAAATTCACGAAGAGGTATACGGCCTTCTGATTTCAAACCGACATCAACCGTAGCAAAATCAGGTGTTAAACGGATAATTGTGCCCTTTACAACCGAACCGGTAATACCGTTTTCACCGAATTGTTCATTCAACAATTCTTCAAAATTTTCGTTTGTTTCAGGAATTTTAAATTCTGTATTTGTCATAAAATTAAATATTTCAATAAATTGCCAGACCCGATAAAATAAAACTTCGGCGGACTTGTGCGAGATTAAAAACAAGGCAAGGTTGCGCACCTCACTTGCTCAAGTGTGCTTATTTATACATATAAATATTTATTTTTCAAGTAAAATTTATTGTTTTTTGCTGTCTATTATTTGGCAAACATTATTATATACATCTTCTATGGACATATCTGAGGTGTCAATGATAATTGCGTCATTGGCGGGTTTTAGCGGGGCTGAGGCTCGAGAAGAATCTCTTAAGTCTCTTTCTTTTGTTTGTGCTAACACTTCATTATAGTCAGACGTAATGCCTTTTTCTAAAAACTCTTTGTGTCGACGCATAGCTCTAACCTCTGGAGAAGCTGTGATAAAAATTTTAATATCAGCATTAGGGCAAACGACTGTACCGGTATCTCTTCCGTCATAAACGACACCTTGCGCTTGTTGTCCGTCGGCAAACTGCGGATTATGAGCAAAGTCCTGTTGCATCTTGAGCAGCGCTTGGCGAACCGGTGTTTTTGAGGCAACTTTTGATGCCGCTTGGCCACCCAAATTTGAACGAAATTCAGAATGTTTTGATAGTTCCATCATTTTAGAAAATGTCATATTTTCTGCCGATTTTAAGGCTTGAACATCATTATCAGGATCAATGTTTTTTGTTATCAGATCTATGCCAACCGCACGATATATCATTCCGGTATCAAAATAAGCCAACTTGTATTTTTGAGCCAACTTTTGTGAAAGAGTGCCTTTTCCGGCGGCAGCAGGACCATCTATTGTGATAATCATAAAAAATCCCAAAATTTAATTTTGTAACCAAATATTCACTTTATTGTTATGAAAATAAACGATATAATAAATATTGGAAGACATATTATACTAAATGTGCATATTTTTGTATTTGCAAAGGAGGTTGCTTATGATTAAATTTTTGTTTTTTTCACTTGCTCTGCTTTTAGCTTTTGATGCAAGTGCTGTAAGGCAATCGGTATCAAAAGCCTTGTCTTATAGAAATGTTGTCGAAGCCTCGCGCGTTTTGAAACATGCAAAAAAACCTCAAAGTGCGACTACCAATAAAAATATAATGAATAATCCCGCTATCATTCCGCAAAAAGATGAGAAAGTTGATATGACCGAATCGGATATGAAGACAATACGATTGAAAAAAAATGATACAGTAGAGATAACTCTTAAAGAAGAAAAAGGTTATTTTTGGAAAGTATCACCATCTTCTGATTTGTCGATGCAAACAAATAAAACCAATGATAATCTAAGAGTAGTAAAATATAAAATGCTGTCTAACAAAACACCTTTATATATTTATTTTGATTATATCAAAACAGGTAGTGATAATATTGAAAGATCCAAACAGCTAACTATTAACTCGCGTGATTAGATGAAAACGACCAAGACTATTCGTTTATATGTTGATTCAAAAATAAATATCTCCGATAATTGTATTTTATCGGCAAATAAGTCTCATTATTTATCCAATGTGATGCGCTGTAAAGAAGGAGATTACATCTATTGTTTTAATGAACGAGACGGTGAATTTCTCTCTGAAATAATAGTCATTGATAAAAAAAGAACTGTCATTTTACCAAAAAAACAAACAAAAAAATATTCAAAAGAAGTTGACTTATGGCTTTTATTTGCGCCATTAAAAAAAGATAGTACCGATTTTGTAATCGAGAAAGCAACAGAACTGGGTGTAAGCAAAATAATTCCGGTTATAACAAAATATACAAATTGTGATAAGGTCAAGACGGAAAGATTTGTAACTCAAGCCATCGAAGCTTCTGAACAATGCGAAAGATTGAGTGTTCCAAGTATTAATGAGACCATGAAATTAAAAGACATTTTGGAAGCTTGGGACAGCGAAAGATCTTTGTTTTTTATGAACGAAAGACGAGCTTCGTTACCTATTGTTGATGCTTTTAGCAAAAATAGTTCTAAATCAGTAGCTATCTTGATAGGTCCCGAGGGGGGATTTAGTGATGAAGAGGCTAAGTTTATAGAAAGCTTTCCTTTTGTAAAAAGTGTGAATATGGGGTCCAGAATACTAAGAGCAGAAACAGCTGTTGTTTCGGCGCTAAGTATTTGGCAAGCATGTGTCGGTGATTGGAACAAAAAAGAGGATATAATATGAGAATACTTATAGCTGATGATCATGAATTGTTTTTAAAAGGATTAGAAATAATTTTAAAAGATTTTAATCCCGAAGCTGAACTAGTAAAGGCAAAAAACTATGCGGAAATGCTAAATATTATTAACAAAAATCAATCTTTCGATTTGGTTTTAACAGATTTGGCTATGCCCGGAGGAATTTGGCTTGAAGCTTTGAAAGAAATACACGAAAAAATTCCTGAAACCCCTATAATTATATTGTCAGCTGTTTTTGAAAAAGAAATAGTACAAAAAACCTTAGATTTAGGTGCTTCCGGTTATATCCCAAAAACATCGTCAAATGCCGTTATCCTATCCGCTGTAAACTTGGTTTTGTCCGGAGCATTGTATATTCCAGCAGAGTTATTAAGAGAAACAACAGACTCTGATCTTAATGATTTGAAAAAGATTGAGGTTGTTTCTGAAAGTACTGATCTTAAAGAAAAAATCAAAATATTATCACCAAGACAACTGGATGTCTTAAAACTTATCGCCGAAGGAAAATCTAATAAACAAATTGCTTTTGAATTAGGTTTAACCGAAGGAACCGTTAAATTACATGTAACAGCAATTTTAAAAATACTTAATGTTTATAACCGAACCGGAGCAGTAGCTCAGGCAAATAACCTAGGATTATTAAAAAACCATGACTAACATAAACAAAAAACAACTTTGTGAATATTTAAATATTTTCGGAAAGAGCAAAATGCAAGGTTTGCTTAAAGATTATTTGGCTCAATCAAACAAGTCTTGGGATACCATGAATATTGTGTCCGATAAAGAAAAAAGCAGAATTTTTCACTGTTGGAGATCAAGCAGTCTTGTTTTTGGAATGGAAGATTTCTCCAATATTTGCACAAAAATAGAAGATAATCTGCTTAATAACAGAAAAACAAAATTATCTCAGCTTATTGTTGAAAGCAAAGACTGTTATCAAAAAAGTATTTTGAAGGTTATAGAAATTTTGCAAGAGCGTGAAAATGAATATCAATAAAACTACTCAAAAATTACCTGCTTATTTAGATTTTATATATGGTCATATCTATAATGATATGAAGCAATGTGAAAAAGAGGACAAAATTATAGCTTGTAATTTGCGTACTTTTTTTCAATACAGATTGTTGATAAATTCTTTGAATAAAGAATTGAAAATGAATCAAGATGTTATGCAGTTCGGAATTTCTTTCGGTAATCAAATCGAAGAAACAGCTCTTACAATAGGATCTTTTTCACGATATGATATTTTGGACATTTGTAATAACGAAATTGATAGAGCAAAAGAAAAATATTCTAAAATATATACCAGCATAACTTTTCATAATCAAGATGTGCGCTCCGTAACCGCTACTCATACTTATGATGCCGTCATTTGTTTTATGTTGTTATCACAAGTACCTTCCGCCTCTAAAAGAAAAATTATAAACAACGCGCTTAAGTTGGTAAAAAAAGGCGGTAAAGTCATTTTTATTGATTGGCACACTCCTTTGTTTTATCATCCGTTACGTTACATTGTACGAATGTACAACCGTTTGAATCATCCGTTTGTTGAACGTCTATGGGATAGGGACATATCGTCTTATGCCGAAACAGATTTAAGAAGCAGGTTTTCATGGAGAAAAACCACATATTTCGGTCGTATGTTCCAAAAATGCGTAGCCACTCGTAAAGACGATCCTCTGAATATCATTAAACAGTCAACCTCTAATGGTGACGACTTCTTTGCCGATCAATACAGTGAGATCGTTGATGATAACTCCTTACTTGACGGTTTCTAATATTTTTTTTGCTATTTGAATTGCCGGATTTAGTGTTTTTTTAGGCTTAAAATGCAAAGAGTCAGGTGAACAAACATCTTGCGCATAGCCCTCTTTTATTAGAGATTGAGCAAAGCGCATATGTTTTTTCGGCAACCAATTTAATCCTTTGTATAACAAAACAGGATGTCCTGTTCCGCATGCTTCGCAACACATTGATACAGAATCAGCTGTGGCTATTATTATATCGGCACAGGCGTAAAAACCCATAATAGGGTTTTCTTTATTTTCGCCCCAGACATATGTGTATTTGGGAATGTCTTTTATACCCTCCATAATTATATTTTGGGGTTTTTCACCTGTTCGGCGAGATGTTGTAATTAGAATCGAACCGCCGATTTTTTCTTGAATGTTCTTAATATGATAAAGTAATTCTTCTGCCTCTTTTTCCGGCCAAGCTTTTCCTTTTATGGCTCCTCCGACTATTACCGATATCCAAGGTCTTGGCAAATGCGCAAAAACACTTTCCCATTGCCTAGCTATCTCAGGAATTTTTTCTTTAAATATTTTGGTCGGTGCTCCGGTGATAACAACTGCTTTCGAATGATTTTGTTTAGCCTTGTCATCATGTTCCGGAACGATAAAAAATTCTACATCTTTTAGTCCGACACCTTCGCTAGGATACATAAGTTGAACAATTTTTGTAAACTTTTGAGATTTTTTTCGAATATGACGAGCAACAGACAATGTTCGACGAGATGTTGAAAGGACAATATCGGGATATGGTTCGGATAAATTATCTGATTTTTTGGTATTAACTCCCATAAGTGAACGGCCTCTTATCCAGTTGGGCAAAGAAGCCCATTTGTTGTAGATTATTTGCTTTTCGACAACAACCAATCTATCACCTAAAGCTTCTATAATTCCTTTTGCCTGTCCTACACTTCCCCTTCTGTCATCAAGTAACACCCACAACGTCTTTTCCATATTTGATAACTTTCAAAAAAAAATAGTCTTTAGAATCGAATAATTGTAGTATAGCGATTATGTTGATTAAAACAATCTTTTATTAAGTGAGGGTTTATAAATGAAAATATTTTATTTTGTGTTGTTTTCTCTTTTATTATATTCAGGTATTGCAAATGCTCAATTTGCAGCACAAAAAGATGCCTCTTATCTTGCTACATTAAAAGCTGTTCTTGATTTTAAAATGAGTGATGAAGAAAATATAAAAGATCTTAACTTGTTGCGTGAAAATGTGAACTTCAACAGAAAGCTTGCACGTATGATGACAAAATTGTCAAATAATCGTTCTAAAGATTCTACAAATACAAAAATTTATAAAATTTTGAAAAAAGCCGGAAAAGACATTTATAACGAGTTGAATTAAACAATATTTAACGTATCGGATATATTATGTGATTATCCGGTAATACAATATTGTGAGGACCATATGGATGATACGTTTACAAAACTTAATAACAGCATAAACGCTATGCGTTTGAAGGTTATTAACGCAAAAGGTGAGAATGTCAAAGGCTTATCAGAACCTGTTGTAACCAACAATAATACTCTCACTAAAAAGCAGATAAAAACTCAGGAGAAGTGATAATGAAAAAAATAGTTTTCAGCGCATTATTTTTCTTAAGTGCTTGTCAGAATTTCGGTTTTAATGATTATACCGAACCAAATTATAATTATTTGGCATCTCATATAAATGTCGTTGAAAAATCTTCTTCTCATGTAATTTATGAATATTCGAATGTTCGGATTGATGAGGTAGCCGGTATTGCTGCGGTTTATTGTCATGAAAAAGGAAGAAAAAAACAAGCCTTGTTACATAAAATCATATCAAGACCGGACAACCGACGCCACGCTACTTTTGTTTGTAATTAGGTAGAAACTTGCAAAATCGGTTTTATTTGCCTATATATTTACATATATCATTTGATTTTGAGTTTTTATAATGACAAAAGATTTGTATAACATATTGGGTGTATCTAAAAATGCCGCTGAAAATGAAATAAAATCAGCGTATCGCAAACTTGCTCGCAAATATCATCCTGATTTGAATAAAGATAACAAGGATGCAGCAGAGAAATTTAAAGAAATTTCTTGTGCTTACGATATTTTAGGCGACAAAGAAAAACGTAAAAAATATGACAACAAAGAAATAGATGCAGACGGTAAACCCACCGGATTTGGCGCAGGCGGTTTCGGCGGAGGAAATCCGTTTGGAAACGGTGGCTACCAATCTTATGGTTCAAATCCTTTTGGAGGAGGTGCCTCTTTTGATTTTTCGGATATTTTCGGAAGTGATATATTTTCAAAATTTGCAAAAGAAGGTTCGTCACCTTTCGGTAACGGATTTTCAAACACTCAATATTCCCGCGCCCGCAAAGGAAATGACATTAACTATACCATGAAGGTGGACTTTTTATCGGCCGTAAACGGAGATAATAAAACTGTAAACATAAATGGAAAAACGATTAATGTCAAAATCCCTCAAGGCTCTGTCGACGGACAAACCTTAAGGCTTAAAGGTCTTGGCGATCAAGGGTTTAACGGTGGCGCAAACGGCGATGTCTTAATTACGCTTAATGTCAACAAACACCCTTATTTTACACTGGATGGAAAAACTATTATGTTGGAGTTGCCGATTAGCTTAAAAGAAGCTGTCTTGGGTGCAAAGATTACTGTTCCGACAATATCCGGCAAGGTTGCCCTTAATATTCCGCCATACGCTTCAACAGGTGATAAGTTGCGTCTAAAAGGTAAAGGAGTTAACGGAGGCGATCAAATAGTGATATTAAACGTAACAATATCAAAAGAAAAAAATCCGTCCTTGGAAGATGTATTAAAAAATATGCCGGATGAAAATATTAGGACTTTTTAATGTTACTCGAAAATATAAAAGACTTTAATTGGCTTTGTGAACCGAAAAATGTGGAGTTTATAGAAAAAGGTTTATTGATAAGTACTAAACCTCAGACAGATTTTTGGCAAAACAGCTCTTTTAACATATCAAAAGACAACGGACATTTTTTTGCTTGTATTAAAGAAGGTGATTTTACCTTAGCAACCAAATGGTTTTTTGAAAAAACCATAGAATCGGCTCAGTGCGGTATAATGGTTAAATCAGATGCAAAAAATTGGATAAAAGCAGGTATTATGCCTTTAGGCGACAACAAAATTCAAATGGGCGTCGTTGTGGCAAACAATGGGGTTTGTGATTGGTCTGTTCATGAGTTATCGGAAAATGTGAAAACCATTTATTTTAAGATAAAACGAAAGACTTCAAACTTTATTGTTTATTATTCAATAAATGGCAAAGATTATATGCAAATTCGCCTTATTAATCATCTTGGAATCAGACAAGTTATTGATGTAGGAGCTTATACTTGTTCGCCAAAAGACGAGTGTTTTGATTGTGTTTTGGAAGAAATTGATATTTCTTAATTAAAAAACTTGCTAAAGCAGAAAAAATAATTTACCTTAAATCTTGCAAGGGCGAGTTGCCTTTGCGGAGTGTAACGGCTCCGTATCCAACAACCTTCTCTCCTTTTGGGGAGCCGAGGAAATAAGGCTTTTGCTCGAATAACTCGGACTGCGTTGGACAGTCGTTAACTCCCCGCCTTTTTTTTTGATTTAAAAGGCGGTTTTGTTTTAACAAAATCAAAAGGGAGTTTATGAACTATGAATAAATCTTTTCGTACCGTAATATTAAAAATATTGGGGCAAAAATTAAAAGAAATCCGTACAGAAAAAGGAATAACAACGGCAGATGTGGCTCTTCATAGTGATTTATCAATAAAATCAATAAACGAAATTGAAAAAGGTAATAAAGTTGCTTTTGATAAATATTGCAGCTTACTGACATTTTATAACAAAAAATTGGATATTGTCATAAAAGACAAATAAGAAAAACCCCGCCTTTAATAAGACGGGGTTTCCTTGTAGCAAAGAAGCCTTATTTTACTTCTTCGAAGTCTGCGTCAACAACCTTTTCGTCTTTTGGTTGTTCCGGATTTGCTTCTGCACCTTGAGTGGCTCCGGCTTGTGCTTCAGCCTGTGCCTTGTACATAGCCTCTCCTAATTTTAGCGATGCTTGCATCAAGCTTTCGGTTTTTTCTTTGATAACAGCCAAATCATCAGCTTCCAAAGCCGTCTTCAAAGAGGCAACTTCTTTTTCAATAGCTTCTTTTTCGGCTGATGAAACTTTATCACCATGCTCTTTCAAAGTTTTTTCGGTAGAATGTACCAAAGCTTCGGCATGATTTTTAGCTTCGACAACTTCTTTTAATTTCTTATCGGCTTCAGCATTTGCTTCGGCATCTTTTACCATTTTTTCGATATCAGCATCAGATAAACCGCCGCTGGCTTGAATTCTGATAGCTTGTTCCTTGTTAGTTGCTTTATCTTTGGCCGAAACGTTAACAATACCGTTAGCATCAATATCAAATGTAACTTCGATTTGAGGCATACCACGTGGTGCCGGAGGAATACCAACCAAGTCAAATTGTCCAAGCAACTTGTTATCGGCAGCCATTTCACGTTCGCCTTGAAATACGCGAATGGTAACGGCATTTTGTCCGTCTTCGGCTGTTGAAAACACTTGTGATTTGCGTGTCGGGATAGTGGTGTTTCTATCAATCAAACGGGTAAATACACCACCTAAAGTTTCGATACCTAAAGAAAGCGGAGTAACATCAAGCAACAGCACATCTTTAACATCGCCCATCAACACACCACCTTGAATCGAAGCACCGACAGCAACAACTTCGTCAGGATTTACGCCTTTATGAGCTTCTTTGCCGAAAATTTCTTTAACTTTTTCTTGTACTTTCGGCATACGTGTCATACCACCGACCAAGATAACTTCGCTGATTTCCGAAGCAGAAATTCCGGCATCAGCTAAAGCTTTTTTACAAGGTTCAACCGTTCTATCAATCAAATCTTCAACAATTGATTCAAGTTTAGCACGTGTCAATTTAATATTTAAGTGCTTCGGGCCTGTAGCGTCAGCTGTAATAAACGGTAAGTTTACTTCTGTTTGTGTTGTTGAAGACAATTCAATCTTGGCTTTTTCAGCAGCTTCTTTCAAACGTTGCAAAGCAAGTCTGTCTGATTTCAAATCAATCCCTGACTCTTTTTTAAATTCTTCGGCCAAATAATTTACTAAACGTTGGTCAAAGTCTTCACCTCCCAAGAAAGTATCACCGTTGGTTGATTTTACCTCAAATACACCGTCGCCGATTTCCAAAATAGAAATATCAAATGTACCACCGCCAAGATCGTATACAGCGATTGTGCCACTGGTTTTCTTGTCCATACCGTAAGCAAGGGCGGCAGCAGTCGGTTCGTTAATGATACGCAAAACTTCTAAGCCTGCAATTTTACCGGCATCTTTGGTGGCTTGACGTTGAGAGTCGTTAAAATATGCCGGAACGGTAATAACTGCTTTTTCAATCTTTTCACCCAAATAGCTTTCGGCATATTCTTTAATTTTTTGCAAAACAATGGCCGAAATTTGCGAAGGTGCATATTTTTGACCTTTGGCTTCGACCCATGCATCACCATTGTCGCCTTCAATAATTTTGAACGGCACAAGTTCTTTATCTTTTTTTACTTCGGCAGAATCAAAACGACGGCCGATTAAGCGTTTAATTGCAAACAGAGTGTTTTCCGGGTTTGTAACCGCTTGACGTTTTGCCGGAAAACCAACCAATCTTTCAGTATCTGTAAAAGCTACCATTGAAGGGGTTGTGCGGGCACCTTCAGAGTTTTCTAAAACTTTGGCTTCGCCACCTTCCATAACTGCAAAACAAGAGTTCGTTGTACCAAGGTCAATACCTATTACTTTATTGCTCATTTTTTCATCCTTTTTGTTTAATAAAATAAGTTCATTTTTCTTTGCTAATAGCTTATATAGGAATCAAAAATTGCCTATGCAAGACTTTGTTGAAATATTTTTTATTTATCTTGATTCAAAATTAATGCGCGGATCAATAAGACAATAGGTTATATCCGAGATCAGTTTTAAAACCAATCCAAGCAAAGCAAAGATGTACATTGTACCGAAAATTACCGGATAGTCGCGTGTCATAATCGATTGATACCCCAACAATCCTAAGCCGTTTAGTGAAAATATAACCTCTATCAAAAGCGAACCGGTAAACAACATTTTTATAAGCAGTGACGGAAAACCGGCTATTACTATCAGCATAGCATTTCGAAAAACATGACCGTATAAAATTTGATTTTGATTTAAGCCTTTGGCTTTGGCGGTTAGAACATATTGTTTGTTTATCTCATCTAAAAATGAGTTTTTTGTAAGCATGGTAAGTGAGGCAAAACCTCCGACAACCATTGCCGTTACAGGTAAGGTAATGTGCCAAAAATAGTCTTTTATCTTACCAAACCAACTTAACTCAGACCAATTATCCGAGGTTAAGGAGTGAAGCGGAAACCAATTAAAATATGTTCCGCCGGCAAAAAATACTATCAAAAATACTGCAAATAAAAATACAGGCATTGCCGAACCTATAACTACACCAAGTGAGGTTATAACATCAAATTTAGAGCCGTCGTTTACAGCTTTTTTAATACCTAACGGTATTGAAATAATATATATAATCAATGTTGACCATAGGCCTAAGGAAACAGAAACGGGCATTCGTTCCAAAATTAATTGCCCCACTGTTTTATCTTGATAAAAACTTTTGCCGAAATCAAACAAAGCATAGTCTTTTATCATTTTAAAAAACCGAATATATGCCGGTTTGTCAAATCCGAATTGCTTTTCCAATTCTTTTATCAAATCATCAGGCACACCCGAAGCGCCTTGATATTTACTGTTTAATCTTCCTTCCATATGCGCCGATGCTTGTCCCGATATTGACGATGTGGCATCGGTATTCATTCCTCGATATTGCGCCAAGACATGCTCTACCGGTCCGCCGGGCGCAAATTGAATAATAATAAAATTAAGAGCTAAAATACCAAGTAATGTAACAGGTATCAAAAGAAGTCTTTTTATTATGTAATTTCTCATTTTTACTCCTCAATCCACCACGTATGTATGTCTGCCCCGACTTTTATATCTGTTTTCGGGTGTTTAAGTTTTTTGTGATACGCAATTCGGTCAAACGGAGAATACCATTGCGGAATAAAATAATGTTCATTCATTATTACCCTATCCAACGCTTTTGCATGAGCTTCATATACATCATTTTTTTGCGCGCTGATTAATCCTGAAATTATGGAATCGACAGCGTTGTTCTTTATACCTAATACATTATAAGAACCTAATACATCGGCCGAATCAGATCCCCATATTTCTCTTTGTTCATTTCCGGGAAGGCTACTTAAACGAAATGATAAGATTGCCATTTCGTATTCGAACTTATCAAGACGATTTTTGAAAATGTTTACTTCTAAATTACGAAAAGTCATTTTGATACCGATTTTACGCAAATTATTAATAAACGGAAGCATTACTCGAGTAAAAGATGAGCCGTTGGCTGAATTGCTTAAAACCTCTATTTCCAAGGGGGTTCCGGTTTTTAGGTCGGTCATTCTACCGTCAACAAAATCATATCCGGCTTGATTTAACAGGCTTACGGCTTTTCTTAAATTATTGCGTTGTTTTTCGTATGTAGAGTTATCAGGTAACTTGTATTCTTTAGTAAAGATATTAGGAGATAGGTCTTTTTTATATTTGCTTAATATTTGCCTTTCCAAACCTTCGGGTAATCCTTTCGATGCTAAATCTGTATTGGAAAATAAACTGTAAATTCGCTTGTACTGATTGTAAAAAAGTTTTTCATTTGCCCAATCAAAATTAAAAGCAAGACCGATAGCTTCACGAACCAGACGATTTGAAAATTTAGGCAAACGGGTATTAAAGGCAAAAAACTGCAAAACAGCAGGATTGTTGTGTTGCATTTCTTCTTTAATAATCTTACCTTCTTTGACAAGCTTGTTGTCATAACCGTTGACCCAACTTTTTGCAATATATTCATCTCTGGCATCTATGGCTCCTGAAAACAGAGCTTGCAGAGTTACTGTTGTGTCTTGATAAAAATCATATCGAATAGTGTCAAAATTGTAGTATCCTTTTCGCGAAGGAATATTCTTACCCCAATAGTTTTTATTGCGCTTAAGCTCAACAAACTTACTGGGTTCAAACGAGCTTACGGTATAAGGACCGCTACCTAACATCGGCTCCAATGATGGTGTTGCAAAATCTTTTTCTTTGAATTGATCAGACGAGAAAACTTTAAACTGGCTTAAGATAAGAGGTAACTCTCTGTTTTGAACACCCTTTTTAAAGTAAAAGCGAACATGACGAGGATTTATTTTTTCGACTCGTTCAACATCAGAATAATATATTTTATAAATCGGCGAACCTTTTTCTATCAGCGAATTAAATGAAAAAATTACATCATCAGCGGTTATCGGTGTCCCGTCAGCAAATGTGGCATTTTTATTTAAGACAAACCCGATAAAACTGCCATCATCAGATAATTCAAATTTTTCAGCTAAAAGAGGATATACGGAATTTTTATCGTCAAGCGGTGAAAAGCCTAAGCTTTCAAGAGATAATTCCGCCCCTTCAGAAAAAGCTATACCTTTAAATATAAACGGATTAAAACTGTCAAATGAGCCATAAGCCGGAAGTGTTAGTTTGCCACCTTTCGGAGCTATAGGATTTACATATGAAAAATGAGTGAAATCGGAAGTATATTTCGGAGTTGATGATACTGAAAAAGAATCGACAAACCTTGTCTTAGCTTCGGCACCAAAACTTATCAATAATGCACAAAAGACTATCAGACTATTTCTGATATTTGCCTGCATCTGTCCAACCCCCAAAGGGATATGCCAGCGAATCATCGGAATCTTCTTGTTTTTTTTCTATTTCAACCCAGCTTTTTTTCAGTTTATCCAGCGCCTTTTGTGTATCGGGCAATTCTTCTGTCGCAATTTTTTTGTCTTCAAACCTATCCGTAAACACAGGCTCTTTAAAATCTTCTTTATTGTATTCATCCTCAGCTTCGTTTTGGGACGAAAAAGAACGCTCTAAAGCAAGCGAAAAATCATCTTTCTGATCCGCTCTTATTTTAGGAATTTCCCTGTTATAAGAAGAAAATTTTGTTAAAAAATCAGAATTATCTTGCTTTGAACCATCACTCTCTTCCGTTTGATTTTTTTCACAACCGGAAATATCTCTGGATCGCCTTAAATCATCAGATATCGACGCTACAACAGAAAAAACTTTACCTAACACGCCTGTTTCTACAACGTTTAAGAAAGTTTTTTCCTTGTCGTGTTTTTCCAACAACTTAAGTAACGTTTGATATCGAGCACAAAATTCCATAATAGTTCCGGCCAATATATTATCTGATTTCGCATCATCCAACAATTTTTTCTTAAAATCTGAATTTCGATTATATTCTTCTACTATAATTCTTCCAAAAGCCCACTTTCCGCCATTTTGCACCTTAATCCACAACTGAGACACCTGTTCTTTAGGAACAAGTTTTTCTCTTTGAACAATCTCACATAATAGTTCGTTCACGTCGGCTATAATTAACTCAACATTGTTCATCATAAATGTGTTGCGAATATTTTCACCTGTTTCCAACATTATTCTGGCTAACAAATCAGAGTATTCCTGATTTTTTTTCATTTGAGAAAAAAGCTTATACATTTGGCGACCAACAAACTTACTATTAAGGTGTTGGCTAATAAAACCGAAAACCATCCAAATGGTAAACTCAGGCAAACAGACAAACAAGGTATAGAGCAAAACATTTAATAAACCGGCATCAAAAAAAGACATATCACCCAAAGATGATGATATAAATCTTACAGCATAAGCCAGCCAAATGATTGATGAAAAAACAGCACCGAACAGTGCTAAAGTAAGAACCATAAAAATCTCCCATACTTTAGTAATTATCGCTTCATTATACTATCTTATTCATTTTTTTAAACAAAATTCATCGCTTATTACACAAAAAGAAAAATAACTTGGCTTTTTGAAAAAAATTATGATATAGATTATTCGGTTGAAAAGAACACGATAAGTTAACGAGGCTAATTTTATGAAAGACAACGAAATAATAACCTTAGAGTTTGAAAAAACCATCGCCGAAGTAGAAGAAAAAATAAAAAGATTAAAACAAGTTGAAGCAGGTGAAGGGATTGATATCGGCTCTGAGGTTGATCGTCTGCAACAAAAATCACAAAGGCTTTTAAAACAACTTTATACCAAGCTGAGCCCTTGGCAAAAATCACAAGTTGCACGCCACCCTAATCGTCCTCACTGTTTGGATTATATAAATGGTTTAATTGATGACTTTGAACCATTGTGCGGAGACAGAGCTTTTGCCGATGATATGGCTATGGTAGGAGGAATCGGAAGTTTCAGAGGACAAAGTGTTGTTGTTATCGGTCAAGAAAAAGGTTGTGATTTAGAATCCCGTGTAAAATATAATTTCGGTATGGCTAAACCTGAAGGATATAGAAAAGCCCAAAGATTGATGGATTTAGCAGATAAATTTAAATTGCCGGTTATTGCTTTTGTTGATACTTCAGGTGCTTTTCCGGGAATCGAGGCCGAAGAAAGAGGGCAAGCTCAGGCTATTGCTTCAAGTATTGAAAGATGCTTAAACCTAAAAGTTCCTTTTGTGTCCATTATAGTCGGCGAAGGAGGATCGGGCGGAGCTATTGCTATCGCAACGGCAAACAGAATCTTGATGTTAGAACACTCTATCTATTCGGTAATATCCCCCGAAGGTTGTGCCTCTATTTTGTGGCGCTCTGCCGAAAAAGTTAAAGAAGCCACCGAAGCCCTTTGTCTAACGGCACAAGATTTACGAAGACTTGGCGTTATTGATGAAATTATAGCAGAGCCACTTGGCGGGGCTCAAAGAGATCATAACGAAATTATCTTAAGAGTCGGTGATGTTATAGCCAGACACCTGAAAGAGTTGTCTGTTCACACCGGTGAAGAACTAAAAAGACGCAGAACGGATAAATTTTTAAAAATGGGACGACACCTTGCAAAACCTGAATAATTTTATATTAAACAACATTGGTATTTTCCTGATATCAGCACCGATTTTTATTATCGGTATCGTTGTTTTTATAAATTCTTTTCGTCGCAAAGACTATGATATGAAAAATTTGTTTTTGCAAACCCAAGGTGAATTAGCCGGACGACTGGCTTTGCTGAACGAATCTGCCCATCAAGAACAATCTCGTCTGATTGAAACACTAAACGAACAGAAAATTGCCATCTTAAAAATGGTTGACGAAAAACTTTTGGCTGTTACCAAAAGTGTTGGCGAGGGATTGCAACAAAATGCGGTAAAAACAAACCAAACACTTACTGATCTTCGAGAAAGACTTGCCAAAATAGATGTTGCTCAACAAAAAATATCGTCCCTATCGGAACAGGTTGTTTCTTTGCAAGAAGTTTTATCAAACAAGCAATCTCGCGGAGCCTTTGGCGAAATTCAGTTAAACGATCTGGTTATATCAATTTTGCCACCAAGCGCCTATTCTTTTCAGGCTGTTTTGAGCAACGGAAAAAAAGCAGACTGCCTCCTTAACCTGCCGAATCCCCCGGGAGCCATCGTTGTTGATGCAAAATTTCCTTTGGAGAGCTATCAAGCTCTTCGTAATGCTCAAAACGAAAGAGAAAAATCAGATGCGGAAAGATTTTTTAGAGCCTCGGTTATCAAACACATAAAAGACATATCCGAAAAATATATAGTAAACGGCGAAACAGCAGAATCGGCGCTGATGTTTTTGCCGAGCGAAGCTATTTATGCCGAATTACATGCAAACTTTGTTGATGTGGTTGAAACGTCATATAAAGCAAAAGTTTGGATTGTTTCTCCTACAACTTTGATGGCAACATTAAATACAGTACGCGCCATATTAAAAGACGCTTATATGAGAGAACAGGCCGGAGTTATTCAAAAAGAAGTAGGCCTTTTGATTGATGACGTATCTCGCTTAGATGAAAGAATCGACAATCTGGGACGGCACTTCAAACAAGCCAATGATGACATAGATTCAATAAAAATTTCATCATCAAAAATCTCTAAAAGAATTGAAAAAATAGAAGCAATTGAGGTTGGCGAAATAAATCATTCTTCAGTGACTTATATTGCATCAAATGAGTAATTGTTTTGGATAAATAAAAAATTGTATATTGGTTTTTTTTAGAAATTGATGTATTGATAAATAAACGAAATTAACTACTTTATAAATGAAAAAGGATATAAAATGACTAAATCGGAATTAATTGAAAAAATTGCAGCAAAAAACCCTCATTTAATGTTAAAAGATGTCGAACGCATTGTTTCGGTCGTTTTTGACACGATAACAAATTCCTTGGCAAATGGTGACAGAGTTGAGTTTCGCGGTTTTGGCGCTTTCTCTGTAAGAACTCGCTCGCCCAGAATCGCTAAAAATCCTCGCACAGGCGAACAAGTTAAGGTTGAAGAAAGAAAAATACCTCACTTTAAAACAGGCAAACAATTGTTTGAGTCTCTTAATACTAAATAGGCGGTTATCAGCTTTATTTTAAGGAGTTACATTTATGGGATTTATAAAATTTGTTATAGGTTTGCCGTTATTTGTTTTATTGCTGGTCTTTGCTTTTACAAACAATGATTTTATCACTTTAAACATATGGCCGACAGATATAGAAATTATAACATCTTTGAGTGTGGCTATTCCTTTCTTTGTTATTTTGGGTTATGTTATCGGCTGGCTTTTTACGTGGATGTCTTATTTTCCGGTAAGAAGCGCTTTAAGAGCTCATAAAAAACAAAACAAAAAACTTTCAAAAGAACAAGAAAAGTTGGTTAAAGAAGTTGAAGATTTACATGGAGACATTGCGTCGATGAAATCTTCGACTCCTTTGAAAGAAGCTAAGAGTTTTAAGGAAAGGCTTAAATCTATTTTCTTCAAAAATAAAAGTAATTAATAACGGGAGATTTTCTTATGAACTGGATTGCTGATTTCGTCAGGCCTAAAATAAAAAAAGCAACGTCAAAAGAAATCGCCGAAAATCTTTGGACAAAGTGTCCGGAATGCGGACAGATGTTGTTCAATAAAGAATTGGAAAAAGATGCTTATTTGTGTTCTTATTGCGGACACCATTTGCGACTGCCTTTAAAAAACAGATTTGAAATGCTTTTTGATGACGGAAAATATAAGCAACTTGCTTTACCTAAACTTGTTGATGACCCTTTGTCTTTTAAGGACTCAAAAAAATATTCCGACAGACTAAAGGCTTATCGCAGACTGACAAAGAATGATGACGCAATTATGGTTGCTTGCGGAAATATAGGAAAAATAAAAACCGTAGTCGCAGCTTTGGATTTTACCTTTATGGGCGGATCAATGGGTACCGCCGTAGGTGAAGGTATTGTTAAAGCGGTTGATTTTGCCATTAAAACAACGTCTCCTTTGGTTATTATTTCTGCCTCAGGCGGAGCCAGAATGCAAGAAGGTATTCTATCACTGATGCAAATGGCTCGGACCACCGCTGCAATAAACTTGCTAAAAGAAAAAAATATTCCCTATATTTCGATAATGACCGATCCGACTACAGGTGGGGTTTCGGCATCTTTTGCCATGCTTGGTGATATTCATATGGCTGAAAAAGGTTGTATTATCGGATTTGCCGGCGCACGTGTAATTGAACAAACAATCAGAGAAACTCTACCTGAAGGCTTTCAAAAAGCAGAATACTTACGTGAGCACGGCATGGTTGATATTGTTTTCGAAAGAACAGAAATGAAAAACAAATTGGTTAAAATTTTAAAACTATTATTGAATAAAAAAGATTAACCACACTACAAAAAAAGGCTAAACAGATGTTATCCTTAAAATATGTTGCCATTAATTCTTTTAACGAAAATATTGTTTATTTGCATAAAGATTGTGATGCATATAGGGTTGATGACATCAAACATATAACAAAAATAGAAGTCCATGGCGGAGCTGAACCGATTAGTGCCTTTTTAGAGATTGTAGAAGACGAATCTATTGTTCACCCACGTCAGCTGGGAATGAACAAACAAGCTTTTGAACAATTGAACTTGCCGGAAGGTGCTAATGTTACATTAAGTTTAGCAAATGTTTCATCTTCTGTGGCTTCTATCAAAAGAAAAATATCCGGTAACGTTTTGTATGATAGCGAATACAAGGCTATTATCAAAGATATTGTTTCAAAAAAATATTCTAATATGGATATTGCATCTTTTCTGGTAGCTACCGGATCTTTTATGACTGTTCAGGAAGTCTTGGCTTTAACAGAGGCTTTGGCCGGTGATGAAAATATTACATGGGACAAGGAAACTATTGTGGTTGATCATCATTGTATGGGCGGTGTTCCCGGAAACAAAACAGATATCATTATCACCGCGATTGTTGCCGCCTACGGATTGCCTATACCAAAAACAGCTTCACGCTCTTTAACATCTTGCTCCGGCACCGCAGATACCTTTAGTGTTTTGGCAAATGTTGATTTAGATGAAAAAATGCTGAAAAAAATTGTAAATGATCATCGAGGTGCTATTGTAAGTTATATTAATTTGCCGATCACTTATGCAAATAAACTTATTTCTTCGGTGCAACGAAGTATCGGCATGGCAACAAAAGAACATGTTTTGGCATCAATTATCGCTATAAAACTGGCTACCGGTGTTTCACATTTGCTTATAGATATACCGGTCGGCAGTTCGTCAAACATCAAAACGACCAATGATGCCTTAAAATTAAGAAAAATGACAGAGTATATCGGCGATATGTTGAATTTGCATGTTGACGCGGTTATTACCGATGGTAGCGAACCCATAGGTAATGGTGTTGGTCCGGTGTTGGAAGCTCGAGACGTTATGAGGGTTTTGCGCAATAAAGAAAATGCTCCTCGTGACTTAATGGAAAAGTCACTGTTTTTGGCAGGAAGAATTATTGAATTTGATCCAAAAGTAAGAGGCGGACAAGGATATCATATTGCAAAAGAAATTTTAACATCCGGACGAGCTTTGGAAGCATTGAACAAAATCATTTACGCTCAAGGCAAAGCTCCTCAAGCGCAATTGGGACGTCTTACAAGAGAAATTACGGCTCAAAAATCAGGTGTTGTCGAATCCATTGACAATAGCAGAATTACACGCATCGGAGTTTTAGCCGGTGCTCAACAAAGTGCCGGAGCAGGTCTTGATCTGATGAAAAAAGTTGGTGACGAAGTAGAACGCGGAGATGTTTTATACCGAGTTCACTCCGTAAATTCTAACGACTTTGCTTTTGCAAATTCGGCCATAGATAGCGACAATGGTTATGAAATTTCTTCAAAAAAATAAGTTTTACGGCTTAGGTTGAGAAACATCGGGAGCTCTTAAATATAGGGGCTTAGGATAGTTTATTTTTTTATCTTTAAGTTGTTTTAACCCCGTTTGTGCCAATATCTTTATCGGCAAACTGTCCATTATTTTTATTGTTTTTAAGCAAATACCGCTAGGTGTGCATAAAAACCGTTCAACACCGTCTCCGACCAAAGAAACAGTGCAACCGAACTCTTTTAATATGCTGATAATCGTTTCTCTGCCTAATGCCGTAGGCTCGTTTATTTTATTTAGCTTTTTATCATACAGTTGAACATAAAAGTCATCACGCCTTGTTTCTATAATTACAGCGTTTATATCAGACCTCTCTTCCGGAGATAACACATTTATGTACGCATCAAAAGCTGAAATACCGCCTACTTTTAAGCTTGGGCAGGCAATGTTAAATACTCGGGCAGCAGATATTGATGAACGCACACCCGTAAATGAACCGGGACCGACACAAACAAACAAAGTTTCTATGTCAGAAAACTTCAAATGATTCTGATTTAATATGGTTTGAATCTGCACCATTAATTCTTCGGACTGCCCAAACTCCATTTTTTTTTCATATAAGGCAACCTCTTCCGAATCATTTTGCAAAATTATACTGCATGAAGATCCTGTTGTATCAAAGGTTAGGTTATACATTTTTCCACCAGCCGTAAAATTTAAGTTTTAATAATATTTTTTATATAATAAAATCCCTTAATGTACAATTGTTTTTTTAGTTACAAAGACAAACATTATGGATAAAGACTTACTTTTGAATATGTTTTATGCTGCTCCGGAGCTTTGGTATGTAATAGGCGCCGTTGTGTTTTTGTTGCTGTGCTCTTTGTTGTTTTTGGTGTTATTGTTTTTAAAATTAAAACAAAAAAACTACTTTTTACGCCGAGACAGAGAACGCTATGCAGAAACTCTTTATGCCTCTCATGACGGATATTTTGCCTTCATATATCCGGACGAAAAAGTAAATGATCCAAGAAAATATATTACCGAAAGATGCTCTCGACGACTGGCTGTTATTTTGGGTTTGGAACAAGGTGTAAAATCCAATTTTGACGATGTTTTAAAAAATTTTTATAAGGATGATGCAAAAAAAATATTAAAATATGTCGGATTGTTGAAAGAAGAAGGTGTTGCTTTTGAAGATTACTTTTTATTAAAATTTTCAGACAAATACATTCGTCTTGAAGGGGTAAGAATTAACGGTGCCGACGGAAACATTTATTGTGATATGATTTGGTTTCGCGACGTAAGCTTTGCTACTAACAGAATTAAAACCTTAGAAAAAGAGAAAAACGAAATTGAAAGAAAGTTTTTACTTCAACAGGATCTATTGAATAATCTGCCTTTCGCCGTATGGCTCCGCGATGAAAAGTTGAACATTTCATACTTTAACAAAAAATTTGCCGAATTTATTCCCGATAAGAATTATAATACTATAATAGAAGAACATATCGAAATAACGGGAACAAGCGGAGAAAGTATATCCCGTAATTTGGCGGCAAAAGCCCACAAAAGTAAAAAAGCTTCAAAATCAAACACCGGTGTTGTAATAAACGGTTCAAGAACCGCTATGGAAGTTTATGAAACACCTTTTTATCCGGAGCAAAATCTCGAAAAAACATATAGTACGGGATGTCTTATTGATATTAATGAGTTAGATGCGTTGAAAAGAGATTTGAAACAACATCAAAATGCACAGTTGGAAATATTGCAAGCTTTGGGAACTGCTTTTGCCGTATTTGATCAGCATATGAATCTGCATTTTAATAATCAAGCTTTTACAACTCTATGGAGACTGGATACAAATTGGCTTAATGAAAAACAGTCTTACTTAAGCTTTTTGGACTGTTTGCGAGATAATCGTTTGTTGCCGGAAGTTCCTGATTACAAAGCTTATAAACTTGAAGAACAAAAAAAATTTTCTCAAATCATTGAACCTTTAAGTGATTTGATGCACCTCCCTAACGGAAAAACAATTCGCAGAATGCGCGCACCTTATCCTATGGGTGGTGTTGTTTTTGCCTTTGAAGACATTTCTGACCGCTTAGCTACAACATCTGCTTATAATGCTCTTATATCAGTACAAAATGATATTTTATCCGGATTGTTTGAAGGAATCTTAATATTTGGTTCTAATGGCCGTCTTAATTTTTATAATGATGCTTATATAAAACTATGGAACGGTAAAAAGGAATTTCTGGCAGAAGACCCTTCTTTTGATGAAGTTTTAGACTCTCAACAATCTTTCTTTACAGACAAAGATGATTGGGACAATGTCAGAAAAGGTATAAAAGCAAATATTTTAAGTATGACCGCAAAAACTATAACCTTAAAACGTGCTAAAATTTCGGATTTGTTATTATCTGTAAAAAACCTGTCTGACGGCTCGCTTCTTATGGTATATAAAAAGATTGATTAAAAACTAAAATTATGACATAATATGATTGAGTTTAACAAACACTTATTTAAGGAAAACAATGAGCGACGAGGATTTGGAAGCAAATATTGAGTGGGGACAAGCTAAAAGCTTTTCCAAAAACACTCGTATTTCCCGCAGACTTGATCAAAAAAAAGCCATGATTGCCGATGCGTCAAGTCGCAATGACTTTAAAAAAACAAACAACAACATTAAAAAAGTTGCACCCAATTTAAAGAAAATTCAAAGTAAAATTCGTGATGTTTATGATGAAGAAGATGACGAAGAAGATGATAAGTCCGTTGTCGTTTTTGACTTCAGTTTTGATGATATGTCATCGTCCTTATATACCGCATTAAGTGACGAAGAAAGAACCAAAATGTATGCATCTAAAGATTTTGAAAATCAAAAAATGCAACAAACAGCAGGAAAAGTAGCCGGAATTTTGCAGGCAAACGAAATATCAAAAGAGCTCGGACTAAAAGAGATAGATAAAAAAGATATTGCCAAAACAACACGAGATGTTACTTTTGATGGCAAAACTCTTGAAAACACACTACTTAAAAATATTTCTTCGCAAACAAAATTAAAAACAGACAATTTATCTTCCAAAGATGCTGAAAATTTGGTCAAGGGTTTGGATAAAGTTAAGCAAGCCAACGTCTTAAACAAAAAAGACAACCTTGAAAAATTGTCAGAAAATATGGACACTAAGGACTTTATTGAAATAGGTAAGGAAAAAAATATTAAAAAAACGGCAAAACTAATTTTAGAAAAATCCGGCAGAAAAGAGGATAAAGAGCAAACCAAAGAAAAGCAACAAGAGAAACGCGAAAAGTTGAAAAAAATTGAGAAATCATTAAAAAAAGTTAAAACACGTTAAGACAATCGCTTCATAAGAGATTTATATGATGTGCTTATTATTTTAAACTTTTCCTCTAAAGTTTTATCAGCTTTATTTAGGTCCGGATGATATTTTTTTACAGCTGTTTTATATGCTTTTTTTAAGGAATCGACGCTTAAATCATCGTATGATAAATCCATAAGTTTAAGAGCCTCTCGTTCGTCCGGAGTAAGTCTAAGGCTTGAACTTGGATTTGAATATGAATATTTATCAAAAAAATCGTAACTTGAGTTAAAATCAAAACCGAAATTATACTTTATATGTGATGAGAATTTAAACTTTTGACGCAAAACCTCTTCATCTTCAACAAAATCCTCATCACCATAATAATTCCATTTGGCATTATATTCTTGGACGTGCTCCAAACAAAACCAATAATATTCTTTTAATTTTCTGTCTTTTGGTGCGCGATATTCTCCGGCTTTATTACAACCGGGGTGATCGCAGATATGTTTGGTGTTGTCATTCTGCGGGGCAAAATATTTACTCTGTCTTCGTGTTTTTCGAATCATATCTTTTCTTTGTAAAAAAATGAGTATCTTGGTCAAGTTATTTTATTTTAACAATTAGTGCAAGTTTTTTAAGTTAATTTTATCAAAACATAATAAAATACGAGAGATTTAATAAAAAACAAAATATGCAAAAAATGAAACAGGCTAACATCTTTACATTGTTAACCTGTTTATTAAACTTATCAAAACAAACAATATCTTAGCCGTTTCTTCCTGTATTGTTTTTGATAGTTTGATTTATGAGACTCATATTTTTTCTATATTCATCTAGCTGTTTTATAGATACTAATTTAGGGTCGTTATATTTAGTAAAAAAGTATTTTGATTTATCAGGTTTTTGCCATCCGTCATCACTAAATGTGCAAAAGCCATTAATGTATGGTGGCGCATCATCAACAACTTCACCATAAATTATACACCCTTTAAGCTTACTTTTTTCAGCAAATTCAAATAAAGATGTGTCTACACCCAAAAATTTTAGTCTGTTCTTTTGAATTTCAATATTTTCACCACTAATTATACACAATGGTTTACCTTCTTTTTTAGCTTCAAGCATACTATTATACAGTTCGGTATTTAACTTTCCGCTTTTTATTAAAGTTCCGTCAACATCAACAAAATTTCCGCTAACGCGAATTGCGGATTTATCTTTGCGTAAATTTTCTCTAAGCTCGTTCATTTGAAGTATATTTTGTATTTCTTCGTGTTGAAAGCTTGAAATATCTTCTGTTTTTATCCCTTGTGCGGTCATTTTATGTTTATTTTTAATATAGCAATATAAAATTTCCATAAAATTATCCTCATCACCTTGCCCGTCTAAAAATCCTCTTCCTGCTCTGTCAAACATCGCTTTGGTAAAAGGTATAGTTTCTTCTCTGTCAAACATACGATCAAAAAGATGTTTAGTCGAATGCATTGAAATAATCTCTTTGGATGAGGATAAACTATCAGTAATTTTTGTAATCAGTTCAATATTGGGATACGGATTATTCTCTCTTAATTCTTCAACAAGTATTTTACTATAAAGAGTTTCATGTATCGGAAGGTTATATTTTTGCGATAAGTAAAAAATTTCATACTTATTAGTTTCTACTTCAAATATATTATCTGAGCCTCTGGACAATCCGCGCGTAAAATTCGAAAGTATACGATCTGATTTCATGTCATTTCCGTCTTTGACACTTTTATGCCAGTCAGCATTTGATCGATTCATGAACTCTTCATTTGCAACATGGAATAGATAATAAAGCTTTTCATACTCCTCTGATTTACTATATTCTTCTTCATTTTTATGGTAATATTCTGCAAGCGCTTGAAAAAAACGTTCAAACGAGCTGTCAATCTTTGGATGTAAGTTGTCTTTGTTGCGTTTATAACAAAAAAGTTGCATCTTCTTTCCAAATTCTTCATCTTGAGCTTCAAAGGCTCCTTGCAAATCAGGGGATATTTCTTTAATATCATCTTTATTTAATCGTATCCCATTAACCACACAATATGTGCATCCAGATTCATCTGTTAAGAATTCGCTTTTCTTTTCATTTGACATGTTCATTCTCCTTTACGTAAGCCCTGTGATTATACTACCATAAAAAATGGACTTTACAAAGTATTAATTTACTGTTGTATTTACACGATTAAAACGGATATCCTTTGTACATTTTTAAGTTAGTTGTTGTTTTGAAACAAAAAAATATTTATACTTTTTTATGTGTTAAATTTAAATTTTAAGGTAACAGTATGCCCGAATTGCCCGAAGTAGAAACTATAAAAAAAGCCGTTGAAAAAGGAATCGGCAATGCTCAAATTTTAAATATTGATATAAGGAATCGCAAGTTGCGAGATGAAGTACCTTGTGATTTGGAACAAAAATTAAAAGGAGCAAATATTACAAAATATGAGCGGATAGCTAAATATATTATCATCTCTTTAGATAACGATTTTTGCATAATTTGGCATATGGGCATGAGCGGAAAAGTTAAAATATCGGACACCTTGCCTTTAGAAGAAAAACATGACCATATTATTTTAAAAACAAGTAACGGTTTTATTGTTTATAATGACCCTCGCAGATTTGGACTTTTTACATATTGTAGGAATAACGAATTAGCATCTAATAAGTTTTTGAAAAAGCTGGGAAAGGATCCTTTCGGCAACGAATTAACCGCTGATTATTTATTAAAAAAACTGCAAAAGAAGAAAAAAACGCCAATAAAAGCGGCTCTTCTTGATCAATCAATAATTTCGGGAATCGGTAATATTTATGCATCTGAAATTCTTTACGAATCGAGAATTCTTCCTTCTCGTTTTTGTGAAAGCATCAACCTGAAAGATTGTGACTTGATTATAGAAAACACCAAAAAAGTTTTGCAAAAAGCCATTGATGCAGGAGGTTCAACTCTGCGTGATTACAAAAAACCGGACGGAAGTATCGGGTATTTTCAAAATATGCATTGCGTTTATAATAAAAAGGGACAAAAATGTCCTCATTGTACATGTAATATAAAAGAAACGGGCGGAATAAAATCTGTTATTATGGCAGGACGCTCAACTTTTTATTGTGAAAGTTTACAAAAATGAAAAAAAATATTGTCCTTTTACTCTTTATAACACTCTTGTTTGTTGTCTTTTCCGCCAAAGCTTCTTTTGTTGAGGGGTTGGAAGATGTTCCTTTGCCGAAAAACGTTACTCAAATAGAAAACGGATCGCTCAGTTTTGATAATGAAGAAATTCGTTTTTTTGAATCGTATTTGGCTGTTGAAAAGCAAAATTTTGAACATGTAGTAAAATTTTATAATGATACACTTCCTCAGATGGGCTGGCAAAAAAAGGGCTCTGCCAAACAAAAAATATCTTTTGAACGTGATGGCGAATCGTTAGAAATAACAAAAGAATCGGAAAAACCTTTAATCTTAAGATTGGTTGTAAAAAGCAAACAACAATAAGGAACATACCATGAATGAAAACAATACTATATTAACGGAAATAAGAGACACTATCGGTGTTATAACATTAAACAGACTAAGCGAGATGAATGCCGTTAATCTGGAAATGCTTAACGAAATTGCATATCAAGTTCAAGAATGGGATTATGACGATACCATAAGATGTATTGTCATAAAAGGAACCGATGATGTTTTTGCGGCCGGAATCGATATAAAAGATTTTAGCGCAGAAGTTGCTCAGCAAAGCTTAGCTCTAAAAGCTTGGCAAGATGAATTTAATAAAATCATAACTTGTTCTAAGCCGATTGTAATGGCCATATCCGGTTATGCTTTGGGTTTGGGCTGTGATTTAGCTTTGGCCGGAGATATTATACTGGCTGCCGAATCCTCACAGTTCGGCTATCCCGAACTGTCCATCGGAACAATACCTTCTTTTGGAGGATGTTCCAGACTGATTCACAGAATCGGAAAAGCAAAAACTTCTGAAATAATTTTGACAGGTAAGGCCTTAAGTGCCGAAGAAGCATCTGCTTGCGGTCTTATAAGCAGGGTTGTTCCGTTAAAAGATTTGTTTGCCGAATCCTTAAGAGTGGCAAACAGAATCGCCTCTTTGCCGTATCAGGCCGTTATTCAAGCAAAAGAAACCTTACGCCAAGTAGAGAATATGAATTTACAAAATGGTCTGGAATTGGAGCTGAAAAGTTGCAGATTGAGTATGAACACTCCGGATTTTGCCAATATTTTGAACAATTTTAAGTAAAAAAGTAAAAGAATCGACATTGTAGGCAAATTTATTGTTGACTTTAGTGAGTGTTCAAGTCTATAAAGCATTACATTTAATAAAATATCGGAATAACTTTTAATAGTAATAGGAAATAAAAATGGCCAATCATAAATCTGCAAAAAGCAGAATCGTAAGAAATAATAAGAGAGCTGTTATCAATGGTGCTCGCAGAAGCCGTGTTCGCACTTTTGTAAAAAAAGTTGAAGCCGCTATTCTTGCCGGTGATAAGGAATTGGCAAGTACAGCTTTTAGAACTGCCGAATCTGAATTGATGCGAGCTGTTAGAAAAGGTGTTTTCAAAATGAATACAGCATCTCGTAAAATTTCTCGCCTTTCTCAGAAAATTAAAGCTTTGTAATTTAGTATTAAACAGGCTTTGTTTTAGAGCGCAAACCGAAACTCTATTTTGATATATTAGAGTGATATGGTTTGCGCTCTTTTCGTCTAAAACAGGCAGAATCCGTCCGACTCTTGAAGAATCGCTGTCAAGAAATTTAATTGCAATGTTCTACAAAAGTTCTGTTGTTTTTCTTTTTTTTTGTTCTAATATCCAAATCACTTTGTAAGAGGGTTTTGATTTTGTTTTTAGGAAAGCTTTTGAATACTTAAAAATTTTTTTAGTTTACTAAACGCTACATCCTCAGAATCAAAACTTTCGAATCCGAAGGATAAAGAATAGTGAAAATGCTCGGCTTTGCCGAAATGCGCGACAGAATAGTCTTAAGTATTAGTTGTCAGTTTTATATTTATGAAATTTAACTAAAGCGATTTGATACAAACATCCAGTAATGATGGTTTAAAATAAGACAGAAAGCTTGCTTTTTAATTTTATAAAAACTGTATAAACAGAATCTTTTATAAATAAGGGGAATATTTAAGAAAGATTTTAAGAAATAAACTATGGTCTTTTATAATTAAACGGCAAAATTTTCGTTTTTAGCTATAACAAATAGTATTGTAACTGATTTAGGTTTTAATTTTTATAAGAATAAATTGGGGAGTAGAAATGGCTGAAGAAGCAATTGTTAATGATGCATCCGTTCAAGATCAATGGGGACAGATTTGTGAGCAGCTTAAAACAGAAGTAGGTGAAACCGCGTTTGATAGTTGGCTCAAGCCTTTAACAATAGGGTCTTTTAACGAAGGAACAATGAATATTTGCGTTCCGACCCGCTTTATGCGAAACTGGGTTATCACAAATTACAGTGACCGAATCCACAAAATTTGGGAAAAGAAAAATCCCGCAATAAAAAACATTAACTTTGTTGTTCAAGCCGGTCAGGATATGGCTATAAACAAAGGTTTGTACAACCCGACTTGTCGTTCCTTATTAAAAAAGATTACAACATCTCCAATGCCACAAAATATATATCAATCAGGTGTAAAATCTATTGTGGCAAACACTAACGAATGCTCATTGGGTGACAGTTTGTCGGTGCCGTTAAACCCTCAATATACTTTTGATAATTTTGTTGTCGGAAAAACCAATGAGTTTGCTTATGCTGCTGCGCGCAAAGTAGCTGAATCTCGCAATATATCTTTTAATCCTTTATTCTTATATTCGGGCGTCGGTTTGGGTAAGACACACCTTATGCATGCTATCGCATGGCACATTAAACAACAGGACCCTTCAAGAAATATTGTTTATTTGTCTGCCGAAAAGTTTATGTACAAGTTTGTCAGAGCGCTTCGTTATAAAGACACCACCGCTTTCAAAGAACAATTCCGCTCGGTTGATGTATTAATGGTTGATGATGTTCAGTTTATGGGCGGAAAAGACACAACCCAAGAAGAATTTTTCTACACTTTTAATTCGTTGATTGAAGAAGGACGTCAAATCATTATTTCTGCCGACAAATCACCAGCCGATTTGGAAGGAATCGAAGCTCGCTTAAAATCTCGTTTAGGTTGCGGTTTGGTTGCCGATATTCATCCGACAGACTTTGATTTGAGAATGGGAATCTTAAACAACAAAGCAAAGCAACTAGGACTTGAATTACCTCAAAAGGTGGCCGAATTTTTAGCTACAAAAATTACCTCTAACATCAGAGAATTGGAAGGTGCTTTGCGTCGCGTAATCGCTCATTCGCAACTTTTGAGTAATCATGAAATCACTCTTGATATGACTCAAGACATCTTAAAAGATATGCTTCGTTCTTTTGATAAGAGAACAACAATTGATGAGATTCAAAAGAAGGTTGCCGAACATTTTAACATTTCGGTTAAAGAGATGCAGTCTTCCAGACGTGCTCGCACTGTTGCACGCCCTCGTCAAATTGCCATGTATTTGGCAAAGCAACTTACTTCTCGTTCTTTGCCCGAAATCGGACGCAAATTTGATCGTGATCATACAACCGTTATGCACGCTGTTCGCAAAGTTGAGGAGCTCATTATGGAAGATGTTTCTTTGGCTGAAAATGTCGATACTTTAAGAAGAAGTCTCGAAGCTTAAATTACGTAAAAAAACTGTTGACGACTTATTGTTTTAGCTTTTGATTTTGGTGCTTTGTGCTATTATTTGAAGCAACATTAACAATAAGTCGTTTTTTTTGGAAAAATAACATGAGATTTACTATAGAACGTGCACATTTATTAAAAACTTTGAGCCATGTACAGAGCATTGTAGAAAAAAGAAACACAATACCTGTATTGTCAAATGTCAGAATCGAAACCATGGGTGACGGTATCAGTTTTAAGGCTACCGATATGGACACCGAAATTACCGAAATTGCCGATGCTAAGATTACAGAAGCAGGTGCTACTACTGCTCCGGCTCATATGCTTTATGATATTGTAAGAAAATTATCTGACGGAAGCCAAGTTGAATTGATATATCCCGATGATAAAGGTCAGCTTACAATTTCGTCTGCTCGTTCAAAATTTTCGTTATCGACAATTCCTGTTGAAGATTTTCCGGTTATTTCCGGCGACAAATTGCCTATTTCTTTTGTTATGGCAAAAGACGAGTTAAAAGACGTTATTGATCGTACACAATTTGCCGTTTCTACCGAAGAGACCAGATATTATTTGAATGGTTTGTATGTTCATGCAAAAAAAGAAGGTTCATCAGAAGTTTTGCGTGTTGTAGCAACCGATGGTCACAGGCTTGCTTGTGTTGAATCTCCTCTTCCTAAAGGTGCCGAAGATCTTAAAGGTGTTATTATTCCACGTAAAACCGTCGGTGAAATAAGAAAGCTTTTAGACGATGCTTCTATAGAAAATGTTACTGTTGAAGTTTCGGAAAACAAGGTTCGTTTCTGTGTAACCGATATTACTTTGACGTCTAAGCTTATTGACGGAACATATCCTGATTATGAAAGAGTAATTCCTACCGATAATGATAAATCTTTGGAGCTTAACGTTAAAGAATTAGCCTCGGCTGTTGATCGTGTTTCGGTTGTTGCCGAGCGAACCAGAGCTATTAAAATGTTGACCGCTCCGAACAAAGTTTCTATCGTTACGTCTAGTCCTGATTTAGGAAGTGCATCGGAAGATTTGGAAGCAAAATACGATTATCAACCATTAGAAATCGGTTACAACTTCCGTTATTTGTTGGATATTTTGGGTGAAGTTAAAGGTGAAACTGTTCGTATATCGTTTGCCGATGCATCTTCTCCTTCGGTTATTCATGATACATCAGACAATAGTGCTATTTATGTGCTTATGCCAATGAGAATATAAATGAACAATTTAGCCGAAAATTTAGCTAATTTAACAAAGTTAAAGTCAGGTGTCGAACGCCTGACTTTAACTGACTTTAGGAATTATGCTTCATTAAGGTTAAAAACAGAAATTGCTCCGATTGTCGTCTATGGTGAAAACGGTTCGGGAAAAACTAATATCTTAGAAGCTATATCTTTTTTGACACCGGGAAGAGGTCTTAGGGGGGCAAGACTTGCTGATATAAAACGTTTTATTCCGCAAATTACCGGTAAAAATGAATATTCGTTCATTTCGCCGTTAAATTGGGCAGTGGCGGCAGATGTTATAAAGAATGATGAAATATATACGATTGCAACTGCTGTCGAAAAATCAGCAAAAGATGATTGTGAGAACGAAGAATTTCGCTCTTTTGAACGACGCATAGTCAAGGTTGATAATACAAAGCTTGCCTCACAAGGTGATTTGGGTAAATATTTCTCGGCGACTTGGCTTACTCCGCAAATGGATAGGCTTTTTAGAGGCGGAAGCCAACCCAGACGCTCATTTTTAGATAGGTTAGTGTATGCTTTTGATATGGAACATGCCAAAAGGACGGCTACTTTCGAGCATTTGTACAGAGAAAGGTTCAGATTGCTAAAGGAAGGCAAAAACGATAATCATTGGCTTGATTCAATAGAAGAAAATATGGCGACAACCGGAGTAGCTATTGCAGCAGCTCGACGCGAGCAAATAGCAAGATTAAACGCCTTCATTGAAAACGAGCCTGATGATGTGTTTCCATCGGTCAGACTTGAACTGGATGGTAAAATTGAAAAGTTACTCGACAATAAACCGGCTGTTTTGGTCGAGGACGAATATAAAAATATGTTATCTAAACAACGTAATTTTATTTTGGATTATGAAAATTTAGAGGGTGTTAACAGAAGCGATTTTAAGGTTTATTACCGAAAAAAAGGCATGCCTGCTGATCTTTGTTCAACCGGAGAGCAGAAATCTTTACTGGTCAGCATTATTTTAGCCCAAACAAAATGCCAAACATTACATCAAGGTTTTGCACCGGTTATGTTACTTGATGAAGTAACGGCGCATTTAGATGACGTTAAAAGAGAAGCCTTGCTCGAAAAGATTAGCGATTTAAATATTCAGGCATGGATTACCACCACAAATCCCGAACTTTTTGATTCGCTAAGAAATGATGCTCAATTTTTAGAAGTGAGAAATAATACGATTATTTCGTTTTAATTTTTTAGTTTTTGCGATTCTGTTTTTTTTGCGATTCTGTTTTTTTATTTTTGCGATTCTGTCAGAAAAGAAAAAATTTTTGATAAGACTCAAAACGAATCTGAGTCTTGATTTGAGGCGAATCGTTAGAATCGTTAAAGGGAATCGGTAACAATCTGTTAAGTTTTTTGTACTAACTTGTTAGCATATGCATAAACTTTGTTGTTTGGATCCAACCCGATGAACTTTATAAAAAATAAACTTCTATTATTTATATGCCTAACGTTTTGTTGGGCTGTTTTGTGGTTTAAACCGGTTTATGCTCAAATTATATTGACAGGAAATGAGCATGAAGAAGGTCTAACGATAGGAGATGGTGGTGATAATACCGCTCTGGAAGTCTCGGATAACGCTTCAACAACAAATGTTACTATTTCTGACGGTGGTTCTGCAACATATTCCGGAAATTCAAGTGCTACCGATACAACAGTGGAGGGCGGAGAGCTAAAGTCTGAGGAAACCAGTACCCTCATAGAGACAACTATTAATGGTGGAAATATAACTGCACGCGGTCACTCTGAAATTGAAACACTTGAAATTAACGGAGGATTTGTAAGTCTTGAGGGGGCTAATGTTGAGGCAACCGGCATTTCTATGACGGGAGGAAACTTAAGTGTCATCGATAATGGTACAATAGACAACATTTCTATGACGGGAGGAACCTTAAGTGTCATCAATGGTACAACTAAAAACTCTTCTATAAACACCGGTTCTATGGCTACATTTGAGAATGATGCCAAAGGTTATAACACAACTATCGCTGGTGGTTATGTTGAAATATCGGGAAGTGCTATTTTAGATACCGAAGATGATGGGACAAATAAAATAGAAAATGGAGATTTAATAATAAAAGATTCGGCCACAGCTAGAAATTTTATTTTAGAAAAAGGAAATATTTCACTATCCGGAGGTACATTATTAAACGCCAATGTTACAGATGACTTCACTATATCAGTAGGTAATAATATCGTTCCTAATACAGCCAGCGGAACCATAGAAACTATTACAGTAAACGCTGGTGGTAGGCTTGTACTTTATGATGAAACAGGAACTGTTGGCGGTACAATAAATAATGTTACCGTTGAAAATGGGGGAATGCTTGAATCAAACTATGACGATAATTCAAGTTTTACAGCGAATGACGTAACTATAAACGATGGAGGAAAATTTATTTTATCCACTAATGATAAAATAGAAAACATTAACACCACATCTTCAGACGGAACTATATATAATGGAAGTATTACAGATGGAAGTGCTGAATGGATTTATGTAGGAAGCGACTCTGTTTTTACAGTTAAAGATACAGATGAAGCAAAAAACTTAACCATTGAGAGCGGAACTATTAACGTTGATGACGGCGGAACTTTATATGACTCTGTACTTGAATCCGGTACAGCATCAATCTTCGGTACTGCGAATAATATAAAATTTCAAGAAGACAGCATGCTTATTGCACAATCCGGTTCTTCTATAAATAATGCGAGCTTTTTAGGCTCTTCCATTATTACCATTCAAGATTATAACTCATTAACAGGAACTTTAACCGTGGGCAAAGATGTAACGGGATTGAATGTAAATCAGTTATTTACCGAAGGTACAGGTTTATCGAATCTGACGCTTACCGGCGGATTAAATTCTATATTCGCAAGCGGTATTATAAATAACGACTCAAGTACTGATCATAATTTGTTTTTAGAAGATGGATCTTATGCTACAACAGAAATTAAAGGGTGGAAAGATGTAAAACTAATAAATGCAGTTTTTACTCCGAACAACAATGTAATTCTAAATAGCGGATCTTTGAATATAGATGAAAGTTCATCTTTGTTTATTTCCGGCAATATTGCCGTGAAAAACGGCGATATAAACAACAGCGGTACAATCGACCTTGTTGCAAACGATAACACTGCAGGTAACAGTTTGACAATTGAGGGGAATTATACCGGTAACCCAAATTCTAAGTTGAATTTAAATGTAGATATCGCTTCGGCAAAAGCCGACAAAATTATTATAACAGGAAACGCTTCCGGTTCAACCAGCGTATATTTAACATCGCTTAATGATGGTTCGTCTTTAAGAGATGATATTCTCTTTGCCAAAGCAGGCAGCACATCAGGGGAAAATGTGTTCAAGATTCATCGTGTAGAGGGTTCGTATTATCATTGGGATACGGTTTTTAAGGATAATCAATGGTTTGCTTCTATGAAAAACGCCATAAGCGGTGATAAATATATTCTTGTTCCCGAAGCGGTAGCTTATTATGGATTAATTGATAATACTTTTATGCAAACAAGCAGTTTGGGTGAAAGCTTGCGCAATAATATTGCTATAAGCGAATACCAAAAAGCTCCTTGTAAAAATATTAAAAGAGGAGCATCTGATATTTGTCGTTCTAATCGACCGGTATTCACCGGTTGGGTGGCTCCGGCAACAACTTCTCTTACCATTGATTCTCCATATGTTTATGGTGCAGATATAAGCGGTTTTGACGGTGGGTTAGATTTGATGAGTAATGGTAACACCAAACTGGGATTATTAGCTTCTTATAGAAAAGGTACGTATAATTATGATGAAGACGGCGACCAATATCAAATTATCGGTCAGGCCGAAACTACTATTAACAGTTATTTAGCCGGTGCTTATTTGCGTCATGACGGACAAAATTGGTCAACTATATTAGCCGGATATGCCGGTATGATTGATGCCGATATATCCACTAATGACGATGTAAATACAAGCACATCAGGTACTCTTTATGGTGCAACATTAGATGTCAGCTATATATATAAAAACATTAGCGGGCTCAGAATCGAGCCCGGTGTAAGAATTAGCTATACGGCCGTCGAAATAGATCCGGTCGAAGACAATGCCGGCAAGACCCAAGAATTTGATAATGCCAGCCGCACCGAAATTGAAGCAGGTATAAAATTTGCTAAACGTTGGGAGTTTCCCGAATCTCGTGCCGAAATATTTATTAAGCCTTCTATTGTTCATATTATGGACGACACTTCTGAGTTTGTTATAGATAGTGAAAACTCTATGGCTCAGGCTGATGACAGAACAATAGCAAAGATTTCCGCAGGTATGTCTTTTGATATGACATCAACTCTTAGTGCCTCAATAGCCGGATCTTACAGTGTCGGTGATGATTACAAAAATACCTCCGGCAGTTTAAGTGTAATGTATAAATTTTAGTTGGTTTGAATATAACCATCAGACTGCATCTTAAACAATTTTGCATAACGTCCTTTTTTGCGCAATAATCCGGTATGAGTTCCCTCTTCTATTATTTTACCATTTTCCAGAACTATTATTCTGTCCATTTCACGTAAGGTTGATAAACGATGCGCAACGGCTATGACTGTTTTGTTTTTCATTAGTGTTTTCATTGATTCTTGAATATATTTTTCGCTTTCGGAATCGAGTGAGGATGTGGCTTCATCAAATATTAAAACAGGTGAGTTCTTTAATATGGCTCGAGCTATTGCAATTCTTTGGCGTTCGCCTCCTGATAAGATAACACCTCTGTCGCCCACCTTAGTTTCATAACCGTTGGCAAGTTTTTCGATAAATTTATCGGCGGAGGCTTGTTTGGCTGCCTTTTTTACCTCTTCTGTCGTTGCGGTTGTTTTACCATAGCGAATATTTTCCTCCAATGTTCTGTTAAACAAAGAAACATCTTGTGGAATCGTTGATATATGCTTGTGCAGAGAATCTTGTGTAATGTCTTTAATGTTAACGCCGTTTATTTTAACACAGCCTGAAGTTGTATCAAAATAACGAGCAATCAATTTTATTAATGTTGATTTTCCGGCGCCTGACGAACCGACAATGCCTACCTTTTCTCCTGCTTTTATTTTAAGATTAAAGTCGGAAAAAATAATATTACCGTTTTGATAAGCAAACACAACGTTTTCAAATGTTATTTCTGCCTTTTTTGCGTGTAGTTCTTTGGCATTTGCAGAATCGGTAATTTCAGGTTCGACCGCCAAGGTTTCTAAAGCCGATTTAATAACACCAAAAACACGAGAAAGATTATTTACCGCCCAGTTTACACCAAATGCAAGCCCGCTAAAACGGGTTATTATGGTCAAAACAAAAATAAATCCGGTTAAATCAAGCTGTTTGTTATAAAAAAGCACTAATGCAAAAAAACTAAAAAACGCACCGGAAAATACCGATATCAAACCCAATGACATCATTATCATATTGCGCTGTTTTTGTTCATAGGTTTCGGCGTGACGCCATTTGCGTAAAACTTTTAATAAATTTATTCTTTCGTACTTAAAATTAGCAAAACTTTTTATTTCGGAATAATTAGCTATGGAATCGACTATTCGGGCATTTGATAAACTTTGTTCCGAAGATGTTTTGCGAGAAAGCTCTGCCCGTTTTAGACCAAAATATTTACCACAATACACTATCAGTACTGTCCATAATATAACCGCCACACCTAAAATCCAATTGACATAAAATAAAATAGCGATGTTAACCAAAAGATAACACAGATCAAAAAGAATGTTGCTTGCATGCATAAAAAATTCGGCAACACTATTTTGAAGCTGATTAAATTTGTTTGAAATATTACCCGTCATTTCGTTAGCAAAATAAGAAATAGATTGTTTGTTAACATAATCAAAAGTGTCTTTTATAACCAACGATCTGATGTGAGGTATTACTTTTCCGGATATATACAACGACCATGTCTGAAAAAGATGCCCGATTAAATCTAAGGCAACAAAACCGCTTAACAGCATTATCATTACTTGCCAATAGTCAGGATTTTGAAATTCCGTTCCGGCCCAACTGAACAATTTGGCCGAAAGATAAAAGCCGATCTGCGTGAGGCTTCGGGCTATAACGATTAAAAGAACTATGAATAAAAGAGTGTATTTAAAATCTTTGATATAATAGTAAATAAAGCCGAGTGGTTTTTTTTGCATAATTTATTAACCTTAAATTGACAGTTTAATGATAGCATAGTACCATAGAAAAAGATTTTGAACAACACTTATTTAAGGATTTAATATGATAGGTTTGGTATTAGTTACACATGGAAATTTGGCAAATGAGTTTATCTCGGCCATGCAACATGTTGTCGGCCCGCAAGAACAAGTTGCCGGTGTATGTATCGGTCCGGAAGATGATATGGAAATGCGTCGTAACGAGATTTTGGAGAAAGTTAATAACGTTAACACCGGTGAAGGCGTTGTTTTGCTTACCGATATGTTCGGTGGGACCCCTTCAAACCTTGCTTTGTCGATGATGGACAGAGCCAATGTTGAAATCTTGGCCGGTATTAATTTGCCTATGCTCATTAAAATCGCTTCTTTACGCAAAGAAAAAAATATGAAAGATACTGTTGAAGGCGCTCAAGATGCCGGCAAAAAATATATTAATATCGCTTCACAACTATTGGGAAACTGACAATGTCCGATAAACTGACAAAAGATTTGGAAATAAAAAATATTAAAGGTCTTCATGCTCGTGCGGCAGCTGCCTTTGTAAAAACTTTGGAGCCTTATGATGCTCAAATAGAGGTAGAACGTATTGGTCAATGTGTTAACGGTTGCTCAATTATGGGGCTGATGATGTTGGCTGCTTCAAAAGGAACCACAATCAAAGTTTCTGCTTCAGGGAATCAGGCAAAAGAGGCTTTAGAAGCATTGGAAAAACTTATAGATAACAAGTTCGGAGAAGAATAGTTGCTTCAAAAAACATCTCGAAACAAAACTATAAGACTGGAAAAAAAACAAGTTTCCAGTCTTGTTTCTTGCGCCGTGAAACTGACAAAAAATGCCTGTTTTGAAGATGTTGTAAACAAAGTTATTTGGCAAGATTCTCTTAATGCGATGGACAAACTTCCGGATAACTGTGTTGATTTGATGATTGTTGATCCCCCTTATAACCTTACCAAAAACTTCGGAAAATCAACTTTTCATGAAATGAATAATGACGATTATGCAAAGTGGCTGGATAAATGGCTTAAAAAAACCGTCAGATTGTTAAAAGATAATGCCTCGGTCTATATATGTGCTGATTGGAAAACATCTATTGCCATTCCTTATATTGCCGGCAAGTATTTTGTTTTGCAAAATCGTATATCATGGGAAAGAGAAAAAGGTCGCGGAGCTCTAAATAATTGGAAAAATTGTTTGGAAGATATTTGGTTTTTTACCAAAAGCAAAAATTATAAATTTTATTTGGACAGAGTTAAAGTTTTGCGCGAGGTTATCGCTCCTTATCGCAACGACGACGGTGTTCCGAAAGACTGGTTTGAAAAAGGCAATAAAAAACTGCGTTTAACTCATCCGTCAAATGTCTGGACAGATATATCCGTTCCTTTTTGGTCTATGCGTGAGAATACCGATCATCCCACTCAAAAACCGGAAAAACTTATTGCTAAGCTCGTTTTGGCATCTTCTGATGAAGGCGATGTGATTTTTGATCCGTTTTTAGGTTCGGGAACCACCGCAGTAGTTGCAAAAAAACTTAATCGCAAATTTATCGGTATCGAAAAAGAAAAAGAATATGTCGCTCTTGCTTTAACGCGGTTAGAAATGGCTGAAGAAAACTCTCAAATACAAGGTTTTGAAGACGGTATATTCAAACCGCGTAATATGTAGGCTTAAAGAATAGGTTGTTTATTTTACATTAAATCTTACTTCTTTATTGCTTTTGAAAGCAATTGTTTAACTTTTAACAGGAGTAATATATTATGTGTAAAGATATGAGAGATTCTTCGTCTTCTTCTATGAAATCTGCTTCTTCAAAACAAGCAAAATCTATGTCTGCTTCAGCTGAAAAAGATGCAAACAATTCTTCCAAAAATTCGGAATCTACCGAATCAACATCTAAAGGTTGCGGTTGTGGCGGTTATTAACTGATTTAACCATATACATTCTGCCCTCTGTCAATATTTTGGTGTTGACAGGGGGTAGGTTTGTATAGACATTTATAATTACGATTATTATATTTAATATAACTTTTATGATTAGGATTATATAGAGAGAATAATAAATGAGAAAAACAATTTGTTTGCTTTGCGGATTGCTTTTTTCTTTTGAAACAAGAGCTCAGTCTGCTGAAAATTTACAAAAAATTGAAACGTATCTTAATTCCATGAAAAGTATTGAAGCAACGTTTGTACAAATGGCTTCAAACGGTGCTACTGCAGAAGGTCGTCTTTTTATCAAAAAACCGAATAAGATCAGAATGGAATATGCTGAACCTACAAATGTTTTGATTGTCGGTAATGGTGATAATATTGTTTATAATGATTTGGATTTAGACCAAGTTACACACATTGATTATGACGATATTCCTGCCTCGATGATTTTATCTGACAAAATTAAGATAGATGGTGAAAAAATAAAAATTATCGATTTTTATCAAGACAGCGGATCAACATCTATTACCTTAGATTATTCTGAAAAAGGCGATATCGGACCTATTACCTTGGTTTTTTCAAATAACCCTATGGAACTAAAACAGTGGAAAATTGTCGATCCGCAAAGTGTCGAGGTCAGTGTTTCGCTTTATGATGCAAAAAAAGACCTTGATATAGATGATGAAGTATTCAAATTCAAAAATAAAAAAACAAGCTCTCGTAATTTTAAAAAGAAAAAATAAAAATGGACTCATTTTCTCTTGTTACTTGGAATGTTAATTCTATTCGCATCAGACTGGATTTGTTAAAAAAATTGGTCGAAGAAAAGAATCCTGACGTGGTTTGCTTACAAGAAGTTAAAGCAAAAAAAGAAGATTTTCCGTTCGGCGAGATAAAAAAATTAGGTTTTGAACATATATGTGTATATGGTATGGCCGGATATAACGGAGTGGCAATTCTATCAAAATATCCTTTTAAGGCTGTTGAAGAACTCAATTGGGTTGGTAAAAAAGATGCTCGCCATATCAAGTGTGTTTTGTTCGACGATATTGAAATAAATAATATTTACATTCCGGCCGGCGGAGATATTCCCGATCCGATAGAAAACCTGTCTTTTGCACATAAACTTTGTTTTATGGACGATATATCTGAATATTTAGAAAACAAAAAAGATGAGCAGAAAAATAAAAAAATCCTGTTTTGCGGTGATTTTAATGTTGCTCCAAGCGAAAATGACGTATGGAATCATAAGCAACTTTTAAAAATTGTTTCACACACACCGATAGAAGTTGGCAGACTGACAAGATTATTTAACTCATTAGATTTTGTTGATGCGGTACGTAAATTTTATAAAGAACCGGAAAAAGTTTTTTCTTGGTGGAGCTATCGCAATCCCAATTGGCAAACTAATGATAAAGGTCGTCGTTTGGATCATATTTGGGTTACAAAACCGCTGGAAAACAGAGTGTTAAGCGCGCAAATATTAAAAGAATTTCGCTCAAAAGAACGTCCGTCTGATCATGTTCCGGTTATGATAGAAATAAAAATATAAAAAAACAAAAAACCCCGACTTTATTTGAAGTCGGGGTTTTGCTTTTGTATTAAAAAGCTTATTTTCCTAATTGAGCAGCAACTTCGGCAGCAAAATCTTCTTCTTTCTTTTGCAATCCTTCACCCAATTTGAAACGAACATAGTTAACCAATTTAATGTCGGCACCGAGTTCTTTTGCGGCATCAGCAATTACTTGCTTAACTTTTTTGTCCGGATCCATAATATAGGCTTGTTCTTCCAAAACGACTTCGTCGTAATATTTACGAACACGACCTTCAACCATTTTTTCAATAATGTTTTCAGGTTTGCCCGAAGCTTTTGCTTGTTCGGTAAAGATTGCTTTTTCACGTTCTACGGCAGTTGCATCAACAGAAGCAATATCCAAGAACAACGGAGAAGAAGCGGCAATATGCATAGCAATATGCTTACCCAACTCTTCCAATTTTGTTTTATCAGCTGTTGATTCTAAAGCAACCAACACACCGATTTTACCAAGATTATCGCCACAGCAACTGTGCAAATAAGAAGCAACAACACCATTGTTTACTTCAAGCATTGCTGCACGACGCAAATTCATATTCTCGCCAATCTTGGCAATCAAATCTGTTAAGCGTTCTTCAAAGGTTTTGCCACATTTAGGACAATTAAATGTTTTCATATCGCAAACTTCACCGGCTGAGGCCAAAGCAACTTTGGCAGCATCGGCAACATACTCTTTGAACAAATCGTTTTTAGCAACGAAGTCTGTTTCGGAGTTAACTTCGGCAATTGCGCCTTTGTTTCCTTCAACATAAACTGAAACCAAACCTTCGGCAGCAATACGACTTGCTTTTTTGGCGGCAGAAGCCAAACCTTTTTTACGCAACCAATCTACAGCTTCTTCCATATTTCCGTTGGTTTCAACCAATGCTTTTTTACAATCAAGCATACCGGCACCGGTAGATTCTCTAAGCTCTTTTACTTTTGCGGCAGTAATCTCTGTCATTTTATAAACCCTCTGATTTTTTTAATTGGCGGGTGGTGTAAAAACACCACCCTTTTTGATAATATTTTTAAGTTGAATTATTCTTCAGTCTTTTCAGCTGCTTTTTTAGATGTTCTTTTTTTAGCAACTTTAGGAGCTTCGGCTTTTTCTTCAACCATTTCTTCTACTTTAACGCCTTTAGCAGCGATCAAAGCTTGCATTCCGTCCAGTACAGAAGATGAAATCATTTCTGAATAGAATTGGATTGCACGGATAGCATCATCGTTACCCGGAACAGGCAAATCAACACATTCGGGATCTGCGTTTGTATCACAAATACCGATTACAGGTATGCCGAGTTTTTTAGCTTCTTTAATAGCTAAAGCCTCTTTGCAAGTGTCAATTACGAATACTAAGTCAGGTTGACCGCCCATATTCATAATACCACCCAATTCGAGTTGGAGTTTTTCTTGCTCTTTTTTCATACCTTGCAATTCTTTTTTGGTATAGCCGGACAAATCGCCTTTTTCGAACATTTCGTTCAACTTTACCAATCGAGTAATTGATTTGTGAACTGTTTTCCAGTTAGTTAACATACCACCTAACCAACGTTGGTTAACATAGTATTGACCGCAACGTTCAGCATTTTCTTTAATGATTTCTTGTGCTTGGCGCTTTGTAGCAACAAACAAAACTTTTCCGCCTTGAGCAGCAATTTCTTTAGTTGTAGCCATTGCTGTATAAAGCATAGGGTAAGTTTTTTGTAAATCAATAATGTGAACATTGTCTTTTTTGCCGAAAATGTACGGTGCCATTTTCGGATTCCAACGACGAGCATGGTGACCAAAGTGAACACCAGCTTCAATCATTTGGCGCATTGTAAATGTAGGAAGTGTCATATTTTATAATCCTTCTTTTCCGGTTAAACCTCCGCAGATTTTAAGAGAACTTGAATTTCAAGCACCGGAGCGAGATATAAATCCCGACCAAATCTGCGTGTGAAATTAAAAAACCGCCACCATTGACGGTTTCGGGACTCTTTTTATACATAAAATATTAAAAATGCAAGAGTTTTTTAACAAAAAAAGACTGTTAAATTGTGAAAATTTGCTCTTGTTTAATTTCGGCTTTTGTTTTATCTTGAGCCTTGAAATATATAGCATTAGAAGGTTTAGAGAATAAAAATGTCTGATTTGTTTGCAAAAGAAGAAAAAGTTTCGCAAGAATATAGCGCTCAATCAATCGAGGTTTTGGAAGGTTTGGAGCCGGTAAGACATCGTCCGGGTATGTATATCGGAGGTACTGACGAAACGGCTTTACACCACTTGGTTGCCGAAATTTTGGATAACTCAATGGATGAGGCTGTTGCCGGATATGCAAACCATATTGACGTGATAATGAATGCGGATTATTCGGTCAGCATTATTGATAACGGGCGCGGAATTCCTGTTGACCCTCACCCAAAATATCCAAACAAATCAGCCTTAGAAGTTATTTTGACAATGCTTCACTCCGGCGGAAAATTCGGTGGCGGTGCATATAAAGTATCGGGTGGTTTGCACGGCGTGGGTTTGTCGGTGGTTAATGCTCTTTCAGAAAAACTTATTGTTGAAATAGCCAGAGATAAAAAGTTATATCGTCAAGAATATGCAAAAGGCATTCCGCAAACAGCTTTAGAATTAGTCGGCAATGCTCCAAACAGACGCGGAACATCTATTACTTTTAAGCCTGATCCGGAAATTTTCGGCGTAAATTCAAATCTGCAACCGAACAGAATTTTTCGTATGGCACGCTCTAAGGCATTTTTGTTCAAAGGAATTAAAATAAATTGGAAATGCGCTCCGGAGATTATCGGAGAAGGCGAAGCAACACCAACCGAAACAGAACTTTGCTTTCCTAATGGAATATTAGACTTCTTAAATTATCAAGTCGGGTCTAAAGCTACCATCAATCGTCGCCCCTTTGCCGGTGAGGCCGATTTGGATAATGATGAAGGCAAAGTCGAGTGGGCCATTACTTGGCCGGAAGATGAAAACGGTTTTTGCCATTCATATTGCAATACTGTTATTACTCCTTTTGGCGGAACACATGAAACAGGTTTTAAATCTGCTCTTCTCAAAGGTCTTAAAGAATATGGCGAAATGACCAACAATAAAAAAGCTTCTTCAATTACGGCCGAAGACTTTTTGAGCGATGCATCAATTATGTTATCCTTGTTTATCAGAGACCCTCAATTCCAAGGTCAAACTAAGGATAAACTTACTTCTTCAAAAGCAACTCGTTTGGTGGAATCGGCGGTCAAAGATTCTTTTGATCATTGGCTTTCTTCCGATTTGGAAAATGCAGCCGCCTTGTTGGAATATGTAATTGAACGTGCTGATGCACGAAAGAAAAAGAAAGAAGAAAAAGAAAAGGTTAGAAAAACTCCAACTAAACGACTTCGTTTACCGGGTAAATTAGCTGATTGCTCTCAAGCATCTTCAGAAAATACCGAATTGTTTATTGTCGAGGGTGACTCTGCCGGCGGCTCTGCAAAGCAAGGTCGCGACAGAGTTACGCAAGCAATTTTGCCTTTGAGAGGAAAAATCTTAAATGTTGCCAGCGCTTCTTTGGAAAAGATAACTCAAAACCAAGAAATTAAAGATATGATAGAGGCTTTGGGTTGTGGCACTAAAGATAACTATAAAGAAGAAAATTTGCGCTATGAAAAAATCATTATCATGACAGATGCCGACGTTGATGGCGCCCATATTGCATCATTACTGATGACTTTCTTCTATCAACATATGCCCCAGCTTATTGCTAACGGACATTTGTTTATTGCTACACCGCCACTTTATAAAATTGCCGTGGGCGGAAAAAACTATTATGCTCTGGATGATGAAGATAAAGACAGAATCTTAACAAAAGTTGTTAAAGGAAACCAAAAACCCGACATCAGTCGTTTTAAAGGCTTGGGCGAAATGAGTGCTGTTCAATTAAAAGAAACAACTATGGATAAAAAGAATCGTATGTTGCTTAAGGTTATGATTCCTTCTACTACTACCGAAGAAGGAAAGGAAGAAGCTTTTGAAACAAGGCGACAGGTTGAAAGACTTATGGGTAAAAATCCGGAATTAAGATTCAAGTTTATTATTGAACGTGCAAAGTTCGTCGATGATTTAGACATTTGAGGAATATCTTAATGAAACTTTCTGCTATATTTTTGTCACTTTTTGTGGTTTTTATATGGGGTGTAAATCCGGCCATCAGTAAATTAGGTTTACAAGAAATTCCGCCGTTTACTTTTTTGACTATCAGATATGCCATTGTCGGTTTACTTTTTCTTCCTTTTGCAAAGCCTACAAAAAAAGAACTGAAACAACTGTTTTTTGTGGCTATTACATCTAATGTTATTACCAATATGTTGGGTTATATTGCGTACAAAGAATTGTCTCCGTCAGCAAGTTCTTTGCTGATGCAAACCGAAGGACCTATATCGGTTTTGATGGCATGTCTTTGGGCTAAAGAAAGAATTAACTTTAAGCAAGTAATAGCTCTTATTTTGTCGTTTGTCGGCGTGGTCATTATTATGGATATGCCGAAAATGAGTTTTTACGGTGTTGCTCTTATCTTGTTGTCTCGTGTGTTTTGGGGAGCTTGTCAGATTGTTTTTAAAAGCACGAAGCATATGGATACAACCACATTCTTGGCATATTCATATTTGCTTGCCGTTCCTTTTACTGCGGCCGGTTCTTTTTGGATAGAAGGTTTTGATTATACTACGTTAGATAAAATAAATTGGGTCGTTGCCGGTTGGGTTATGGCTTTTGAGGTTATATTGCTTTCAGTTGCAATGGTTTTGTGGCAAAAACTTATTGCAGTTAATGGGGTAAGCAAAATCGCGCCATTTAGTACTTTAAGAATAGTTTTCGGTATTGCAGCCGGTGTTTTGATGTTTAATGACCCGCTAAACTGGCAAATTTTGTTAGGATCGACGCTCGTGACAATCGGTGTACTGTTAACGATGAAAGAATTTACAATAATATTAAAAGCCAGAACAAAATCTGTTTTAGTTTATCGAAATGCACACAGAGTCTTTATGGAAAGACGATTAAAAAGAATTTCTCTTAGGAAAAAACACAGATGATAAGAAAATTTCAACAACAGGACATTGATAAAATATTAAGCCTTTGGTTGCAGGCTAGTTTGCAAGCTCATGACTTTGTCGGGGCTGAGTATTGGCATAACATGATGCCGATTATAAAAAAATATTATCTGCCGAATACCGACAGTTATGTTTTTGAAGATAAAAGACAAATAAAGGGTTTTATCAGTATTATTGATGACAAATATATCGGCGCTTTGTTTGTTATGCCAAAATATCAAAGGATGAAAATTGGCTCAAAATTGCTGAATTTTGCAAAAAAACTTTATCCTGAACTGAGTCTTAAGGTGTTTCTGAAAAACGAAAATGCTGTAAGATTTTATAAAAACAATGATTTTAAAATTATCGGTGAACAAGTTGATGAAAGCACTAACGAAAAAGAGCTTTTGATGTCTTGGTCTTTGAGTTGCAAAAGCGGTTATCAAAAAAAACATCCCGGAGATTCTTAAAAAACGCTTGACTTTTGACTGTGTTTTATTTATTTTGCACTTAGTCATTGGGGTTATAGCTCAGTTGGGAGAGCGCTTGAATGGCATTCAAGAGGTCAGGAGTTCGATCCTCCTTAGCTCCACCAGTTTTTAAAAAGGTTCGTTTTTACGAACCTTTTTTATTGAAAAAATTAAATTCGTTATTATTTCATTCATGTCTTTATTTAATGAAAATTACGGAGGAATGTATGAAAAAAATTTTGTTTACTTTTTTGTGCTTAGCTGTTTGCAGTAATGCTTTTGCCAAAGACCATAAAAAAGGTTTTATTTTTGTGCCGGAAAATGTTGTTATTGAAACAGTTGAAAATGTTAAAACAAAGTCTGATGAAACTTTTGTTTATATGCAAGGACAAATTGTTAAGGCTTTAGGCGACGACAAGTATGCTTTTACCGACAAAACAGGCGAAATTGTTTTGGAAATCGATAATGATGAATTTGACGGTGTAACAGTTACGGCCGGTGAATTTATTGAGGTAAGCGGAGAAGTCGACAAAGAAATGATGAAACCAACTAAAGTTGACGTAAAAACAATAAAAAAACTTAATAATGTAAAAAAATAGTTTGCCTCTTTGAAAAACCGCTCTTTTGAAAAAGAGCGGTTTGATTTATACAACATTTTTTATATTATTTACTTCCAAAAGCAGTTGTTCTCTGGTCAAGTCAAAATTCGAATCAATCCAAAGTTGTTCAAGCTCTTTTAAGATAGGACCAACCTGTTGATAGTCTGTTAAACCACATTCTATAATGTCTTTACCCTTTATGGGAAAATTAATATCGGGCAGATTATCTATTTTGTCGTAAACTATTTCTGCTTCACCGGAAAAACATCTGTCTTTTGCTATTATAGATATCAGCTTTGCTTTAGAAAAATCCTTGCCATATTCATAAATAATTTTTGCCATTGTTTTAGAATTTAAAAAATCATTTATGGAAAAATCTGTCTTTGCCAAATTAATAAACATATCCTTTTCGTAACGTGAAAACTTCAAACGAGTTGCCATGTTTTCGGCTAAATCAGGCTTGGGTCGATAAATGATAAACATTTTAATCAAAGCCTCGTTTTCATTCAAAAAGGAACATTCAAGATTATTTAAATATTCCAAATCTTCAAGGTATAATGCATCGGGCATTATATATCCTAAGATGCCGTTTTTTTGCATAAGGTTATATGCCATATAAGCTCTTTTTGTTTGCAAAATCTTGAATAATTCGTCTTTGATCCTTTCCATAGGCAATTTTTTTAATCCGGCGCAATTTTCGGTGCAGGCGGTTATGGCTTTAGTATTTGGTTCTTCTAAGCCAAACATTGAATAAAACCTGAAATAACGTAATATTCTGCTATAATCATCTTTAATTCTTTGACTTGCCGAACCGATAAAACGTACATAACCTTTTTCTAAATCTTCGATACCGTTATAGTAATCGAAAACATTGCCTTTTTCATCGGCATATACGGCATTTATGGTCAAGTCACGCATAGAAGCATCTGCTTCCCAGTTGTCTGTAAATTCTAAATTTGAAACACCGTCTTTTTCAACATATTTGCCGAGAGAGCTAACTTCTATTTGAGTATCATCGACAATTACCGATATTTTTCCTTGTTTGATACCTAAAGGAACCGTATTATATCCGGCATCATTACAAGCCTCAACCAGTTCATCAGGACTTAAATCTGTTACAAGGTTTAGATCAGAAGATTTTATGCCCTTTAGAGCGTCTCTGACGGCACCACCTACAAAACGTAACACGCCACCACTGTTGGCAACTACATTGAACAGTTCCAAGATATCTTCATTGGTTGTCAGCTTTGAAACATCAAGATAATTGTCTCGCATCATCGTTTTTATCCTTAAAATTTTTTTTGAAATTAACAGTTTTTACATATTTTGCAATTACAATCGTATCAAAATTAACTAACCTGTGGGTATATGCGCATGAAAAAATATATGTTTTTTAGTTTGTTAGCCTTTTTTGGTGCAATTTTTAACGTTAATGCGGCCGAACAAAAGCTAATCGGTGAATATGGTGACTGGTTGGCTTATTATTATCGTGATAATGCCGGTCCTGTTTGTTATATGGCATCTACACCTAAAAAAGACGAGGGTAAATATACTAAAAGAGGAGATATTTATGTTGTTGTTACTCACAGACCAAACGAAAAAAGTTATGATGTCGTAAATATCAATGCAGGTTATGATTATAAAATAAATAGTGAAACAGAATTGAAAATCGGTGCGCAAACTTTTAAGCTTTTTGTCAGCGGAGATAAAGCATGGGCTATGTCTTCAAAAGATGACAAAGATATTGTAAATGCTATGAAGCGCGGATCTCGTATGATTGTAAACGGAACATCACACAAAGGCACAAAAACCAAAGATACTTACTCATTAAACGGTTTTACCTCGGCTTATAAAGCCATTTCTAACAAGTGTAAATAATGACAAAAGAACTTATCGGTTTATCTAAAGAAGAGCTTATGGAAGAGCTTGCTTTAATAGGTGAAAAACCTTTTAGAGCAAAACAACTTTGGCAATGGATTTATTTTAGGGGCGAAACAAATTTTGATAATATGACCAATTTATCAAAAGATCTGCGCGAAAAACTTAAAGAAAAATACACCGTATCACGTCCTAAAATAGTTACCGAACAACTTTCATCAGACAAAACTCGCAAGTGGCTGTTAGAGTTTGCTGACGGACAGAGAATTGAAACCGTATATATCCCCGAAGAAGATCGCGGTGCTGTTTGTGTGTCTACTCAAGTAGGTTGCGCCGTCGGTTGTAAGTTTTGTCATACAGGCAGTCAAAAGATAACCCGCAACCTGACCGCAGGGGAAATTGTTGCACAATTTATGGTTGCCAGAGATGCTTATGGCGAATGGCCATCACCTACTAATGAAACCCGTTTCTTATCAAATATTGTAGTTATGGGAATGGGTGAGCCTTTGCACAACAAAGACGAGGTTTTTAAGGCTTTGAAAATATTGTCTGACGGTGACGGAATCGCTATATCAAAGCGCAGAATTACTTTGTCAACCTCGGGAATTGCTCCGCATATTGAGTCTGTTGCTTCGGAATTAGGTGTAAAATTAGCAATCAGCCTTCATGCTCCGAATAACGAAAAACGCTCTCAGATTATGCCTATTAACAATCGTTACAAAATTGAAGAAGTTTTAAGTGCTTGTCAAAAATATCAGACCATAATGGGTATGAGCAGAATGATTACTTTTGAATACCTTATGCTCGACCACTTTAATGACACTATGGACGATGCAAAAGAACTTGTTGCTTTAATGAAAAAGTATAATTTAGGAGCAAAATTTAACCTTATACCTTTTAATCCTTGGCCGGGATGTAATTTTAAGCCCAGTTCAAACAACAGGGTTCATGCTTTTTCTCGAGCTTTGGAGGCTGCCGGCTATGAAGCGCCTATCAGAGTTGCTCGCGGACAAGATATTTTGGCTGCTTGCGGACAATTAAAAAGCAAAAATTCTTAAAGCTTTAATTGATAACCGCCTTCTGATGTGATGATGATTTGGTTATCGCTGTTGTCTTGTTCGATTTTTTGGCGTAATCGATAAATATGTGTTTCGACAGTATGAGTTGCAACGTCTGCCGAATATTCCCAAACTTCTTGTATCAAATCGTTTTTAGAGATAATTTTTCCTGAATTTTTATACAAATATTTTAGTATGGAAACTTCTTTTTCGGTAAGCTTTGTCACAGATTTATTTCGTTTGTTTAATATCTCTTTACGAGAAGGGTATAAAATATATTTATTAAACTCAAGATTGCCCTCCTCTGAGTTTTCATAAATATTTATAGAGGCTTTTACCGTATCTAAAAAATTACTCAATAAAAACGGTTTTTGGATTATAGCGTGAACTTTTACATCATCACTATCTTCGTTATTATTTTTTAAGAATATAATCGGTACATTTTTATCTAAAGTTTTTAATAGTTCTATTTTTTCATCAACAACAACAATGTCGGCAATTTCTTTATTTTCCGTTATTTCAAAATCAGGTATATGATGTTTGATTTGATCTGACAAATCTTCTTTGAAAACTTCATTTTCCGATAATATTAAAATATTTGACATAGCTTAAAAATTAACTCCTATTCCGCTGACAATGGCATAACCTGATTTGTTTTCGTAAATATTTTCATAGTCGGTGTAAGCAGTGGCTAAATAAATATCAATATGCTCATTAAACTGATATTGGTTAGAAAAGGCAACAATTTTATTTTGATTATCCGTTTTATCAGATGAGCTTTCAAAATAGCTTAAAGAAGACTGTATCGGACCAAACTCAAAACCGACACCTATATTCCAAGCTTCTCCTTCTCGATATCCGTCAAAATCTTTGAACAAGTCTTTTGGGGTTTTTGATTTGTCATCTCCGTCAATATAAGTCTTGCGATAACCTCCCCCAATATGCCAATTTCCTTTATTTATGCGCAAAGAATATGAAAACTCTTTGTCATTGCCATGATATTGAGCATAACCAAATGAGGCTTGGGTTGTAAAATATCCAAAATCTATATCATTATACACGGCACCGACAAAACCGTCTTTATGCGCATAATCTGTATGTTTATTTATTAAACCTCGGCGGTTATAACTGTCGGGCATATATGAGAAACCGATTGCTGTTCCTTTCCATTCCGGAGAAATATAGTTTATCTTAGGTGCAACACCGTCGGTATTAAGCTCGGTTGAATTAAGTGTTGCAAAGTAGGTTTGTTTTGATGTGCGACGCCAATTGGGGTTTGATAAAAAATCTACTACATCAGACGGTGTGGCAAAAGCACCTGTTGTATATGTGCCATTATGAAAAAGCGCTGCTACGTTGTAAATTTGACCAAACATAAATTGTCCGTAAGAGGAATCGTAAACAATGTATGCTTCCTCACCCCAGCGTCCTTGATTGTAGTCTTGCAATTCTTTATCAATTCCGCCCATAATGTCAAAATTAAAACTTAAACTATTGTGATTATCAAAATTATATTCAGCAGAAGTATTTATGTTAACTTGCCCTACGCCATGATTGTGTTTTTTGGTATCAGTATAACCGTATAAACCTTGTGCATGCCCTTCGACATGATAGCTCCACTCACCCGCATGAACAAATGTCGGGAGAAACATCAAAAACAGAACGGCAACCTGATATAACTTCATCTGTGTTTCCTTTGATTTTATACACCGATTGTATGTATCTCTTAATTTTAGTCAATATATTTTATATTAATATATTTTCAATAAGCCCTTACTTAAAAAGCCTCGATTAAGTCGAGGCTTTTTATCATCAGATATCCAAGTTTACAACATTTAGGGCATTTTCTTGAATAAATTCTTTTCTTGGCTCAACAACATCGCCCATTAAAGTAGCAAACGTTTCATCAGCTTCTTCCATGTGATCAATCTTCACTTGAAGCAGTGAACGTGCCTCAGGATCTAAGGTTGTTTCCCAAAGTTGTTCAGGATTCATCTCGCCCAATCCTTTATAGCGTTGAATAGAAATACCTTTTTTTCCGGCTGCCATAATGGCATCGACGAAACTGACCGGACCACTGATTTTCTTTTCTAAGCCTTGCTTTGAGACAAGCGTTGATGTCTGAGCAAATGTCTCAAACAATACATCTTTTAGTGATGCCAGCATAGGAACTTCCTGCATATCTAAGATATTGGCTCCAACGGTATATTTCTCGGCAACACCACGTAAAGTACGGGTAAACAAAATAGAACCGTCTTCTTGTGCAATAGCTTTCCAACCTCTGTCATACTCGGCTTCTAATTCATCCAAACGTTGAGCCAAAGCATCAAGTTTCGGTTGTTGGTCGGAAGAATCCAAGAAATCTTTATCAAACAAACCAAACACAGCCATTTGTTCGATAATTTTTTCCGGTACGTTTTTGCTCAAATTAGCAATCATAGAACGTGCTCGACGATTTTTTTCAACCAAATCTATCAAGTCTTGGCCGGCAATTTGTTCGCCGTTGGTCAAAACAAGTGATGCGTCATCACAACCACCGCGAATCAAATAATCATCCATTTCGCGTTCGTTCTTAATATAAAGAATCGAGTTGCCCTTTTTAACCTTGTACAAAGGAGGTTGAGCAATATATACATAGCCTCTTTTAATAAGTTCGGGCATTTGACGATAGAAGAACGTTAACAACAATGTTCTGATGTGTGAACCGTCGACATCGGCATCGGCCATGATGATAATTTTGTGATAACGACATTTATCAGCGTTGAAATCATCTCTACCGATACCGGTACCCAAAGCGGTAATAATTGTTCCAATCTCGGCAGAATTGAGCATTTTATCAAAACGAGCACGTTCTACATTCAAGATTTTACCACGCAAAGGCATAATGGCTTGATTACGACGGTGACGACCTTGTTTTGCTGAACCACCGGCAGAATCTCCCTCCACGATGAATACTTCGGATAAAGCCGGATCTTTTTCTTGGCAATCCGCTAATTTTCCGGGAAGAGATGCCACATCGAGCACACCTTTACGACGAGTAAGCTCTCTGGCTTTGCGAGCAGCTTCACGAGCTGTGGCTGCTTCGACAATTTTACCAACAATAATTTTAGCTTCTGTCGGATGCTCGTCTAACCATTCTTTCAACTTGTCATTTACTATACTTTCAACAACTGGACGAACTTCGGAAGAAACCAATTTATCTTTGGTTTGTGAAGAAAACTTAGGATCAGGAACCTTTACTGACAATACGCAACTTAAGCCTTCGCGCATATCATCACCGGAAAGAACAACTTTTTCTTTCTTTAACAAACCGTTTTCTTGAACATAGTTATTCAAACTACGCGTTAAAGCACCTCTGAAACCGGCCAAGTGAGTACCGCCGTCTTTTTGCGGTACATTATTGGTGAAGCAGAGCATACTTTCATTATAAGCATTGGTCCATTGAAGAGCAACCTCAACCGTCATATCGTCTTTTTCACCGACAATAGAAATAACTTCTTCATGCAAAGGAGCTTTTGATTTATTTAAGTGATTAACAAATGCTCTCAAACCACCTTCATAATGAAAATCTACCTCTTTAGGCTCTGCCCCGCGATTATCGGTAAGTTTTAGATAAACACCAGAGTTTAAGAAAGCTTTTTCACGAATTGCTCTTTCCAAGGTTTCAAAATTGAACTCGGTCATAGTGAACGTTTCCGGCGAGGGAAGGAAAGTAACCTCAGTACCATGACGACCACCGGCATCACCGACAACCTTTAAGTGTTCAACCACATTACCATTAGCAAAAGTAACTAAATGCTCTTTGCCTTCGCGCCAAATACGTAATTTTAACCACGTTGATAAAGCGTTTACAACCGAAACACCAACACCATGTAAACCGCCTGATACTTTATAAGAATTATTATCAAATTTACCGCCCGAGTGAAGCTCGGTCATAATAACCTCGGCAGCAGAAACACCTTCTTCTTTGTGCATTCCGACCGGAATACCGCGTCCGTTATCACGAATTGTGGCTGAACCGTCAGGATTTAAGATAACTTCGGTCTTATCGCAATAACCGGCCAAAGCTTCGTCAATTGCATTATCCAAAACCTCGTAAATCATATGATGAAGACCTGAACCATCGTCTGTATCACCTATGTACATACCAGGGCGTTTGCGTACGGCATCAAGACCTTTTAATACTTTAATTGAATCGGCGCCATAATCTTTTTCTACGGCATTTGTAACTTCTGAAACCATTTCTTTTTTCTTTCCTTTTTGTATAAAATTTGCTTTGTAAAATATAGAACATTTTGCTCAAAAAACCAAAAGAAAATTTAAAGTTTTCCCGACTTTTGTGCATAAATTTTATGATTGAAAAAAGACTAAAATTATGATATTCTGAAGGCATTAAAATTTATAGAAAGGGGTTTTGATGGAATATTCTTTTGTTATAAATGCTGCTAATGATGTTTCTGATAATTATGTAAACACGGCAATAGAGACCTGTAAGGAGTTTTTAGAACTTTTTCCGGAATATAAAGATAAATTCGACATAAAAATCCGTTATAGCGGAAAAGAAGTAAGCGCTGTATCAGGAAAAAGTATTGATTTTGACGGCACCATATCAAAAGAACAATTTGAACAATTTTATCCTAACGGCAATGATGAGTTTATAGCTTTGCCAAACGGCAGATACCTTGTCCCCGGAGAATCTATGGCTTGGTACGAAGCCTATGCAAAACAAGTCAGCGATGGGTTAAATTATGATAAAATTTCACCGGAACAACGCGATTGGGCAAACAAATATCTAAGAAATCAGAATCCCACCCGATATTTTCATGTCGGCATTACAAACAAAAAGCTATATAACAATGACGGCTTGTTCGGGTATGGTATATCATCACCCGAAATAGGCACTGTTGTTTCAACCAGCGGATTTGATAAAGAAACATTTAAAAGACTCATTATGCATGAATTCGGTCATGTTTTTATGGCTGTACATAATGACAGAAGCAATATAACCGAAACAAAATATGGAGATCATTGTGCAACAAAAGGCTGTATTGCGCGAGATGTCATTTATGCAAAGCTTGACGAAGCAAACAAACCCCATCTCTTTTGTGATCAATGCATAGAATCTATGCGTGCTTATATTGGTAAGTTACTTGAAAATGAACGCACGCCCAAAAATCAAACAAAAGTTGTTGATTCTGCTCAAGAATTACCGCCTAACAATGTGCTTAACAACGAATTTAAGGATGATTGGCGTAAACTTGCTAAAAACATCGCTAATATAATGGGCTGGGAGTATGAAGAAGACGAAAAAGAAACCAATTTCAGTGTTGTCTTAAAAGCGAATGACGGGTCTCGTACATTTATTAATGCTTCATCCGAAAACGATGTTTCTTTGAGTGCTAAAGATAAAGACGGAAACGAAAAAATTCCTGATATGAAAGTATTCACAGAATTGGTCAAAAAAGCTCAAAAAGAAAATAAAAGCATATCTTTTGGTGATATCCGCGATCCGGAGTTTAAGGCTCGACTTCTTGTTGCATCAATGCATGCAAAACCTCCTGTAAAAACTATTGGCGCACCGGAAATTAATGACGAATTTTTATCATCTGTTGAGCCTAAAACATCTCAGTTGCTTAAGACACTGCAAAACAAAGAAAAAACTCAAAATAACAAAAATAATAATTTAGAAAACAATGGGAACAATCAAACAAACAACATATTACCCAAAATAACCTCTTATTATAAAAAACCTGATGAAAATTTGAATGTTTTAGCAGAATTTCTTTCACATTCTGAAAATGAATATGGCGCAGGAATGGAAAATTTATCTATTGCCTATATGAATAGAGAGTTAGCAATACAAGGTCATTGTTCTTTTGTTGATCCTTGTTATGTTAATGGTGATACTGATAAATTAAGAATTCAACTTGTCGGACAACGAAATCAAAATTATTTAGTTACCGCTCCTATTCAAGTATATGGCAACAACAATGCTCCTGATAAAAGTTACGATGATTTATTAAAAAATACATTAAATATGCTCCACAGATATGAACATAAATTTGATAAAGTATTCATACCTATCGGTTGTCAAGAAACAGGTAAGGCCGGACATAATATTGCATTAATACTTGAAAACTGCAATGGAGCATATCGTGCAACTGTTTTAGATCAGTTAGGTTCATCTGCATACATAGATACAAAAAATAAAATATCAGAACAGCTGAGAGATGTCGGATGTAATGATATTGAAATGAACCAAAACTCTTTAACGGACAGAAACAGGATGGATTGTGCTACGGTAACGGCTCTTTTAAGAAATTACACATTGGATGGAACAGATATGAGAAATTTTAAAAACCAATTCGATTCAAATCCTTCAGTAAAATTTAAAGAAAAAGCTGTTGATGATCAACATAAAAAAGACCAAGTGCTTATCACTGACAGTTGTACACGTTTAGCTGATGAAATGCTTAAAAATGGTGTTATCGTTAAAGCAGGAAATAGGTCGCTTACAAACTCAAAAGAAATTGTTAATTATTATACTCAACAACATACAAACAACACCCCCTCCGGTAATTATAACAGGGCAAACCATTATTGTAGAACTATATAAAACATAATATTTATGTATAGAGTTTGTAATTTCAGAAATCGTTTTTTCGTTTCTTTTTATAAAAAATTGCTTTGTAAAATATAGAACATTTTATATGAAAAAACCAAAAAAAAGATTTAGAATTTTCTTTGTTTTTGTGCATAAATTTTCATATAAAACCTGTTAAACTTTAGTGAGCTTCGGTCCAAGTATTTCCGATACCGGCTTCTGCTTTAAATTCAACCGAAGAATCGACAATCTTTTCCATATGCTCTTTAATTATCAATAAGGCTTCGTCGACTTCATTTTCAGGAGCTTCAAAAACAAGTTCGTCGTGAACTTGAAGCAACATTTTGGTTTTTAATCCACGATCTTTTAGCTCTGTTTCTATCTTGTTCATTGCCAGTTTGATAATATCAGCTGCCCCGCCTTGAATCGGAGCGTTTATAGCGGCTCTTTCGGCATTGGCTACAATGCGTTTGTTAGAATCGTTAATACCTAAGACCGAACATTTGCGCCCGAATGGTGTTTCGACATAGCCGTTAGCTTGTGCAAAAGCTATTGTCTTATCCATATATGCTTTTATTTCGGGCATTTGCTCAAAATAAGCATCAATATAAGCTTTGGCCTCGGCAGGAGTTGAGTTGATGTTTTTAGACAATCCGAATGCCGATATTCCGTAAACCACGCCAAAATTAATAGCTTTGGCTTGACGGCGTAAATTTGCATCAACATCTTGCGGTTTTACACCAAAAACATGTGATGCGGTGGCGGTATGAATGTCTATTCCCTCGGCAAACGCCTGTTTAAGTTTTTTTACATCGGCAACATCAGCCAACAAACGCAACTCTACTTGCGAATAGTCGCAAGAAATCAATTTGTACCCTTCTTTGGCAATAAAGCATGAACGGATTTTTTTACCCATTTCGCTACGGATTGGAATATTTTGCAAATTTGGATTGTTTGAAGCAAGCCTTCCCGTATTGGCTACGGTTTGCGCATAGGTTGTATGAATCCTGCCCTCTTTGTCAATAAGCGAAAACAAAGAATCGGTGTATGTAGACTTTAATTTACTGATTTCTCGCCATTGTAAAATTTTAGAAGCAAGGTCCTCGCCCTCTTCAGCCAAAGCTTCTAAAACTTCGGCTCCGGTAGCCCATGCACCTGAGGCGGTTTTTTTACCTTTTAATCCTTTTTTGGTAAACAAAATTTCGCCAATCTGTTTGGGTGAACCTATATTAAACTCTTCACCGGCAAGCGTAAAAATCTCTTTTTCAATTTCTTTCATTTCTTTATCGAACCAAAAACTCAAATCTCTTAAAGATGATGAATTTATTTTTACTCCTCGACATTCCATGTTGAACAGTGTTTTTATCAAAGGTCTGTCAAAAATTTCGTAAACCGAAGTTCTTTTCTCGGATATAAGATTTTGTTTTAAAATATCGTGCAAACGACAGATATAATCGGCCTGTTCGCAGATATAATTTTTTAAAACTTCGGTTTCTAAGACTGAAAGCTCGATTTTATTTTTTCCGCTTCCTTGTATATCATCAAGTTTTGGCAAATCTTCATCAAAATATACCTTAGCAAGCGTGTTTATATCGTGAGCATGTTCCGAACTTGATAAGCAATAAGACATTACCGATATGTCATCATATGGTTCAAAATTTGTTTTTCCGAAATATTTAATGATAAAATGCATAGAGTTTTTAATATTGGAACCGATTTTTAAAATTGATTTGCTTTCAAACAGCGGTTTTAAATATTTTTCAAATTGTGTTTTGCTTATTTGTTTAGACGGCGTTGAAACGGAAAACAAATCATCGCTTTGTGTCTTTTGATTTAGCGGTATATAGTAGCTTTCACCTACATTTGATGAAACAGCTAAGCCGATCATATCATCAAAAATATAATTTTGTCCTGTACTTATAACCGAAACGGCCATTTGAGAAGATCGTTTTATTGAAGCGGAAAGTTGTTTTAATGTGTCTTCATCATCAACAAGAAAATACTGTTTTTTTATAACTTGCGGAATATCAAGTTTTTCAACAACCGAACACCGTTCAACAAGCCATTTTTCAACACGATTTTTTAAAGAATTGAAACCATATTTGTTAATAAACTCGTGCATTTTGTCAGCATCAGGACATTTACAATGAAAATCTTCGATACCTTTTTCAACGGGAACATCATCCTTTAAGGTTACCAATTTTAACGAGATAAGTGCATTTTCGGCATTATCTATCAATGTTTGACGACGTTTTTCTTGCTTTATTTCGTGTACGTGTTCCAAAATTCCTTCCAAAGAACCGTATTCTTCAACCAGTTGCGCAGCTGTTTTCGGACCAATACCGGCAACTCCGGGAACATTATCTATGCTGTCACCCGATAGTGCTTGAACATCGACAACTTTGTCAGGATATACGCCAAACTTTTCTTTTACATCTTCGGGGGTGAAAAATTTATCTTTCATCGGATCATAAAATTCGACACCGGTACGAATCAGCTGCATTAAATCTTTGTCACCGGAAACAATTACAACTTCTAGTCCTTTCTCGAGAGCTTGTTTGGCATAAGTTGCTATTAAATCATCAGCTTCATAGCCCTCCATTTCCAAATGATTTATATTTAAGACATTAACCGCTTCTCTGATTATGGGAAATTGAGGAATAAGCTCTTCGGGGGTATCTTTTCTGGTTCCTTTATACTCAGAAAAGATCTCATTTCTGAAATTTTGGCGTTTGGCATCAAACAATACTAAACAATAGTCGCAGGGAATCTTTGTTGTAAGTTTTAGGAACATATTGGTAAAACCATAAACGGCATTTACGGGAATTCCTTCGGGCGATGTAAGCGGGGGAAGACCGTAAAAAGCTCTGAAAATATAACCTGATCCGTCAATTAAACATATTTTTTGCGACATATTTTATTCCTTAAAATTTTTGATTTTTTAAATATAAAACCTTTTTAGTTTTTAGCCAATAATTAAAAAGAATTTACCCAATTAAAATTTTATTTAACCTTTTTGTTTTATTATGTTTTCGAATAATATTTTGAAAGGTTGTAATTGTGGTAAAAAGAACTAAAAAACGCAAAAATTCAAAAAGCAAAAAAAAGAAAAAAAGTTGTTTATTTAAATATATAAGATTGGCAGGCTTTGTTGCCTTGCCGATGTTGCTTTATATAGCCTATTGCATAATTACTTTGCCTGATATGGAGGAGGCCATAAACAGAACTCGCCTGCCGTCGACCACTATTTTGGCTGAAAACGGTAATGAAGTACAGAGTTTTGGTACGGTTTATTCTGAATTTGTACGATCGGAAGAGCTTCCGCAATATTTGGTTGATGCTATTGTTTTTACCGAGGACAAGCGTTTTTATAATCACTTCGGTTTTGATATTATATCCTTTACTCGCGCCATGATTACAAATATTTTTGCCGGTCGTTATGCTCAAGGAGGCAGTACTATTACTCAACAAGTGGCAAAAAACTTGTTTCTTACCAACAAAAAAACCATAAACCGCAAAGTTCAAGAACTTCTTTTGGCCTTTTGGCTTGAGAGTAAACTTAGCAAGGAACAGATATTATCTCTTTATCTGAACCGAGTTTATTTCGGTCATGGAGCCTACGGAATCGAAGCGGCTTCACAAAAGTATTTCCAAAAAACCTCTCGTGATGTGAATATATTGGAAAGTGCTATTTTGGCCGGAATGCTTAAAGCTCCTTCAAAGTATAATCCTATTCGTTCAAAAGATGACGCCTTAAAACGTGCTAATGTGGTTTTAGGTATTATGCATGAAAACCTTTTGTTGTCAGATAAGGATTTGGAACGAGTTAAAAATATGCCTTTGGGAAAAGGAAAAGAAGCAAAAGTGAAAAATGGTGCTTATTTTGCCGATTGGGCCTTAAATGAAATTAAAAATAATGTCGGAGAACAAGAAACAGACGTTTATGCAATAACAACTTTAGACCAAGATTTACAAGAAAAAGCTTCTCTTATTTTACACGAAGAAATAGAAAAAGCCAAAGATTTTAATGTAACAAACGGGGCGGTTATCATTATGGATTATCATGGTGCAATAAAAGCCATGGTTGGCGGAATCGACTATTTTGACAGTCAGTTTAACAGAACAACTCAGGCGCTTCGTCAACCGGGATCCGCTTTTAAGCTTTTTGTTTACTTAACCGCTATTCAAAAAGGTTTTGCGCCTGACGATATTATATCAGATAAACCGGTAAAAATAGGTGATTGGCAACCGCAAAATCATGATGGCAGAAATTATGGCGATGTAACCTTAAGAACGGCTTTTGCTCAATCGTTAAATTTGGCAACCGTTCGTCTGGCTAAAGATATGGGTATAAATAACGTAATAAACACCGCAAAAAAAGCTGGCATTACAACTGTTTTAGAAAATGATTTGTCTTTGTCTTTGGGATCTTCCAGTGTAAAAATGATAGATATGGCGCGAGCTTATGCCTCTATTGCCAATGGCGGATTTTCGGTTTGGCCATATAGTATAAAAGAGGTTTATTCTAATGAGGGTTTTCAGTTGTATCAAAGGAATCCTTCTGAAAAAATAAGAATTTTTAACGAAAAAGAAGTTGATTATATGCGCAAATTATTACGTGAGGTATTAAAAACCGGAACCGGTCGTTATGCTCATTACGGTAAAGAAGTTTTCGGAAAAACAGGAACATCGCAAGATAACAGAGATGCTTGGTTTATAGGCTTCGATGAAGAAAAGATTTGTGCCGTTTGGGTCGGAAACGATGACAACTCACCAATGCAGGGAATATACGGTTCGGGCTTGCCGGCACGAATTTGGAAAAAAATTATGCAATAAAAAATTAGTGCTTTTAGTTTGAAAAATATTATATATAATAACGAAAAACAATAAAAAAGAAGGGATAGTTAAATGACACAAAAACCTGTAATGTTACTTATTTTAGACGGTTGGGGATACCGCGAAGAAAAAACTTCTGATAATGCTATCGAAAACGGAAATACTCCAAATTGGCACAGATTATTAAATGAGTGTCCGAATAGTTTTATTGAAACTTCGGGTTTGGCGGTAGGCTTACCTGAAGGTCAAATGGGTAATTCGGAGGTCGGACATACAAACCTTGGAGCCGGTAGAGTTGTTATGCAAGATTTGCCTAAAATCGATATGGCTATAAAAGATGGTTCTTTAGCAAAGAATCCTGTTTTGACAGATATGATAGAAACACTAAAAAATAACGGAAAAACTTGTCATCTTATGGGCTTGATGTCACCGGGCGGTGTTCACTCTATGCAAAACCATATTGTTGCTTTGGCAAAAATTATTTCTTCTGCCGGTGTAAATGTAAAAATTCATGCCTTTTTAGACGGTCGTGATACACCGCCTTCTTCTGCAAAAGAATATTTGGCTCAATTGGCTGACAGCATAAAAAACATGAACGGTGTTGAAATAGCTACCATTGAAGGTCGTTTCTATGCTATGGATAGAGATAAGCGTTGGGATCGTGTAGAATCGGCCTATAATAATATTGTTTCGGCTGACGGTAAACGCTATAAAACAGCAGATGAAGCTATTGATGCATCTTATAACGATAAAGTTACCGATGAATTTGTAATTCCGGCCGTAATCGGAGATTATAACGGTATGGAAGATGGTGATGCCGTATTAATGGCTAACTTTAGAGCTGATCGAGCTCGTGAAATTCTTTATGCTCTGGCCGATAGTGAATTTAGCGGTTTCGAACGCAAAAAAATCGTAAAACTGTCAAACAGCATCGGGATGACCGAATACTCGGTTGACCACAATCGTTTTATGAAAACAATCTTTCCACCGGAACCTTTGGTCAATATTTTGGGTGAAGTTGTTGCCGAAAACGGCTTAACCCAACTCAGAATCGCCGAAACCGAAAAATATGCTCACGTCACATTCTTTTTTAACGGCGGTGAAGAAAAAGAGTTTAAAGGAGAAGAAAGAATATTGATTGCAAGCCCTAAGGTTGCAACATATGATTTAAAACCCGAAATGAGCGTTTATGAGGTTACCGAACAACTGGTCAAAGCCATTGAAAACAAAAGTTTTGATGTAATTATATGTAACTTTGCAAACGGGGATATGGTCGGACATACCGGAATTATGGAGGCTGCACTAAAAGCCGTAGAAGCAGTTGATGTCTGCTTGGGCAAGGTGGAACAAGCTATTAAAAAGGTCGGCGGTGTTTTAATAGTTACCGCTGATCATGGTAATGCCGAAAAAATGGTTGATGAAAAAACCGGTCAACCTTACACAGCTCATACAGTCGGGAAAGTTCAAGCTGTTTTGGTTAATGACAACTCGGGTGTTAAAACTTTAAGTAATGGTCGTTTGGCTGATATAGCACCCACGATGCTTGATTTGCTCAATATAAAACAGCCTAAGGAAATGACCGGAAAATCTTTACTAAAAAGGTAAAAAATGAACTTTCGAACAGCGTTTAAATACAGTGTTCTATTTGCGGTGGTTTTGTTTTGGCACTCTACCACCGCAGATGCTGTTCAAGTGTCTGATGCTCAACTGAAAGAAGTTGAACAACAAGTGTTTGAGAAAAGTATGGAACACAAAAAACTTCAAGCTCAAGCAACTCAAATTTCTTTGGAAATGTCTGAGGTCAGTAAAAAAATGATTCAGACGGCAAGACACTTACAAAACAATGAAGAAAAACTATCAAAAATGGAAAAGCAATTAGCCTCTTTGGAGGAAGATTTATTGTTAACACAAAACAATTTTGACAATGAAGGCAAAAACCTTATAAAAACCATATCCGCTTTGCAAAATTTAGCTCTTAAACCGACAGAATCTCTATTAGTCCAACCATTAAATCCTGTTGATATTATACGAAGTGCTATGATCTTGAGAGAAACAATACCTCACTTGGAATCTCGTGCAAACGATTTAAGAGACAATCTTCTCAGCATTAAAAATAAAAAGAACCGAATAAAACAACAAATAAAAGAAATATCAAAACAAAAAATTGTCATAAAAGAAGAACACAAGCGGATAAACACTTTGTTAAAGCAAAAACATTCTTTGCGCAATTTGGTGGAGATAAAATCGGAAAAAGCAAAGAAAAACGTAGATAAACTTGCCTCTCAGGCTCAAGATTTGCGAGATTTATTGGCAAAATTGGAAAAACAGCGTGTTGAAAACGAAAGAAAAGAACGAGAAAAAAAACGCAAGGAAGAAGATGCTCTAAGAAGAATGTCAGAGGAAAAACTGTCTGATGACTTGATTAAATACGAAAAAACGACTATAACGAATGTGGTTTCGGGTTTTGAAAAAGCCAAAGGAAATTTACCTTTGCCCGCAAGAGGAAATATTATTACCGAATATGGTGAAGAAAAAGCAACAGGAATATCCGCGAAAGGCATTACAATAGCCTCCAGAAATCAGGCTCAGGTAATTTCTCCTTTTGACGGTAATGTTATTTTCAGCGGTCCTTTCAGAGGATATGGAAACATGATTATTATTGAACATGGTGACGGTTATTTGTCATTGTTGTCCGGACTGGAAACACTTAATGTTGAATTGGGACAAATGTTATTGGCTGGTGAACCGATCGGAGTAATGCCTTCTGATGGCAAAAGTGAATTGTACATAGAAATTAGAAAAAACAACCAGCCTATAAACCCGTCTGCTTGGTTTAAACTTTAATAAAACAGGAAAACAAATATGTTAAAAAAAGCTCTTTTAGTAACAGTGTTAACATTTTTCACAATATTAAACTCATTTGCTGCCGAAAATAAAAAAGATAATGAAGAAGAGATAAACTCTTATGAACTTCTGAATTTGTTTGCAGAAGTTATGGAAAGAGCTAAAGCTACTTATGTTGAAGAAATAAGCGACAAAAAGCTTATAGAATCGGCTATAAACGGAATGTTGGTTTCTTTAGACCCTCATTCAAGTTACTTAGATAAAAAAGATTTTAAGTACATGACAGAACAAACAAGCGGAAAATTCGGAGGATTAGGTATTGAAATAACTATGGAACAAGGTTTAGTAAAAATAATATCCCCGATTGATGATACCCCTGCTTTCAGAGCCGGTTTAAAAGCCGGTGATTATATTACCAATATTGATGGCGAAACAATTATAGGTATGACACTAAATGAAGCTGTTGATAAAATGCGCGGAAAACCGGGAACTAAGGTAAAGCTTACTATTAGAAGAGTAAATGAAAAGCCTTTTGACGTTACAATAAAAAGAGAAGAAATAAAAACTAAATCAGTTAAGGTTGATGTAAAGGATGAAGATGTCTTATATGTTCGTATAAGTTCTTTTTCTGAAGATGTTGATGCTGATATAAAAAAGGCTTTTGATGATGAAACAAAAAAAAGAAAAAAACCATTTAAGGGTCTTGTTTTAGATGTAAGAAACAATCCGGGAGGCCTTTTGGATCAAGCTGTAGGAGTATCAGGACTTTTCTTAAATCAAGGAGAGGTTGTTTCAACTCGCGCTCGTGATGAAGAAAACACTCTTAAATATTCAGCGAAAGGACCAGATATTACTAACGGATTACCGATTGTTGTTTTAATAAATAACGGTTCGGCTTCGGCGTCTGAAATTGTTGCCGGAGCTCTTCAGGACCATAAGAGAGCCGTAATTATTGGAGAAAAATCTTTTGGTAAGGGAAGTGTACAAACTGTTCTTCCTTTAGGAAATTATGGTGCAATGCGTCTAACAACAGCAAGATATTATACTCCTTCCGGAAAATCTATTCAAGCAACAGGTATTGAACCTGATATTATTGTTCATCCTGCTAAGATTGAAGAATTTACCGATGAATATGGTTTTAGTGAAGCAGAATATACCAATGCTTTAAAGAATGAAACTGTTGATAAGACCAAAAAAGATAAAAAAAATGCAAAAGACAATTCAAAAGAATCTGAATGGCGCAAAGATTATCAATTGGCTCGTGCTGTTGATTTAGTTAAGGCTCTTAATGTATATACATCTTCAAAATAAGGAGTTTGTTTGCTGTGAACAAAAACTTAGAAAAATATGATAAACTTGTGGTTTTTATTCTTATAATAATTGCTTCAGTCTTGGCTATCGGATGGTGGTTTGCTGAGGAGCGAAGTGCACCGGAATATTCGTCTAAGATAGATAAACTTATGTTTGATAAGGATAATAAATCACCAAAATGGGTACTTACTTTACCGGATAAACTAGAACCCCGTGATAAAAATAAAATAGATGACATAGAAACAGATGTTTTTGAAGAAATTGTTGTGTCTGATAAAAATGAAAATGAAGAGGTTTTTTCCGTAACAAATTTATTGATAAACTTACCGAATATATTTAACCTTCAAACAAAAAAACAAACAGCTACCTTAAAAAATATTTCTGTTCATTACTCTTTGGTAGATAAACTTCCTGAAGGTGCAATAATTCCGAAAATAGCTACAAACGGATCAAAACCTTGGATAGAATACGGAAATTTTGTTAACACACAACCGAACTTCAAAAAAATAGCCTTAGTTATATCCGGCTTAGGATTTGATACTAAAATATCTGAAAGAACATATAAAATATTTGAATCAGAAGTTTCTTTCAGTTTCTCACCTTATACTCAAAATAAAAAATCGGCTATTTTAAATGCAAGAGACCTTGGTCACGAGACTTATGTCGATTTATTGTTATCTTCTAAAGATTATCTTAAAGAAGATACAGGACCTCTTTCGTTATCACTAAACATTGATGAAGCAGAGGCTACAAAAAAACTCATTAATTTGTTGGATACAAAGGCTCCTGTCGGAGGAATGGTTATCAGAGATGGCTTAGTGAATAATAATAATAAACGAACAATTCAGACAATCTTAAAATTTTTAAAAAACAGAGGTTTGTTGGTAATAGATGCGACATCTTCAAATATTATAGATGACATAAAAATAGCGAATCTTCCCAGACATAAAGCTGATATCATTATTGACAAAGACATGAGCAAAAAAGATATAAAAAATGCACTGAAAAAAGCTGAACATCTTGCTTTTAATAAAGGACAAGTATTAATTGTAGCAGACCCTAAACCTGTGGTGTTGGTAGGACTTTATAAGTGGCTTGAAACATTTTCACCACAACTATCTTATGAAGAAGCAAAAAATGTTAACCTTATAAAGCCGTTTGCGTTAGTGCCGGTTTCTAATATTGTGGTGGAATAATGACCGAAGCATATAGAAAAAATGTCGGTATAGTAGTTTTTAAGGAAAACAAAGTTTTACTTTGTGCCAGAGCTGATTTTGACGAATATCATTGGCAATTTCCTCAAGGTGGAATTGATGAAGGAGAAAGTTTAACAGATGCGGCAAAAAGAGAGCTTTATGAGGAAACCGGTATACAAAATGTGAGGCTTGTATGTACAATATCCGAACCTATACGATATGATTTTCCAAAAAACTTCGAATTTCTTCCATTTAAGGGACAAGATCAGTATTGGTGTTTGTTTGAATTCTTAGGAAATGACGATGAAATAAAATTTGACATAGACCCAAAATGTATTGAATTTAAGGCATTTAAATGGGATAATATTGATGTAGCTGTTGAAGAAATAGTTTATTTTAAAAAAAATGTTTACAAGAAAGTAACGGAACAATTTAAACCTTTTGTTGAGCAACAAAAATGAATAAAAAGTTTGAGAAAGAGTGTCAGTTTGTTTTAGATTTAGCAAAACAAGGCATTGATATTAACCTTAATTTGAATTCGCAACAAAAAAAATATATAAAAAACTTATTGCTATTTGCTTTGATGAATGCGTCTTCCAACGAAACCGTTACCGATAAAAATTTTATATCGTTAGTGAATAAGCTATTTAAGACTTATTTAGTAAAAATATTAAAAGATGCTATTGACGATGACGACGACGATTGGGATAGTGCTATTTCGGTAGAAATTAATAAAATTGTTGCAAACGACAACCTAAAGAAACTTGCTGATTTTCAAGAAATCTTTACTCCTTCTCAAATATTTTCTTTCTTAAAAAAATATACAACCGGAATATCGCAAAAAGATTTACTGAAACAACTTAAATCCTTGCGTGAGGCAAAGAGTAATTATAGAGAAACTCCCGAAGAAACAAAAAAACGCGAAAGAAATCAACGAGAATACTCTTTGATGATGGAAAGACAAAGAATGATGGAAAGGGGTCCCAGAACTCGTTAGATGTTATCTACACTGTCTATAAGCCTTTCCAAGTCCTCTATTTCATCTTTTTTATATCCTTTTACCTCTTCAGAAAATTCTTCTTTGGACGGCTTTTTGATTTTAGGTTGAGACAGTTTCTCAAACAAAACTGCTGCATCGTCTTCTTTTTCAATATCTTCTTTCTCATTTTGTTCTGTTTTTTTATCAATTGATACCGGCAAAGCCTGATCTTTAATAAGTTTTAAGGTTTCCTGCGGAATCATTTCTTCAATAGGTTTGGCAAAACTTCCGGCTATTTGATAATATTTTGAATTTGCTAAAAGCTCAGGTTGTTTTTCATTGGGAATAATCCAACTCATCATTATATTAAACAAAATTATCAATAAAAAAGCTCGCATAACACCGAAAAATAAACCTAAAAATCTATCTAATCCGTTTAGTTTGCTTGTTCTTATTTTTCCTACAATGTTTGATGTAGAGTATATCCATATTATAAAAAACATTACAAAAACTGCTAACGACGTTGCTATTCCTGCTATTATCCCATTTTCAATATACTTTTTTACAAAAGGAAGCATAGGTGGCAATAAATAAACGATAATTATTGTAGATAAAACCCAACCGACTATGGATAAAACCTCTTTTATTAAACCACGATTAAGCGCTATTAGCGCAGAAACAAATATTATGGCCAAAATTACATAATCTAAATTATTTAAGTTATACATGTTATATCCTAATCAAGTAAGTTTATTACGCGTTGAATATTGCCTATTTCGTGTAAGGTTATATCTGCTAAGAACTTTTTGTCATTAGCTCTTCCTTGCGGAATTATTGCGTTTGAAAAACCGAGTTTTTTGGCTTCTTTTAGCCGTAATGAAGGTTGTGAAACAGCCCTAACCTCACCTGATAAACCAATTTCACCAAAAATAACCATATCTGCCGGTAAAGGTTTATTTCTTAAAGATGAGATTACAGCTAAAGCCACGGCCAAATCTGCAGCCGGCTCAGATATGCGCAAACCACCGGCAATATTGAGATATACATCTTGAGAACTTAAATTTATACCGCAACGAGCTTCCAATACAGCCAAAACCATTGCAAGTCTGTTTGAGTCCCACCCTACTACCGCTCTTTTAGGGCTTGAGTAGCCGGTAGGACTGACAAGAGCTTGTATCTCAACCAAAACAGGTCTTGAACCTTCTACGCCTGCAAAAACGCACGATCCGGAGATATTTCCTTGCCTTTCGGCTAAAAACAAGGCTGAGGGATTAGCGACCTCAACCAACCCTTTATCTTGCATTTCAAATACGCCTATTTCATCTGTGGCTCCATAACGGTTTTTTACCGCGCGCAAAATTCTAAAATGATGTCCTCTTTCGCCTTCAAAGTACAACACTGTATCTACCATATGTTCCAACACTCTGGGGCCGGCTATTTCACCTTGTTTGGTTACATGACCAACCAAAAACAAAGTAAAGCCTTTGCGTTTAGCTAATTTTATAAGCTCATAACAGCAAGCACGAACTTGTGATACACTTCCAGGTGTTGATTCCACTTCATCAAGATACATTGTTTGAATAGAATCTATTACTACGACAGATGCTTTTGATTTTTCTAATGTTGTAATAATATCTTTTATTTCGGTGCAAGATGCTAAATTTACAGGAGATTTTTCAAGTCCAAGCCTTTTAGCTCTTATTCTGACCTGATCAACAGCCTCTTCTCCTGATATGTAGTAAACCTCAGGTCTTTGTGGTAAATCAGCAACCTTGGAACACGCTTGAAGTAATAGCGTTGATTTTCCTATTCCCGGATCTCCACCCACCAAAATTACCGAACCTGATACCAAACCACCACCGCAAACTCTGTCCAGTTCGTTTATTTGAGTTGATAATCTGTCCAGCTTTTCTTGTATTCCGCTCAAAGAGACAAACTCTATTTCTTTGCCTTTGCGCTTGTTATAATTTATATTTGAAAAACCGCCACCGCCGGCAACTTCTTCAACTATTGTATTCCACTCTCCGCAAGAATCACATTTTCCCTGCCATTTCGGATACACACTTCCGCAGTTTTGACAAACAAATTGTTTAAGTTCTTTTTTAGACAAGATTATACTCCTGTTTTTATAGGTCCTTGAGATTTGCCGTTAATAAATTGGACAACGTATGGATTTTCTGTTTCATCCATTTCTTTTACTGTTCCTTGCCATATTATTTCGCCTTTGTACAACATAGCAACTTTATCGGCAATTTTACGAGCAGAAGCCATATCATGAGTAATTGTTAACGCCGTTGCCCCTAAACCTTTTACCGACTCAACAATAAGGTCATTAATAACATCAGCCATGATAGGATCTAAACCGGTCGTCGGTTCGTCAAAAAATATCACTTCCGGCTTAGAAATTATAGCTCTTGCCAAACCCACTCTCTTTTGCATACCTCCGGACAACTCTGCCGGTGATAAATCGGCTACTTCAGGATCTAATCCAACAGAACGTAATACTCTGATAGCTTCACTTTTGGCATTTTTTTTATTATATCCTTTGTTTTCAAGTAAATCGAAAGCAACATTTTCCCAAACACTTAAACTATCAAACAAAGCACCGCCCTGAAAAAGCATGCCCATTTTGGAGTGAAGTCGTTCTTTGTCGTTTTCTTCTATTCCGACAACTTCTTGATCATCTACCAAAATAGAACCTTCTTCCGGCGTTAAAAGACCTTGGATACATTTAATCAAGACAGATTTACCTGTTCCTGACCCGCCGATAACAACCAAAGATTCACCTTTTTTTATATCTAAGTTTACCCCTCGAAGAACTGTTTTCTTTCCAAAGGATTTGTATACATTTGTTAATTTTATTTTTGTTTCTGCCATTGGTAATATTCCTTATCTCGAGAAGAAAAGTTCTGTAACAATGTAATTGAATATCAATATCAAAATAGATGATGAAACAACAGCGTTTGTTGTTGCTGTTCCTACTCCTTGAGCACCACCTTTTGATTTATAGCCGTTATAACATCCCATCAAAGATATAATGAAACCGAAAACAGCAGCTTTTACAACACCGGTAGTTATGTCTAAGGCTTCCAAATCGTTTAAAGTTGCATTTATGTAATTTGACGCATTAAAGCCAAGCTTATATACACCTACAACATATCCGCCGAAAATACCTATAACATCACCTATTAATACCAAAATCGGCATAACTATCAGACCTGCCCACATTCTTGGCGCTACCAGATATTTGAAAGGATTTGTTGATAATGTTGTTAAGGCGTCTATTTGTTCTGTTACTCTCATTGTACCTATTTCTGCTGCCATAGCAGCCCCTATTCTGCCGGCAACCATTAAAGCGGATAACACCGGAGCTAATTCCCGAGTAACTGAGATCAAAACAACACTGGCAACCATGCTTTCGGCACCGACTGTTGCAAAACCGGAATAGCTTTGTAAAGCGATTACCATACCGGCAAAAATTGTGGTTAATCCAACAACAGGTAAAGAATAAAAGCCCATATCCATTACCTGTCGCCACAAATTACGCCCGTAAAAAGGCGGGGTAAAGCAATTATATATTGACTGCGCAATAAAAACAAATAACTCGCCAACCTTAAAAGTAAAATTAACCATTGGCGTACCCTGACGGCGTAAAAACTTTTCTATTTTTCGAAAAAACAACATATTAAATATCCTGTATTAAATTAAATTTGTTGTTATTTTAGAGTGTCGGTTATAATAAATCAACCGCGATTTTTAAATCCTCACAGCAAACTTAGTATTGTTACTATTTTTGATGGTGCCGACGATTCAAAAGGATTTATATAATACATAGGTACATCTATATCTTCTATTTTGTACTTTTGCGGTAAAGGCATTCTTTCTATTTTTTCATTTGTTAATTTTATGACTAAGTCAATCGTTGATTCTTTCAGATATTCTTGTTTTATAACACCAACACCCCTAACCTCTAACAGCCCTTTTAAGACGTTTGGTGCTTTTGCTTTTATAACATCTAAATCCTTAAAAATATCTGTTCTGTCATCACTAACAAGTTTTGCCGAAAACAATGTTAAAAGCCTTAAAGCCAAATCAGATTTACCACTTCCGGAATCACCCAAAATCAAAACACCTTTAGAATCGATGTTTACACAAGTTGCGTGTATGTTTTGGCTCATCTTACACACTCCGGTTTAGTCGCTTGTTCTTCTGATAAGGTTTCTATAGTAAAAAGCCGTCCTGTTTCATGTGAAACAATACTTATTTTTATAATATTTTTAGGCAACCAACCGCCGGCATTTTCAGGCCATTCTATAAGAGTTATTCCGTTATAAAGTGCATCTTCAAAACCTAGCTCAAAAACCTCATCAGGATGTTTTAGTCGGTACAAATCAAAATGATATATATCTCCTTTCGGTGAAGAATAAGTTTGCAACAGAGTAAATGTCGGGCTTGGAACATCATCAACATCACATAAAGCTTGAATAAAAGCTCTGGCAAAAACGCTTTTTCCCATGCCTAACGTACCATATAAAGCAAAAACATCTCCTTTTTTTGCTGTTTTTGCAAATTCACAAGCTAATTTAGCGGTATCTTTTTCTGTTTTACAAACTAGTTCTCTTAACATTTCTTTCACTTAAAATAAGCCGGACCACACTGATTTTCTTTCGCTTTTGGGTTTGATTACTTTTATATTTGCTTTTCGAGCTTTTATCTTTTGCCAATCCCATGGCATATAAAATTTACCTTGCCATAAACCTCTTCTGTTTTGAGATGCTTGATTTTGATAAGCAGTGTATATTTGCGTCTGTTTAACATCTGCTACCGCCCAACCGGCATTTATAATGGCAGCGCCTATGTCATATTGACCCAACATACAAACACCTGTCAAAACACCTCTATCGTCTTCATTTATAATATGACATCTTAAGGTATTGTCTGACAACCATCTGTTTAGCCAAGAAATAGCCTGTTGTCCGCAACGATAACCTCGACCTTGACTATCAGCACAAGTTTGAGAAATGTCCGGAGCTGCAACACCAAATAACTTTACGATTCTTCCTGTTAAAGTTATTGTATCACCTTTTACGACTCTGGAAACACCTTCTATTGCAGGAAAATTCATAGGATTAAATGTATTTTCTTGTTTCTTTTCTTGCTTGGATAAAAAATTCTCTGTTATTATTGGGTGTTGATCTTCACCAATAAGGTTTATTACACCTTCATCCTGTTTTTTATTATCATTAGGAGCTACAATATTTTCTTCACCTTGCCCTATGCTTGTATTTACGATGTTTTCTGAAGAAGAATTAGTTTGTTGCCCAAGAAATGTTTGAACATTTTGACCAACACTGCTTATACCCCCGTTAAAACCTCCAATCGCAAACAAAACAAATACAATTATTAATATTAATACCAACAATGATGGTATACACCCCATTGCTCTCCACGCCATCTTGGCAAATATGTATAAAATGACCGCACCGAATATAAGACCGACTATTCCGCCTAATTGCAAAATCATGCTGTTGCTTTGGGTACCGAAACCACCCATTAAAATGAATATTATAGCAACAGAACCATACATAATTTTTTTTATGAAACCCATATTTTTCTCTTTCTTAAAGGTTATAAATTTATAGCGTCAGTCTATAATAGTTTAAGTAAATATATTATTAAAAAACCTCGTATTTTTTATACGAGGTTGTTTATGTTTTATTTTTTACAATAACAATGACAATGGCACTCACCATCTCGCTCAATATCAGATCGACACAATTCTGATATACAATAACGCTCAGGATTTTGACCATCACAAGGACAACGATGCCATTCGTTTTCACCGAACATCATTTGTTTAGCATTTGCTATTTTTTGAACATTTTTTGTAGTTGCATACCCTGCTTTTTCGCAATTTTCTAACATTTTATCTAATATAGTCATTTTTTGCCTTTCTATTCTATAAATTTGATTGAAAATTTATCATTTTTGGTTTGTTGTTGAACTTCGTCATCTTTAAATACATTGTTCTTTATTCCTAAATCTACCTGTTTTTTTTGATCTAATACATTAATAATCATATCAAGCTCGGCAGTCGATGCATATTGCAATACTACCTTTCCACCACCTTGTTTATTTTGGCTTATTTTGATTCTTAAACCTAGTTTTTCTTTAAGTTTTCTTTCAATATCAGATATATCGCGGTTAACTACTTTTTTAGCATTTTTTTCATCTTTGTCAACAGGTTGTGTTTTTGTTTCTTTTTGCTTTGAAACAATTTCTTCAACCTGACGTACACTCAATTCTTCTTTTATGATTTTTTCGGCTAAAAAATTTGCATTTTCAAGACCTACTAAACATCTGGCATGGCCGGCTGTCAGTTTTCCGTTTGTTATGTAAGATTTTATATCGTCCGATAAAGTTAACAATCTTAAAGTATTAGCAATATAACTGCGCGATTTTCCAACAATAGATGCAACTTTTTCTTGAGTGTGAGAAAAATCAACCATAAGTTTTTGATATGCCTCAGCCTCTTCAATTGCGGAAAGATTTTCTCTGAGCAAATTTTCAACTAAAGCTATTTCTAAAACTTCACCATCAGAAAAATCCTTTATAATAACAGGTACCTCTGTTAATCCGGCAATTTTTGAAGCTCTTAATCGTCTTTCGCCGGCAATTAATTCTAACCCCTTATCTGTTTTTCTTACAATAAGCGGTTGAAGAACTCCCTTTTCTTTTATTGAAGAGGCTAACGATTTTATAGCATCTTCATCAAAATCCTTACGAGGTTGAAAAGGGCTTACATATATATCGTTTATGAGTGCTACGTCACCTAATTTAACTTGATTTAATTCATTATTTAATACATCTTCGTTCATTTCACCCAGCAGGGCTTCCAAACCTCTTCCGAGACTTTTTTTCTTTTTGATATCTTCACTCATGCTACCAACTCTCTTTCTCTTTTTAATACTTCTTTTGCTAAACCGATATATGCTTGTGATCCGGAACATCTGAAATCGTATAATAAAACAGGCTTACCATGTGAAGGTGCTTCGGATATTTTTACGTTTCTTGGAATAACCGTTTCATATACTTTTTTACCGAAGAAGTTTCTAACATCTTCTTCAACCATTTGGCTTAGATTATTACGTTTGTCATACATTGTTAAAACAACACCATGAAGTGTTAAGCTAGGATTAAAATTCTTTTTGATGGTATTTATGTTCTTTATCAAATCAGATATACCTTCCAAAGCCAAAAACTCACATTGCAGAGGAACAATAACAGCATCAGCGGCAACAAGCGCATTTATAGTAACCAAACTTAATGAAGGCGGGCAGTCAATTAGGATATAATCATAATTTATACCATCTTTACACAATGCTCTTTTAAGAGCAAACTCTCTTTTTTCTACATCTATAAGTTCTATTTCTGCGGCTGCTAAATCCGGAGAAGACGGAACCATTGAGAAATTAGGAACTTCTGTCCATACAACAGCTTCAGCAAGACGCGAGTTTCCTAATAAAATATCATAAGATGAACGCATTGAACCTTTTTTATCTACACCCATCGATGTTGATGCATTGCCCTGAGGATCCAAATCTATAACAAGTACTTTTTTACCTGCGGCAGCCATAGCTGTAGCTACATTAACCGTTGTTGTGGTTTTTCCGACCCCTCCTTTGCGATTAGCGACGGCTAAAATTCTTGGCATTTGTTTTCTCCTTTTTATTTTTAATATCGGTTATTATTAAAATTTTTCCTTCTTCAGAAATTTTACTTTGCACTATGTTGCATTTAAAACGCCATTTTTTATGCGCCTCAGCCAATTCAAGTGCATAATTTTTACCTTTTGGAAAAATACAAACAGTATTTTTTACACAAAAAGGGTATGCATAATTTAGCAAATCAACCAACGAAGCCATGGCTCGCGAAGTTATCACATCGTACTTTTCCAATGGTAATTTTTCGATTCTATCGTTTTTAATATTAACATTAACACCTGTCTTTAACGCAACCTCATTTAAATACAGTGTTTTCTTCTTAATACTTTCAACCATTGTTATTTTTAAATACGGTGTCTTTTCAAGTGACATTATAGCTAGAACCATAGCAGGAAAACCTGCACCGGAGCCAAAATCAATAAGTTTTTTTGCATCCTTAGGTATAAACTCAAAAAGCTGAGCAGAATCTTCAAAATGTCTTTCCCAGACATTTTGCAAACTTGAATTACTTACCAAATTGAACTTATTTTGCCACTCAAAAAGAAGCTCTTGGTAGGTTTTTAATCTGTCAATTGTTTCACATGAAACATTATATTTTTCTGTAAAATTTTTCATAATTTATTTTTATATTTTTAATAAAAAATTTAAAACATAAAAATTACAGTTATAAACATATTTTACAACCACACCAAAAATTACTTTAAATCAATAAATTAAACACTTGATTTTGAATCAAATTATAAACAATCAAACCTCACCCTGCAACCATATTCAATGAGTTTATCTTCCGTTTCATTAAAATATGCTCCGGTATCTTCAATTCTGTGTGCATCGTCACTTATAAGTAATGGTATTTCCTTTTTAATCATTTCTTTTATCATATTCCATGAAGGACAAGGATTACCATTTAATCTGATACACTTGGTGTTTATTTCACAAGGTGTCTTGTTTGTATTTAAGGCTTCTATAAACATATGTTTGAGATCATCCCATTCTTTGCCGATAGCCAAATTAAACTGACAACAATAATCCGGATGTGCAATAAACGTAAAATATCCGCTTTTTACCGATTCTATCACATTATTCCAATAATTTTTAACCATATCATCCAGTTCTTCTTGGGAAGTATTGGAAGGTAATAAGTTCAAATGGTATAAATTATATAAAAACTTTTCATCCTTACTTCTAATAAAATGAGTAGATCCTATAATATAATCAGGATTTAATTCTTTTATTATTTTTTCAAATGCGTTTCTCCAGTCCTTTGACATAAAAAAGTCTGTTTCTAAGCCTTTTAGTACTTTTATTTTATGTTTAGATGCACATTTATCTATGTTCTCAAAACACCTTTTATGCAAATCTATAAGTTTTTCTAAATCAAAAAAATTCATTACGCTTGATTTTTGAAGATTTTCGAAACTTTTGCTATATATACAATGATTACTAATACCAACAGTTTCAAAACCTTTATTTTCATATGACAAAATCATTTCTTCGGCTGTATTTTTACCATCAAAAATACCGCCAAAATTTGTATGACAATGAAAATTGAACTTTTGCATCTAATATCCTTTTTATTAAAACTCAGGATATTTTAGTATCTTATGTTTAATAAATCGTATATATTACAGCCACAAAGATTATCAAAATATTCTTTATTGATTATAGCACCTTTTTTAATACTTCTGACGTGTTCTTCTTTAAGATTGTATCTTTTACATATACCTTCAATTCTTGTTTCGTATGATACTTTATACATACCCTCAAAAAACATATCGCATAATTGTATTAAACGATCATAATCGTCATAATCTTGTGTTGATAGTATTGTTTTTGCCGCAGTAAGATCTTCTATATTATAAGAAATATAATCACTAAAAAGAAAATCTTTTATAGGAAAACTGTGTGACAAACATATTTTTGCTACATCAGAAAAGCCGACTTCCATCATCTTGTTATACCCGACAATAAAATGTGCTTTACCCGTAACCTTTTCATTTTGTATTTTACCATAATCATGTAATAAACCTAACACATAAGCCTTATAAGGATTTAAGTTACACTTTTGAGCTATTTTATAGGCTGAATCGGCCACTCCGGTTGTGTGATATATATACTCAATTTGATTTTGTTCCGGTGCTGTTTCTGTAATACTCGATAAACTTTCTTGCCATAAAAATATAGCCTGACTGATACTTGGGTAATTACTCATTTTTTTATATATCCTAAAAGAGCGGTTATAGCTGCAGGAGTAACTCCTGGTATACGAGAAGCTTCACCAATGGTAGAAGGACGAACAGAAGAAAGTTTTGTTGTCATTTCCCTAGATAGACCTCCGATTAAATTATAATCTATATCTTCTCTTATTTTAAGATTCTCATCTTTTTTGAATATTTCTATATCTGCAAGTTGTCTTTTTATATAACCGGAATATTTAGCTTCGATTTCTATTTGCTCATATACTTCATATGGTATTTCAGATAACTCAGGCCATATTTTCAATATTGTTTCATGTGAAACATCATTATAAGACATAACATTAAAACAGGAACGTTTTATACCGTCTTTTTTTATATTTATTCCATATTGTTCAAGTTCTGCCGGTAAAATAAAAAGATTGTTGCTCTGTTGTCTAAAATTATCAACTTGTTGTTTTTTATCTTTAAATACAGCGTATCTTAAACCACTTACACAACCTATTTCATAACCTTTTTCCGTAAGGCGCATATCTGCATTATCCGAACGCAAAAATAAACGATATTCAGAACGAGATGTAAACATTCGATACGGTTCGTCAACACCTTTAGTTATTAAATCATCTATCATAACACCTATATATGCTTCAGAACGATCAACAACAAATTCTTTTTCGCTGTTTTGTGATTTTAAAGCTGCATTTATACCGGCAACCAAACCTTGAGCTCCGGCTTCTTCATAACCTGTTGTACCATTAATCTGTCCGGCCAAAAATAAATTAGGTATTTTTTTACATTCAAGTTTATTGTTTAGTTCCTTTGGGTCAACATAATCATATTCAATAGCATATGCCGGTTGTAATATTTCAACGTTCTCCAAGCCCTTCATAGTATGAATAAATGCCTCTTGTACATCAGCAGGTAATGATGTTGAAATTCCGTTAGGATAGATAACATCGGTATCTAAACCTTCCGGCTCTAAAAAAATTTGATGAGATGTTCTATCGGCGAATTTTACTAATTTATCTTCTATACTGGGACAATATCTTGGACCTACACCGGTGATAAGACCTGAGAATAGGGCACATTTATCGAAATTATCTCTGATTATTTTATGTGTTTTTTCGTTAGTGTGAGTTATATAACAACTTATTTGCGGAGTGGTTATTTCTTTGGTTAAAAAGGAAAAAGGTTTTAAGTCACTGTCACCTTGTTGTTTATCAAGAATATCCCAATTTATGGTTTTACCGTTTAGTCGTGCCGGAGTTCCTGTTTTTAATCTTCCTACATTTAATCCTTTTTGCTTTAAATACGGTGTTATTCCTGTGCATGTAACGTCGTTTACCCGACCACCTATGGTAGTTTTGTGTCCGGTAAACATTACACCGTTTAAAAAAGTTCCGGAAGTCAGAATCACTGTTTTTGATAAAATAGATGTTTCATCTGCTAATATTACACCGCTTATTTTATCATCAGTAAATAATAAACCTTCTACAGATGCTTCTATAATATCTAAGTTTTCTTGTTTTTGTAGTTCTTCAAGCATATATTTTTTATAAAGTTTTCTATCTGCTTGAGCACGAGGACCTCGAACAGCCGGACCTTTAGATGCATTAAGCATACGAAATTGAATACCGGCTTTATCAATAACTTTTCCCATAAGTCCGTCAAGAGCATCTATTTCTCTTACCAAATGACCTTTTCCAAGACCTCCTATGGCAGGATTACAAGACATTTCGCCAATAGTTGATATTTTGTGGGTAATAAGAGCTGTTTTTACACCCATACGAGCTGAAGAAGCGGCTGCTTCGCAACCGGCGTGTCCGCCACCAACTACTATTACATCGTAAATATTTTCCATATTATTTACCTATACAAAATGATCCGAATATTTTATCCAATATTTCATCAACTTCTATTCTGCCGGTTATCTTTCCTATTTCGCGACAAGCAAGTCTTATATCCTCGGCAGATAATTCTATTTCTTTGTTAAAACCAAATTCTGAGAGATAGTTTATTGTATTATACAAAGCTTCTCTGTATCTTTGACGGGTTATTAAAACACCGGAAGAAGACGTAAATTTTTCTTTGATTTTAGAACTTATATTTTGAAGTAGGGCATCTACACCTTGGTTATGTTTTGCAGATATAAGTAAACAACCTTTATTTAAAATATCAATTTTTTGTTCATCACTAAGTTTATCAACTTTATTAGCAACATATATTTTTTGATTTTTTACAATATTTTCAAATTCTTGCGGTATATTTTTTAAACCATCAAATAAACATATAACGACATCTGCATCTTGAGCTTTTTTATACGCTATTTCTATACCTTTCTGTTCTATTTTTTCATCTGTATTTCTTAAACCGGCCGTATCGGTAAAAACAACCGGATATCCATTTATATCAAGGTGAATGTCTATCGCATCTCGGGTGGTACCGGCAACATCTGAAACAATAACGGCTTCTCTTTTAGCTATAGCATTTAGTAATGATGATTTACCGGCATTGGGTTCGCCTAATATTACAACTCTGAAACCATCACGCAAACGCTCACCAATATTTCCATCGGAAAGATGTTTTGAAATACTTTCTTTTATTTTAAATACAGTGTTTTGAATATTATCAATAATATCAGAAGGTAGTTCTTCATCCGGAAAATCTATATAAGCTTCCAAATGAGCTAATATTTTGAGTAACTCTTCTCTCCATCCATCATATAAACCTCTTAAATTACCTTCCATTTGGCGAAGAGCATATTTTTGTTGTTCTGATGTTTCGGCATCTATTAAATCTGCCAGTCCTTCAGCTTCGGTTAAATCCATTTTATTATTATAAAATGCACGTTTTGAAAATTCTCCGGCCTCAGCAAGTCTTAACTCATCTATTTTAGAAAAACTGTCCAAAACAGATGATATAACAGCTTTTGAACCATGGATATGAAATTCGACTATATCTTCTCCGGTAAAAGAATGAGGTGCCTTAAAATATATTACAAGAGATTTATCGAGTATATTTTTATTATTATCATAGATATTAGTAAAATATGTATAACGAGGTTTTATTTCATTAATATTTATATCTGTCATCTGTTCTATGACTTTTAGTGATGATGTTCCGGATACTCTAATAACAGCAACACCGGATTTTCCATAAACCGTAGATAAGGCATAAATTGTTTGTTTAGTCATTTTTTATTTCCTCTTTGCATAGAGTTATAAAATTATTCAAAAAATGTTGCAAGCATAAAAAAGGGTGTTTTTTGACTCTACAGCGTGTTTTTATTGTTTTTTAATAATTCTATCATAGAATCGTTAAAAAATCTTTCTGTGAGCTTTATACGAGCTCGTTTTTTTTAAGGAGTTTTTATGCAAAAATTAGTGATATGGGATTTTGATGGCGTTATTGCCGATACAGAAAAATTATGGGTACAATCACGAGTTGAATTATTAAAAGAATATTTAGGGATTGATTTTACTTTTGAGAAAGCAATGAGCCTTATCGGCGGTATGAGTGATAAAGATAAAGATATTGTTTTGAAAAAATTAGGTATAAATGTTAATAATAATTTTTGGAAAGATGCTTTATTAAGAGATAAAGATAAAGCAAAAAACGGTTTTGCTTTGACAGAATATATTGAAAATATCTTTAGTAATAAAAAAATAAAGCAATATATTGCAACAGGCGGAATTTTGGAAAAAACAAAAAATAAAATGAAAATAGTAAATATTGAAAAATATTTTCCATATGAATCTGTTTTTACCTCTGATATGGTAATAAAAGGAAAACCTGAACCTGACATATTTTTATTGGCTGCAAAAAAAATGGGATTCAAACCTGAAGATTGCATAGTTATTGAAGATTCTGTTGCCGGTTTGACAGCTGCACAAAGAGCAGGTATGATACCTGTTGCCTTTGTTAAATATAGTAAAAAATACTTCTTGGAAGACATAAAAAAACTTGGTATCAAAAATATTTTTGAAGATATGCGAGATGTTGAAAATTTTATACTAAACATTATTTAATATTTTGTTTTTTCATTATTTATTTTTTTTATTGACTATCTTTTATAAAAATGGTATATTGTCTCTTAGAGCATTGGTTAGTGCTTGTTGCCTGCCCTAAGGCGAATCCGGATGGAATAACCATTTTTATACATAGTTTAAACTCTTTGCAAAAGGGATTTTTGACTGGCAGGCATCAAATATTATTCCCGCTAAGGAGTTAACACTATGACTGATACTATCAAAACTTCCCTCAATCATGAAACTATTTTGCGTTTGTTTAAAAACAGCGTTTGTTTGACATATAATCCTTTGGAATCTATGTCTGCTTTTTTACATGTAAAAGAATTAGAAAAAGAATTTAAATCAAAAAATATTCGCGTTCGATCAAAAACAGCAAAATTACCTATAAGTAAATATAATCCTGATTTTCACTTTTTTTCTGATGGTACCTTAATACATCGTTGTGATGCAAAAAAAGATTATAAGAAATTACAAAAAATATATCAGTTGCTTAGGGCTAATAATTTAACTGTTATAAATGAATATGCCCCACAAACACAAATGGACTATTTTACTTATAGTGAAATGTTGCGTTTTATATCTGAGCAGGCTCTTATAAATTATTCTTATAAAACTGATTTGTATGTAGAAGAATTACCTTCTTTAGATAGCTTTATTGAAGAATGTTTTGCAAATAACAGTATATTATTGACAGCTTCTAAAAATGATGCTTTACCTGCAGAATTGCGTGAATATGTGGCTTTTTTTGATAATGGAAAAGTCCTTGTTTCAAATGATTACAAAGTAGAAAAAAATAAAGAAAAAAGTAAAAAAATAAAGAATATACTTTCTAAATATTCACAAGAATATATTTTATGTAATATTGAATATATTTCACAAGATTTGATAAATTCAATTTATAAAAAGGCAGAAGAATTTGAATGGTTTTTACCATTAGAAGATATAGATAAAATAGAAAATATAAATAAAGAAGTTAATAGTTTTTTTAAAAATCGTCATTGTATAACCGTTACAAATCCTGATTACAAAAGAAATGAAATGAATCCTGATATTGCAAAATATGCTGTTTTTTCTGACGGTCTGGTTGTTTCAAGTAATAATGGTGAAATTATAAAAGAATTAAAAAATATTTTTCCAGATAAAGAATTATATTTTATGAGTGTTTCTGATTTATGTATAAAACAAATATATAACAAATTACCCGAATTCCAAAAAAGTGCATCAACTATTTATATAGAAATGTTGAAACAAAAAGCCAGAAAATTAAAAAGAGAAACAGGTGAACAACATTCTAAAATGCTTGATTTTGTTGCGAAACAAGCTGGTTGGAAAAATTGGAATTCTATTAAAATAGATAATGAACCCCATGCAAGAATTCTTATTGATGAGGAAAAAATACGCAATAACAAATAAAAAAAATATTTTTATATATAAAACCCCGCTTTTTTTTGCGGGGTTTTAATATTTTTAAGAATTCATATTAGCAAAAAAATCATTATTATCTTTACTTACTTTTAATTTATCAAGTAAAAATTCCATACCATCTGTTATACCCATTTGCATCAATACACGACGTAATACCCACATTTTAGTCAATATATCTTTATCAACCAAAAGTTCTTCTTTACGAGTGCCTGAACGAGTAATATCAATAGTCGGAAATAATCTTTTATCTGTCAATTTTCTATCTAATATAATTTCTGAGTTACCGGTTCCTTTAAATTCTTCAAAAATAACTTCATCCATACGTGATCCGGTATCAATCAATGCTGTGGCTATAATTGTCAAAGAACCACCTTCTTCAATGTTGCGAGCTGCTCCGAGAAGTCTTTTCGGGCGTTGCAGAGCATTTGCATCGACACCGCCTGTTAATACCTTACCTGATGATGGAATAACTGTATTATAAGCACGACCTAAACGAGTAATAGAATCAAGCAAAATAACAACATCTTTTTTATGTTCGACAAGTCTTTTTGCTTTTTCTATAACCATTTCGGCAACTTGAACATGTCTGGTTGCCGGTTCATCAAAGGTAGATGAAATAACTTCGCCTTTTACTGAGCGTGTCATATCGGTTACTTCTTCAGGTCTTTCATCAATAAGTAATACCATTAAATAACATTCAGGATGGTTTGTAGCTATGGCATGAGCAATATTTTGTAACATAACCGTTTTACCTGTACGAGGAGGAGCTACAATAAGACCTCGTTGTCCTTTTCCTTGAGGTGAAATTAAATCAATAACCCTTGTGGTATAATCTTTTTCGCCACATATAATATCAAAATTTAATTTTTCGGTAGGGTATAAAGGTGTAAGGTTGTCAAAATTTACTCTTAATTTTGATTTTTCAGGATCATCAAAATTTATTTTATTTACACTGACTAAAGCAAAATATTTTTCATTTTCCTTAGGTGCTCTTATTTCTCCTTCAACAGTATCACCTGTTCTTAATCCATATCTTTTCACTTGAGCCGGAGATACATATATATCATCAGGTCCTGCAAGATAATTTGATTCTGACGAACGCAAAAAACCGAAACCGTCTTGCATGACTTCAATAGTTCCTTCGCCGGTAATAGCTTCATCTTCGCCAACAGTCTTTTTTAATATTGCAAACATAAGATCTTGTTTACGCATAGATGAAGCGTCTTCAATATTTAACTCCTCAGCTTTATTTAAAAGCTCAGTAGGAGATTTTTGTTTTAAATCTTTTAAATTCATGTTTACCTTTTTGGGAAATATAATATAGAATAAATTACATGAATTTATATATTGGTTTTATAAATAAAAGTCAATTATTTTTATTCACACACCGAATGACCAAATATATATTTAAAAAAATAGTTGTTATTAGTATATCGTTGTTAGATTTGTGGATTATTTTTTTGTAACAAAGTTTTGCACAACTATTTATCTGTTGATAAAGTTGATAGAATCCGAGATTTAATATTTTCTTAATATTTTGAATCTCTTCAGATATATTCATTTAAAGTGTTTTATCAATGATTTTTGAAAAAAAATTTATCAACAGTTTGTTTATATAAAATTAGAATGTTTATAACTTTGTAACTTTTATTTTGTATATTGGTAATATATTTTTGAATATGTTTTGAAATCAGTTTTTATACACAGATTTTGGTGTTTTTGTGGATAAGATATTTAACTTTTTGATTATGTGAGATTTAAAATGAAACTGGTAGGAATAACAGGTTCTATAGGATGCGGAAAAACAACTCTTGCAAATATTATTAACGATTTAGGTTATTGTGTTTTTGATATAGACAGTTGGGTTAGAAGTATTTATTATAACAAAATCTTTTTAAGTAAATTAGGTAAATTATTTCCAAATAGTGTTATTAATGGTGTCGCTGATAAAAGATATTTGAGAAATATTGTTTTTTCGGATAATAATAAATTAAAACAACTTGAAAATTTGATATATCCTTTTTTAAATAGGAAAATAAGATATACAATAAGTAAGTATGCTAGAAAAAATTATATTTGTTTTTTAGATGCTGCTTTATTGTTTGAAAAAGGATGGTCTAAGTATTGTGATGTTATAATATTAGCTGATGTTGATTATGAAACTCAAAAACAACGAGTTATGAAAAGAGATAATATATCGGCAGAAGATTTTGATAAGATAAACGATATTCAAATAAAAAACAGTGATAAAAAATTTTTATGTGATATTGTAATTGATACAAATAAGAAAAAAAATTTATTAAAAGCAGAATTAATTAAATTAATTGAAAATATCGGGATTTTGTAATGGTTAGAGAAATTGTATTTGATACGGAAACAACAGGTTTTAATTATGATAAAGGTGACAGACTGATTGAAATAGGTGCGGTTGAACTAATAAATCATATTCCAACCGGAAAAATATATCATCAGTATATAAATCCTGAAAGAGAAGTGCCTGAAGATGCTGTAAAAGTACACGGACTTACTTATGATTTTTTGAAAGATTATCCTACTTTTGATAAGGTTGCTGATGAATGGCTTGAATTTATAGGTGATGCTAAATTAGTTGCTCATAATGCAACGTTTGATATGAATTTTTTAAATTATGAATTAAAACAACTTTCTAAAAAGCAAATGAGTTGGGATAATTGTATAGATACACTAGAAATTGCACGTTCAATGTTTCCCGGTGCAAGATGTAGTTTGGATGCTTTGTGTAAAAGATTTGAAATAGATAACAGTGCCAGAACATATCACGGAGCTTTACTTGATGCCGAATTATTGGCTGAGGTTTATTTGGAATTATTAGGAGGAAAAGAACCAAGTCTTTTGCTTGATAAGAAAAAAGAAACAAAAATAACAAATATTATAGAAAATCTCAGTGATAAAAAATATAGGGAACCCAGAGTTTTTGATATAGAAGAAAATTTTGATGAATTACATAATTTATTTTTGGATAATAAAATTAAAAATCCAATTTGGAAACTTTGATTTTTATTGATTTTTTTATTTTTATTTGTTAGATTTCAGTATTTTAATACTTTTTTATAGGAGTTTATATCGTGGTTTTAGGCAAAAATGTAGTTATATATGATTTAGATGATACTTTATATAATAAAACAAGTGAATTTGCCGAAATATTAGATACTACAATGGCTGAAGCTTTGGTTTATGATCTTGGTTTAAAAATGGATATTAATGAAGCTAAAGATTTAGTTACTTTGTCTTATAAAATATATCGCGATGGTGGTGAAATTTTTTATAGAGATTATGGTATAAAACCACAAGATTTATTTATTGCATATCATAAAAGAAAACCGGTAGAAAAAATAGTTCCTTATAATAATTTATTGGAAAAAATAAAAAAAGTAGATGCTGAACAATATATTTTTACCGCAAGTGATAGATATGCTTCTGAAAAAATATTAAAACATCTCGGTTTATATGAATTTTTTAAGGATAGATACTATTCTGTTGAAGATTTTGGTGTTTTTAAGAAAAATGAAAGCACAGATGTTTATTATGAATATTGTAAAAAAATAAATGTAGATCCCAAAGATTGTGTTTTTGTTGATGATAGTTATTCAAATTTGGAATTTGCAAAAGAAACAGGTATGACAACCGTAAGAATTTATTATAAAAATAATTCAGCTAAAGATAAAACTTATATTGATTATGCTTATAAAGGAATTGAAAGCTTTTTAGATAATGTAATAGGTTAATTACATAAAGAATTTTCATATTTGTAATTATCAATATTATCTAATTTTTGTTGTTGTTTTAATATTTCGTTTTTTATGAAATCAACCAAAGGATTTAGTTTTTGGTTGTATCTTTGTATATAGTAATTAGTAATATTGTTTAAATCTTCTGTATTTTTTATGAAAGATGGTTTTATATTTTTTATAATACTCGTTGATGCACTTTTGAATAAAGGTAAATAGTATTCAAGAGTTTTTTTATTTATTTGTTGATGTGTTTTTTCATGTCTTAATACGATGTTATATTCGCATGAATTTTCTTTTAATTCTTTTGATATATAGATTATAGGCGCATCAAAACCTAAAAATAACATTATTTCATCAGGAACAACACAATAAACACCATCACTTAAACTAATTGTTTTAGTTTTTAGAGTTATATCAAAATTTAAATTTGCGGTTGATAAACCGTTTGCAAAAAGTCCTTTTTCTAAGTAATTTTGTTGTTCAGCCAAATAGGTAAGCTCTTCTTTTGACTTGTTGTGGTCATATATAAGTTTTCCATAAGATGAAATAACTTTTATATTTGGATATGTTTGTAAATTTGAACAATCATCATTACAAAGTGCAGATGATGTAAAAAAAAGTAATAATGTTAATATAAAAAAAAGCTTTTTCATGATAATATTTATTATAGGTTGTATTTATTAAATTATGGTTGATAGTATGAAAAAATTTATCTTAGTTTTGATTATATTATTTTTATCCGTTTCAAATGTTTTAGCTCAATATAAAAGAAAATTAAAAGAGCCTGATTTTTTTATTCCATATAATGACAGAATGCATAAACCGGAAGTATTACCAAAGATAAAAAAATCAATAAAGAAAACACCGAATGATAAATATAAAAATAAAACTTTATTTAAAGAAAAACCGGAATATAAAAAAATATATGATAGTTATTTGAATGAAATAAATAACTTTCGTTTAACTAAGAAATTTGAAGAAAATAAAATTTTAGATAATGATTTAACCATGATGATAAATGGTGATATTTTTGAAGTAGGTGATGATACTTCGTTGGATATAAATACCCAAGAGCAATATGATTTTTATATGTTAGCAAAAAAAATGTTGGATAATTAAAATTCCAGGGCATATATATCTTTTATATACCATTTAGAATCTAGATTTTTCATAACATATACTATATTTCCGTTACATAAACCAAACCAGTTACCATTACAAGAACTTTGAGTATATACCTCAATATTTCCATCTTCTCTAGGAGTTATTTTAGTTATTTTATAAGATTGGAAAGTAGGTCTTTGCAGAGATTCATCTTGCATAAAAACAAAGGAAGGAAGTTTATCTTTTTGTTTTTTACAATCATTAAATTGAGGGTTTAATATACATTTTACAGCATTATTTATTGTACATATGAGATCGGAATCTATATTACAACCTGATGTGAGATTTGAAACATCGAACGAAAAAACAGTATATTTATCTAAGGTTGAATTTGCTTCTTTGTTTTTTTCGACAGTAGTGTCTTTAGGCGAACAAGCTGTAATTAAAAGTAAATATAGAATAGTTAAAATTGTTTTTTTCATTTTTTATGTATCCTTAAATAGTTTTCTTATTATATATATAATTTAAATAAAATAAAAAGGAAGTTAAAAAACTTCCTTTTTATTTTAAGGTTGTTTTTTATTAGAAAACGTATTTGATGCCTAAAGAAAATTCTTTCATATCATCAACTTCATCAAGCTTATCAGCCCAAACTTTACGAGCTAAAGCGCGAATAGCTATGTTGTTTGTAACACTATATTGCACACCGGCACCTAAACGATAACCAAGACCATTGTCTTTTTCTTTTTCGCCTGACATAGCATAATCAAAATCATAGTTTGCAATACCTGTTGTTGCAAAAACAGACCATACTCTATCACAACCTAATGGTAAATAAGCATAAGCATCTAAACCATAAGCTTCGAAATCAGATTTTAATTTTTCACCTTCAATTATATCATTTGATTTATCTGAATTTTGATAGAAAAGTTCTGTTCCAAAAAATCTGTTATATTCTGTACCTATTACAACAGAATAAGAATTCATATCTGCTTTGACAAAATCAGCATCTACTTCTGTGTAATTGTATTGAGCACCTACATAAGGTCTAAACTCTAAAGCATTTGCATTAGCAGATAATACTAAAATGGAAACAGCTGCTAATAAAGCTATATTTTTATTCATTATAAACTCCTATTTTTTATGTGTATTTTTATTCACGTATATGAGTATAAATAAATATAAAAAAAATAAAAGAAAAAAATGATATAATTTGTTGTTTATATGATATTTAGATGATAATATTACCTATATTTTAAGGAGAGTAATATGTTAAAAACTGAAAGTAATCAAAAAGGAAGTTCTTTAATAGAAGTATTGGGTGTAATATCTATAGTAGGAATTTTGGCAATTTCTGCTTTGAATATAATAACAAATATTTATGAACTCTTAAAAGTAAGTTTAGCTACTAGTGAAATTAAAGATTTACAAAAGAATATATCAGGTGTTTATAATTATTCGGGAGATTATGAGCAGTTATTTCTAGGAGATGCATATAAAACTCTTTGTGAAACAGACAAAGTTGCTCCCAACCAAATGTGTGTAAAAAAGGATTCAAGTTATGTTTTAAAACATAGATTATCAGGAAGTGTTGTTTTGGGTAAATCTGATGATTCAAAAGGGTATACAATAACATTTGGAAATTTAAGTAAAAAAAATTGTGTTAAATTATCACAAATAGAATGGTTAGATAGAAAAAAAATAAGTATATATCAAATAGATATAAATGAAACGGAGGTCGCTCATTTTCCAAAAAAAGCGAATAAAGAATTTCCTATAACAGCGACAACATCTTCTGTTGCTTGCAACAAAAAAGAAAATTCTATTACTTGGTATTTTTATTGAGAGGTAAAGTTTGTTTAGAATAGATAATATAAAAAAATCTTCTGAAACTGTAAAAACAAAATCTGCAAAAAGCGTTTCTTCAGGTGAGAGCTTTGCAAATTATTTAAAAAATTCTGCAATAAGCGACGAAACAAAAGTTAATACTGCATCTGCTATGACTAATGCAGGTGCTATTTTTGCAACACAAATGGTTGATGATGAGGAAGAACGTCAAATAAGAAAAAAATTAGTAAAAAAGGCTAATATATTATTGGATAATCTCGAAGAAATAAGACAGGAAATAATTTTTGGATCTGTTTCTAAAGAAAAGTTGATAGAAATTTCTCGTTTAGTTAAACAAAAAGATGTAGAAACAAATGATGAAAAATTAAAAGATATACTGGAGGAAATAGAACTTAGGGTTGAAGTTGAATTGGCAAAACTTTTCAAATAAAAAAGATTTAAGTGAAAAAAGATTGTTTTTGCTTGAATTTATATTTGTTTATTATATCTTTAATAAAAATTTTATTATTGCAAATTAAGGAGTTGAATTTATGGATAGTGAAGTTGTTCTTTCACCTGATTACAGACCTTCTAAAGATGAAGAATATATGTGCGAAATGCATTTGGAATATTTCAGACAGAAGCTTTTATCGTGGAAAAAGTCTTTAATAGGTCAGTCTAAAGATACTTTGGATGATCTAAAACAAGGCGGACTTAATCAACCGGATCAAATAGATAGAGCATCTTTGGAATCTGATAAAGCTTTGGAATTAAGAACTCGTGATCGTGCAAGGAAGCTTATTTCCAAAATTGATGAAGCGCTAAAGAGAATAGATGATGGTTCTTACGGTTATTGTGAAGAGACAGGTGATCCTATTGGATTAGATCGACTTGAAGCTCGTCCTGTTACTACTCTTTCTATTGAAGCTCAAGAGCGTCATGAAAGAATGGAAAAAACTTATGATGATGAAGTTTAATTTTTGATTTTACTTTTTTAGGGTTTTTAGGTTATATTACTAAAAACCCTTTTTTATTTTTGGATTAAAGATATGGTAAAAAATTTTATTTTAGCTTCGCAATCTCCTCAGCGAAAAATATTGTTATCGCAAATCGGTTTTGAGCCTTATAAAATAGAGCCGGCAGATATTGATGAGACACCTAAAAACAAAGAAAAGCCAAGCCAATATGTTAAAAGAATGGCAAAAGAAAAAGCCTTGTTTGTTGCCAATAAAAACAAAGGTGAGGTGGTTTTAGCTTCGGATACGGTTATTGTTTGCGGCACAACTATTATTCAAAAGTCAAAAACAGATAAAGAACAAGAAAAAGTTATGAAAATGTTGTCCGGAAAAACGCATAGAGTTTTGACAAGTGTTTGTGTTGTAGGTAAAGGCGGAAGAGCAGTTGTCAAACTTAATACAACCAAAATAAAAATGAAAAAAATGACAAAAGATGAAATAGCAGATTATGTTGTTTCTAAGGAATGGTGCGGTTGTGCCGGATATAAAATAGAAGGAAAACTAGCCGGATATGTAAAACAGATGATAGGATCTTATAGCGGGGTTGTAGGTCTGCCTTTATTTGAAACACGTAATTTGTTAATTGGTGCCGGAGTTTATTAAATGATAGATAAAATTCTTGTAGAACAAAAAAATAATGTAAAAAAAATTGCTTGTTTAGATAACGAAGAGTTAGTTGAATTTTTTGTTGTTGATGAGAATAAGGCTGGTGAAGGTAATATATATCTGGGTAAAATATCAAAAAAAATTGTAACTGCTAATAATAAAACAGCGTATTTTGTGAATATTGGTGATAGTAGAGAAGCTTTTATAAACGCAGAGGAAAAAAATTTAGAGGATTTGGAGGCTTTGGAAGGGCAAGATGTTGTTGTTCAGGTATCCCAAGAGCAAAGAGCCGAAAAAGGGGCCAGATTGGTCAGATTTTTGCGTTTGGCGGGGATATATTTAGTTTATGATCCTTATGGTGAAGAAATAAATATATCAAATAAAATAGAAGATAATGAAATAAGAGAAGATTTGTTTGCTTTTGTTTCACAAAATATAAAAAGTGGCGGTTTTACCATAAGAACTTCTGCAAAAAATGCAAAAAAAGAAGATATTTTGGAAGAAATGAGATTTTTGGAAGATTTGTTTTGTTCTATTGTTGATAAAGCAAAGTCAACCAAAGCTCCTTGTTTGTTGTATGTAAAAGATAATGTAATAGAAGAAATAATATCTCGTCAACATATTGATTTACAAAAAATTGTAGTCAATTCTCATGTTTTAGAAGATGAATTTTCAAAAATTGCTAATGTTGAATACGATAAAGATGTTTTTAAAAATAATGGTATAGAAGAAAAAATTTGTGAAGTTTTGCAAAAAGAAGTTAAGTTAAAATGCGGTGGCAGAATCAATATAGAAGAAACTAAAGCTTTTGTTTCAATAGATGTAGATAGTGGAGAAGGGTATACTCAAGGTGGTTTTAACAGGCTTAATAATGAGGCAGCAGTTGAAATTGCAAAACAAATAATATTGAGAAATTTGTCAGGAAAAATAATTATTGATTTTGCAGGTGTTTCTGACTACAAGTTCTTAAAAAACAGTATAGAAATATTGAAAAAAGAACTGGATAATGATGTATGTAAAGCTAGAGTTTTGGGTTTGAGCAGAGCAGGTAATGTTGAAATTTTGCGCAATAGAAGAAGGCCTAGTTTGCAAGATTTGTTTTCGGAAGAATGTCCTACGTGTAAAGGAACAGGGAGAGTTGAAAGATGATTTGTCCGATATGTAAAAAAGAATATAATGATGAAAAATATAAGCCTTTTTGTTCCAAAAGATGTGCAGATATTGATTTAGCTAATTGGTTTAATGGAAAATATGCTTTTGAAGCAAGCAGGTTGGATGAAAATGATATTGAAGAGTTGCAAAAATCTTTGATTCCAAATGATAGTGAAGAATAATAAAAAGCCTCTTGCGAGGCTTTTTTTATTATTCTTGTTGGGTGGAATTGTTATCTGATTCTTCTTCGGCAAATTCTTTTTCATATTCTTGAAATTCTTCATTTTCGTTATAATCGATACCCAATTTTGATAACATATCATCATTAATATCTTCACGTTGTGCAACAATCCAATCAGGTACATTTGGTGAAGCCGGAAGATTGCGTAGAGCTTTCATCTTAGGATCCATATACCAACGCGGAGAATCGGCCATAATAGGTCTATCGATATAGCTTTGCATTAAAACAACCTGCTTAAGCATAGGTAAGCTCAAAAGTTGAGTTGTAGAAATGACAGGAGCAGCTTGTAAACTGTAACTGACGTTTTTGGCAAACGGATTAGACCCTTTAGCTAAGCCTTCTTGTTTTGAATAAGATGTTGTTTGAACGGTTTTATTACCTATCATTTTTGAGAAACGTTGGGCGGTTACTTCGTTGTTTTGTGATAAAATAACTTTACAAGCGGTGGTAGAAATAACAGTTTCCAAGTCGTCTTTTCCGTATTTACCGGAAATTTGTCCTAAATCTTGTCCGATAAGAAGATAAGCAACTTTTTGACCACGACCTACTGCCGGTCCATCAATAACGGCCTTTAGTTTTGGAAGTGTCGGAAACTCGTCAATTGCAAACAAACAAGGGAAAGGTCCCATTTTGCCATCAGTCGGATTTACAAAGTTTGGCGGGTTTGCAATAAGATATGAGGACATAAGATCAAAGAATGTACCTGAAATAACACTCAAAGCCTGAGCATCAACTTGGTTTACAGACAAGTATACGGATATAGGTTTAAATTGTCCGGTAATAGGGTCTTTCATACCGCGTAAATCTTTAAAAATCAGGTCAGAAAAACTTGTACGGGCAACAACGGCAGAGTTTTTAAAAATACCTATACCGGCAAAAGCTGTTGAAAGTACAGACCCTCGTTCTTTATCCGGCATAGAGCTTAATTGACTTAGTTCTACTATGCATCGTGGTGAGTAACCGAATTTGCGAGCTTCTTCAATAGCTTCTTCCAATAGGTCTCGCATAGGATCGGCCATGGCAGCCATTTGATCACCTTCTTCCATACGACGCTTAATGTCTTGAGATTGTTTAATTTGAGCTTCGGTAATCCATTCCAAAATCATTGCTATGCAAGATTCATGACCAATCCATTTTTCAGGGAGCAGATTCCATGAACCTATGGGTAGATAATTATCGATATTTAATGTTCCGGCGCGAAGATTTTGCAAAGCTCGGCTTGCTTGAGGGTCATTCATACTCATATAATAACCTTCAAGAACTTTTTTATCTTCATCATCCATTTTTCCTTCAAAAATTCGACCGATAAAGTAGTCATTAGCACGGGCTTTTTCGCATTTTGAGACAATAAAGTGAATAAATCCGTTTAAGGCTGCGCGTCCTGTTTTTGACCAGTGGGGGTCTGCACCGCCTTTTGGTTCTTCTACCAATGTATTACACATGGAATCGACGTACATATCACGACCGGGACCTTGAGCCGGCACGGCATTTGGTGATAAGGGATTCCAAGACGGGTAATATATACCTTCGGCAGGGTTATCTTCCATACCCCAGTTAATAACAAATACAGGACCAATCTTTGCTCTGGCGCCGGTGGTAGTGTAGCAAAGTTCAGGTTTTGGATCGTTTACAACGATACTCATTGTCGGAGAGTTAAAAATTGTGGGCATAACCACACCAACTGTTTTACCGGTACCCGGAGGAGCACAACATAAAACAGAAAGTGTTTCGTTCATTCGCAATAGCTTGCCTTTAAATTTTCCGACAACAATACAAAAACCGTCAAACAGACCCATTTTTTTAATATCTTGTTCCGTAGCCAAACGGGCGGATCCATGAATATTTGACTGAAAACGATAAGGATTTGTTACAACACCGATAATAAGACCGACAGGAAGAGTTATAAATGGTATAAGAGGTATCCATAAGCTTAAAGAAAACGGGCCATTATAATTCATTAGTTGTTTTATCCAAACCCAGTATCTGTGTTTTAAGAAACCGTTTTTGTGGATGATGAATGAAAGAAATTTTGATACATCATCTAAGCTTTCTTTAGAAATGCCATTGCCGACTAAGTAAGCAAGGGGCATTGAAAATATGGCAAAAAATATTGTTATGGCTACGGATATTGTTACTGTTATAACCATCCATTTAACAGCACTGTTATATTCTTTCCATTCTTCACCTTCTCTTCCTAAAGCCATTTTTATCCTCTTTCAATTAAGCTATATTACGTATTAATTTTTTTAATTTTTCTAAGACAGATTTGTCAACTTTTTCTTCAGCCTCTTCCAGAACTTTAGCAAATAATGGAATTTCCTTCGGCGAACCTCGGTCAATTCTGGTTACTTTTACATTTAAATCATGCCAAATATCTAACATATCTTCGGCATTTATAATATTTCCTATTTGTTCTATTACAAAAGGAACTACTTCAAAAGAAAAATCAGCATCTTTAAGTTTTTCCTCTAGAGCTGATTTTGCAAGATGTATCTTGCAAACGGGTGAAATTCGGTGTGAACTTTCAGAAAACCATAAAGGTTCTTCATCGTTAAAGCGTTCTTCATCAGCCAGCCAATCACCTGGTTCTTTATCGTTTAGGCATAAACAAATCTGAGATTTTGAAATACCTATAAAGTCAATAAAAGTATTTTTAATGGTTGCACCGGTAATAACATCATAGCCTTTTTGTTTAAGTTGTTCAAGGGTTGAGTTTTCAGATGTTGTTTTGTTTTTTGTTTGTTGTTTTTCGTCAGCAGAAGTTTTTTTAGTATTGTTTTGAGGTGTAGAAGAGCTTTGGTTTGGTTTTTTATCAGCTTTATTAGTATTTTTTGCAGATTCTTCAGATTTTTCATTGTTATTTTTAGCGGATTCGTTTTGTTTTTTAGGAGCAACCGTTTCTTCGAATAAATCAAAATCAAGGGGGTCTTCATCCATATTGAAAAGGGAATGAGAAAATTCTTTGGGTTCGGTATTTTTAGTAGGAGCCGGAGGAATTGCCGGCGGATTTAATTTCGGGCGTAAGGGAGCTCCGGATAAAGCAGCTCTTTTTTCTTCGTCAAAAATGGATTTTGGAGCAGATAGAGAGGATTCGACAGGTATGGTTGCTGCTTTAGGTCTGATTTCTTTATAAGATTTTTTCTTTTGTATGGTTTTAACAGAAGTTGCTTCTTTAAAATGTTTTAGCTGTTTTTCAAAAGCTTTTCCGAATAAAGACATAATCTTATCGGTAAACTTTTTCAATAATTTTTCCCACTTTATTGCGCTTAGAGCGGCCCATACAGTAATCCATACGGGTATCATACTTAAAACAATTAAAACAAAAGCCCATTCTTTCGGTTCATCAATAACCCAACCTGAAATCCATAAGTTCCATGCATGAAGCCAGTGATTTGCACGAAGAATATCAAAATACCAGTTTGTAAGCATAATGACGCGAATACCTTCTATGAAGAAAATACTCCACAGAAGACCGACTATCATTATTCTTAACAGTAGTATGGCTGGTTTCAAAAAAATCTCCTAAAAAACAAACCTTTTCATTAATTCTAATATGAAATAGGTTAATAACAAATTATTTTTTTATTTCTTCCTGTAATTTTTTTAAAATGTTTGTTCTAACATTACCGGCTTCGTTGCTTTTATCCGGTTTTATTGATTCTATTTCGCTTTTTACATCTTCAATCATTTGTTGAGTTGTTTTAATTCCTTTTATAACTATTCTTTCAGGGTCTTTCTCTTTTCTTGTAAACAAAGAAGTTAATAAGAAAAATATCGTTTTTGAAATATTTATTTTTTTTATTTTAATGTAACCGAAAATGTAAATAAACGGTGATAAAATGAGCAAAAGCAACAGAGCAATGTCAGGAATAGTCTTAAATACTCCGCCTTGGTTCCAAAAAGAAAAAAGAGTTTTCCATGAATGTAAAGATGTTATATCAAAATTCCAAATTAAAAACATCAATGTTTTAATAAAAGATACGAAAATTATTGACCAAACCATAAAGACAATAATATTTTTTATTAAATTAATCAGCATTTTTATCAGTTTTTTCATAAAGAAAGCCCTTTTTATTATAACGATTTTTCTTTTTGATTTTTATTGCGGATATTAATGTTTTTGGTATTGTTAATTTTTTGTTCCGTTTTTTCTACAAGAGAATCTCTTAAAGAATAAAGATTTACATCTTTTCCCAATTTATTGATTTGTTCTCTGTATTTTTGAATACGAGCTCTTTTCGTATCATTATCATCTTGATAATGTTTATTTTTTTGATCGGTGTTTGTATTTGTCTTTGAGCCGTTTCTTTCTTTAATTTCTTGGATTTGCTTTCTTTGATCATCAACAGATGATTGTTGGTTTAAAAGTTTTTCTTCTTGTTTGTCTATGACAGACAAATTGTTGCGTTCAATATCGACAACATCGCCAAAAGTAAATTCTTGCAAGGTTTTTGGTGATGTTTCTTTAGCTTGAGGTTCAAGTCTTGTTTTTATGAGGTCTGGAGATACTGTTTTGGTGTCTTTTTTATTTAGTAATTCGACACTTCTTTCAGACATTTGTTGTGACAATTTAAGCATTTCTTCGTCGGATATGGCTTTAGGGTCTCCTTTGCGAAGAGCGGCATAATTTTGAAGCATTAAACTTTTGCCTTCAGCTTGAATTTTTTCTAAATCTATAGGGGTGTTTGATTGCGGATTTCTTTGCTTTTCTGCCATTTTATATTTTGTATAGTACAAGGCAAAAATTTCAGAATTATATTCAATTTGTTTAATGGCCGGTTTGGCTTTTGTATATGCGGAAAGTTCTTTTTGAGCTCTTTCTAGGCTTTTGTTTAATTTTTCGGAAGTGACACCGAGTTCTTTAAGCGAATCAGGAACTTTAATCGGTTTGGGTGTCATTCCTTTCAGAGAAGCTTCTTCGGCAGCTTGATAAGTGTTACCGACCCAATCTGCAATATCATTAAACAGCTTATCATTTTTTTCTGTACTGTCTTTACCGCAAACATCGGTATAGACGCTACAAATCCACGAGGCAAGACGAAGCTCTTGAGTTTTTTCAAGCGCGGTGACATATTCAGGTGACATACCCATAGATTCGTATGAAAGTTTTTTACCGTCTTTTATAAAGTGATCTTTTCTTAAAAATATAGATCCTTCGGCAAAGTCGGCATACATATTTATTACATTGTCAGCCGGAATGTTGGATTTTTTTTCTTCATATTTCAATATTAATTTATCAATTTCTTCAAAAGACATATTCGGAGCTGCAGAAAATTGAGGATTTCTGTTTTGACTTGTTTCATTATTCTGAGTTCTTTGAGAACCTTCGTTGTTAGAGTTTCCGTTTTGACTTGTTTCATTGTTCGGGTTTGCATTTTGATTAGAGCGTATATTTCTAGCTCTGTTTTTGATATTTTGTATACAATTTGAGATGGATTGTTTTACTCTTTCACGTGCCGGTTCAGTTGCATCCCATAGTTTACCACCGGTGTATTTCCATAGTTTACTTCCTCCCAATTTAGCTCCTTGCCATAGAATATCTGCCGAACCATAAAGAAGAGGTGTCGCGAAGTCTACACATCTGTTTCCAACCCAATCAATAGAAGCCATGATGACTTCATCCATCATCCAGTCAATAATATCACCTTTTTTGGATTTGTAGTCTTCTTCACTAGAACCCGGATCACCAGGATCTTTATCTGTTTTGCCTAATTGAAGAGAGCTTTTTTCATCATCATTATTATTTGATTGTTTTTGTGATTCGAGAAGTTTTTCAAGACGGTCTCTTTCTGCACCATAATCAGATATGCTTTCCAAGTATTTTTGCTGATCATCTTCGCTTAAATCCAAAAAATCATTATCTGTATAAAAAACAATATTTGAAATTGCCGATGAAACATTTGTCGGTGTGGGTTCAGGATTTTCTTGATGATTTTCATATGAGGATTTGAGCTCTTCTTGAAGGTCGTTGTTTGCTCTTTGATTATCGTTAGTTTCTTTGTGATAATCAAAAGCAGCTTGCTTCATAACGTCCATAGGGGATAATTCTTTTGGCTCTATACCTCGTTTTTCGGCAATAATCCTTTGTGCTTCTTCAAAAGTTTTATGTTGTTCTTCTGTGGGGGTAAAAGGTTTGTCTTTAGGGGCATTTTGTTGTCTGTAGGTAGCGACGGCTGCCGAAAAAATACTTAAATTTTCAGATTTGTTTGCAGGCGCTGTGTTTTGGCCGGTTGGTGCAGAATTGGAAGAAGAGTTGGTGTTATTCTGTTTTTTATTTTCTGCTACTTGATTTACGATCATAGTATTAACGCTATTTCGTACATTTGATGCTGTGGTAGTCATGATTACATCCCCTTAAAAGATATTCTTTTAATTATTATATCAACAAAAAATACTTTTGTCTATATTTTTGTACTAAAATTATACTTTTAGTTTTTTTAAGAATTTTCCTATTTTTTTATTTATTCTTTTACCGTCTTCCGGAGTAGCTTTAATAAGGCCGAAAAATTTGTTTGGAATTTTGTTTATTTGAATGGGGGCAAATGTTGATGGATTTGTTTCGAGTATTTTTCTTGCACCCTCAGAATCTTTTCTTGCTGTTTTAAAATAATTATTAACCAAAAGCTCGGCATCAATAGGAAAGTTTTCCTTTTTTATTTTTTGGATATATAGGCGTATTTTTTCGCGACGATTTAATTCTTCTTCGTATATTCTTTTTTCTATTTTGTATTTTTGATATCGTACCTTGCGAAGATTGTATGCTATTTCACAAGCATCTATTTCTATTAAAGATTCGACATAAGATATAAGAGCCATCATTAGATTTTTGTTTGTTGTTTTTTCAGCATAGGTCAATATTTGCTCGTCAGAAGGGTTTGGTGGTAAAGTCGAAATTCGTTCCGGCTGAGCTTTTAACAGCAAGTCCCATGCATATAAAATGTTTTCACTTAAATTTTTGGTTTTTTTGGGGTTGAATCGCGGAATTATGTTCTTTACATCAAAAGTAAATTTTTTAATTTCAATGTTGGATTCTTTGGCACAGTCAACAGATGATTTCATAAGATTTATCATAGCATCATAAAGGCGACGTTCTTCCATAGCCAAAAGTTCTGCATCAAGAGATTGATCTTTGATGTACTCGTCGTAAGAATAATCTTTTTCTTCTTTAGGTTTTTCATAAGATTCTTCAACAAGTTCTTCTTTTGAATCTTCTTTTTGATTTTTTTCGTGTATATCAGCCAATATGTCTTCATTATCACTTAGTTGTGAGGCAATGAAATCATCAAGTAATTTATCGAAATCATCAGTAGAGAAGTCAGAGTTTTCCATGATAATTACTCCTGTGAAAGTAATATAGTTATATTGGGTGTTTTGGCAAATTTATCTACAATAACAAGTTTGTCAGGTGCATTTTTTTCTTTTATGTGAATATAAATGTCATTTTTTTCTATTTTATAGTCGGCAATATAGCTGTTTTTGGACTGGTTTAATACAATGAGACTTTCTTGCGGTTTTTCATTTACTTTTTTGTAAATAGTGCCAAGAGCGGTGAGCGCACCTAAAACTAATAAAACAGTCAAAAAACATACAAGTATTTTTACAAACAACAATTTATTCATTAAAGCCCCTCTTGAAAGTTTGTTTTTTTCATTTATTATCGCAGATGTTGTTAATTTTGCCAAAGCGATAAAATGTCTGATAATAATGTTTATAACACACCAATAGTTAATAAAGATTTTAGAGGTCTTAGACTTGATAAATTTTTAGCTATGTGTTTTCCTGAAATATCTCGTTCGCAAATTCAAAAAAATATTATTGAAGGAAATGTAATTTGTGATGAGATAATTATGGGTAATAATTCTTATAAAGTAAAAGAAGGAGAGTCTTTTATTTTGAATATGCCCGAAGCAACAGATCCAATTCCTGTACCTCAAGATATTTATTTGCCCATTTTATATCAGGATGAAGATATTGTTGTGGTAAACAAACCTGCTGGAATGGTTGTTCATCCGGCGCCGGGGGCAAGGGACAATACTATGGTTAATGCGTTGTTGTTTCATTGTAATAATTTATCGGGAATCGGCGGAGTTAAAAGGCCGGGAATAGTTCATAGAATTGATAAAGAAACTTCGGGAATTTTGGTTGTGGCAAAAAATGATAGCGCTCATAAGTTTTTGAGTGAACAATTTGCAGAACATTCTATTGAACGAACTTATTATGCTGTGTGTTTCGGTGTGCCAAATTCTATGAAGGGTTCTATTGAGGGTGACATAGGACGATCTCCTTATGACAGAAAAAAAATGGCTATTGTTGCAAAAGGCGGAAAAAAGGCTGTTACACACTATCAGGTTATGGAAAATTTTGCGAATGTTGCAAGTTTGATAAAGTGTAATCTGGAAACGGGAAGAACTCATCAAATAAGAGTTCATCTTTCCAGTTTGGGACATAATCTTTTGGGTGATAAATTATATGTTAAGTCTAAAAAAATTACAGCTAAAAATATAAGTGATGAGATAAAGAATTTTGCTAATAATTTTTCTCGTCAGGCACTACATGCCAAAAGTCTCGGCTTTGTTCATCCCAAAACCAAGGAAAAAATGTTTTTTGAGGTGGATATACCAGAGGACATACAACAACTTATTAATATTTTGCGTAAAATTTAAAATTTTAAATACGGTGTTTTTTTATATAAAACTAAAAGCTAGGTTGCGTTTTATAGCCTAGGGAAATACTATTGTTGCCGTGACGTTTTGAACTCGGACTTTATGAACTGTTGATAAGTTTTATAAAATCAGGAGTATAAAAATGGATAATAATTCAGGACTTAAAGGAATAGATTTTTCACCTGAAATAAATATGGCAAGATATTTGCAAAAAATTAGGACATATCCTCTTTTGTCACAAGATGAAGAATATAATTTAGCCGTAAAATATAAACAAACAAAAGACCAAGAACTTGCAAAAATCTTGGTTAATTCTCATTTGCGTTTGGTAGTAAAAGTTGTTTCAAAATACAGAGGATACGGATTGTCTCTTGCAGAAATGATTTCGGAAGGAAATATGGGCCTTTTGTATGCTATTGAAAAGTTTGAACCGGAAAAGGGTTTTAGATTTTCTACGTATGCTTTGTGGTGGATTAAAGCCTCAATTCAAAAATATATATTGAATTCATGGTCTTTGGTAAAAATAGGCACTACGGCTGCGCAAAAAAAACTGTTTTTTAATTTGAAAAAAATAAAAAATAAATTGAACTTAAATGATGACAGAGATTTGACCTCGGATGTTTTGAATAAAATAGCAAAATCATTGGATGTTTCGGTTCAAGAAGTAAAAGATATGAATACGCGATTGAAAGCTCATGACGGATCTCTTAATACTATAATAGATACCTCCGGCGACAGTGATACAGAGTGGATGGATTTTATTGCCGATTCAAAACCTAATCAAGAAGATGTTTTAGCATATAACGAAACTTTAAAGTATCGAAAAAAGTTATTTTCACAAGCTTTGGTGGTATTAAATAAAAGAGAAAAGGATATTTTATATAAACGACGATTAACAGAAAAAGCAATAACTCTTGATGATTTGAGTAAATTTTACGGTATATCAAAAGAAAGAGTTCGACAAATCGAACTCAATTCCATAAAGAAAATAAAAAAAGCGGTAGAAACTACTATCTAATACTTTTCGGGAATAATGTTATCCCAAGTTTCTTTTAATTTTTCCAGCTTAGCATTGATTATTTTTAGTCGATGCTGAGCTGAGTTCTTGAAGATGTATATAAATAAATCAGGTAAAATGTGGTATAAAAAACTACCTAAGGCGGCAGAGAACAGCATTATTATAATGTTGTATATGTTGTCGGTTATGGAAAATTTTTCGGCAGATGAGAATTGATTATAGAGACTGTTAAGACAAATCATAACACCTGCCGTGTTAAAACATCCGATAGTGGTTATTTTGTTAATGTTTTTAGGGTCAGTAACAACAATGGTTACAGTCGGTAGCAATCCTAAAAAAAGCACTATAACAGAGGGCAACACCTTGAAAGATATTAACAAAAGCAAAGTAAACAAAAAAACTTTTTGAAAAGAGTTGTTTTTGAGTTGCTTATTTTTTTTCAGAGATATTTTGTTTTCTTTTTTCATTAGTTTACTGTCCAATAAATAATGGTGAATACAAAAGCACAAAGCATTGTTAGTACGGCTAAAATAGATGAAAAGCGTAAGGATAAATCCCGAGCTTCGTTTTCAATCTTTGAATCGCCCGACAATATTTTTGATTTTTCTGCCAGTAAGAAGTTTGCCAGTTTCAAGGCTTCGGAAAAATCACTTCTGTCGCGAGAACGAGCTTCTTCATTTTCCAGTATATCTACTATTTCTATAATCTTGCCATTTTTGGAAATTTTTACCAATTCGTGTTCAAGATATTTTTGATATTTTATGTTATGATATGTTTTTATCAAAGGTTTTGATGTGACAACCAGCCAGTGAGAAAGATTTGTTAGTTGTGCCGGTCCGTGTTTGTTTTGAATGGATGCATATAATCTTAAAATTCCGCTTGCTTTTAAGGCGTCTTGGTTTGCATTTATATCTGTTATAATGCCATCAATTTTTTTACCGATTTTGCAACGTAAGTAGGCAATAATGTTTTTATCAAAAGGAAGAACCTGATAGTTACCACTGTAATTATTCAAAGCTTTCAGCAAACGAGACAGGCTGTTTACAAAACTTTTTTCAATTAGCGGACTTATACATGGAAGATCCTCGTCAAAATCGTACATTATTCTGTCGAAACCATAACCGATATCGTTTCGAGAAACAAAAGTCTTAAAATCACTTATATTAGAAGGCGCTCTTAAATGAGGCTGTTCTTGATACCATATTTTTATAATATCGCTAGATAACAAGATTTGTAGGTTGTTTAAGGAAATAGATTTTCGCTTGCAATAGAAAATATTTTTGGCCAAGCCTGTCGGAAATAAAAAGCCGTCAGGAGTTTTTAAAGGTAAAGAATAATCCAAGGCTATGCATATTTTATATAAAAGCAATATTTTGTTTTCTTCTTTGTCTGAAGATATTATTTTTTCAATTTTATTATAAAGTTTTTCATTTTCTAAACTTGTTTTTATCCAATCCAAAAGCTTACCGCTTTGTATTACTTCAATACCAAAATCAGGATATAAAAGCATATTGACCGCAACACTTTTTAAATTATAACATTTTTCACCATTTATTGTTAGTGCGCGATTGGTGTTTTCTATGCTATCTGACGAGAACAAGGAAGATGTTTTGCCATCGTAGTAATTGTAAAGTTGAGTGCTTGTACACCTGTTTTCGCCATGGTCATCCAGTAGGGAGTGTAAAACGGAGGATATTTGATTATGAATCTTTTCACCGGAAATCAAATAATTGTACGATGTGTTTTTGAGTTTTTGTTTAATTTGTTCCGCTGCAGTAATATCAGAAGAAAAAGAATGGTTTGTCGCAAGCTCTAATAAGGCAACACCACAGGCATATAAGTCATGTTCGTGTAGTCCATTACCTCTGGATTGGGGCTCACACATCATATTTTCAATAGTTTCATAATACAAGGGCTGATGAAAAGATGGAAAAGAGGCTAAACAATCGCCTAAAACGAGCTCTTTTCTAGAATTGTCTTTGTAAAAAATGTTGTTCAAGCGAATAGCTCTGTGTGTTAAGCCAAATGTTCGCAATACTTCGCAACCAGAAAGAAGGGACAAAGCTAACGATTCAAATGCTTGAGGGGTTAAAAGATCCTTTGTTTCATAAAATACATCTGCACGAGGTCCGTTGGGTTTGTTGTATATAAGAGCAACAGCTTCTTCGCCATCTTTTTTTCTGATAATACCATATTCAACCAATTTTAAGATATTAGGGGCATCTATGGATTTTAAGTAAGCCAAATATGAGAGACGAGGAGATGTTTCGTTTGAGCATATTAAGGCAAAAAGATTGCGTTGGGGATTTATATTGTCTTTAACATCAAAGGCTGTGGCTCCGTTTGTGTCAAGATCGACCAGAGGTGTTTGAAAGTTTATTTCAAAGCGTTCTTTCAGTAGAAATACGTTTTTTACGGATTCTACCGTTTCTACCGTTTCGTCTGTTAAATCTTCACTTTCTAATGCTATTTGTTCTTCTGTCATGACTTAATTCCTCAAGGATTCCTTTTATTTGAGGATGCTATCAGAAAATTGTTAATAAAATACAAAGATTTTACATTGTTTTTTTGCATAATATAATTATTATTCAAAAAGGCTTGTTTTGAAAGAATGATTGAAAAAATTAAATCTTTCAAATATAAACGTATCATTTTTAATGAAAAAAATTAATAGTTTGATTTTAGTTTGTACATATATTCAATTACATTACTGTCAGCCCAATCAACGGCACCTCGTATTCGGCCTATTTCCATAGAATCGGGGCTTATTAAAACGGTGTGCGGAGATGAAAATATACCAAAGCCATTAGCTAAAGCAGATTTTCGGTCGGAATAAAATTCAATATCTTTACCACCATATCTTTTTAAAAAAGATTTTTGCTCTTCAGGATAAATCCACTCTTTTTCAGGTGAAACGGTTATGAGTTTTATGCCGGTTCCTTTGGTTTTATTAACAAATTCGTTAATTTCATCAATTTCTCTTATACAAGGAATACAGGTTTTTGACCAAAAAATAACTATTAGAAAATTGCCTTTGAAATCTTTTAGTTCAAAAGATTGTCCGTATTGATTGAAAATTTTGGTGTTTGGTACGTTTCTGGGATATGAAAAAATATTCACACCGCTTTTGGCAAAAGCAGTACTTATAAAAAAAACAAATAATATAATGAGAATTATTTTTTTTATCATTTTCTTTTGTATAACTTATTTTTTCGTTACCCTTCCTAAGATATATGTTTATTATATATTCAAAGAAGTAAAGGAATTGTATATGAAAAAAATATTTATGCTTTTTTTGTTGTTTGTTGTTTTCAATATTGTTTCTTGCGGAAAGGCGTCCTTGCCTGTTCCTTATGAAGACAGCGGATATCCTCATTCCTATCCGTATAACCCTGATGAAGTGAGATAAATAATGGTTTTAGATGATATTGATGATGAAATGATACCTTATGTGGAATTTGCCGATAATGCAAATGAACGTACTCCTTGTGTATTGGTTTTGGATTGTTCCGGATCGATGCGCGGTGAGCCGATAAAGCAACTTAATATCGGATTAAAAGCTTTAGAGCAAGAATTAAAAGAAGACATAGATGCTTCGTCAAGAGTACAGTTGCTTATTGTTAAAGCATTCGGTAAAGATGAAGCAGAAGTTTCATCAGACTGGATTGATGCTATGAATTTTGAAGCTCCGGAAATGGAAGCCGGTGGGTTGACACCTTTGGGTAAAGCTATGGAATTGGCATTGAAAAAAATTGAGGAACAAAAATGTTTATATGACAGTTGCGGTATTACATCAAAAAGGCCATGGATTTTTCTGATAAGTGATGGTGAACCGACGGATTATGATTGGGAGATAGTTGCTAAAAAATGCCGTGTGGCTCAGCAAAACAAGAAAGTTGTTATTCATGCGGTTGGTACCCAAGGTGCTAATTTGGATAAATTAGCCATGTTTTCGACCAATGCTCCGAAAAGATTAAGCGGTCTACGTTTTACCGAGTTTTTCTTATGGTTAAGTCGCAGTGTTTCGTGTGTATCACGAGCAGCTCCAAACAGTTTAGATTTGCTTGATGATACGGGCGATTGGGATGAATAATAAATCATCAAAGGTTAAAGTTGTTGCTGCAAGTGTTGCCGGCATGTTGCACGTTAATAAAAAAATAGCGTGTCAGGATTGTTATAATCATGCGTCGGGAAAAAATTTGGTGGCGGTGGTTTCTGATGGTGCAGGGTCTGCCAAACATGGTAAAATCGGTGCAAAAAATGTTTGCGAAACTTTGTGTGATTTGTTAAAAAATGCCGATTTTGCAAAAATAGAAGGTGAGATTGTTAAAGCTATAAAAATTGTAAGAGAAAAGTTGTTATTGCATCGTTTTAATAAAACAAAAAACGAAAAGGGGTTGTCTTGTTTTGCAGCGACTATTGTCGGAGTTGTTTACCATAAAAAACAGGGGGTTTTTTTTCATATAGGTGATGGTGCGGCGTTGTCTTTGAGTGATAGCACAGAGTTTGTTGCATCAAGGCCTGAAAACGGGTGTTTTTCTTGTGAAACTTTTTTCTTTACACAAAATGAATGGCGTGAAAATTTACGTTTTACAAAAATACAAAATGCAAAGAGTATTTTGTTGATGTCGGATGGTCTAACATCTTTTGCTTTTAGATCTGATTTTAATGAAATTGAACATAAATTTATTTATCCTATAAATGATTATCTTTTTAATGAAAAAAGTATATTGAAGGCTAAGAAAGCGCTTGAGAACACACTTAATACACCCAAAGCCCAAAAGCTTAATTCAGATGATAAAACTCTTTTGTGGATAGGAGGATTGTAGTCTGATGAGTAAAAAACAAGTATATAATGCGTTGTTTGGCGATGGTTCATACGGAAAGATAACTCTCGGTAAAATGATTAACAGAGGAGGCGCTTCCGGAAAGATATATGAGGTTGAGGGGCGACCGGAATCTGTTGTTAAGATTTTTCATAATACGTCAAAATCAGCCACCAATAGGCAAAAATTGCAGGCAATGTTGTTGAATAAGCCTAAATTTGATCCGGTAAAAGCCAATGGGGTTGATTATATTCAGATTGCTTGGCCCGAGGCATTGTTGGATGACGAAAAAGGCTTTTGTGTCGGATATATGATGCCGTTAATTGATATGAATAAAGCGGTTTCGTTAGATCATTTAATGCAAAAAGCGGTCAGAAAAAAGCTTAATCTTTCCGAAAAATATGCTTATAGAATTTATGCTGCTTATAATGTTGCTTTGATGGTCACAGAGTTGCATAAATGCGGACATTATATAATTGATTTGAAACCGTCAAACTTATATGTTTATAAAGAAAATATGTTGGTTGCAGTGGTTGATTGTGACGGTTTTTCAATTAGAGGCGAAAGAAACAGATATCCGGCGGAGTTTGTAAGTGAAGAATATATATATCCCGAAGGAATGGAGCTATCTTGTGAGGAAATGGGTGAAGAACAAGATAAATTTGCTTTGGCGGTAATTATATTCAGGCTTTTAAATAACGGAATCCATCCTTTTTCGGGAGCTCCGAAAAATAGTGAAGATGAAATGCTTACAATTCAAACCAGAATAGAAAAATATCATTATGCATATGGTTTGTGGCCGGATAAGTACCAATATCCTCATCCATACAGTATTCATGAGTATTTTAATAAGGAAACATTAGAACTTTTTGAAAGAGCTTTTACAAAAGATTGCCAACGCCCCAGTGCGTATGAATGGCAGGAGCATTTGTGGAAACTAATGCATAATTTGAAACAATGTAAAGCAAACAAAGATCATGTTTATTTTACATCTAAAGGGTGTGGTTTGTGTTCGGTTGAAAGTAAATTTTACAAAGATTTAAGCAATATAAAGCAACAAAAACAAATACCGGAAAAAATAAGAGGAATTGAAATAAGCGAATTGTCTCCGGAAAAAATACAAGCAAAAAAAGAAAAAAAGCATATTCATAATGTAAAAATGCAACGTATCTTTTTTGTTTGTATGGTTGCTTATGTATTGTTTTTTGCTTGTTTGCTAAAGCTTATCAATCCGGTAAAAGATATTATCAGAGATATAAGTTTAGGTTTTCAAGGTTTGATAATAATTTTTGCGATGCTTGGTATAAAACAAATGTTAAAAAAAGCTGCAAAAAAAGTCGAGATGCTCAAAAATAAAGTACTATCTGAAACATTATTGGTGTATGCCTTTATTTGGATGCTCATAACGTTTGTTTTGATAAACGATTTACCCAAAGATATGTTTGATTTTGTCGGTTAATCAATAATTTCTTTGTCATATACACCATAAATGTTTTGGCGAGAAATCCAACCTTCATAACTTCCGAAAGCAACCAAACAAAAACTATTATCAGCCGGACATTTTTTTATTTCGCCAACAACACCATCTTCAATTCGTGCAATTATTTTAGATTTGTAGTTATCTTTTGCGTAAAGATTGTTTTCACCGGGGGTTATTACTTTGACAAAACGTTTACGCGTTAACAGTTGAGATTTCACCCAACTTTCACTACCTTGCCAATCGCGAATACGACGCCAACTTTCATATTCGGCTATAACTTCTACGGGCGCGGATTTTTGTTTATAAACCCATTCTATCGGATACTTTGTTCCCGGACCCGAGCGGGCGTTTACAGTTTCATCACGTAAGGATACAAAACGAGGAAGAGAATCTTTGGAGTTTACTGTTGAATTTTTTTCTTTAGCAACAGCTACAAAGACACCAATCATACAAAGAAGTACAACAAATAAAATTCTTTTCATAATACTCTTCCTTTTAAATCTTTTTTATACCTTTTTAACTTACTATCGCATTATTATGTGAATAAAAAGTAAAAAGGAGTAAAAAAAAATGAAAGTTTTGGAAGTGGCGAAAGAACTTATATGTTTCAGAAGCGAAACAGGAAATAATGAAGAGATAAAAAAAACCTTTGATTACATCAAAAATATGATGTCGTTAATAGGTGCAAAAGTTGATATATTCGAAAAAAAAGGTATTGCTCCGGTTATTATGATACGCAATCACAATTCATTGGATTTTGACGCTTTGGTTTTAGGACATATAGATGTTGTGCCGGCCGATGATAAAATGTTTAAGCCTTATATCAAAGACGGTAAAATGTATGGTAGGGGATCTTTAGATATGAAATCTTTTGCTGCGGTGGCACTTAATTCCATGCAGTATGTAATAGAAAATAAATTACCTTTAAATTTTGGGGTTATTTTATCGTCAGATGAAGAAAAAGGTTCTAAAGGAACCAAGGCTTTTTTGGAAAAATATGCTAAAATAAAGGCAGAGGTTGTTTTGGATAATGATGTCGGTGGAGATATTACAAAAATTATTGCCAAATGCAAGAATCCGGTTTTTGTAAAAATTAAGGCGAAAGGTAAAGAAGCTCACGGTTCAAGACCTTGGGAGGGTATAGATGCCAATGAATTAATGTTTAAGGTTATTTCTAATATCAGAAAAATTTATCCGGCGTATGATTTGGAAGGTAAAAAACCAAGAAACAAATGGGTTGATACTCTTCATTTTGCAAAAATAGAAGGTGGAAAGGTAGCTAATATTATTTCTGATTGTTGCGAGGCTTTGTGCGATTTCAGATTAATTGAAACAAGCTCGGTTGAAGATTTAATAAAAAACTTGAAAAAATGCATGGTAAAAGGGGTTGATTTTGAGATTGTTTCGTCAAGTACGCCGGTAGTTATGAGTGAAAAAAATCCGCAAATTTTAGAATATAAAAAATTGGCAGAAAAAATATTGAATAAAAAGATAAAATTTGAATATGAGGGTGGTGCAACAGATGCCAGAGAATTTGCTATTCGAGGATCAACGGTTATTATGCATTCGGGAAGTGGTGATGGAATGCACGCTTCTGAAGAATATGTTGAAGTGGAATCGGTCGAAAAATTATCCGAAATACAAATAGCTTTTTTAGAAAAATTAGCTCTTGCCAAAACCAAATAAAATGGCTATAAATTTTGGTATGGTGCCGGCGTAGCTCATCAGGATAGAGCAACAGTTTCCTAAACTGTGGGTAGGAGGTTCGAGTCCTCTCGCTGGCGCCAAAAACATTTGTAAATGTTTTTGAATCGACAGCAGGACGAGAACCTCCGGTAAAGGAGGTTTGACTACCAGCAATAGGCGAGACGGGCGTATCGCCGGTTTTGCTTATGATAAGCAAAAATTGCGCCTGTGCAACTCAAGCAAAGCGCAGAGTAGTCCTCTCGCTGGCGCCAAAATGGTTTTAAGAGGTTGAAATGTTTTTTTATTTTTCTGTGTTTTTATATGTTTTAGCCTTAGCTTATTTCATTAAACTGATAGTGGATTTTATAAGATGTAAGGGTAAAGAACCTCCTTTTATAACCTCGTTGGGCAAAATAAAAAAAGAAATATTGGAAACAGCAAAAAAATTTTTGCGGGAAAATAATGGAATTAAGGTTACCGATTTGGGATGCGGATCGGGGAGTTTGCTGATACCGTTGGCTAAAGAATTTAAAGAAAGCAAATTTGTCGGTTATGAGTATGATTGGATTGCATATACGATTGCAAAGGTAAAAACTTTTTATATTCCTAATATTGTTATTTATAAGAAAAATTTTTTTGATGTTGATTTATCTGAATATAGGTTGGTTTTATGTTATATAACACCTGGGATAAGTGATAGATTAGGTGATAAATTAAATAGAGAGCTAACAAAAGATTCTTTAATTATTTCGGAAATTTTTGAAATACCGAAATTGAAAGCTGTTGAAGAAATTACATCATCAATTGCATTTAAGAAACTTAAAATTTTTTTGTATATTCCTAATAAGTAAAAGCAAAAGCCCTGTTAAAAAACGGGGCTTTAGACTTTTTGGATCATAAAAATTTTTTTACAAGGAAGAATGGTGTTGCTGATGTTTGGGTTGTATACATTTTTTTTTCAAAATCATAATACCTGATTTCTCCCTGTCGATTTTGTGCTTGACGGACAGCACATTTTGAATAGTAACCAACACCTAAAAGACGAGCAATTGCTTTGTATTCGGTGTAATGCTTTGCAAGCTTGTTTAATTGTTGCTCGCTTGGTAGAATAAACCCTCTTTCGATAAGATCATAGAGTTTGAATGTTCCTCCACTTCCCAGTGAGGCGTAGAAGTCGCCCAATATGAAAGGGTAGATTTCTTTGTCGATAATAACACCTTCCGGTTTTGTATCAGGGTTTTCATCGAAAAAATTCAAATTTCTTGTTCTTCCGCCTCCTTTAAGAAAAACTTCTAAGGCTAATTCTCCATTTTCGTTTAAGGCCGGTTCTGCTAAAATTAAATCGTTTGTTTTGATTCCTAACTCTTTCATGAGTTCAAGAATAATTCTTTCTTTTACCATAATAATAGTTTTTTTCGTTAAACAATAATATTAAAAAAATATAAGACGAGCGCAGAAGATAGCATATCGAATATTTATATGCAACAAAAAATTGCCCCGTTTCTTAAAAAAAGAAACGGGGCTGAATTTATATTCGGTTTATTGTCTTAAATCTTACTTCAAGATTTTAGAAACAACACCGGCGCCAACAGTGTGACCACCTTCACGAATAGCAAAACGAAGACCTTCGTTCATAGCAATCGGGTGG